>JAQWIR010000016.1 GCA_029248755.1 Porticoccaceae bacterium
TCTTTCGCTATCGTTAACGATACCAAAATCAAGGTTTGGACATGCAGTTGCATCAGGGCAGGCGCCCCAACCATTATCTTGGTCATATCCATTTAAACCAGGCTGCCATGCAGCAGTGGTGGCACCATTTTTAAAGATAACGACTTCATCAGCATAATTTATATTTGCAGACGCACTTATACATATACTCAAAAAAAATGAAGTTATAACAATAGAAAATATATAACGGAATATCACGCTGAACATTTTTACTTCCCTCTTACAGAGCTGTGGCATTTATTATTTTGAACTAATTATTATGGTTATATTAATAGCATATCTTCACAATGTATCTAATACTTAAGTACTAGTAATTTGACAAATTTATTCTAATACACCCTAATAACTGTGAGATTAAAAAAGTGTATGCGCAAGAAAAAACAAGATAATGCGCCAAATTAAAATTCCTAGCGTAATTACTTAAGTTGTAATTTGGATTAAACAAATAGTTAAACAGTACTAATAATAATTGATAGGTTTTGTATGGCTCGTTTTCTGAATGTTTTTTTCATTCTATGCCTTTTGGGGGCTAGCGGCTGTAAATTGGATCATACCCATTTGACTGACCACCATACTTCTGACTCCACGCACTTGCCAAATAAAACCCAAAAACCTAGTAAAACTAACTATTCTTCCGTTTCTTATAAGCCTTTCAATGATGAATACTTTAGCAATCAAAGCAATATTGAAGATAAAAATTTAACTTCTCAATCAACTAATCAGACTGGAAACACAATCTCTTGGGATATTGATAGTGACGGTAAGGTAGATGCCCTAACTGATGGTCTATTGATGATAAGGTATGCTTTTGGATTAAGAGGTGAATCACTAGTTGCTGGAGCAATCTCTGCAGGCTCTCCACTTCCCGGTGGTGACGTTATGGCTAGAGTTGAGATGATAACCACGAGCATTGGCGATATTGATGGCGATGGAGAAGTTGATGCACTGACTGATAGCCTACTCCTATTAAGGTATTTATTTAATCTTGCAGATCAATCCTTAGTTAATGGTGCAGTTTCTAATACGGCAACCAGAAATAATGTAAATTCTATACAATCCTATCTAGATGGATATATGCCAAGTGGTATTAACAATCCTTCTACAGCATCCATTTCTGGCACTATCACTTTTGATTTTATTCCTTTTTATGAAAATAGCGATGGTTTGAATATTAATAATACCTTTGCCTCCCCAGCTCGCGGAGTTTTGGTTGAAATTTTGGATAATTCTGACAATGTGATTGCTGCAAATACTACAGACAGTAATGGAAGCTTTAGTTTTGTAACGCAGAGAGATCTTGAACTGCGGGTTCGAGTTTCAGCAAAGATGCTTAAATCAACAGGAACAACCTGGGATGTACAGGTATTTGACAACACATCCAAGGTTGGCGGTGAACATCCTCTTTATGTGACAGATAGCTCTTCTTTCACCACATCTGAAGATATCATAAAAAATCTTCACTTACCCTCAGGCCGAAATGGACAAAATTCTGGCATAAGGTCAGCTGCGCCTTTCGCGATTCTTGATATTATTTATGACAGTATGCAAATGCTAGCGGCTACTGAACCAAGTATTTTATTTCCTCCTTTGGAGCTATATTGGAGTCCTGAGAATAATTCTTCATCAGGATCTGTTGAAAATGGTGATCTAGGCTCTTCTTTTTTCCAAAGCCCTAATAAAATCTATATTTTAGGAGATGAGGATGCAGATGCTGACGAATATGACCGGCACGTTGTAGCTCATGAGTGGATACATTATTTTGAGGACAATTTTTCTCGATCTGATTCTTTAGGTGGCTCTCATAGCCAAGATGATCGATTAGATATGCGAGTTGCCTATAGCGAAGCACTAGCGAATGCTCTTTCAGGCGTGATTACCGGTGACTCAGTCTATCGAGATAGCGATTCATTTTGGCCATATTATGGCTGGTCTATGGATATGGAGTCTAACTATTCCTACAACCCTGGTTGGTTTAATGAAAGCTCCATTCAAAGTATTATTTACGATATATATGATACCAATGTCGATGGTGTAGATAACATAGCTCTCGGCTTTGAACCTATATTTAATACATTAACCTCTGAATCATATATTGAGGATGATTATCAAATTAGTATTTATTCATTGACTAAACATCTTAAAGATCAACAATCATCTGTGAACATTAATAAGATTAATAGCTTAGCCAATGCACAACAGATTTATGGGACGGGTTCCAATGGATTTGGTGAAACTAATAATGGTGGTATTCCTTCAGTTTTACCAATTTATAGACAAATCACGGCTAATGGTTCATCCAAACAGGTTTGTTATAACAATAGCGCTGGAGTTATAAATAAATTGGGTAATCGTGCATTTTTGAAATTTGACGTTCCAGCTTCAGGTATTTATAACATTTCGCTGTCACCCGCGGGGCAAGAAAGTCTTTCTTTAGATGCCGACCTAGCTATACATAGAGATGGAGTAACCGTTGGACGCGATTATTCACTAGTATTTAATGGAAGCTCTAACCTATATATTTCGCTTACAACTGGTAACTATATTATTGAGTCAGGTGTCTGGGACCCTGATCAGATTGCCCCTTTGGGTAATTATTGTTTTAACATTGAAATTGCTAAGCAGTAAGCTAAGGAGTTAACTATGACCCATAAAACGCTATTTTTATGCTTGGCAGTTTGCCTTGTTTTGTTATTTGGTTGTGATTCTAGTGTAACTGAATTAGAGCATAAAGAGTCCTCAAGCAAATCAAATGTAATTTTATTTGATCATCCAAAACATTCTCCCAGCTATCAAAAACCTGGCGCTAATATTAGGCTATCTCATAATTATGATGGAAACACTGCGGCTGGTGAGGTAGAAAATATTCAACTTACATTTTCAGAACAATACACATCAGGGCAAATTTATATTCGACTCAAACCTGAAGCCTTATTGAGTATTGAACCTGCAACCCGAGAATTTTCATTTTCGATGGATAACCAAGATCTGCATACTATTGAGCTTTCCATAAGCGCTTCAACAGAAGGTAAACATTTACTAAATCTTTTTGCATCTGTAGTGGATGAAACAGGTAGGGTGCGCAACAGAATTATGGCTGTTGCTTTTTATGTGGGCGATAACGAAGTCAAGCAAAGTAATCCACAAGTGCCCACATCAAATGACAAAGTTATTATTTTACCCTCGCTGGAAAGCGGCAGTAGACCCTAAAAAAGTGTGGCAAGACGCAAGTAGATTGGGGTAGGCTGTAGATTAGGGTAAATCGTCTACTAGTTCACCCTCTTCAGTTTCAATCAAGTCCTCGCGATCCACATTCATGGCCAACATAACTGTTGCCGCAACATAGATGGATGAATAGGTACCAATACCCACCCCAATCATAAGCGCAATGGCAAAATTATGAATCAGTTCGCCACCAAATAAGAATAATGCTAACAAAACTAGCATGGTAGTCATCGAGGTATTAATGGTACGCCATAAGGTCTGGGAAAGGGATTCATTAATTACTTCAACTGATGATGCCTTGCGAATTTTCCGAAAATTCTCACGGATTCTATCTGACACCACAATAGTATCATTTAGCGAGTAACCCACCACCGCGAGCACTGCTGCTAAAACCGTAAGATCAAATTCCAGACGGGCAATTGAGAAGATCCCTAGTGTAATCACAACATCATGCACTAGGGCTAACACTGCACCCACAGAAAATTTAAACTGGAAGCGAATAGCGACGTAGAGCATTACCACGGCGAGGGCAATCAACATGCCCAAGCCACCTTTATCTCGTAATTCTTCACCTATCTGCGGACCCACAAAATCAACACGCCGTAAATCTATTTCTTCACCATTAATTTTAAGCACTGAATAAAGCCGCTCAGCAAGGCCCTGATCAGGCTCGCCCTGCATACGAATAAGCACCTCTGATTCTGAGCCAAAATGCACCACCACAGGATCATCAAACCCTGATTGTTTTAGTTGTACGCGCAATTTAGCCACATCCACCGGCTTATCGTATCCAACTTCTATTTGTGTGCCGCCAGAAAAATCCAAGCCTAAAACCAAACCTTGGCTAAACAGTGAAGCCGCGGAAACCAACAATAGAACACTGGAAAAAACCAACGCAATGCGTCGCAAGCCCATAAAGTTATAAATTTTTAATTCACTCATTTTCCTAGTCCTATATCCATAGCTTGTCGACTTTGCGACCACCGACAATGGCATTCACTAAACCGCGGGTTAAAACGATTGAAGTAAACATGGAAGTTAAAATACCTATTGATAGGGTTACTGCAAACCCTTGAACTGGGCCTGAACCAATTAGGAACAATATCACCGCAACAATTAAGGTAGTAATATTGGCATCTAAAATGGAGACAAAAGCGCGATCATAGCCAGCACTAATTGCCCCCTGCACTGAGGCTCCGCTGGCTAACTCTTCGCGTATCCGCGAGAAAATTAGCACATTGGCATCAACCGCCATACCCACAGTTAAAACGATACCGGCAATACCGGGCAACGTTAGGGTCGCGCCTAGAAGGGACATACAACCAACCAGGAGCAACAAGTTCATGCTCAGAGCAACATTAGCTACAACACCAAAGCCTCGATATACAAGGATCATAAATAACAGCACCATGGTCATACCGATGGAAACTGACTTTACTCCCAATTGAATATTATCTGCGCCCAATGATGGTCCAATGGTACGCTCTTCAACGATATACATAGGTGCGGCAAGAGCCCCTGCTCTTAATAAAAGGGCTAGCTCAGATGACTCACGTTGGCTATCTATACCGGTGATACGAAAGGATTTACCCAGCTGACTTTGAACCGTGGCCAAGCTAATAATATGTTTTTCTACAAATGGCACTGGAGTAATCACCATATCGCCATTTTCTGCGAGGGATTTTTCCAGCTTAGTTTTGTACTCTATAAATAGAACACCCAAGCGACGGCCTATATTATCTCTAGTGGAATGGCCCATCTGCCAACCACCTTTAGTGTCTAAAGTGATATTCACCTGAGGACGGCCATTTTCATCATAACTTGAGCGGGCATCCGTGACATTCTCACCCGTAATGACTGGGCTAGTTTCTAACTTAGCATCTAGCCCACGACCATCGCGAAACTCAAATACCTCGCCAATTCTGCCTTCAGCTTCTAACCGAAACTCTAGGTTTGCGGTTTTACCGATAATTCGTTTGGCTTCAGCCGTATCTTGAACACCGGGCAGCTCAACTACAATACGATTTTTACCCTGACGCGATACCAATGGCTCTGAAACACCCAGCTCATTTACACGATTGCGCAATGAGGTGAGGTTCTGCTTGATAGCGTTATCTTCAATTTGTCCTTTTGCTATATCACTTAGCTGTAACACTAACACAAGCGGATTTTGACCCTGTCTATTTTGCGGCTGAAGATCACGAAAATTGGCTCGAATAAGACTTTCGGCCTGCTCAACCTGCTGTTGGTTGCGGAAGCGGCCAATAATTTGTTGGCCCTTTAATTCGAAACTTCTATAGCGAATTTTTTCTTCTCGAAGACTGGATTTAACTTCCTGCAAATCACCCTCAAGGCGCGTAGCTAGTGCAGAATCAAGATCGACTTCGAGTAAAAAGTGCACACCACCGCTCAAATCTAAACCAAGCTTCATGGGCGCGCCGCCCAGATCACTTAACCATTGGGGTGTAGTCGGTGCTAAATTGAGTGCGACAATATATTCACCACCCATTTCAGCTTGCACCACCTCTTTGGCACGCATTTGTAGATTGCTGTCGACCAGTCGAATTAGTGCAGTTTCGCCATCAGCTTCACCAGCAAAATAGTCTATTTGTGCTTCACCCAGTGCTTTTTCAACTTTACCTAACACTGCCTGATCAATTTTCATAGCACTACTTTGCCCTGAGAGCTGTAATGCAGGATCTGGCGGATACAGGTTGGGGGCTGCATAGGTAAATGCAAAGGCAACCACCACAAGAATCATTAGGTTTTTCCACAATGGGAATTTATTGGGCATTCTTTGTTCCTTTTATTCCTTAATTATCCCCGTATAAATACCGAGATAGCTGGATAGCGAGGCATTATAGCCATAATAGTTTATATTGGGGCATTTTTAACGATTTAAACTGCTAAACCCAATAGATTGAAAAGTATTATGAGGGCCTTTCTTGCCCCTGCTTGCGATAAAACTCATCCACAAATTGGTCTAATTCGTCATTTTCAATGGCATCACGCATACCACGCATCAAATTTTGATAATAGCGAAGATTATGAATAGTATTGAGTTGCGCACCTAAAATTTCACCACATTTATCAAGGTGATGCAGATAACCACGGGAAAAATTTTGACAGGTATAGCAATCGCATTCTTCGTCTAGTGGAGAAGTATCTCCACGATGAACGGCATTGCGAATTTTTATTACCCCTGTTGAGGTAAATAGATGGCCATTACGGGCGTTGCGAGTGGGCATTACGCAATCGAACATATCAATACCGCGCTGTACCGCTTCAACCAAATCGGCGGGCTTACCCACACCCATAAGATAGCGCGGCTTATCGGCTGGCATATTATCGCCAAGGTGCTCTAATATGCGAATCATATCCTCTTTGGGCTCGCCAACTGAAAGACCGCCAATGGCATAGTCATCAAAACCTATTTCTTCAAGACCCGCCATAGATTCATCGCGCAATGATTCATACATTCCACCCTGCACAATACCGAATAAAGCTGAAGGATTATCCCCATGAGCCTTTTTACTTCGCTCTGCCCAACGCAACGAAAGTTGCATGGAGTCATTAGCCTGCTTTTCCGTTGCCGGGTATGGCGTGCATTCGTCAAAAATCATCACCACGTCACTGCCTAGGTCACGCTGTACCTGCATCGATTTTTCGGGATCAATAAAAACGGGACTGCCATCAATAGGCGACTTAAACTCAACCCCCTTTTCGGTGATCTTGCGCATATCACCCAAACTAAATACCTGAAAACCACCAGAATCGGTGAGTATTGGACGCTGCCACTGGATAAAATCATGCAGACCACCATATTTTTTGACCACATCTGTGCCTGGTCGCAACATTAAGTGAAACGTATTACCCAAGATAATCTCAGCACCAATTCCCTCAATATCTCGAGGCAACATGCCCTTCACAGTTCCATAAGTCCCCACAGGCATAAAGGCCGGCGTTTGCACCTTGCCGCGCGGAAAATTCAACTCACCGCGACGCGCCTTACCCGAGGTAGTAGATACCTTGAATTGCATGTCGCAGGTTCTTGAATCTGTCTCAGTCATTGGGAACATCCTTGGTTGCTTCAGGGTTATGGGTTAGCAACATAGCATCGCCATAACTAAAAAAACGGTAACGCTCAGCTACTGCCTGCTGATATGCCTTTATTATAGGACTGTAGCCGGCAAAAGCAGAAACTAACATTAATAATGTAGACTCAGATAAATGGAAGTTGGTTAGCAATCGATCAACTACCTTAAATTCGTAGCCCGGGTAGATAAAGATATCTGTATCACCCTGAAAAGGAACAATTTCTCCAGCGCTAGCAGCGGTCTCCAAGCATCTTACACTGGTAGTTCCAACAGCGAAGACCTTACCACCCCGCACTTTAGTGGCTTTTACTTGCTGACAAACTAATTCGCTGACCTCAAGCCATTCTGAATGCATCTTATGATCCGCTACATTTTCAACCCGAACAGGCTGAAAAGTCCCTGCACCCACATGTAAGGTTACAAAGGCCAATTCAGCGCCTTTGGCTTTAATGTCGGCTAATAATTGGTCGTCAAAGTGCAGACCGGCAGTAGGCGCCGCCACAGCGCCTGGTTGATCGGCATAGACTGTTTGGTAGCGGGCTTTATCCTCTTGAGTATCTTCACGATCAATATAAGGGGGAAGCGGCATATGACCAATATCATCAAGCATTGAGAGAATGGGTGCATTAAATTTAAGCTCAAATAAATCATCAACTCGCCCTAGCATATTCGCCGAAAAACCATCATCAAAGAATAAGGTTGCCCCCGCTTTTGGCGACTTGCTAGCACGAATATGCGCTAGCGCAGTTTGGTTGCCGGTAATACGCTCGATTAATAACTCAACATTGCCACCGGTTTCTTTTTTACCAAACAGTCGCGCAGGGATTACCTTG
>JAQWIR010000017.1 GCA_029248755.1 Porticoccaceae bacterium
GGGAGCAACGGTAGTAGTTATTCTGTGTGCCGAGGTGTGGCTATTGGGGGTCATCGCCATTCTTCCTTTGCGGTCGTCGAATATATACCTATAATGGTGTTTTGATTATCACTGAGTAACCCCTATGAGCTATCAGGTTCTTGCCCGAAAATGGCGCCCCAACAACTTTTCTGAAATGGTTGGGCAAGAGCATGTGTTGCAGGCATTAATTAATGCCCTCGACAATGATCGCTTGCATCACGCCTATTTGTTTACGGGTACTCGTGGTGTAGGTAAAACCACTATTGCGCGAATTTTGGCAAAGTGCTTGAACTGTGAAGAAGGCGTTAGTTCAAAACCCTGCGGTGTTTGCAGTAGCTGTAAAGAAATTGCATCAGGTCGCTTTATCGATTTAATGGAAGTTGATGCTGCATCCCGCACCGGTGTGGATGATATGCGAGACCTTCTTGATAATGTGCAGTATGCGCCCGCTCGAGGTCGCTACAAGGTCTATCTGATCGATGAGGTGCATATGCTGTCTAAGCAAAGTTTTGCCGCTTTGCTTAAAACCCTAGAAGAGCCACCTGAGCATGTAAAATTCCTATTTGCTACTACTGATCCGCAAAAACTACCAATCACAGTACTGTCTAGATGCTTGCAGTTTAATCTTAAAAACCTCAGTACAGATAAAATTTCTCAGCATCTCAATTATGTTCTAAATGAAGAAAAATTACCGTCAGAGGCGTTGGGTACATTGGCATTGGCGCGAGCTGCAGATGGTAGCATGCGTGACGCACTTAGTCTTACAGATCAGGCGATTGGCCACGGTGGTGGCAAAATCACTGAGTCTGATGTCAACGCAATGCTGGGGACTATTGACCGTAGTTTTGCTATCGGTATCTGTAATGCCTTAATAGCAGGTGAGGGAACTCAACTGTTAGCAGAAGTCGCTAAAATAGCCGAACTCAGTCCGGATTATGAAATGGTTTTGGCGGATCTATTATCTATTTGGCATCAGGTTGCAATAATGCAAACAGTGCCAGAATCTATTGATAAAACACTGTCTCACTATGCTGAAATTTGTGAAATTGCCAACACAGTCTCTCGAGAAGATGTTCAGCTTTATTACCAGATTTGCCTGCTTGGCAGAAAAGATTTGGACCTAGCGCCAGATTTGAAATCTGGTTTTGAAATGGTATTACTCAGAGCATTAGCCTTTCGTCCCGGACGTGCTCCCGGCGCTAAAAAATCAGCGGAAACTAAATCGGAAACGGGGGCGGAAAGTAGCCTAAAAAAGCCTCAAGCTGAAGTGAATTCTGTGCCACAGGCACAGCAAAAAGTCATCCCAAAAGTCAAATTAGCTGAGGATCATAAGCCCGCTTTAACTGAACAGTCAAAGCCCGAGGTTAGTTCAATTAAAGAGAAGTCGGTAGCTGAAGATAAAGCCCTTGCACCAAAAGAGACCCATACTAAGATTGATCTTAAACGCTTAACACAAAATAACTGGGTAGAGGTTCATAGCCAGTTAAACCTCGGTGCATCATTGGGTGAAATTGTAAGTCATTGCCTCTTTGATAAAATGAATGAAAAGCAGCTTTTCTTTATCATAGATCAAGAGCAAACTAGTTTGTATGATTCTGCCCATCAGCAGAGTTTGGCAGAGGCCCTGAGTGATTATTTTGGCGTTCAGTTAAGCGTAGAAATCTCTTTTGGGAAGACGGAAAAAGAAACACCGCGAGCAGCCAATATAAGGGCTAAAGAAGAGCGATTAGCCGCGGCCATTGAGGTATTAAATCACGACCCTGATTTACAAGAATTTAAGCAGAAGTTTGGTGCAAATCTAGATACAAAAACTGTTCGTCCAATTGACCAATAATAAAGTAGATAGTTCATGGATATTGATAAATTAATGAAACAAGCCTCAAAAATGCAGGAAAAAATGCAATCCATGCAGGACGAAGCGGCTAATGCAGAGGTTACCGGTGAGGCCGGTGCAGGCTTAGTCAAGGTAGTGATGACCGGTCGGCATGATGTTCGAAGTGTTACTATAGATCCATCTTTATTGGATGAGAGTAAAGAATTCTTAGAAGATCTATTAGCGGCGGCAGTTAATGATGCCGTACGCAAAGTAGAGGCTAAAAATAAGGATGCAATGGGTTCATTAGCAGGAGGCATTAACCTACCTCCAGGATTCAAGCTTCCATTTTAATGTAGTTTTTTGAGGTATTTCCTTGTACGGAAAAACAATAGATCAATTAATTGATGCATTGCGCGTCTTACCGGGTGTTGGTGTTAAATCAGCACAGCGTATGGCGCTCCAGCTTTTAGAAAAAGATAGAGCATCGGCCATCAAGCTTTCTGACGCTATTCAAGAGGCTGCGACAAAAGTTGGCAATTGTGCCCAGTGCAGAACACTAACCGAGCATGATCTTTGTGATATTTGTAGCAATCCTAGTCGGTCGGATGCTCAGTTGTGTGTGGTAGAAAGCCCCGCTGATTTATTCGCCATTGAGAATGCCGGTGGCTACCGTGGAAAATACTTCGTGCTTCATGGCCATCTTTCGCCTATAGACGGTATAGGCCCAGAACAGTTGGGCATTGATAAGCTAATAGAGAGACTTCAATCCAAGTTGGTCAATGAGTTAATTCTAGCGACTAACCTCACAGTAGAGGGTGAGGCTACAGCCCATTTTATTGCCGAAAAAGCTAAATCTTTTGGTGTCCAAGTAAGTCGTATTGCCTACGGTGTCCCCATGGGGGGTGAGTTGGAATATGTCGATGGTGGCACCCTTAATATGGCGCTCCAAAGCAGAAAGATAATCTAAATGAGTCTATGGATTAATAACAATAATCAACTTTCAAGTCTTTGTAATCAGCTATCGGATTGTGAGCTTATTGCGCTGGATACAGAATTTATTCGCACCGATACTTTTTATCCCAAAATTGCCTTAATTCAGCTCTCCGATGGAGAGAGTATTTGGCTGATCGACGTTTTAGCTATTGATGATTTTTTACCCCTTAAAAATTTGCTGGAATCACCAGATACCACTCTTATCTTTCATGCCTGTGCTGAAGATCTCGAAGTCTTAGATTACAGCATCAATATACAGCCAACACATATCTTTGATACTCAAATAGCCGCAGGTATTGTCAACATTGGCTATTCTATGGGTTATGCTAGATTAGTAGATAGCCTATTAGATATTCAACTTGATAAGCAGGAAACACGATCAAATTGGTTAGCTCGTCCGCTTACACAAAGGCAGATAGACTATGCAGAGGTCGATGTGCTTCACCTGCATAAATTACATAGCCTGTTAGTAAAAATGCTTGATAAGCAGAATCGCGTTCAATGGTTCAATGAAGAGACAAAAGGGCTTTTCAAGGTCGTCGATCAGCGCAAGAATAACCAAAATTACTATACTCGAATTAAGGGAGCTTGGCGTCTTGACGCACAGTCTTTGACGGCACTTCGACATCTTTGCCAATGGAGAGATAGTCATGCGCGTGACAAAGATATTCCTAAATCACGAATTGCCAAAGACAATGTTTTGTTAGAAATTGCAGAGCAGATGCCACAGAATAGGCATCAACTACACTCGATTAGAGATTGGCACCCAGTCAGTATAAGGCGCTATGGTGAGATTATTTTAAAACAGATAATGTTGTCTCAAAACCAGACTCAGGATGCTTGGGTTCCGCGGCCGATATCAAGTAGTTTGAATGATACGTTTAAAAAAATTAGAAAATCATTGGTAAAAATTGCCGAAGAGCAAAAAATTCCTCAAGAATTCCTTACTAATAAGCGAGAATTAGAAGATATATTGCGAAGTGTTGAGCAGGGTAACTATCAACTACCTGATCGAATTAAGCAGGGATGGCGACAGCAGTGGGTTCAATCGGCAATTGAATCTGAGATTAGTAAATTAAACTAAATTTTTGAGCTATTATGATACTGTGTGATATTTACAAAGGTGATAAAAAATCAGAAATGTACCTTTATGTACCATCGGATAAAGGCATAAAAGATGTGCCTGAGGCATTACTGGAGAGCTTTGGCCTATTAGAATTAGTAATGAAGCTGAAGTTAACCAAGACAAGAAAATTAGCCAGAGTGGACGTGGTAAAAGTACTTGAGGATATTCAACAAAACGGATTTTACCTGCAAGTGCCGCCGTCCACATGGCAAGATGCTAAAAGTCAAAGCAAGGAATAATAATAATTGAGATATGAGTGAATTTTGGCAAACCAAAAAATTGCATCAAATGACATCGGCAGAATGGGAATCATTGTGTGATGGATGTGGGAAATGTTGCCTAGTAAAACTAGAAGATTTTGATACTGCTGAAATATACCACACCGATCTTGCCTGCAAGTTATTAAATATAAATGCCTGTCGTTGCTCAGATTACAAAAATCGACAAAAACAGGTTGATGATTGCGTTAAGCTTGATCCAAAAAATTTAGAGTCCATACAATGGCTTCCAGACACATGCTCTTATAAATTGATAGAACAGGGCAAACCTCTTCCGGATTGGCATCATTTGAGAACAGGTAACCGTGATGCAGTGCATCAAGTGCTGGGTTCGGTTAGACACTTTGCAACTTCTGAAGTAGGTGTCAAAGAGCATGATCTTGAACAGCATATTATCCAATGGGTTGATTAATTATGTACAGTACAGAGAGTTATATTTGGGGCTGGATTGCTTACTCAGCAGGGGTAATATGCCTGCTAGGTATTTTTTGGTTATTAATTAGAAAAATTTCATCGCGCTGGATAAGGCACATGTTGCTTATTCTCTTTCTAGTCACTTTCTTTACACCTGTCACTGCCTATCCAGATAATCCTTATTTGGCACCCGCTTTTTTTGTCAGTCTCTATGAAGGTATTTTGTTAAGCCATAAAGATATGGGTTTTCAGCGTGGACTAGCCCCGATTCTGGCAGTGAGCTTTATTTCGATCATTTTTTACAGTTTAATATCACCCATTTTAGGGCGTCGAAAAAAATCCCTGTCTAGCTAAACAGACATAAGTAATTTTTGGGGTAAATGATTTATAAATCATTTAAAATGTTTTAAAGAAAAACGAAAGAAAGTTGTACTAAAATAATAATATAAAAAAGTATTGGGTCTTTGATGTTACTAGAGAAAGCTGTAAAAGAAGGGCGCGAGCGAGTTGGGTTAACCAGCGATCAGCCTAAACTTCTAGCAGAATCTTTAATTAGATTTTGGTCTAATACTGTATTGGAATGCCCGGATAAACCAGCTTTTAGTTGCTTAGGTCAAACTCTTAGCTATGGCGAGGTAGACCAAATATCCAGAAGAATCGCCAGTTACCTGCAAAAAGAATTGGGCTTAAAAGCGGGCGACAGAATCGCTATTCAGCTGCCAAACCTAATTCAATATCCCGCGATTGCATTGGCAGCTTGGCATGTTGGCTTGGTGGTGGTGAATACGAATCCCATGTATTCATCCAGAGAGTTAATTCACCAGTTTAATGATGCCGGCGTCAAAGCAGTTTTTGTATTGGATAAATTTTATAGCACCGTTCTTGAGGCACTTCCCAATACCCCAATTGAGCATGTAATCCTAGTCAGAGCTCTCGATTTGCTTCCTGCCCCCAAAAGAATGCTAGGTGGTCTATTAATGAGGCTGACCGGTCGCTGGACTAAAGTAAAATCAGGCGATTGGATTGCATTTTCTGATTTGCTAAATTTTGGCTGTACCTTTCAAGCCTACTCAGCCAAATTAAACGATATCTGCACGCTTCAATATACAGGCGGTACCACGGGTGCATCTAAGGGTGTAATGCTGACTAATAAATCGGTGTTGTCAAATATTTCCCAGTGCCTTTCGGTGTTATCTAGCCGTGAAAAATCCCTTGAAGGTGCCTGTACTATTGCACCACTACCCATGTATCACATCTATTCTTATGCGCTTTGTTTAGGAATTATTCCGGCTATAAGAGGCCATAGTGTTTTGATTCCAGATCCACGGAATATTTCAGCTTTTATTAGTACAATAAATAAATATAAATTTGAAATTTTTACTGGTCTAAATTCACTGTTTGTCGCATTAATAGAGCACCCCAAATTTAGCCGTATAGATTTTTCTAAATTGCGCATAACCCTTTCTGGCGGTATGGCATTGATGGAATCGGTGGCGGAGAATTGGCAAAAAGTAACGGGCTGTGTTGTTAGTGAAGGCTATGGAATGACTGAGGCATCACCAGTGGTGTCTATGAACCCTTTAGGGTATCAAAAGATTGGTAGTGCTGGCATACCTATTCCAGGTACTGAGATTAAAATTGTCAATGAACAGGGCGAAGAGCAAGAAGTTGGTGGTGAAGGCGAGCTCTGTGTGCGTGGCGATCAAGTTATGGAAGGCTACTGGAACTGCTCGGAAAAAACAGCTGAAACTATTGTCGATGGATGGTTGCATACTGGCGATATAGTCAAACTTGATGAGCAGGGGTTTATTAAGGTTGTGGATCGACTAAAAGACATGATTATTGTTTCTGGTTTTAATGTCTATCCCAACGAATTAGAACAAGCCTTAACTGTTCATCCAGATATTTCTCAGTGTGCTGCTATTGGTGTACCAGATCCCAAGGCAGGCGAGGTAGTAAAGATGTTTGTGGTGAGCGCCAATCCAAAACTGACAGAAGCTCAGGTAATAGAGTTTTGCAAGCAGACAATGGCTGGCTATAAAGTACCAAAATATATTGAGTTTAGAGACCAGTTACCCATGTCTAACGTAGGTAAGGTATTGCGAAAAGATTTAAGGGCTGAGGAAATTAGTTAATCTTTTGAAATGTCTCTCAACCTGTTACCCTAAAAATCTCAATTAAAATTAATAAAGCTGTTTAGAGGTAAATAGTTGTGAAGCGACTTATTGTCGGTATATCAGGCTCAAGTGCAGTAATCTATGGCATAAGGCTACTAGAAAGACTCTCCAAACGTGAGGATGTCGAAGTGCACTTGGTGATTAGTCAGGCGGCTAAAATGACCATAGGCATAGAAACTGAATACACTGCAGAGCAAGTCGAGGCCTTGGCTGATGTGGTACATAACAGCAAAAATATTGGCGCCAGTATTGCCAGTGGTTCTTTTAAAACCGCGGGTATGGTAGTAGTGCCATGCTCTATGAAAACACTTTCTGCAATCGCAAATTCCTATGCTGATAATCTTATTGTGCGGGCAGCTGATGTGGTGCTTAAAGAGCGTCGCCGGCTAGTAATAGTCCCCCGAGAAACGCCGCTACATATCGGCCATTGTGAACTAATGCTAAAAGTAAGTCAGATGGGTGCTATTCTTTGTCCGCCGGCACCCGCATTTTATACCCAGCCTAAAACAGTCGACGATATTATTGATCATTCTGTAGCAAGAATTTTAGATCTATTTGATCTGGAAGATGCTGATACTGAACGCTGGGCAGGCAATGTCTAGTGACCTGCCATTCTGGCAACTGCTTCAGTCAGAGTCTGTTTTAACGCTCGCAACGGCTGATACCATTGGTAGCTGGTCAGCACCAGTGCTCTATGCCAGCTGTCATATTGAAGAAAAACCAGTGTTGTATTTTTTATCGTCCCACAGTAGCCGGCATATTAAAAATTTACCTGCTAATGGCGTCGCGGCGGCTTCTGTGTATGCCAGCTATAAGGGAGATTGGCAAGCCATTAAAGGGCTGCAAATGCAAGGTGTAATTAGTGAGATTGACCAGAGTCAAACCCACAACTGGCAATCAATTTACTTTGCGCGATTTCCTGAAGTTGCCGAAATGATCAATAACCCAGCCACTGAGCAACAGCAAAAAATTGCATCTGCTTTTGAGCGCAGTGGTAAGTTTAGTTTTGTCCCTTCATTGATAAAATTGACGGATAATTCAGGGCGGTTTGCTGAGCGCAATCAGTGGATTTTTGATTAGACTTTATTTTAGTCTTGATAAACTCTAGGTACCCTTGATGGCATTCGAGTTAGCAGTTCATAGCCAATAGTGCCGCAGTACTTAGCAACTTCGTTGACCCCTAGATCTGGACCCCATAACGTAACTTTTTCACCAATATCGATAGGCCGTGGAAGATCGGTAATATCGACGCTAATCATATCCATGGATACATTTCCCACCAAAGGACATTTAATCCCGCCAATAAGCACAGGTGTACCGTTTGGCGCATGCCGAGGATAGCCGTCACCATAGCCCACAGCAATAGTGGCTATTACCGATGGACGTTCAGCCGTCCAATTAGCGGTATAGCCTACAGATTCACCACAGGCAATTGAGCGAATTGATATGACAGCAGACTGAAAGTGCATTACCGGTTTCAACTGATCAGCATTTTCTTGCGGCTTAGCGAACGGCGAGGCACCGTAAAGCATATAACCGGGACGCTGCCAATTATCTTGGATAGAGGGCCAGCCAAGTATAGCGGCTGAATTTGTCAGGCTAATTAGATTAGGCTTAGTATCAAGGCTATCAATTGCAGATTCAAAACGTTGCAATTGCTGATTCGTAAAATTACTGTCGAGATTATCGGCACAGGCAAAATGGGTGGCTAGAACAATATCATCTGCCACATTTGAGCTGTCAGAAACTTGCTTATAAATAGATTTTAAATCTTCAGGTTGAAAACCAAGGCGGTGCATTCCAGTATCTAGTTTAAGCCAGATGGTGATCGCTGTAGTTAATTGAGCACTTAATACTGCTTGAAGCTGATTATAATTTTCAAGCATTAGCCAAAATCCATGCTGCTCTGCTATTACAACTTCATCTGCACTATGGGGTCCTTCAAGTAGGAGTATAGGTTGTTTGATATTTGCTTGACGCAACTCAAGAGCTTCTTCAATACAGGCAACTCCAAATGCCGGTGCCATATCAGCCAATGTTTGGGCGACATTAACCATGCCATGCCCATAGGCATTAGCTTTAACCATGGGCATACTTTTAGCCTTGGGAGCTAACCGTTGGGCCAAGGCGAAATTGGCTCGCAATGCCGAAGTATCAATAATCGCTACAGTGGGTCTAGTCATGGTTATAAGCCATTAGTAATTAAATCGATTAGCGCTAAAAAGCGATTGCGCCGCTAGCCATATATCACCCACTTGGCCATCACCCACTGGCACAGAGTCAACGGCAATGACCGGCGCAATTTCTCTCGATGAGCTTGTGATCCATACTTCGTCTGCATCGGCCACTTCTTGCATGCTAACCACACGCTCCTCAATGGCAATCTTGCCGTCATTGCGTAAAATATCGATTAGAATTTGACGAGTAATCCCCGGTAATTTTTGATGGTCCAAAGGCGGGGTTATAACTACGCCATTTTTAACAATAAAAGCATTACATGAGCTCGCTTCAGTAAGCTCATTTTTGTCATTATAAAGCAGTGTTTCCTGATTACCCTGTTCAACACCCTGTTGATAGTGCAATACATTGCCCAATAGAGAAGTCGATTTAATATCTCGTCGATCCCAGCGTATATCCCGAGCAGTAGACACAGTGTATGTCTTTGCAAGGGACTTATCCGCTACAGGGGCAGGGGGAATTTCAAAACAAAAGGCAAAAATAGTTGGAGTTATCTTATCGGGAAAACGATGAGCTCTTGTTTCATAGGCGCCACGGCTAATTTGAAGGTAAATACCTAAGTTTCCAGCGCCATTTTCTTGAATCAGTTTTAAGCATAGCTCTAGCCATTGCTTTTCCGACCAGCCAGTGGCAATTCCAATATCCTCAAGCCCCTGATTCATACGTTTTAAATGAGGTAAAAAACCGACTAATTTTCCGCCATAGGAGGGCACTACCTCATAGACCCCATCGCCAAATAAAAAACCTCTATCAAGCGGTGAAATTTTAGCCTGTTCAATTGGCAGATACTGACCATTGAGGAATGCAATATTCATTAAGCTTCTCTTTCTATATATCTGAAAATGTTATCAGTGAGACAGTCTATACGCAAAGTAAATTAATTATTGCTTCGACTGTAGCAACAGATTTTGTGCCTGTTCTATGCCCATGGCCTTAAAGCGTATTTTTCTTCCCGGCATAAGCTGGGCTAGTTTAACGATATCCGGCGAAAAAACCGACCCTATTTTTGGGTACCCACCTATGGTTTGACGATCACATAAAAGGATTATTGGTTGTCCATCCGCTGGAATCTGAATAGCGCCAAGGCATATACCCTCTGAAAGCATCGGCTTATTTGAACAAGTAATAGTAGGCCCCTCAAGTCTATATCCCATGCGATCACTCAGTTGGGAAATAGTATATTCAGCATTAAAAAACTGATCTAGCTGTGCTGTTTGAAATTCATGCTGTTGATAGCCTAGTAACATTCGAATCTCTGTTACCTCATTATCAAAAGTTGGTTTGTACTGCTCAGGCACTCTATGAATCGCAATCGACGCTGTGGGTTCGCAGGGAAGAATATCTTCAGCTTTAAGTGGTTGACCTTTTTTATCTAACCCTCCAAGCCCCTCTCTAACCACTGTAGACGCACTGCCAAAAATTAAAGGGCATTGAATGCCTCCAGCTACAGCCAAATAGGCACGACAACCCCCAGTGGCATAGCCGATATTTATTCGGTCCCCCGGCACTAGATTATGTGTGCGCCACCCATCCACTGTAGTCTCATTGATTTTTATCGGCACATTGGCGCCGGTAATAGCCACTTGAGTAGTGATATTTGACTCCAATACTAGCCCGCCAACTAATATTTCTAAGCAAGCTGCGGTATCTATATTTTCACAGAGTTTATTAGCCCAATTAAAAGAATATTTATCAAATGCACCGCCGGTTGTAATTCCAGCCCTGTGAAAGCCATATCTGCCAGCATCTTGAATTAGGCTTAGCATGCCCGGATTAATCACCTTGAGGCCGCTCATTGTTCAATGCTCGATATTGATTCGACTAATCCACCACGTTGTAAAAATTCGTTTCGGTCAATTCCTTTGAAACTGACTTTATCACCCACATTAAATAGAGTGCTAGGGTGCTGACTAGGGTCAAACATTGGGCTCGGGCAACGTCCAATTAAGTTCCAACCACCGGGGGATTGAGATGGATAGACCGCGGTTTGACGATCGGCAATGGCCACAGCACCTTTAGGTACATTGGTTCTGGGAGTGCTTAATCTTGGCATGGCAATTCGCGAATCGATTTCTCCAAGATAGGCAAATCCAGGAGCAAAGCCAATAGCATAAACGGTATATTCAGTCTGCTGATGAAGCGCAATGACTTGATCGATGGTTAGATTGGCATGATCTGCCAGTCGCTGTAAATCTGGACCTGATTCTTGACTGTAATAAACCGGTAGTTCAATACTTTTGCCAACGCTTAAGGCTTTGTTGGGTATTTCAGCGGCTATGCTATAAATTTCATTCTTAATGGTTAGATAATTTATTTCTAAAGGGTTGTAAACCACTAAAAGTGAATGATATGAGGGGACTAAATCAATTAATTTATGAGATAGTTTATTTTTCAGCTGTTCTGATGTGTTCGCAATAAGACGTGATGTTTTAGCGCAGGGTCGCTCTGAAAAATACACAATAACGCTATTCTCACTGGCTAAATTTACTCTGGGAAAGCCCTTATTCATGGTGTCAAAATAGCTTTAATTTGGCATATTTGTGCAACGGCCTCAGGGTTATCGCCATGGACGCAAAGGGTGTTTGCATTAAGTGATAGTCGATTGCCATTAATAGTTGTTACAGAGCCATCCTGTTTTAGCTGTTCCACCTGAGCGAGCATACCCTTACTGTTAAGCATAGCACCTGACTGATGACGAGGAACAAGCGTGCCATTATCTTGATAGGCGCGGTCAGCAAATACCTCTAAGTAGAGGCTAAGTCCAAAAGCATTGGCTTCTTGTTGATGGATATCAGCATCTGCAGTAGCTTGTAGCATGAGGGTAGAGCAAGCTTTAGAATCGGCAATAGCTGCCATAACTGCACTGCGAAGATGACCATTCATCATCATGTCGTTATACAGTGCCCCATGAGGTTTTACATAGCTGATACAGACATCATTGTTGCTCGCCACTTTTTCTAGCGACCCTATTTGATACTTTAGACAGGCCATTAAATCCGTTGCCGACATTGTCATAGATTGTCGACCAAAATTAAATTTATCAGGGTAGCTAGGGTGGGCACCAACTGCGACCATAGACTTTTTGGCGAGTAGCAAGGTTTTATTCATCAAGCTAAGATCGCCAGCATGAAAGCCACAGGCAATATTAGCCAAATCTATATGGGGCATGACCTGTGATTCAATAGTCAGGTTATCACTATTGGGTACTTCGCCTAAATCACAATTCAGTAATAGGTCCATTACAAATCACACCCGCTTTTATTGTTATACCCCTAACTTCTCGTTAATAAACGCCATCAGTTGGTCAGCTTCAATAGGTTGGTTCTCGCTTTGAGTGCGGTCTCGGTATTCAATTTTACCGTCCTCTAGGCCGCGATCACCGACAACCAAACGATGGGGAATACCTATGAGTTCAATATCCGCAAGCATAGAGCCCAGGCGAGCCTTTTTCTCATCCATAAATAACACATCATAGCCGGCTGAAGTTAATTCTGAATACAGATCCTCACAGGCCTGCTTAACGGCATCTGATTTGTGCATATTAATTGGCACTAAAGCAATCTGAAAAGGCGCAATGGCCGCTGGCCAAATAATGCCATTTTCATCGTGATTTTGTTCAATAGCAGCAGCGACAATGCGACTGACACCAATACCATAACAGCCCATAGTCATAGCCTGCTGTTTGCCCTGTTCATTAAGAATAGTGGCGTTCATAGCTTCACTGTATTTAGTGCCCAACTGGAATATATGGCCCACTTCAATTCCACGTTTGATTTCCAAAACGCCTTTACCATCTGGGCTGGGGTCGCCAGCCACTACATTGCGAATATCAGCCTGTGTTTCAATGGTGCAATCAGTTCCCCAGTTGACACCAGTGAAGTGGTAACCATCGCGATTGGCACCACAGACAAAGTCAGTAAGAGCGGCTGCGCTATGATCCACAATCAGCGGAATATTAAGATCGACCGGTCCCAAAGAGCCCACTGGGCACTTCAGTTGATCTAAAATTTGTTGCTCAGTGGCAAAGCATAGCTCGGTGTCTAAACCCAAGGCATTTTGTGCCTTGATCTCATTAAGGTCATGGTCACCGCGAACAACCAAACCCTGCAATGTTTGATTGCCCTCATCGTCTTCGATACTAATGATCAGTGTTTTTACCGTTTGTGTTGGCTCAATAGACAAGAATTTGCATACCTCATCAATGCTATGTGCATGGGGTGTTGCAACTTCCTGCTTTTGTTTGCTGGCCTTGCTACCTGTTTTGTCAGGCATTATTGCTTCAGCTTTTTCAATATTGGCGGCAAAATCGCTCTTAGTAGAAAAAACGATAGCGTCTTCACCAGAATCAGCTAAAACATGAAACTCATGGGAATGACTGCCACCTATGCTTCCCGTGTCGGCTAATACAGCGCGAAATACCAAACCAGTGCGCTCAAAGATAGCGCTGTAGGTTTGGTACATCAGATCATAGGTTTGTTGCAGGCATTCACTACTGCTATGAAAGGAATAGGCATCTTTCATACAGAATTCACGAGTACGCATCACACCAAACCGAGGACGGCGCTCATCGCGAAATTTAGTTTGTATTTGGTAGAAGTTAGCAGGAAGCTGTTTGTAACTGCTAATTTCATTGCGCACTAAATGGGTAATCACTTCCTCATGAGTGGGTCCCAAGCAGAATTCACGATCATGTCTATCGTGGATTCTAAGCAGTTCAGGGCCAAATTGTCCCCAGCGACCAGACTCTTGCCAAAGATCGGCCGGCTGAACCACAGGCATTAACAACTCCATAGCGCCTGCTTTATCCATTTCTTGGCGAACAATATTTTCAACTTTACGAAAAACACGCAAACCCAGAGGTAACCATGAATAAAGTCCAGAGGCGACCTTGCGGACCATTCCCGCTCGCAACATTAGCTGATGGCTTATAATCTCTGCATCTGCAGGCGATTCTTTTTGTGTGGCAATCAAATATTGGCTAGCGCGCATAGTTCTTTTACACTTTAGTAGATTAAAACTTCAAGTAGGTTATTCTACGATGCTGAGCTGTTGTGGTACAGACCTAAGACATAATAAGGGGGCATTGGGTTTAAAATGTTTAAATTACATGAAAGGTTAGATAAAGATTGCCTATTAGTAGGGCAGTTTGAGCTTTGTTTGTTGTTAATTAGTCGCGACGCAAACTATCCCTGGTTGATTTTGGTGCCAAAGCGCGAGGATATAACAGAAATCTATCAATTAAACGATGCTGATAGACAACAACTACTGCATGAATCATGTGTGTTATCTGAAGCCATGAACGAGTTATTTGCGCCGGATAAGCTCAATATTGCTGCCCTAGGTAATGTGGTGCCCCAGCTGCATATACATCATATTGCTCGTTATGAATCGGATCCGGCTTGGCCTAAACCCATATGGGGAGTGGTTGCCGCTGATGAGTATGATCCCGATATGCTCAGCGCGCGCTGTGAAAATCTCCGTCAGCGCCTAAAAGGCCGTGGATTGAGATAAAAAAAGAATTTTTTTATAACTACCATCTAATATAATTTTTGGCATAGTTACCCACTATTTCAGCACAAACTACCAGTCTAGATACTCGCCAGATAGCGTAGCTAGTGTATAATGCAACGCTTTTTTATTGTACACAATTAAAATTAAACTCTGGCGGGCTTAAACAAAGCACCCAAATTGATAATAAGGATTAAACACAAATGCAACGAACAACCTATTGCGGGCTAGTGACAACAGCTCATCTCGAACAGGAGATTACCCTCTATGGCTGGGTCGATCGCCGTCGTGATCATGGTGGTGTAATTTTCCTCGATCTTCGTGATCGAGAGGGTATTGTTCAAGTGGTATTTGATCCCGATGCCGGTGATTTTTTTCAGCAAGCTGACCGCGTTAGATCTGAATATGTATTGCAAGTTACTGGAAAGGTAAGGGCGCGCAGTGAGGCTACAGTAAATGCCAATATGGCCACTGGCGAAATTGAAGTCTATGGCACACAGCTAGAAATTTTAAATAGTGCCGTTACCCCGCCTTTCCAAATGGATGAGCACATTACTGTGGGAGAAGACGTTCGCCTCAAGCACAGATATATGGATCTGCGTCGCACAGAAATGCAAAATAGCTTGCGCTTTCGCTCTAAGATTACCAATTCAATTCGCAACTATCTTGATGAGAATGGTTTTTTAGATATAGAAACACCCATAATGACCCGAGCCACCCCAGAAGGCGCTCGAGATTATCTAATTCCATCGCGAACCCATCCGGGGCAGTTCTTTGCCATGCCCCAATCGCCACAACTATTTAAGCAATTGTTAATGGTGGCTGGGTTTGATCGGTATTATCAAATAGCTAAGTGCTTCCGTGATGAAGACTTGCGCGCAGATCGTCAGCCAGAATTCACCCAGATTGATATCGAAGCATCATTTATTGATGAAGAAGAAATTATGTCGATCACAGAAACTATGATCAGTAATATTTTTGCTGAGCATAAAGGTGTGAAGTTCGATCAATTTCCACGCATGACCTATGCCGAAGCCATGGATCGCTACGGCTCCGATAAACCTGATCTTAGAATTCCTCTTGAGTTAGTCGAAATTAAAGACCTACTTAAAGATATCGAATTTAAAGTATTTGCTGGTCCAGCCAATGATCCTACTTGTCGCGTTACAGCACTCAAAGTACCCGGCGGTTCAGAAATATCACGCAAAAAAATTGATGACTACACTAAATTTGTGAGCATTTATGGTGCCAAAGGGTTGGCTTGGATAAAGGTCAATGCCATTGAAAATGGTATTGAAGGCCTACAATCGCCAATTATTAAGTTCCTAGGCGATGAAGTCACCATGAATATTATGCAGCGCCTGGAGGCCAAAAACGGTGATATTGTGTTCTTTGGTGCCGATAAGTCTTCTGTAGTTTCTGAAGCCCTAGGTGCATTGCGCTGTAAAGTGGGTAATGATTTAGATCTCTACACTTGTGACTGGGCGCCCATGTGGGTAGTCGATTTTCCCATGTTTGAAACCACTGATAGTGGCGCACTAACACCACTTCACCATCCATTTACTGCGCCTTCTTGTGATGCGCAAGCGCTTAAAGATAATCCTGCAGCAGCCTTATCTAAGGCCTATGATATGGTGCTAAATGGCGTAGAGCTTGGCGGTGGATCTATTCGTATCCATGATCAAAAGATGCAAGAAGTAGTGTTTGATGTGCTTGGTATCGATGAAGCCGAGCAACAGGAAAAATTTGGCTTCCTACTTGATGCCCTTCAGCATGGTGCTCCACCTCATGGTGGTTTAGCCTTTGGTTTAGATCGATTGATTATGTTAATGGTAGGTGCGGAATCTATTCGCGATGTAATTGCTTTCCCCAAAACTCAATCGGCAGCCTGTTTGATGACTGATGCCCCGGGTAAAGTGGAAGCGGCACAGCTTCGAGATTTAAATATCAAATTGCGCAACAAAGAAAAGCAAGAAAGCTAGAATTTTTTGGAGATAGCATATGGCAGGTCATAGTAAATGGGCCAATATAAAACACCGAAAAGCAGCACAGGATGCCAAGCGCGGTAAAGTATTTACCAAAATAATTCGAGAATTAGTGGTAGCTGCCAAAGCGGGCGGACCAAATCCCGAGGACAATCCTCGACTTAGAGCCGCGGTTGATAAAGCGCTGGGTTCTAATATGAAGCGCGATACTATCGATAAAGCAATCGCGCGCGGAGCAGGTGCTGGCGAAGGCGAAAACTATGACGAGATTACCTATGAGGGCTATGCCTCAGGCGGTATTGCAGTGCTTGTTGAGTGCATGACGGATAACCGTAATAGGACTGTAGGTGAAGTGAGGCACGCATTTGATAAGCGTGGTGGAAATTTAGGAACCGATGGTTCTGTGGCCTACCTATTTAATCGCGTAGGCCAAATAAGCTATGGTCCCGATGTAGATGAAGACGCTTTAATGGATGCAGCACTTGAGTCTGGCGCAGAAGATATCAAGAGCCATGATGATGGTTCACTGGATGTAGAAACAATCTATGAAGACTTTTTACAGGTAAAAGATGGGCTTGTTGCAGCGGGATTTGAGCCGGCACATGCCGAGGTTACAATGATTGCTGATATTACTGTCCCATTAGATAAGGACTCTGCGGAAAAGTTACTAGGTATGATTGATAGCCTAGAAGATTTAGATGATGTACAAAATGTGTATACCAATGCAGATATATCCGACGATATAATGGACCAGCTTTCTTAGTTGCCAAATTATCAATACAATAAAAAAACATAAAACTTAAACGAGTAATCAAAAAAGGGGTTAAAAGATGAAAGTTATTAAAAAAACCAAAGACTATGTGATTTACCAAAAAAGTTCAGGTCGTTATGCCATCAAAGATGCAAATAAAAGCTGGGTAAATGCCGACGAAAAGATAAAAATCTTACTAGCAGAAAAGCTAATCAAGACTGTGGCTCCTGCTCCAGCGCCAAAAAAGGTTGAAGAGGCGCCAGCACAAGAAGCTCCAGTAGCAGAAGCTCCAGCAGAAGAAGTGCCAGCAGAAGAGGCTCCAGCAGAAGAGGCTCCAGCTGAAGAAGCGCCAGCAGAAGAAGCGCCAGTAGTAGAAGCTCCAGCTGAAGAAGCACCTGCAGAAGAAGCACCTGCAGAAGAGGCTCCAGCAGAAAAGCCCAAGGCAAAAGCAAAGCCCAAAGCCAAAGCTAAGGCAGAGCCTAAAGAAGATTGATTTGTTGATTAAGTCATTCTGACGAATCAAAAAGCCTCCAGTTATGCTGGGGGCTTTTTTTGTGTTGACTCAATCCACTTTGATTGCAACACTTATGAATTAAATATCAAGGCATCCGATGATTAGAATAATAGGAATAGATCCAGGGTCGCGACGCACCGGTTACGGTATTGTCGATATGTCTGGCGCTACGATAAACTACGTTACTAGTGGAATTATTCGCCTGCCAGAAGGAACATTGCCAGAGCGACTTCAATTAATCTTTGATGGCCTTAGCCAGTTAATTGAAGAATATAAACCTGTGGTCATGGGCATTGAAGATGTATTTTTTGCTCGAGACCCAAGGGCGGCGCTAAAATTAGGTCAGGCTCGCGGAGCGGCTATTTTGGCCGGCACCAATGCCAAGTTAGCGGTATCAGAATACTCACCTCGAAGCGTGAAGCAGGCGGTAGTGGGAACCGGCGCGGCAGACAAAAAGCAGGTTCAAATGATGGTTACCTCATTACTCAAGCTTCCCGGTGAGCCCTCTGAGGATGCGGCCGACGGGCTAGCAGTGGCAATCTGCCATGGACACAGTATGCGAAGCCAAAAGATAATGTCCCAAGCAGGAGTAAAAGGTTTTGCTCGTGGGCGAATGAAATAAATTAAAATAGAGTGAAAATTAGACGACTATGATTGGAAGACTTCAGGGTAAAGTTCTCAGCAAGCAAGCGCCAGATTTATTATTGGATGTTCAGGGGGTGGGCTATGAATTACTCGTGCCTTTAAATACATTTTTTGATATACCTGAAATAGGCGAAACAGTAACGCTTCATACTCATTTTGTGGTTCGTGAAGATGCCCAGCAGCTTTATGGTTTTAGCCAGTTGGAAGAGCGGTTATTATTTAGGCACCTAATTAAAGTTAACGGTGTAGGGCCAAAGATGGCCTTGGCAATCCTGTCAGGTATGTCGGCAAAAGAGTTTTCCCGCTGTGTTCAAAAAGATGAAGTAACAACCCTTGTGAAAATACCGGGTGTAGGTAAAAAAACCGCTGAAAGATTACTAATAGAAATGCGCGATAAAATCACCAAAATTGTCGGTGAAAGTTCAGAAGATATAGTAGAGCAGGTAACCCAAGATATTAATCTAGAAGCAGAAAGCGCATTGACTGCCCTAGGCTATAAACCGCAGGATGCAGCAAAGATGGTCAGTCGGGTTGCTGGAGAGCATATCACTAATGCCGAACAGTTAATTCGAGCGGCTTTAAAGTCCATGGTATAAAAAATAGTATAAAAAGCCTGATCTACAGTCATTTCACTAGTGTAAATTAACCCTCAGGCATGTATCCTTAACCATAGACTTGAGACAGTGACCCATGATTGAACCAGATCGACTAATTTCAGCTGCAGGATCTCCCACAGAGGAGCGTTTTGACCGCGCCCTAAGGCCCGTCACGCTAGTCGACTATGTGGGTCAACCTGTAGTTAAAGAGCAATTACAAATTTTCATTGAAGCTGCACGCAAGCGCAATGAACCTCTCGATCACTGTTTGGTTTTTGGCCCGCCAGGCCTTGGTAAAACAACTCTTGCGCACATTATTGCCAACGAGATGGAGGTAGATCTTAAAACTACCTCAGGGCCAGTGCTTGAAAAAGCTGGTGATCTTGCCGCATTGCTGACCAATCTAGAAGAAGGCGATGTATTGTTTATTGATGAAATTCATCGGTTAAGCGCAGTGGTAGAAGAAATACTTTATCCGGCTCTTGAAGATTACCAGCTAGATATTGTGATAGGTGAGGGTCCTGCAGCAAGATCAATCAAACTAGATTTGCCGCCTTTCACTCTGGTTGGCGCAACCACCAGAGCCGGACTATTAACCTCGCCGCTAAGAGATAGGTTTGGTATTGTCCAGCGTCTAGAGTTCTATTCTGTTGATGATTTGGCAAAAATTGTAGCTCGCGCAGGGGCTATATTAGATGTGCCAATTGATGCAGCTGGCGCCAAAGAAATAGCTTGTCGTTCAAGAGGCACGCCTCGAATTGCCAATCGGCTATTGAGGCGCGTAAGAGACTATGCCGAAGTAAAGGCAGATGGCAAAGTAACCATTGAAATAGCCGATGCTGCACTCAATATGCTCAACGTGGATAAAAATGGTTTCGATCATTTAGATCGCCGTCTTCTTTTGACCCTAATGGAAAAATTTGATGGTGGTCCAGCCGGAGTGGATAGCCTAGCCGCAGCTATAAGTGAAGAGCGTGGAACCATCGAGGATGTTCTGGAACCTTACCTTATTCAACAGGGTTTTTTAATGCGTACCTCAAGAGGTCGCATAGCAACTCGAATGGCCTATGAACATTTTGGTCTAGCTAGCCCAAAACATCTTCAAGAACAGCTGGATGGTCTTGGTGACTAAAAACACCCAAGTATTTAGTCATCAAGCCAGAGTCTATATTGAAGATACGGATGCAGGTGGCATTGTGTTTTATGCCAACTATCTCAAATATATGGAGCGGGCACGAACCGAATTTTTACGCAGTCTCGGTTACCATAAGCCCGCATTATTTGACGGCATGCAGTTTGTAGTGCGCAGTGTCGAACTGCTTTATCAAAAGCCTGCTGTTTTGGATGATATTCTCGACATTTCTGCCAATTTAACTAAATTATCCAAGGTAAGTTTTGAAATGCAGCAAAATATTTTCAGAGATGGGGATCTTTTGGTGGAAGCGAAGGTCAAAATTGCCTGTATAAGTAATGATGTTAGGCGGCCACTGGCTATGCCAGCAGAAATTCATCAAACTTTAAAAAAATATGTTTGCTAAACCGGAGCTAAATAGTGAGTGAAGAAAATCTATCAATCGTGTCTTTAATCCTTAATGCCAGCCTTTTGGTGCAATTGGTTATGGCTATACTGTTAATTGCCTCAGTAATTTCATGGGTTATGATTGTTCAGCGTGGCATTTACTTACGCAATGCTGAAAGCGACTATAAAAACTTCGAAGATACCTTTTGGTCAGGAGTTGATCTTAATAATCTCTATAGAGAACTTTCCCAGCAAGCGCAAGAAAACGGCGGTGGACAGGGTATTGAAAATGTTTTTCGTGCGGGTTTTCGAGAATTTACTCGCCTGACTCAAGGTGATGGCACAGATCCAGATGCGGTTATGGAAGGAACGGATCGAGCTATGCGCGTTGCACTTTCAAGAGAAGAAGAAAAGCTAAGTGCTAATCTACCCTTTTTAGCCAGTGTTGCATCAGTTAGTCCCTACATAGGCCTATTTGGTACCGTATGGGGGATTATGAATTCATTTCGTGGGCTTGCCATGGTTCAGCAAGCTACATTGGCCACAGTAGCTCCGGGCATATCAGAAGCACTTATTGCCACGGCGATGGGTTTATTTGCTGCTATACCAGCGGTAATAGCTTACAACCGATATGCCGCAAAAGTTGAAACAATAAATGCCAGCTATGAAACTTTTGCTGAAGAATTTTCTAGTATTTTGCACCGACAGGTGCATTCAAACTAAGAGTTGAGAGAAAAGCTTAGAGTGAAAAATAAACGAATCAAACGCAAATTAGTCGCTGAAATCAATGTAGTTCCCTACATTGATGTCACGTTGGTTTTGCTTGTAGTGTTTATGATTACGGCACCCCTTTTAATGCAGGGAGTTAAGGTTGATTTGCCAGTGGCTAATTCCGCTCCAATGGATCAACAAAAACAAGAACCCCTTATCGTATCGATAAAATCAGATGGAACCTATTGGATCGATGAGAATGGCACCAACATAGCCAATAGTCTGTCATTTATAAAAGATAGAGTTGCCAAGGTTTTAAGGCAAAAACCTAATACTCCCGTTTTGGTTTGGGGGGATGCTAAGGTTGATTACGGTTCAGTTGTTGATTTGATGAGCCAGCTGCAGCTTGCAGGAGCGCCCTCAGTTGGTTTGGTCACCGAGCCTCAAAAATCCAAATGATGGGCACAAAAAGTAGTTACTTTGTGGCAGTAATTTTAAGTATTGGTATTCATGCCATGGTTGTTTTAGCGGTACTTGCCAATTGGGAGCCAGAGAGTAAAAAAACAATAGTGCAACCTCAATATATCCAGGCTGAATTAATTCAGCTTGCGCCAAAGAAGACCGCGGTTAAAAAGCCAACCACTAAACCTTCAATTGATCAGGCTGCAAAGAAACGTGAAGCCGATAAGCGAAGAGCAAAAGAAAAGAAAATTGCTCAACAGAAATTAGAGGCACAGCGCAAAGCTCAACGTATAAAAAATCAGCAAGAAGCGGAGAAATTACGTCGTGCTAGAGAGGAAAAGCAGCGCAAAGCAGAACAGGAAAGAGCGAGACTGCAAGCAGAGAAAGCTGAGCAACAGCGAAAACAACAGACTTTGATAGTCGCTAAAGAAGATAAGCAAGCGGCAAACAGTTATTTACAGTTGATTCGGGCTCAGTTATCCCAACAATGGAATCGACCAAAGAGCGCAAGACGCGGAATGGAAACTTTAATTGAACTAAGACTAGTCCCTACGGGTCGAATAGTAGGAGTGAAGATTTTAGAGTCCAGTGGTGATATGGCATTTGACCGGTCCGTTGAACAGGCGGCATACAAAGCTGAACCCTTTTCAGAGTTGCAGAAAATGGAACCCAGAATTTTTGAACAGTATTTTCGCAGTGTGAAAATAGTATTTAACCCCAAAGACTTAAGGCTTTAAAAAAGCCTTATGGAGACAAAGAGAGTGACTAATATTAGGCAGTTTTCAATTTTACTGGTGGCGCTATTCATCGCAAACAGTGCCTATGGTGAATTGGTGATTAGAGTGACCGAGGGCAATGACCAGCCCACGATAATAGCGATGTCCCCGTTTGATCTAAAAGGCTTAAAAATTGATGAAGATATCACTGATATTGTCCAGTCTGATCTACTGCGAAGCGGTTTGTTTAAATTAATACCTCGCAGTGACATGTTAGCCTTCCCTTCAAATTCGTCTGATGTTTACTATCGAGATTGGCGCCTTTTAGGGGCTGAATATTTGGTGGTAGGCTCCATGTCAGTTCTACCCGACAAGCGTTATGAATTGGAATTTAGTCTACTGAGCATTAATTCTCAAAAAATACAGTTTACTCATAAGGTTCGTACATCATCTTCCAAGATTCGCGATCTCGCCCACTCGGTAAGCGATAAAATATATAAGTCCATCACCGGTATTAGGGGAGCATTTTCCACGCGGCTTGCCTATGTTTCTGTTATCCGAGAAGGGGATGACTTCACTTATAGACTAAAAGTGGCCGATGCGGACGGTGCCCGCGAAAGTTTGATGCTTGAATCTAAACAGCCAATTATGTCACCCAATTGGTCACCGGATGGGAAAGAGCTAGCTTATGTCTCTTTTGAAACCGGAAGACCGGCGATTTTCAGACAAAATTTAGCTACAGCCGTGCGTCAGCAATTAACTGATTTTAAAGGCCTTAATGGAGCACCATCATGGTCGCCTGACGGTTCAACTCTAGCTTTAGTGCTGTCGAAAGACGGCAATCCAGAAATTTATAGCCTCAACCTAAAAACAGATAAATTGACCCGTCTCACGCGACATTTTGCAATTGATACCGAGCCAACATGGATGCCTGATGGAAAACATATATTATTCACCTCCGATCGAGGTGGAACACCGCAGATATACAAACTTAGGCTTGCCGATAAATCCGTACAACGTATCACCTTTAAAGGTAACTACAATGCTCGGGCCAGTATAGCCCCAGATGGTCGCACTATGGCAATGGTTCATCGCTCATCTAGTGTCTTCCATATTGCCGCATTGGACCTCAAGACAAAGCGGCTGATAGAATTAACTGAAACTACATTGGATGAGTCTCCCTCTATAGCGCCTAATGGTGCTATGCTGATGTATGCCACCAAGTATAATGATAGAGGGATTCTTGCTGCAGTTTCGGTTGATGCTGGTGTAAAATACAATCTACCAGCAAAAATTGGTGATGTTAGGGAGCCTGCATGGTCACCTTTCTTGCGTTAAACTATTTAAAAATCTTTTCTATAAACTAAAAGCGTTACTCAAAGGAGTTAACAATCATGAAAACCCGCATACATTTATATGCATCTATACTTGCCCTCACAGTTCTGGTTGGCTGTAGTTCATCTCCCGTATATGACTCAGAGCCAACAACGACTGAAATTGACAATGCAGCCGTTAAAACTGCTGAAGTTGAATCAGCTGAAATAGAAGTTGTACCAGTAGTACCCGATACAGCTACTGTATTTTATTTCGACTTTGACAAGGCATTATTGACTGCCGAATCACGGGCAGATCTTCTTGAGAATGCAGTTATACTCGCCGGCAACACACGTTCAGTTCGCCTAGAAGGCCATGCTGATGAGCGTGGAACGCGTGAATATAATATGGCACTTGGCGAGCGTCGTGCTACTTCAGTAAAAGAATTCTTAGTATTACAAGGTGTAGCAGGCGATAGAATTGAAGTGATTAGCTTCGGTGAAGAGCGAGCTGCAGCCTATGGTAGTGACGACGAAGCATGGCGATTAAATCGTCGTGTAGAGCTTAAATAGGCTCAATAACAGTCCCAACCATAAAAAGCTTGAAAGGAGGGTGAGTAATACTCACCCTCTAAATCTGTTTGAGTGCAGTGAAATATGAAAAAACAATGTTTATTGCTTGCTACATTGCTGTCTTCCCAGCTTATGGCACAGCCATTTTCGCCTGTTGTTGAGCTTAATAGCTCAGGGTATTCCGATACCAAGAAAAAGCCCAGCGCCAGTGATATTCAACGTGCTGAACAGTTCTATCAGATGCAGGTGTTAAAGGACGAAGTTAAAATGCTTCGCGGCAAGGTTGAAGAGCTGTCTTATCAGTTACAGCAACTTAAACAGCTACAAATGGACGATTACTTAGATATTGATCGTCGCTTAACGGCTATCAGCGCATCTAAAGCGACATTAATTCCCACAAATAATACTATCGATAGTATTTTTATTGCTCCAGACTCGCAATTAACAGCCCAGACTCTTCAGCCTGAAGTCTCGGCGCCGATAATAGTAACGCCAGAAGATATTGAAGAGGATTATTTAGCCTCTAGTAAACTTCTTAAAGAAAGAGATTTTGAGGGTGCAATTGCAGCCTTTAAAAATCATATCCTTAACTTTGAGCAAAGTCCCTATTCAGCCAATGCCCATTATTGGTTGGGCGAAATCTATGAATTTAGAGGTGAGGCAGAGCTTGCCATGGCGTCTTTTGAGGTTGTAATAAATAGTTATAGTGCCCATAACAAAGCCATGGACGCACGATATAAGCTTGGTAAGTTGTATCACAAACAAGGTGATAGCAAGCGTGCCATTGAGCTCTTAAAAGAAGCCGCACAAACTAACGGTGGCGCTGGCGCTAAAGCTAAGGCTTATCTGAAGGCCAAAGGACTTTAAAGGCTTAATCCTAATCGATTAAGTTTATTTCTATGAATAACCATTCATTACGAATTACTGAAATATTTCATTCTCTACAGGGTGAAACTACCACGACCGGCTTGCCGACAGTTTTTGTACGCCTAACGGGTTGCCCACTGCGCTGTGTTTACTGTGATACCGCCTATGCTTTTGAAGGTGGCGAAAAAATGGCAATCAAAAATATCATCGATACGGTTGCCGATTATCAAACTGATTTCGTCACTGTTACTGGTGGAGAACCATTGGCACAGCCACAATGTTTAGAGCTTCTCAAGCAGCTCTGTGATCTTGGCTATCGAGTGTCATTAGAAACCAGTGGTGCAATGACCACAGAGGACGTTGATCCGCGGGTGATTAAAATCGTCGATCTTAAAACACCGGGATCCGGTGAGGTCAGTCGCAATCTGTATGAGAATGTAAATTACCTCCAGCCAGAGGATGAAGTAAAATTTGTTATCTGTGATCGCAAGGATTATGACTGGAGTTGCATGCAGATTGATCAGTTGCGTTTGCGTGATACGGGTTCAGAAATTTTATTTTCACCCAGTCAGGGTCAATTAGCACCCAGTCTTTTGGCGCAGTGGATTTTGGAGGATAAGTTAAAGGTACGCATGCAGCTGCAAACTCACAAGGTAATTTGGGGCGACGAGCAGGGACGTTAAAGTATGGCAAAAAAAGCAGTTGTATTAGTGTCTGGCGGATTGGACTCATCTACCGTTCTTGCTATAGCCAATCAGCAGGGGTTTGAATGCTACACCCTAAGTTTCGACTATGGTCAACGGCATAGATCTGAGCTGGTTGCCGCGCAAACTATTTCTGATGCGATGAGGGTCAAACAACACAAAGTTGTGTCCCTAGATCTGGCCACTATCGGCGGTTCTGCTCTTACTGATACCAATATAAAAGTTCCAGAGCATGAAACTTCTGGAATTCCGATTACCTATGTTCCCGCGCGAAACACAGTGTTTTTGTCTATAGCATTGGGTTGGGCAGAAGTCTTAGGCGCCGATGATATTTTTGTGGGTGTTAATGCAGTGGACTACTCGGGTTACCCGGATTGCCGTCCAGATTATATAGCCGCTTTTGAGCAGATGGCCAACCTCGCTACCAAGGCTGGAGTTGAGGGTAATAAGTTAACTATTCATGCGCCATTAATCAAAATGACAAAGGGACAAATTATAAGACTTGGCATTGAATATGGCGTTGATTATAGCGCCACTGTTTCCTGTTATCAGGCAGCTGCAGATGGCACTGCTTGTGGTGTTTGTGATAGCTGTAGACTTCGCAAGCAGGGTTTTTTAGAGGCTGGTGTAAAAGACCCCACAAGATATCAAAATAGTACTTGAATTTATCTTGCTGGTGAGTATGATACGCACCTCATTTAGGGGGCCGTTAGCTCAGTTGGTAGAGCAGTTGGCTTTTAACCAATTGGTCCCGCGTTCGAGTCGCGGACGGCCCACCATTTCTCCTAATGTGCAGCTTAAGTTTCATTTCATTTAGTACACGCGTTCATACCCAAAAAAATTTTATCCTTTTTGCCTTAGCTATGAAGTTGAAGCAAATTTTGCAGTGCCTACGCAGTTGATGGATAATAAGCACATAAGTTGAAAATTGTAGAATATCTTATTCTATTTATTAATCATCTAAAGTAACTAAACAGAGCATAATGTGATGAGCGAAACAGATAATCATACATACAGACTGATTATTCATTGCCCCGATAAAGTGGGTATTGTTGCGGCAGTAAGTCAGTTTATTGCTGACCATAACGGCTGGTTGCTAGAGTCTAATTATCATGCTGACCCAGACAGTGATTGGTTTTTTATGCGCAACGAGCTAAAGGCCAGTTCGCTATCGATCAGTTTGGATGATTTTCGTGAAAAATTTTCAGCGCTTGCTGCAAGTTATGATATGCGCTGGGAGATTTACGACTCCAAAAAACCGCAAAAAGTAGTGCTTTTAGCCAGCCATGCGTCCCACTGCTTAGCTGATTTACTTCATCGCTGGCATAGCGGTGAACTTGATTGTGACATCAGCTGCGTTATTTCAAATCACGAAAATTTGCGATCAATGGTCGAGTGGCACAACATACCCTTTAAATACGTGCCTGTAGACAGCAAAAATAAAGCGCCAGCCTTTGCAGAAATGGAAACAATTATTGATTCTTATAATGCAGATACAGTGGTTCTAGCACGCTATATGCAAATTATACCACCCAATATGTGTACCAAATATAAAGGCCGTATGATTAATATCCACCACAGCTTCCTTCCCTCATTTATTGGTGCTAATCCTTATTCAAAAGCCTATGAAAGGGGCGTTAAATTGGTGGGTGCAACCAGTCATTATGTGACTGAAGATCTAGATGAAGGTCCAATTATCGATCAGGATGTAGTTCGTGTTGGCCATAGTCACAGTGAGGCTGATTTAGTTCGTTTGGGAAGGGATGTTGAAACCTTAGTTTTGGCTAGAGCGTTGCGCAATCATCTTGAGAATAGAGTGATTGTTCATGGACATAAGACGGTTGTTTTTGAGCAGTAAATTTAAAGTACAGACTGGGTATGATCCCAGTCTGTAAAAATCATTACTAATATTCTGAATTAACCACTACCACATCCACATCTAATGCAGATATAACTCGCTCAGCAGTATTGCCTCGGCGTGTCTTGGTTAAACCTGTTTGGCCGAGGGTGCCAATAATCACCACATCTGCATCTATCTTTTTGGCGACCCTTGAAATTACTTCATCGGTATAACCCTGTTCTACATGAGTATTGCTTTGACTCAGACCTGTATGCTTGGCCAATCTGCCGCGATCAGGGTAGAGAAGAGAGTCAATGTAGGCATTTACAACATGAAAATCTGCACCATAACTTTTTGCTAAGTTCATGCCTCTCTCTAATATATTCTTATTAAGAGTCTCTTGGTTAATTCTAGAAGCTTGGAAGTTGACGGCCGCCAAAATCACCTTGCGCTGAGGTTTTGCTTCATCGCGAACCAATATAACGGGGCATACAGCTTCTTTAAGTAGCTCCCATTTAGACTCTGCAAAAATAAAGCGTTTGCTTTTAATCGGCTTGCCCGCTCGAATCATAATTCGAGTGGCGCCAAAATGTTTAGCTGAGGCCATGATTGATCCTTGCCAATCATTTGACCATGAAATTTCAATTCTGTAATTAAGGCCTGCTTGTTTAAGAGGTCGATGAATTTGCTGTTCAAACCAATCGGTATCACGGTATATATTGGGATTTCTGGCATCCAAGTTAACCGTATTGCTATCAACCGCAACAAACACACAGACCTCGGGTTTAGGTGTCATTAATTGTGAGGTAATAAGTGCGCGCTCAAGAGCTACTTGTTTGTCTAAAGTAGGGTTAACAACAACAAATATTTTTTCTTGATTGGGCATAAATTTCTCCTTTTGCCGCCTGTTTGATATGCGTGATAGTTATGTTATTAAAAAACATTATGAATCGTGCGCATGATACGAGAAATTGCACTAAAAAGGGTCATATTTGGTTATGGTTTTTATCTATAACCTCTATACCATTTTGGTTATTACGCTTATTAATTAATCAGTAACCATTTAAAATTAAAATTTGTAGTAACAGAACAAAGACAGAAAACGTATAATCAATTTTTGGAGCATATTTAATTTGCTTTAATGAGTAAAACCATTGGAAAAAAAATGACGATCAGAACAAGAATTGCGCCATCTCCAACAGGAGACCCCCATGTGGGTACGGCCTATGTGGCACTGTTTAATATGGTATTCGCCCGTAGCCAGGGTGGACAGTTTTTACTTCGTATAGAGGATACCGACCAGACTCGATCTACACCTGAGTCCGAGCAGGCTATTTTAGATGCACTTTCATGGCTCGGGCTAGACTGGGATGAGGGTCCAAATGTAGGTGGCGATAAGGGCCCCTATCGTCAAAGTGAGCGATCAGATATTTATCGCAAATATGCTGAGGAGCTAATAGAAAAAGGCTATGCCTTTCGTTGTTTTTGCACGCCACAAAGATTGGATGAATTACGCGCCACTCAGATGCAAGAAAAACAGCCGCTGGGCTACGATGGTCACTGCGAAAACCTATCTGAAGAAGAAATTGCCAAGCGCCTTGGGAATAATGAGCCCTATGTAGTACGAATGAAAGTGCCCAGAGAAGGACAGTGCACCTTTAACGATATGCTGCGCGGTGAAATTAGTATTGATTGGGCGCAAATTGATATGCAAATTCTGCTGAAAGCAGACGGTATGCCTACCTATCACTTAGCGAATGTGGTGGATGATCATCTTATGCAGATTAGCCATGTAATCCGTGGCGAAGAGTGGATTAACTCTGCACCTAAGCATATTTTGCTTTATCAGTATTTTGGCTGGGATATACCGGTTTTTTGCCATCTCCCTCTATTGCGCAATGTGGATAAAAGTAAGCTTTCAAAGCGAAAAAATCCCACCAGTATTTTGTATTATCAGCGCATGGGTTATCTGCCCGAGGCGCTACTTAATTATTTGGGTCGAATGGGCTGGTCAATGCCCGATGAGCGTGAGAAATTCACCCTAGATGACATGCTTAACGAATTTGACATCCAAAGAGTATCCCTAGGCGGCCCTGTATTTGATGTGGAAAAACTCAGCTGGCTAAATGGCATGTGGATTCGCGAAGAATTAACCGACGAGCAACTGGCTGACCGACTTCAACAGTGGGCACTCAATCGAGATAACCTGATGGCATTTTTACCCTTCGCCAAACAGCGAATGGAGACCCTATCGGATATAGCGCCACTGGGTAGTTATCTAGTTTCGGGCATGTTGCCTATTTCAGCAGAAGATTTGCACTCTGCAGGAATGGAGCAAGATCAGTTGCTAGAGGTATTGCAGTTCTCTCTCTGGCGGTTGGAATCTATTCAACAATGGCAGCGGGATAATATCTTCAATGCATTGAAGGCGGTTGCCGATGCTATGGATATCAAAATGAAGCCCTTTTTGGCGCCCTTATTTATTGCTATTGCCGGCAGTAGCTCTTCAATTTCGGTGATGGACTCTATGGCACTTTTGGGTGCTGATATGTCTCGAGCAAGATTGCGCCATGCCATTGAACTGCTGGGTGGTGTAGGCAAGAAAAAGCTCAAAAAAATGGAAAAGGCCTATCAACAGCTTGGATAGGTTCAATTAGTCATTAGCAAGCTTGACTTGCTGTCACCTGATCCCTATTATTCGACCTCCAAATTTGGGGCTATAGCTCAGCTGGGAGAGCGCAACACTGGCAGTGTTGAGGTCAGCGGTTCGATCCCGCTTAGCTCCACCAAATCTTAATCCCCCACATCCTAATATATGTGGGGGTTTTTGGTTAGACATTCAGCAAATTATGACCATCTAATACTTTTAGTAAGTAGCAAAGGAGAACAGCATTGATTAAGCCCCATGGCTCAGACAGTCTAAACCCACGCCTTGTAAGTGCAGACAGAGCACAGCAGTTATTAGTAGAAGCCGAGACTCTGCCAAGTTTGCTAGTTAATTCAGCGGCCGCCGCCAATGCAGTCATGTTAGGGGCAGGGTATTTTAATCCCTTAAAGGGCTTTATGAATTTAGCTGATGCCTTGAGTGTTTCAGCTAATTTGCACACAGAAGAGGGTTTGTTCTGGCCAGTGCCTGTGCTTAATCTTGTGGAAGATATTTCCTCAATTGAGGGTGCCAGCAGAATTGCATTGCGCGACCCCAATACCGAGGGCAACCCAGTTATGGCGGTGATGGATGTTGCCGCAATTGAATCGGTTAGCGATGAGCAGATAGCCACCATGGCTCAAGAGATTTTTGGTACCACAGACCCAGAGCATCCGGGTGTTGCAACCTTTACTAATTTGGGGCGTTTTGTGGTCTCTGGTGATGTTGAGGTGTTGAGCCTAAGTTACTTCCAAGCCGATTTTCCCGATACGTTTAGAACAGCCACAGAAATTCGCGATGAAATTGCTGAGCGCGGCTGGAATAAGGTTGTGGCATTTCAGACCCGCAATCCTATGCACCGAGCCCACGAAGAGCTTTGTCGCATGGCCATGGAGCGTTTAGATGCCGATGGTGTGGTGATTCATATGCTATTGGGTAAGCTAAAGCCAGGAGATATCCCTGCGTCTGTTAGAGATAACTGTATCCGAAAGATGGTAGATTTGTATTTCCCCGAGAATTCAGTGATGGTTACCGGCTACGGCTTCGATATGCTGTATGCAGGGCCAAGAGAAGCGGTATTACACGCTGTATTCCGCCAAAATATGGGTGCTACCCATCTAATTGTGGGTCGAGATCATGCCGGTGTGGGTGACTATTATGGGGCTTTCGATGCGCAGACGATTTTTGCCGATAAAGTGCCAGAGGGTTCTCTAGAAATAGAGATCTTTAACGCCGATCACACCGCGTTTTCCAAGAAACTTAAGCGCGTTGTGATGATGAATGAAGCTGAAGACCATTCCAAAGACGATTTCATCTTATTATCAGGTACCAAGGTGCGCCAGATGCTAGGCGAGGGCATTGCACCACCACCGGAGTTCTCACGCCCAGAAGTGGCTCAGATTTTGATGGATTATTATCAAATTCAGAATAGCTAATCTTCACCAAGCAACAAATAATACAGGGTGGTCTTTATTAAATTAAGGCTGCCCTTTTTTATTGGGCTATTTCTGAAATTTAACGATATATAAGCTGTTTTAAAGCTTATATAGCCGTTTAGAGTGCAATTTGCCGACTAAACCTGTAAGATTCGCGCCCTAAGAATGAGCACTACATTCTATTCAACTCGCCAAAATTGTCGAACATCGACACTAACTCTAAAGTAACTATTTTATGACCTTTAAAGAACTGGGTTTATCCGCGCCTATTTTAAAAGCTGTAACCGCTCAAGGTTATACTGAACCATCACCTATTCAAGCAAAAGCAATCCCTGCTGTGCTCGAGGGTCATGATTTAATGGCTGCCGCCCAAACGGGCACAGGTAAAACAGCTGGTTTTACGTTGCCCATTTTGGAGCGTCTTAGTGGTGGACGCAGAGCAGGCTCAAATCAGGCGCGTTGTCTAATCTTAACGCCTACCAGAGAGTTAGCGGCCCAAGTTGGCGAAAGCGTAGCAACTTACTCTAAACACCTGTCGTTGACCTCTGCCGTGGTATTTGGCGGAGTAAAGATTAATCCTCAAATGATCAAACTTAGACGCGGTGTTGATATTTTAGTGGCAACACCCGGTCGTTTAATGGATCTTCACAGTCAAAATGCAGTTAAATTCGATCACTTGCAGGTTTTAGTGCTAGATGAAGCTGACAGAATGCTCGATATGGGCTTTATTCGTGATATAAAGCGCATTATTGACCTGCTACCTCGACGCAGACAAAACTTGCTATTTTCAGCGACTTTTTCCGATGATATTCGCAATCTTGCTAGAGGTCTATTACGCAAACCCATAGAAATTTCTGTGAGCCCGCGCAATGCTACGGCGACGTCTGTTACCCAGCAAATACATCCGGTTGATAAGAAAAAGAAACCACAACTACTGACACGCTTGATTCATGATGGTAAGTGGGACCAAGCGCTTGTATTCACTAAAACCAAGCATGGTGCCAATAAACTTACTAAGCATTTGGAATCTGAGGGTATTGTCGCTGCGGCTATTCATGGTAATAAAAGTCAGGGTGCGCGAACCAAGGCTTTGGCAGGTTTTAAAGCCGGAGAAATTAGAATTTTAGTGGCCACCGATATTGCCGCCCGTGGATTGGATATTGAGCAGCTTCCTCAGGTGGTCAACTTTGATCTTCCCAATGTATCAGAGGACTATGTGCATCGCATTGGACGCACTGGACGCGCCGGTCAAACGGGTAAAGCAATCTCATTGGTAAGTGCCGATGAAGTTGATTTACTGTCTGATATCGAACGCCTTATTCAGCAGCTATTACCGCGCGAAGAAGTGGAAGGCTATGAGCCCAAGCATGCATTGCCGGAAACCACGCTAAGAGCCCCAGTAAAGCCTAAAAAGCCAAGAAAAGCACTAAACCGAGAGACTGGTGCGGGTAATAATAGCAGACGAGATAAAAAGTCAGGTGGTGGCAACCGCTCAGGTTATGGTCAAGGTCCAAAGCCTGGAAATAAGAACAAGTCTGGTGGCAGGTCGCAGACGGCCAAAGCCAATGATGGAACCAGCAGAGATTCTGGTAAGCCGTCTAATTCTCAAAGAAAATCACCATCCAAAGGAAAACCTGCCTCAGGCTCGGGAAAATCGCCCTATGGTGCAGGTGGTGGCAAGCGCAGTGGCGGAAATAACTTTTCCAGTAATCGTTCCGGATCCGATAGACGCGGTAACCGATAACTCATTTCATCGGCTCATCTAAACGCTAATGAGCTATGTTTAAAACCCTATTTTAGAGAAAACTAATTAATGTTTGAATTTCAATTAAGCAAAGTAGCCACTTTCAAGAATGACTTACTTTCTGGTCTTACCGTTGCGTTAGCATTGGTTCCTGAGGCTGTGGCCTTTGCTTTTGTAGCCGGAGTAGAGCCCCTAGTGGGTCTTTATGCGGCATTTATGGTGGGGCTCATTACCGCAACAATTGGCGGTCGTCCCGGTATGATTAGTGGTGCCACAGGCGCACTTGCTGTAGTTATGGTGTCGCTGGTGGCTCAACATGGTGTCGAGTACTTATTTATCACCGTAGTCTTAATGGGCATACTTCAAATTGCCGCGGGTATCTTTAAGTTAGGAAAATTTATTCGCATGGTGCCGCACCCAGTGATGCTTGGGTTTGTGAATGGCTTGGCGATTGTTATTTTTCTGGCACAACTCGGTCAGTTTGGCGAAGCGGGTCAGCCCGGTTGGCTTGATGGCACCTTTATGCAAGGCTCTATAGTCGATGTAGCCTGGTTGCAGGGCAGTGCTTTAAGCATGTTATTAGGCCTAGTCTTGCTGACTATGCTTATTATTTATTTTCTCCCCAAGATCACTAGAGCCATCCCTTCGTCTCTTGCTGCCATTTTAGTGGTTACAGGGCTGGTTTTGGGCTTTGATTTAGATACCAAAGTAGTCGGTGATGTGGCCTCTATTAGCGGCGGTTTGCCCAGCTTCCATATCCCAATGGTGCCATTTACCTTTGAAACCTTAATGATTATTTTGCCCTATTCAATTATTTTGGCAGCCATAGGACTGATTGAGTCACTACTAACCTTAAGACTTATCGATGAAATTACTGAAACTCGCGGTCGCGGCAATAAAGAATGCATAGGTCAGGGTGTTGCTAATACATTGACAGGATTTTTTGGCGGTATGGGTGGTTGTGCCATGATTGGTCAAAGTATGATTAATGTGAACTCCGGTGGTCGTGGTCGACTATCTGGTATCAGTGCTGCTTTATTCCTATTGCTATTCATACTGGTGGCCTCGCCGTTAATTGAAAAAATTCCATTGGCTGCCCTTATTGGCGTAATGTTTATTGTGGTTATTGGTACTTTTGAATGGTCAAGCTTTAGAATTATTGGCAAGGTGCCCAGAAGTGATGCGCTTATTTTAGTCCTAGTTTCTGGCGTTACTGTGGCCACAGATTTGGCCGTAGCCGTAGTGGTTGGGGTGATTGTTTCTGCCCTAGTCTTTGCATGGCAACATGCCAAATATATCCGTATAGATGCTAGAGAGGATCACAAAGGCTCAACGGTTTATGCGGTAACAGGCCCATTATTTTTTGGCTCAGTTACCTCATTTCTAGAGCGCTTTGACCCCAAACATGATAACGATGAAGTAGTGATTGATTTTGCTCGCTCAAGAGTAGCGGATCACTCAGGTCTTGAGGCTATAGATACATTGGCCGAGCGCTATGAAAAGGCGGGCAAAAATTTGCACCTTGTTCACTTGAGTGAAGAATGTCGCAGGCTGCTTACCAAAGCCGGCAATCTTGTTGAGGTCAATGTAATCGAAGATCCCAAGTACTTTGTTGCCGATGACAGCTTGGCGTAGACTGCAGTAAAAAATTGTTATTTAACAACTAGCCAATACTTGAAATTTGGTTTTTTGCCCTCATCTTGATAACACAGGCAGATAATTGCCAAACATAAAGTGTTAATTAGGAGAGATAGCAAAAATGACAGCCAAGTCAAAAAGTAAAGCAGAAACTATGGGGTTCCAAACTGAAGCAAAGCAATTGCTTCATTTGATGATTCACTCTTTATATTCTAATAAAGAGATATTTTTGCGGGAATTAATATCTAATGCATCGGATGCAACCGATAAGTTGCGTGTTGAGGCATTAGAAAACAGTGCGCTGTACGAAAGTGATGGCGACCTAAAAATTAGAATAGCAGTAGATGAAGACGCCAAAACTATTGAGATCTCTGATAATGGTATCGGCATGTCCAAAGATGAGGTTATCGCTAACCTCGGTACTATTGCCAAATCTGGCACCTCTGAATTTCTTAAAAATCTTACCGGTGATCAAAAGAAAGATTCACAGTTAATTGGTCAATTTGGTGTGGGTTTTTACTCCTCTTTTATTGTCGCTAAGCAGGTTGTAGTAGAGACTCGCCGTGCAGGTGCTGCGGCAAATGAAGCCGTGCGATGGACCTGTGAGGGTGAAGCTGACTTTCAAATTGAAGCGATAGAAAAAGCGGATCGCGGAACCAGTATCACCCTTATTCTTAAAGATGATGAGCAAGAGTTCGCCAATGACTGGCGTCTGCGCAGTATTATCAAAAAGTATTCTGATCATATTGCCATTCCGGTTGAAATGGAAAAGATGCAACCACCGACTGAAGAAGGTAAAGAAGCAGATACCGAACAGGCACCCGAGTGGGAAGCTATCAACGATGCTAAAGCGCTTTGGACCAAATCTAGAAGCGACGTTAGCGATGATGAATATAACGAGTTCTACCGTCATATTTCTCATGATTTTGCCGAGCCACTGGCTTGGAGTCATAACCGAGTAGAGGGCAAGCACGAATATACAAGTTTGCTGTATATCCCCGGTATGGCGCCTATGGATCTCTATCAGCGAGAGGCAACTCGCGGTTTAAAACTGTATATAAAGCGCACTTTTATTATGGATGATGCCGAACAGTTCTTACCCATGTATCTGCGCTTTGTAAAAGGTGTTTTAGATAGTGCAGATTTGCCGCTTAATGTGTCTCGGGAAATACTGCAGAGCACACCGATGGTTGATAGCATTCGTTCAGCACTGACCAAGCGTATCCTTGACATACTGACTAAGATGGCGAAAAGCGAGCCCGAAAAATACGCAACATTCTGGACTCAGTTTGGTGCGGTACTTAAAGAAGGACCAAGTGAAGATAATGGTAATCGGGAAAAAATTGCTAAGTTATTCCGCTTTGCTAGTTCAACCAGTGAAGGCTCAGAGCCAAGCGTCAGTCTTACTGACTATATTGAGCGCATGAAAGAAGGGCAGGATAAAATCTACTATGTCACCGGCGATAGCCATTCAGTGGTAGCCAATAGTCCCTACTTAGAAGTGTTTAAAAAGCATGGTATTGAAGTGCTGTTAATGTCAGATCGCATTGATGAGTGGATGATGGGATATCTATCAGAATTTGACGGCAAATCATTCCAAGATGTGGCTCGCGGTGACCTTGATCTAAGCGCAATTATTGGCAAAGAAGACAAGGCAGAAAAAGACAGTAAATCAAAGGCCAAGAAGAAAGATCAAACCGCAGAAGATACATTGTTTGAGCGTGTTAAAACCCTACTAGAATCGAAGGTTGAAGACGTTAAAAGCACCAATCGATTGACGACTTCACCCGCCTGTCTGGTGGTAGGGCAAAATGATATGGGTGAGCAGATGCGTAAAATTATGCAGGCTGCAGGTCAAGCAGTACCCGAGACAAAACCAATACTTGAACTGAACATGGAGCATCCGCTGGTGGCCAAGCTGGTTGACGAAAAGGACGATGAAAATGCCGCTCGTCTGGCATCAGTTTTATTCGATCAAGCCGCATTATCAGCGGGTCGACAGCTTGAGAATCCAGCGCAGTTTGTGCAGGAACTTAACAAGCTAATGTTCCAGTAAAACAGCAACAACAGAAAAAGCGCCCTCTATAGGGCGCTTTATTAATTTTAATATAGCTGACATCATTGCAATCAGTACCTATAATGCCAATGCATAAAGCCAAGGATTTTGTTGGAGCGGTCTCAGTTGGAAAATACTAATAAGCTAAAGATAGCAGTGTTGGGCGGCGGCAGTTTTGGAACTGCCATTGCTAATATGGTGGCGGAAAATAACTACTCAGTCACTCTGTGGATGCGCAGTGAAGTCAGTTTAAAGCAGATTGAAAGCACCGGTGAAAATTCAAATTATCTACCTGGATATCAGCTCAATAAATCACTTAATTTAACCACTGATCTAAATCATGCACTACAGCAAGTTGATGTGGTATTTTTTGCGGTTCCAAGTAGTTCCTTCAGAGAGTTAGCGCGCAAGGCGAAAGATCTTTTATCATCAGATACCTTACTAATAAGCACTGCTAAGGGTATTGAGGCAGATAGCTTTATGCTACCAAGCCAGATACTCGAAGAAGAAATACCCCAGTGTGAAGTTGGCGTGATGAGCGGTCCTAATTTAGCCGCAGAGATTGCTCAGTTTCAAATTACCGCCACAGTGATAGCCAGTGAATCAGATCCTCTGTGTGCAAGAGTTCAACAATTATTAGCCTCAAACTATTTTCGGGTTTATGCCAACCATGATCGCTATGGCGTAGAATTAGCCGGGGCACTAAAGAATATTTATGCCATTGTCGCCGGTATTGCCGAGTCTATGAATGCTGGGCAAAACACCAAAAGTGTAGTTCTGACAAGAAGCCTAGCGGAAATGAGTCGCTTTGCAGCCCAGTTAGGAGCAAACCCTCTGACCTTTTTAGGCTTAAGTGGCGTGGGTGATTTATACGTCACCTGTACATCCCCTTTAAGCCGAAACTTTAGAATTGGTAACGCCTTGGGTCGCGGTGAATCACTGGAGCAAGCCATAGCCTCAGTGGGCCAAATTGCCGAAGGTATTAATACTACAAAGCTGGTAAAACAAAAATCGGAACAACTTGGTATATATATGCCATTGGCATCCGGTCTATACTCAACCATGTTCGAGGGTCTCTCGATTGTGGAGTCATTAAAAGCCATGATGTTGGCAGAACAAAACACAGATGTTGAATTTACGGTGAAAGCAAATGATTAATGGAAATATGTCCCTAACAAATGTAAATACATGGATTAGACTCGCTTATATGGTGCTTTTTGCACTATTGGTTATGGCGGCTCGCTTATTGGTAAGTATTGTAGTGATTGTGCAATTTGCACTTGTCTTGATTTTTGGCAGAGACAACGAAAATTTGCGCAATCTAGGTCAGGGTCTTGGTAAGTGGGTGTATCAGGCTATTATGTTTTTAACTTTTAATAGCGATGATAAGCCGTTCCCGTTTGATGAATGGCCCGCCTTAGAGCCTTCACAAGGTTATTCAGTTGCGGCATCAAAAGCGGCTGAAGAGGTTGGTGCTGAAGTAGATCTAGATGTCAGTGATGAGGATATTCCCTCATTCACAGCTGGCGATCGACCTGCAGACAAGGATGCAAGTTAAGTAACCTGTCGGGCCAGTAACATGCAGCTAATACTTTTGCGTCATGGTGATGCCGAATTTAGTTCACCTGATAGTGAAAGATGCCTATCAGCTATTGGCCAACAGCAAGTGATTAAAATGGCCAACAGCTATGGCCATAAACTTCCTCCTATTGATCTAGTTCTAACCAGCCCATTAAAGCGGGCATTGCAAACAACTGAATTGTTTATAGCCAATGCCGCACTAAAGAATAGCTTTCAGGTTGTGGATTTTCTGCTTCCGGATACAAATATTAAGACAGTGGAACGCCAGCTACAGTTATTTGATAATAAAAAAATACTAATGGTTGGCCATCTGCCATTATTAGATTATTGGATAGATTATTTAATAGGTAATTCTAGTGTCAGAATGGCCACTGCCAGTTTGGCATCGCTAACTATGGATTGTACGTATAAAGGGATGGCAACATTAAATTGGGTACATCATGTCGATTAAATTTGTAAAGGAACGTCTATTTAAAGCCAACGGGATACAGTTGGCTGCCAAAGAGTGGGGTGATCCTTCGGGTATGCCTGTGATTGCACTGCATGGCTGGCTAGATAATGCCAATAGTTTTGATCAGATGTTACCCTATTTAACCGATATGCATGTTATTGCTATAGACATGGCTGGCCACAGTCAAAGTGGCGACCGATCTGAAGACTCAGGTTATGATATTTGGCAGGATATTGGCGATGTGCTGGCAGTATCTGAGCAAATGAACTGGGATCGCTTTGCTTTATTAGGGCATTCTCGTGGTGCCATTGTCTCAGCACTGGTTGCGGGCACCTTCCCCAAATTAGTCAGTCATTGCATACTGATTGATAGCTACTTCCCCATACCCAATAAGCCCGCTAATGCCGCGGGCCAGCTCGCCAAGGCAATAACCGACAGAAAGCGTTTTCAAACCATTAAGCCCTCGGCCTTTAATTCATTCGATGACGCGGTAAAAGCCCGCGTAAATGGCTTCGTTCCATTGCAAAAGCAAGCGGCAACCATACTAGCCGAGCGCGGAGTGGTTGAGGTAGATGGCAAGTTTTCTTGGCGCAATGATCAGCGTTTAAAATCCTCCTCGATGCTAACCTTCACCAAAGAGCAATGTGAAAGTTTCTTTACCGCCATTAAATGCCCAATTATGCTGATTCAAGCCGAAAGTGGCTTATTACAAGGGCCTATACAACCTCAGTTAAAGCAATGGGTGCCTCATATTGAAGTGCTTTCTATGGCCGGCTCTCATCACCTTCATCTAGAAGGTCAAGCACAGCAGGTAGCAGAAAAGACCCAACAGTTTTTTATGGGTTAAGGTATAAGTATTAGAGTTTTTTGCTATAGTTAATTGGATAAATCGTTTGGCTCTTTATATGATTTAGACAATTAAAAAGGTTAAATAACGATGGATATATCAGCTCTAACGCAAAATAACATCATATGCTTCTTAGGCTGGTGCAGCCTCATCAATATAATTATTCTTTGCGCCACAACATTAGCTATTGTGTGCTTTAAGCAACCGGTGACAGGTTTCTACGCGCGACTTTTAAACCTCGAGCCCGACCACATTACAACACTTTTCTTTCGCTTTTTATTGCACTACGAAATAGCCGTACTAATGTTCAATATTGTGCCCTATTTGGCACTAAAAATTATCAGTTAGCTTTTTAATTGGCTATTGATTACCTAAAAGCGTCAAAAACTCGGTGCGGGTTGCCTGATCAGTGCGGAAAGATCCCAACATGGCCGATGTTTTCATGGAGGAGTTTTGCTTCTCAACACCGCGCATCATCATACACATATGTTTAGCTTCAACAATCACACCCACACCACGAGCGTTGGTTGCTTCTTGAACCGTCGATGCAATTTGCTGTGCCAGTGCCTCTTGAATTTGTAGACGGCGGGCAAACATATCAACAATGCGAGCCACCTTAGATAGCCCTAGTACTTTTCCGCTGGGGATATAGGCAACATGACATTTGCCAATAAAGGGTAAAAGGTGATGTTCGCATAGAGAGAATAATTCAATATCTTTAACAATCACCATTTCTTCAGAATCAGAAGGAAATAATGCATCATTAATCACTTCCTTAAGGTCCATATGATAACCACTGGTAAGGTATGCAAACGCCTTGGCAGCACGATCGGGGGTGTCCAAAAGGCCGGGGCGTGAAACGTCTTCACCGGTACTTTCAATTATTTTTAGATACTCGTCTCTCATTTCTTACCCTCTTTTATTAGATCCTGCAGATACATTTTCCATTAAACTAAAGACCATTACTAGTTTGATGGGTAAAATAGACCAATAAATTTAAGCATTTGAGGGAAAAAGGTGTCAGTACAAACTAAAACCATAGGCGACATGCTTGAAAAGGGTAAAAAATTATTCGAGCAAGGGGATATCTATTTCGGTCATGGAACCGACAATGCTTGGGATGAGGCAGTCTATTTACTGTCCCATGTACTCAATTTACCGCCCGATGCCGATCGCGCCTTATTGCAAAATTCAGTCTCAGAACAAGATCAAACAAAAATAGAAGCCCTCTATCAAAGACGCATCGATGAGCGAGTGCCCGCACCCTATATTACCCAGCAGGCATGGTTTTGCTCTCTGCCGTTTTATGTGGATGAACGAGTGATAGTACCTCGCTCACCCATAGCCGAGCTTATTTATAACCAATTTCAGCCATGGTGCATGCAGTCGCCAAACAAGATTCTTGATTTGTGTACCGGCAGCGGCTGTATTGGTATCGCCTGTGCTTATGCCTTTGAAAAGGCTCAAGTAGTCCTCAGTGATATATCGGCCGATGCTCTCGAAGTGAGTACCCTAAATATAAAACAACATGATTTAAGCCATCGAGTAAGCGCCATTGAATCCGATTTATTTAATGCCTTTGATAGCAGTGCCAAAAATAGCTTTGATTTAATAGTTAGCAATCCGCCCTATGTAGATGCAGACGACTTAGCTAGGATGCCCCATGAGTTTAGTCATGAGCCAGATTTAGCGCTAGCCTCAGGCAATGACGGCCTTGATTTTACACGCCGGCTTTTAAAACAGGCCGCAGACTATCTTACCGATCAGGGAGTGCTGGTAGTGGAAGTGGGTAACTCCTCAGTAGCCCTTGATCGCGTATTCCCTGAAGTCCCTTTTACATGGCTAGAATTTACTCAAGGTGATGGCGGGGTGTTTATGCTCACACGCACCCAATTGCGCCAGTATGCAGACTGTTTTTAATTATCTTCAGACGAATCATAAGCAGGCTATGCACAAGCGCGGTTAATTTGCGTATAATCTGTGCTTTAACCCATTTACTACGCTGAGAATCTTATGGCTGGCAATACTATCGGAAAATTATTCACCGTCACTAGCTTTGGCGAAAGCCATGGGCCAGCGATCGGCTGTATTGTTGATGGCTGTCCTCCAGGGCTAGAAATTAGTGCCGCTGATTTACAGCCAGATCTCGATCGTCGCAAGCCGGGTCAATCCAGATATACCACCCAGCGCAAAGAAGACGATGAAGTGCAGATTTTGTCCGGTATTTTTGAAGGTAAAACTACCGGTACCGCCATTGGTATGATCATTAATAACAAAGATCAAAAATCCAAAGACTACGGCAATATTAAAGACTTATTTCGACCCTCCCACGCCGACTACACCTACCACCAAAAATACGGTGAGCGTGATTATCGCGGGGGTGGTCGCAGTTCAGCGCGTGAAACCGCCATGCGGGTAGCCGCTGGTGCCATTGCCAAAAAGTACCTAAAGCAACAGTTGGGTATTGATATCTTTGGTTATGTTTCCCAATTGGGCCCAGTGATTTCGGAAAACTTTGATCGCGATGTGATAGAAACCAACCCCTTCTTTTTCCCCGATGCCAACAAGGTTGCTGACTTAGAGACCTATATGCAGGCACTGGGCAAAGAGGGCAACTCGGTGGGCGCAAAAGTCACCGTAGAAGCACGCAATATGCCTGTGGGCCTAGGCGAGCCCGTATTTGACCGTCTTGATGCCGATATAGCCTATGCGCTGATGGGAATTAATGCGGTTAAAGGCGTGGAAATGGGTGCAGGCTTTGATGTGGTGTCGCAAAAGGGCACCGAGCACCGCGATGAAATTTCGCCCGAGGGCTTTTTATCCAATAACTCAGGTGGCGTACTGGGCGGTATCTCTTCAGGTCAGGATATAGTGGCACACCTAGCCATTAAACCGACCTCAAGTATTCGCCTGCCCGGTCAATCGATCGATAAGCACGGTAATGCCGCAGAAGTGGTCACCAAGGGCTGTCATGATCCCTGTGTGGGCATTAGGGCAGTCCCTATTGCTGAAGCAATGTTGGCCATTACCCTGATGGATCATTACCTGCGCCACCGCGCGCAAAATGCGGATGTGGATTCAGGCCTAAAGCCCATTTAGTCGACTAAAAAAGGCCTTTTTAGAGCTTAAAGCGTTTCTTTAGCGTCTAATTTGCAGCGAATATACTCGCTGTGGCGTATATGCAGTAAATCAGCAACCCGACGAATAATATTCTCTTCGTGCTTGTCCAATTCACCATCCGCATAGGCCACTTTCCACATCGAGGTAAGCAATTGAAGCTTACCCTCTAGGTCGTAGTGATCATTAATCTGTTTAGTAAACTGATACAGTGATGTGGCATCTTCAACTTCAGCTTTAGACAAGCTGATTAGTTCGTCCACCTGATCCTTAGAAAGCGCAAGAATAGCGCAAAGGGTTGTGCTAATAGACTGTAACTCTTGGTCATCTAGATGGCCGTCAATCACCATCACTTCAATCAATAAGGCCGCCGTTGCCAAATGCTCTTCAGCAACCTTTTCTTGATCTGACTGCGCCTCTTTTTTAGCAAAAAGTTGCTTGAGCTTACCCAGCATTAAGTAATATCTCGAAGCCAGGTTTCTAATTTAGTTTGATCCTTAACAAAACCACGAATACCCTCGGCTAACTTCTCAGTGGCCATAGCATCTTCGTTAAGCTCAAATCTGAATTTCTTCTCATCGCCCTGCGTATAATGGATTCTTTTACCCGTATTATTAGGGTCAAGCTTGCGGGTTAAGGTGCCATAATCCTCGCCCAGCGCCGACAATAACTGCGGGCTAATGGTTAAACGGTCACAGCCCGCCAACTCAGTGATTTCCTCAATATTTCTAAAGCTAGCACCCATCACAATGGTGTTGTAACCGCTTTGCTTGTAGTAATTATAGATTCGAGTTACCGACTGCACGCCGGGATCATCTTCCGGTGGGTAATCATTAAGGCCAGTATTAGCCTTATACCAATCCAAAATACGACCCACAAAAGGCGAGATTAAAAAAGCCCCAGCATCAGCGGCGGCCGCCGCTTGGGAAAAGCTAAATAACAAGGTTAGGTTACAGTTAATACCTTCTTTTTCCAGTTGCTCTGCCGCTTTAATACCTTCCCAAGTCGAAGCCATTTTAATCAGCACACGGCTCTTGTCGATACCCGCCTGTTCATAAAGATCAATCAAACGCCGCGCCTTAGTAATCGACGCCTGCGTATCAAAAGAAAGATGAGCATCTACTTCTGTAGACACACGCCCCGGAATAGTTTGTAAAATCTTTTCACCAAAGCGAACCGCCAAACGATCCATACAATCATCTACTTGCTCATCAGATGATAATTTATCGCTAGTAACCGACTTAATAACGTCTTCCACTAAGCCCCTATAAGCCTGCATTTGCGCCGCCTTAAGCAAAAGAGAAGGGTTAGTAGTAGCATCTTCAGGTTCGTACTGGGCAATGGCATCAAAGTCGCCCGTATCCGCAACCACAGTGGTCATTTCCTTAAGCTGGTCTAGTTTGCTTTTATTACTCATAAATCAGTCTTTCCTATTGTTTTAGCTAATGCATCCATTAAAACATCAATGGTCGCATTAGGTTTATGGGCATTTTCGCTAATATGACGCCTAAATTGTCGCGCGCCGGGCATGCCATGAAATAGTCCTAGAATATGCCGAGTCATCGATTGCAGTCGGATATCTTGAGAGAGCTCATTATCCACATATTGGATAAACTCTTCAGCAATTATTTTGCGATTTCGTATAGTTTTTTCACTGCCATAAATTTGCTGATCAACCTGCGCCAGCAAGTAAGGGTTAGTATAGGCCTCTCTACCAATCATTACCCCATCAATATGCTCAAGGTGAGTCTTAGATTGCGCCAAATCAGTAATGCCGCCATTAATCACAATCTCAAGGGCAGGGAAGTCACGTTTTAACTGATAAACCCGCTCATAATCAAGCTCTGGTATCTCGCGGTTTTGCTTAGGGCTTAAACCCTTAAGCCACGCCTTGCGTGCATGCACAATAAAAGTATCGCAACCCGCCGCCGCCACAGAGCCAACAAAATCGCACAGAAACTCATAGGAATCAAAATCATCCACGCCAATACGATGCTTCACCGTAATCGGCAACTCCACCGCATCCACCATCGCCTTAACACAGTCCGCCGTAGTCTGGGCATGCTTCATCATAATGGCACCAAACATACCATTCTGCACCCGATCGCTAGGGCAACCGCAGTTAAGATTAATCTCGTTGTAATGATAATCGCTGGCAATTTTACACGCCTTCGCCAAATCCTCAGGGGTACTGCCACCCAACTGCAACGCCACCGGCTGTTCCGCCTCATGCATCTGCAGATGACGATGGGCATCGCCATAGATAATCGCACCGGTGGTAATCATCTCGGTATACAGCACCGCATGCGCACTGATAAGACGCATAAAATAGCGACAGTGGCGATCGGTCCAGTCCATCATTGGGGCGACGCAGAATTTTCGATTGATTGGCATACTTTCTTAAGGCTGATTGTGATTAAGTGGCTATTTTATCTTAGTTTTGGGGGTTTGGTAGTCAACTACGGTAATTCTTTTGTTCCTTGTTAAGACACTGCAATTAATACCAAGATAAAAATATGAATTAAAGCCACAATAGTCCTATAAAAAACATGAAATTTATCGTAATTAACTCTTCCTAACTCAATATCATTCAATCCAACAAAAACACTCAATAAATCTTTGTTAGGCTTAAGGAGTCAGTGTTCTTTTATATCCTTTAGTGTTAATTCAACGTTATTACCCGGCCAAAGGTCATCGTGGCGGTAATTTTAGAATCTGAAGAAATTTCTGGAGGTTAAAAGAATATCTGCTCTTAAACTTCAGCCCAGTTCTGTGTGGGCGTAACGCAATTATGTTAATAAGGAAATTAATATGAATATTGAACACGATTTTTCTGAAAAAGAAACCAATCAGCAAGTTAACCTTAACGTTGTCCCTGAAAAAATGACGGATATGTCTTGGTTGTTAAAATTAACCTCAGAAAGTATTTGGGCAAAGGATAAAAAAAAAGGTTTGATGTAACCAACTTCACCAAATTATTTCATGATTCGGTGCCAGTGCTTTCTTTTTTAAAGTGGCGCATTTCTAAGATAGAAAGGGGCTTTACTCAAACGGTACTACCATTAAATGTGGAGTCTTCGAACCAGTATATTACCCAGCAAGCTGCACTCATGCTTTTGGCGGCGGATTACACGGGCGGTATTGCGCTGTGTACGCTTTTTAATGAAATACCTGTTATGGGCTTTCATCCTATGCAAAGTGACTTTGGGGCCTATATGTGGGGCGCTAAGGCTAGTATTAAATGGCATCGCCCTAGCGCAGATGATTTAACCTGTGAGGCAGTCATACCTGAAGAGGAATGGGGCAAGGTTGCAAAACGTTTTTTTGAGGGGCGAGATGTGATTATTACTATACCCGTCATTATGAGAAACGGTGACGATCTAGTGGCCACTGCGGACTTTACCTATTGGGCAAAAAATACACATGCACTTCGAGAAACTGCGCGCGATGAAGAAAAGACACATATTTTATATACCCATCAAATAAAAACCTCGGCACAGCTTATCGCTGGTCTACGTTCACTTAATGACAACCATACTGACCCCATTGCACAGGATGTCGCGGGAAAACAGGGTTTAATTTTGGCGAAGAAGTTTTGTTTAACCGCGCCACAACTTCAACAAATGGTCGAAGCTAGAACAGAGCATTGTGACCGCTCACTATCACTGTTTGCTAAAAAGCATGCTAGCTTTTCTATTGTCAATATTGGTGTTGGTTTGGATACGCGATTGTGCCGATTCAAACACCTAAACAATATCAATGCAGTTTATGAATTAGATTTGCCTATTATGCTCTCGTTGAGAAGTGAAAAACTACAGGGTGCTGATAACACTAAGTTCCCCGTGCATCGTATTGCCATCGATCTTAGAGAAAATGTATTAGAAGAGCGTTTATTAGCTGCGGGACTTGACCCTGAGTGTCCGACATTTTTTATCTGGGAAGGGGGTTCAATGTATTTTTATAAAGAAGAAACTAATCAAACCTTTTCTGCTGTAAGAAAACTAATGCAAAACTCAGAAAGTTTGTTGTGGCTGGACTACACTAGTAAGAAAGTAGTAGCTGATGAGACTAATATACCCGAGGTGGAGGATTTTATGGCTAATATGCGACGTATGGGGGAGCCTTTTATTCAGGGGTATGAAACTATCCTATCACCGGAAAACGCTCGTTTATTTGAAATGAAACACCTAACCTCAAGTGATTATTGTGTTGATGAACCAGACGCAATTTACGGGCATTACAGTTTCTGTATTCTAGCGCCAGCGGGACAGCCTGAAAATAATGTTGCAGTTGCGGCCTAATATAGCGGGTGAATTAACCTATTTTTGGGGTGGGTGGCTTGGTTTAGTTGCTCACCCTATTTATTGGGTTATTTGGACTTATTGGTTTCCCCAACCCTTCGAAAGTGCTTGGTTGCGATTTCTCTGTAGTGCGTTGTCTATTCCAATTATTTTTAGGCATCATTGGCCTCAAAAAACCAAGCAATTTTTCTCTTATTACTGGTTTGTTTTTTTAATGTTCCAATTGCCTATCACCTTTTCTTATTTGACATTTAAAAACGATTTTTCAAGCGTATGGCTGATCTGCGCGACTCTTATGGTTATTGTCTTACCGGTTTTTTATCCCAAACTACAGGTATTTCTGGCTAATTTACTGATTGGCGTTGGTATTGCCTATGGTCTGTATTTCTTTACTGAAGGCCAGTATCTTGTTTTACAGCAAGAGCATTTTACCTACTTGATACCGCTGCCCATCGGGGTCATTCTTATCATGGTATTTAGCTATACGATCAAGCAAGAGAAGATAAAACAAGAAGAGATCAAACAGAAAACCAAAATTTTTAAATCCCTCGCTGGCACCATCGCCCATGAAATGCGCAACCCGCTATCTCAAATCAATGGCACCTTGCATTTACTTTGGGGTAAAAAAGCCTCCAATAGTCCGGAAACTGAAACTTATTTGGATGGTTTAAAACAGGTGATTAAAAGTAGTTTTCAATTAATTGATATCACTATGGATGCGATTAATGAAAAGCCAGTAAGAAAAGATAATTTCCAGCTTATTTCTGCTTTAGATATCTGCAATGAGGCTGTTTCGGATTATGCTTATAAAGAAGCTAAGTACAGGGACAAAGTTTCTGTTTCTGGGGCAGATTTTCAAATATTAGCTGATCCTGTGTTGGTTAAATATATTCTCTACAATCTGATCGGTAATGCCCTTTACTATGTACAACATATTCCCAATGCAGCAATCGAAATTTCAACCCTTGCGGCTACTCGGCAAGTTCAGATTCGTGATACGGGGCCGGGTATTCCCTCTGAAAATATATCCAAGCTATTTGATAGCTTTTTCACTTCGGGTAAAGAGGGCGGTACCGGCTTGGGCTTGTCTTACTGCAAGCGCACTATGAAGGCTTTGGATGGCGATATTTATTGTGAATCTGTGTTGGGCGAATATACTGCGTTTAGGCTGTCATTTCCTGATGTGGCGGTTCAAACTAAAAAGATTGCTTGATTCTAATGTGGTTAACCCTGTTTTTTACTTTGCCCTAATTTTATCGCTGTTACTTGAAAACACTGATCTCTTCTTTTTTATCCTCTACGCTATTTTTAAAGGGTTTTACGCGCCCATTAAACAATATTTTCACTTGTATTAACCCTTTTTAAAAACGCACCAACTCAATGCATTAAATTTTTCTGATGCACAAGTAACGCTCGTTATAAAAATTCTCTGTTAATTTTTTCAAATAAAATGAAAATTAAATAAACCGAACAAAATCAATAGGATATATTTTTATTTTGTTGGGTTGTTAATTTTTGGCACGGTTCTAGCGTTGTATATAGGTAAATGCAGTTTTTCTCTAATACAAGTTTTTGGTATTGAGAATACTACCCACAGCAACTTACCGGAAAAATTTAATGACAACGCAAGAAAGCAAAATTTTAAGTACCGATGATGGCTCATCTACAGGCCCGAAAAAGTTAAATAGGTCCAAAGTGGAATGCGGTCAAATTACTATTGATAACGTTAGCGTGGTCTTTGGTAAAGGCGCTGATGCTGTCACAGCAGTTGATAAAGCTGATTTGAAAATTTCTGCGGGTGATTTTGTTTGCATACTTGGGCCTTCTGGCTGTGGCAAGTCTACTTTGCTTAACAGTATTGCGGGTTATCTAAATCCTTCATCGGGTTCTATTAGGGTGGATGATTCTGAGGTGTTATTACCTGGACCGGATCGCGGCATGGTATTTCAGCAATATTCTCTCCTTCCTTGGAAAACAACATTTGAAAATATCGCTCTTGGACCGCGTTTAGCTGGCGATGTTGAAGCCAGTAGTACCGCTGAATATTTTCTTGAGATGGTTGGGCTTTCTAAGTATCGCAACCATTATCCCGCTGAATTATCTGGGGGCATGCAACAGAGAGTTGGTATCGCTAGAGCTTTAGCAACACAACCTAGTGTGCTTTTGATGGATGAGCCTTTTGGTGCACTTGATGCTCAAACGCGCGTTTTTATGCAGGAAAGTTTACTTGATGTATGGAGTGAGTTTGGCACTACGGTTGTGTTTGTGACTCATGACGTTGATGAGTCTGTTTTTCTTGCGGATAAAATTGTGGTTATGGGTTCAAACCCTGGGCGTATTGTCGCTGAGTTTGAAAATAATTTACCCAGGCCTAGAACTCAAGAATTATCAACCACCCCTGAATTTATGGATCTTAAGAGACAATGTTTAGAGGTTATTCGCGCT
>JAQWIR010000038.1 GCA_029248755.1 Porticoccaceae bacterium
AACATGGGGTTAACCTTGAAAAGCTCACTGAAGTTAGCCGATTTATTAGCCATAAACTGGGCCGAAACCCCCTTGCAGATAATGACTCCAAATTTAGTGCAAAGTAGTTATAATGTTTGTATACCAATCGCCATGAGAAACGCCCTTTGACTCTATTTCGACCCTGCATAGACCTTCATCAAGGCAAGGTAAAACAAATTGTTGGCGGCAGTCTAAACCAAACCGGCGCGCAGACGAATTTTATAAGTCCGCATGATGCTAGCTACTATGCCGAGCTCTATAAAAAACATAATCTCAGCGGCGGTCATATTATTTCTTTAGGTCCAAACAACCAACAACAGGCGCTTAATGCCCTATCTGCCTACCCCAATAAATTACAGTATGGCGGTGGGGTAAACCCCGACAATGCCCAAGAATTTTTAGATGCTGGTGCCTCTCACCTTATTGTTACTTCCTATCTATTTGAAAATGGACAGTTCTCTTGGTCAAGACTCAATACCATAAAATCGGCGGTTGGGGCAGATCGTCTTGTTTTAGATCTGAGTTGCAGAAAAACAAACAAGGGCTGGATGATTGCAACTGATCGATGGCAGACAGTCACTGACACCCCAATTAATAAAGAAACACTGACTCAACTTGAACAACACTGCGCTGAATTTCTAGTGCATGCCGCAGATGTCGAGGGCCTGCAAGCAGGCATTGATCAAGACCTAGTTAAACTGCTTGGGGAAATATGTAATATACCCTGCACCTATGCTGGTGGTGCAAAATCAGTTAAGGATTTACAACTAGTCAACCAGCTTTCAAATGGCAAAATTGATCTTACTATTGGCAGTGCATTAGATATCTTTGGTGGTTCCGGGGTAACTTTAAAAGAATGCCTCAATTGGAATAATCAAAACCAATAAATCCTTAGGTTAACCCCATGCAGCGTATAACTCTTTCAGATTGCCTTTCATTTTCACGTATTATCTATGGTCTATGGCGATACACTGATGACCCAAATGCATCAACAAAAAATCTGCAGCATAAAATCGAAACTTGCCTACAACAGGGTATTACTACCTTTGATCAGGCAGATATCTATGGTGGCTATAAATCAGAAGCACTCTTCGGTCAAACCTTAAAACAGGCACCCCATCTAAGACAACAAATTGAAATAATCACCAAGTGCGACATAGTGGCGCCCATAGGTATTCATAGCGATAAAAAAGTAAAGTATTACGATACATCCGCACAATATATCAATCATGCAGTCGAAAGATCTTTAACAGACATGAATATCGAGCAAATTGACCTCTTGCTGTTGCATAGACCCGACCCATTAATGGATGCAATGGAGACCGGTATTACTCTTGATGCTCTTGTTGCCAGCGGTAAAGTCAAAGCCATTGGCGTCTCAAACTTTCGCCCCTGGGATATTGAATTACTGCAATCATGCACAAAAAATAAACTAGTGACTAATCAAATTGAGATTAATCTTAACCATAATAGCGCACTGACCAATGGCGATCTCGCATATATGCAACAACATAATATTTCGCCCATGGCATGGTCACCATTAGCGGGTGGGGACCTGTTCAAAAACCCACAATCATTACTAAACAAGAAGCTTAATGCCCTTGCCAAAGTCTATGGTGCTCAACCGGCTTCAATAGCAATAGCATGGCTACTAACGCATCCGACGAAAATACTACCGATTATGGGAAGCAATAATATACAAAGAATTGAACAATTCTCAAAGGCTTTAAAAATACAACTTGATCGGCAAACTTGGTTTGAATTACTTCAGGCCGCATGTGGCCATGAAGTTGCCTAAAAGTAGCTAATAACTACTGACAATTAACTTCAGACTCTAGCCTTTGGACTCTATTACGACCATTTTCACCCGGAAAATCAGAGAACATCGCCTCAAGTAGCTCATCAAACACCTCAACAATAACAGAACACTTTCCCGAGCTAATTGTTCTCCCCTCAAAAACTTTTAAAGGGGCATCAAGACTTAAAGAATCTGCGTTTACAATATCTAAAGCAATAGTCTGTCTATAATTTTTTTTAGTCTCTGCAGAGGCACCCACCACACCAAAATTGGGCGAAAGATAGTTTCTGCGAATGTAAACCGCCTTTCCATCCGCGTTATAAGCAATATCGGCAATAGAGTGAATTCGCCGTCCAGTTTGACCATATATTGGCGTATAAACCACAGACTGTTCACCATCATCAACCCCGTAAAGTAACAGTGCCGCGTAATCGGCAGAGGCAACATCTGTGACAACAGTAAAACCCACGGCACTAAGCTGTGCTTCTACTTTTTGTTTATACGCATCAAATTCCAGTGAATTATTAAGATTAATATCACCAGACAAAACCACAACCGAACCTTTTGGTTCAAAAGATTCCTTATAAAAGGCCGTAGTATCAGCTTTTATATAGGTTTTAAGTGGCGAGCATGCCGCCAAACTTAATAGTAACAAAAGACCACAGAACTTTATAAACTGCATGCTGAACCTAGTAAAATCAAAATTAATATTGATTAAGTATATGCTTAGGATAAAAAAAGTATATAAAGTTCTTTGGCTTTATTAATTAGTCTCTAAAATATGACGCTAACACCCGCAGATACACCTGTACCTCCATCATTATCAGCGATACCAAATACCCAACCCCAGTCAGTGCCCTCAATCGCACCTCGCAGGGAGGCATTCACCGAAGATTCACCATCCCTGGTAACTAATGAAAAATCGTAATCTAAACCCTGACCGCTGAACTTTGTATAACCAATAGCAGCAAATGCACTTGCTCCACTGGAATCAAGCTCTAGTTGGCCAATAGGCGAACTAATCAATACAGTCTGATTGTCTATATCGACAGAACCAAGGCTTAGATAAGTTGAACCTGTTGCGAAGGGTTTAAATCCATAGGTAAAACTTACAGAAGTTGAGGATACACTCACCTGATCTTTGGAAGCATCGCCATATTCTAATTTCAACGCATATCTTCCTTTGAAAGTCCCTGTGTAGGAAAGGGCATAGCCTGACATACTGTCTTGACTGGTCAAACTAGCCTTGGCTAGATGCACGGTATCGGCATAACAAAGTGATGGTACGAGTGATAGTAGAATAATTCCAAGCTTTTTCATTCATTAAATTCCTTTTAAATTAACTTATGTTGTAAATAATTGTGTCTAAATAAATCAATAAGTAGGACTAAATATAGCCTATAAAATCAATCACAATGTTATTGTTACCACGCTCAAAATAACCAGTGATATGACAGACCGATATGATTGCCATTAAAGGGTTTAAGCACAGTGAAAGATCTGTAGTTGTTATCATAATTACTAATGGAATATTCGACACTTACTAATCGAAACTCTAACCAGCTATCTGAAGATTTCATCTTGCGGCCAACTGAAACAATGGCAGCATTGGCATTATCAAAATCTTCATTCAAATTAAAGTCACTACTCAGTTTGACATTGGTATGTATACCAAGCCCCAAACCTATACGATACTTATCATTTAGACGATAATAGGGTATGACCTCAAAGGCATAACGTGAAAATGTCAGATCACCATTTACGGCAGTAGCCGAATCCCAGTGATAATGTGCATTTAACTGCAAAATATAATCTTCATTAATGTCGTACTCAAGACCTCCTCCTATATAAGCAAATCTACCTGCATAAACATAATCGGTGCTTCCGTCTATATAAGATAAAAATGCAATCTCATCTCCACCGAGAGTGATTCCACCAATAAAGGATAATCGTAAATTTTTTGGGATTTCTGCTGAAATGGGCGCTACCCCAAAAAAAATAATACATATGATTAGTTGCATTACATGATTGATAATTTTCATACGGTTACTACTCCTTTAGTATTATTAATCCACAATATAGTTCCTACATTGAACTGTTTAAATCATGCTCTATGAGGAATTAAAATTTTTACTTAATCGTATATTTTATTAATGTAGTATAGCCATCAGCATCTAACTCCATCACATACCCACTGATATCACCCCATAATTCTAACGGCCTTACTTTTTGGATATTGATACCATGTTGTTTTAAAATCTTCTTTACAGTGTAGTAACTGTTATTGGACGCTTCGCTATGATTTTGACTACTCAAGATAAATGGATTATCAATGAGTATGTTTTTATAAAAATGCGCATCCATTACAAGAATGATTGATCCATCTGCAGACCCGGCAACAACCACATCAAAACCATCAATATTTATTTTTCTGTTAGCACCAGACCAAGCAGAACAATCCTGAGTAAAAACATAAGGCTTTTTACAACTCATAGTAATTGGATTTATTGACTGATTATCTCCAACATCCTCTACTGTAGAAGTAGGAACGCACCCTACCAAAAAAAAGACTCCGACTAACAAAAAAACTTTCATCACAACAAGCCTCCGCCAGATTTTCAATATCATAAACTGCTTCTCCACTTAAATTATAGGCAATAATAAAGAGTAGTGTTTTTTTGTTGTGTCTTTAAAAAAAATTATTTATTTCTAGATAGGTTAGTTACTCAGGCTTTGTGCTTAGATCAAAGCATTAAGGACTCTGACACTAAAATTTTTTGGGCAAAAAACCACCTATAAAGGATATTTGATGGCGAGGGAGGAACTATTAAAAATTAAAAAATACAAACACTATCAATAATCTAAATCACAGCGAACTTTGTAAAACCAGAAAGTCGTAAGACGCCATTTAGTTTATTATTTTTACTTTAAGTAGCCGACTAGCATCGCCAATACCACCGGCATTTATTACATTGGTGTAGTCCAACGCTTTCATTAACTCTAATGCTTTGCCAGAACGGTTGCCACTTCTGCAGTACAAATAGACAGGTTGCTTTTTATCCTTAACCAATAACTCTATACCAGCGTCAAAAGCATCAAGGGGCAAGTGAACAGCCGTCTGTAAATGACCAGAATCCCACTCACCTTTTGTTCTAACATCTATAATCATTTGAGAGTTTCCATTTGCCCAAAGGTAACCAGAGATCATTATGGTTAGGCCAATTAAACGGTTAAAAAAAATCTTTGCCATTGGTTATATTTTCCTTTGTGAAAAATTTAACGGTGCAGGGTATGGAGAATGTATAGATAGTTTAAGCAACATACAAGGATAGAAAAAAACAGTATTTATTACAAATAAATTGTAGCTACTAGTCTATTCTTTAGGTGATAAGTTACTTTGAACTAAGGATGGTCAAATGGTTGAATTTATAGTGTTGATTGGTATCAGTGGCGCTTTTATTGCTCTCATGCATTTTCTAGTTGTGGTATATGTAACAAAAAGCGAGGTACCACTGTCTCTTAGTTTACCTAGGCCAACAATACATGGCCGAAATCGTGAAAGTAGACCATTTAAAGCCGCGATTAAGAAAGATCAAATATCTGATATCAATAAACTTCATAGTGCACCGTTTGAGTCGGCTTTTTATTTAGATAAACCCAATGTACTAGCCATGAAAACTTTTCGCGACAGAGTTGAGGGTTCAGCTAAGTTAGAAATTAAAAGTTAAATTGAAGTTACTGATAATCGATAAATTTAGGATGCAATAAAATATTTAACCAATATTGCCAAACCTGTGCAAAATTAATGCCTATTAGTTAACAGCTCAATTGCCGTTTTATTAACTATTGGTGGGTGAAAAAAATCCTTATTGAGCGATACTGTGCTTTTGTTGGCTGGAATAATTAGCAGCAACTTACCCTTTAAATCATTGTCCTCACTGGTTTCCCACATTACTTTAAATTGCTGTTCCGAGAATTTCCTATTACCCCATGATGGATCTCCTAGCCAGACCACGCCCTGTTTATTAATGCCGCGAATAACTGAAAAGTGATCTTTATCGCGGTAACGCAAATAAACAACGGCAGGAATTTTAATGGTTTTTAACTTTTCAAAGTTAGCGGAGATGCCCACCGCCTTAAAGCCAAACTTCGTTACCGCTTGCTGTAGATCAGAAAACGAGGCTGTACCATCATCACCAATGCGCATGACTTCATCGAGTATATCTTTTTCATAAACTTCACTACCATAAAAAGAACGCAAAATAGTTGCGGTTGCGGCAGAGCCACAAGAATAATCCAAGTCTTGTTTTTCTAAATCAGCGTCCCTCAATTGCTTCCAAGTTTTGATGGGCAGGCTACCTATCGACGACGAATAATTGATATGTACGCTAGCGTTGACTACTTGAGAGAAAAAGATGCTTACCAAGCAAAGTGTCATTAGAGCCAACACATTTTTTTTAAACATTTTCATATAATTAAATCCATTTAAAGTTTTATTGATTTAGAACAACGAATAAAGCTATTTTGTATTTGGTTATGTCTCCCATATAGGTAAAGGTAGAAAGCCAATGTATATAAACAAAGCATGCAGTATTGTTAGCGCAAAAAATACAGGTAAAGAGCAGATTGCGGTGCCTAAAAGCACATAGATCAAACTACTATCTACACTTTTTGCTAGAGCAAAAATAAGAATAAAAAAGGAATAGCTAACCAATACTATATTGATGTAAATAAACACGAAAGAATCAAAATAACTGGCCAATAAGTAGATTGGCAGAATTAGAATATTCATCGCTAGAGCAAGTGTGAGTAATACAAATAACGGCTTAAGCTGTGTATTGATACCTGTAAATCTAAACCAATTTTGAAAAAAAACGGCTGCAATATAAATTACCAAATAAGTCCCAAGACCAAAGAAAAAATAATTTGCAAAAAATGACGCACCTTGCATTGGCAAAACAAAACCTACGGCAACAACCAATAATAAAAGAATTTGCGTTAGAGGTTTCGCACTAATTTTTTGATACTTCGTAATTGGCTTAGGTTCAAACAATATTACTGCCAGTATTTCTTTTAGAATTTCTAACATTACGTTGCTAGTCCA
>JAQWIR010000044.1 GCA_029248755.1 Porticoccaceae bacterium
TTTTCATCAATAGTAACCGCAGTATCACTTGAAGTGATCGCTGGCGCAGTATCATCGACATTATTAATTTCAAGAGTAACCGACTGTGCTGCACTAGCATTTCCAGCCACATCTGTTGCCACAACAGTAAAGTTGTATTGAGACTGTGCTTCGTAATCTGGGTCAGTTGATAGACTGACTTCACCAGTAGCCGCATCAATACTAAGAGCCGCATCACTTCCATCGGCTAAGCTAAAAGTGATACCAGTATCATCACTAGTTGCTGTATAAATTATTTGATTAACACCACTATTCTCATCCAAGGATGAAGCGAAACCCCCTGAGGTTATTGCTGGGGCTGTGTCGTCAACATCGTTTATCACAAGGCTTACTGGTTGCTCAGAGGCATTGCCTGCAGCATCGGTCGCCACTACTGTAAAGCTATATTGATCTTGTGATTCTTGATCAGGATTAACTACAAGAGTTACAGCACCCGTTTCAGAGTCAATGTTAAGCGAGGCATCAGAGCCATCGGCCAAACTAAAAGTAACACCCGCACTAGTGTCTGATGAATCATCTACTTCAGTCGTATAAATTACCTGATTAGCACCACTATTCTCATCAATAGAAATCGAAGTAGCAGATGTAATTGTTGGCGCTAACTCGTCTAAATTATTAACACTCATACTGACAAGTTGTTCTGCAGCATTGCCAGCAGCATCAGTGGCTACAACGGTAAAGCTATACTGTGATTGTGCCTCGTAGTCTGGATTAGTTGTTAGACTTACCGCACCCGACACTGCATCAATGCTAAACGAAGCATCACTACCGCTAGCCAAACTAAATGTAACATCAGAAAGGTCATCAACTGTTGCATTGTAAACAACCTGATCATCTCCACTATTTTCATCAATAGAAACTGCAGTATCACCAGAGTTGATAACTGGAGGCAATATATCGACACTAACAATTTGAAGTGTCGCAGAGGCAGTTTGCTCTGACTCGCCGCCTGCATTAGCTATAATGTCAAAGCTATACTCTGATCGTGAATCAGCATCAGGATTAACGCTTAAAGTAACATCGCCAGTTTCAGGATTAATACTAAGCTCACTAGGGTCCGCAGAGGGCAACTGAATTATTTGATCCTGCCCGGCAAACTCAATGCCAGGGGGAGTGCTAGTTGATGAAAAATTAAGAACAATAGGATTGGTTGTACCATCCGCAACATCAAACGTTAATTCAACAAGATCAGCAGCATTTGTGCCAGGCCATCCACCCATAAACCCAGCCCAAGCAACGTTAAGAACACTGTCAGTTTCGGGGTTATTGTCGTTATTATCGGAATCAGGCAAAATACTGGGTCCAATAACCAACGCGCCAAAAGAGTCTACTGTTGGGGTTTGCGGAAGAGACACAGCAGAACTATCGTAATGAACAAGCAGACCCAGCCCACTTGTACTGCTTTCACCGTTGTAAGCAACCTGAACAGTTACCTGACTACCATCCTCGGAGAAAGTGGCATCTGAAACATATATGTTGGCAGTATTTGCCGCCTGCTCAGGGATATTAATTAGAGTTTCAACCGGAGTCTGAGCACCGTATTCAGTATTATCAACAAGAGTAAAAGTTGCATTTTCTGGCGCATTTTCAACACTAGCAATAATCTGTTCTGCACCAGAATTTTCATCAATAGGATTAACATTTATCGACATAGGAACAAGCGGAGCTTCTGGGAGAGTAGGCTCGGCTATAAATTCGTCATAAAGAGGCGGCTGACTATTGGGACTATAGTCAACCTCATAGTTATCGTTTCCACCATCCACTTTCTGGAATGTAATAGTGGCAATATCTTGACTTAAAGCACCAGGCCAGCCGCCGGCAAAGGCAACATAATTTAGACCGATATAACTATCTGTAGCTGTATTATCATCAAAATTTTCACTTTCGACTGTTGGCGCAGATGGAATTAAAAGCGCACCAAAAGACTGAACATCTTGGCTGACCACTTCCATTGAGTTGCTGTCAAAATGCACACGCAGACCAATGCCTGTTGAACCAGATTCGAAAACATTCGTTTCATATTTGACAACTAAAGTCCCTGTGTTTCCATCCCATACAATTCCATCGTCAAACACTTTTTGATAATTAGACATTCCAGAAAACTCCCAGAGAATGGATTTATCTACCATTCTTTTTATTAAATACAATTTTTTGTTCAAAAAAGCAGTATAAAAAAACGAGAAAGTAATGAAGTAATCAAGACATCAGGAGCTAGTTATATGCTGCTAAAAAGGCCGCAGCAACAAAGGGAACAGACGATTCTTAAGATAATTTAACCAACAATAGGGAACCCTCAGGTTTTATATCACCCGAGTAGCAACTATATTTGTATATTTTAACCAAGAGATTCTATTCACACCCCAATATCAAGCCTATATTTTGGCTTTTTACTTTCTTTTTTTATTAATTTACTTTTTTTCAATAAAGCTATTGTGAGTTTACACAGTATTTACTCAAAAATGCAAGCATTATAGGGCTCTCAAAACGACAACAGCCCAGCCTCTAAAGGAGACTGGGCTGTTGCGAACAACTTTGCCGAGATATTTCTATCGCAGCTTTTGCGAAAATTTTGTCAGATTATGCAATAAATGCTGACAAATTTGCCGATAAGTCATCATCATCAATTGTTGAACCCTCTGAGAGTGTAACCTCATAGGACTGAACATCGACTGAATCAGTACTTGAATCACTATCGACAAACATGGTCAAAATGCTAGTACTATCGTCTAAATAAGCACCAAACACATTATCAAGATCATGATTATTAGCTTCTATTAATTGAGCAAGATCAGGTGTATCGCCAGTGATAAGCGTTGGCTCATTATCTGCGTTATAACCTGCTGCTACCAATAACTGCCCTAACTCAATTGAATCTTTATTTGATTCAAAGTCAATCACAACATCAGAATCGTTATCGTTAGCAGTGTTAATGCCTTCAGTTACCACAAAGATATCTTCGCCACCACCAGATACAACATTGGCAGGACCTCCGTCAAGCGAATAAACATTTGACCCAGAGTCACCGACATACTCAGCAATGTTAACCAAATCAAATGATGATGAAGCTTGATAGCTACTATCTGAATTAAACAGCACCTGCTCAACAGTGAATGATGTAGAGTCCACACCCTGCGAAAGGCTGAAGGATACATCTAAAATAGCAAGCCCATTATCTGCAACGTAATCAAATGGGAAATAAATTTGAGATGCTAACACCTCGCCATCAATAGCATCATTCACAATGTTAAAGAATGGATTAGCTGATGGTTGATTAATAGTAAGTTTTCCACCTTCAATATCAGAAGAGCTAAAGCCTAAAGTGAAATCCATATTCTGAATAGCACTAGGCGCAGCCTCAGCGACTACAAAAAGCTGAAGGTTATAGGAGCCATCCGAATTTTGCGTGAACTTCTGCTCAATTGCACCAATGTTATCATTACTTTGAGTATTACCATTAACTCCCTCAGCAACTGCAACATTAACAGTTTGTAGACTAATATTACCTTCTTCATCAAACGCTTCAATAGTAAAGCTTGTATCTGAAGAAGCCGAGCCATCAAAGCTAACCACACCATCTAAGATTGTAAATCCATCAGAATCTTCCGTTAACTCAAATGTAGTAGCTGCCGAGCCATTAAAGTCACTATCAGTAGCAGTAGCGGTATAAATATCAGCACTTGCACCTTCACTAACAATAATATTTTCTGCCGAAGTAATTACTGGAGCAACTTCATCCACATTATTAATCTCTACACTAACAACCTGAGACGATGAATTACCATTGTCATCAGTAGCTTCGACAACAAACTGGTACTGGTCTTGTGTTTCATAATCTGTATGACCATCTTTAACCGAAATCACACCCGTATTTGAGTCAATTTCCAATGCCAGATCACTACCAACCCCTAAGCTGAAGATAACATCAGAAGCATCCAATACTTGAGCTTGATAAATAAATTGATTGTTTTCATCGGCATTACTTTGAGTAGGCGATGTAAACACAGGAGCCTCAACATCAGAATTAACAATTTCTAATGTAACCTCCTGAGTATCAATTTGACCGCTTCCGTCAGTGGCGACTATAGTAAAGCTAAGCTCACTTATACCGGTATTTTCAGGATCGTTAGATGAATCATAAAGAGGCTGATTTACCAGTGTAACAACACCCTCTGAATCAATACTAAAGGCACCATTACTATCATTAGAAAGACTGAATGTAACACCATCACTCACATCAGCGGAGTCATCTGCAACAGCAGAATAAACCACTTGGCCCGCTTCAGAATTAGTAACCACCTGATTTGCCTCAGCACTAGATGTAATCACAGGCGGCGAATCATCAAGGTTAATAATCTCAAGAGTTACCGAAACACTCTCACTTGAATTGCCTGCACCATCCGATGCTATTACCGCAAACTCGTATTCAGACTGTGTCTCATGGTCTGGATCAGTAGATAGTGTGACTTCGCCTGTTACAGAATTGATAGTCAATGCTGAATCACTACCAGCTGCTAATTTAAAGCTAACAGGTGTTGCCTGCACATCCGCAGAATCGTCTGCAGTTGCAGTATAGACAATCTGATTCGCGCCTGAGTTTTCATTTATCGAAATAGCTGAATTACCTGAGGTAATAGAAGGCGCAGTATCATCCAAATTGTTAACTTCTAGTGTGACTGCTTGCTCAGAGGCATTTCCCACTCCATCGGTTGCAATAACCGTAAAGCTATAAAGGCTTTGAGTATCCGCATCAGGGTTACTTGCAAGTGTTACCACACCAGAATCACCATCAATACTTAACCCACTATTATGACCAGCAGCAAGGCTAAATGTAATAGGACCAACGGCTATATCATCGCCACTATCAACGGCAGTTGCAGTATAGATCACTTGTTCAGAACCAGAATTTTCATTAATTTGGCCCGGAAGACTAAAGTTTTGATCATCTGCAACGGCACCAGATGTTATGGCAGGCGGAAGCTCATCGAGGTTCACAATGTCAAGGGTCAGGGCAGTAGAAATTCCTTCACCCAGAGCATTTGTAGCCACAACAACAAATTGATAAGCATCTTGACTTTCAAAATTTGGGTTATCAATTAGTGTTACAGATCCAGTTACTGAATCAATAGTTAAGGCGGGATCACTACCATCGCCCAAACTGTAAACTACGCCGTTAACTGCACCTACCGTGTAGACTAATTGAGCTGCACCGCTATTTTCATTAATAGATAAATCCTCTGTTGGCGGTGGCGGTGGCGGCAAAATCCCCTTAGAAACGACATTAAGACTCACATTGATACTCGAGGAATTTTCGGCGCTATCGGTAACTACAATATTGAAGCTATAGTCTTCTTGCTCTGCATACACAGGATTTTCATCAAGTGTTACAACACCAGTTTGCGAATCAATACTAAGAGCATCATTATTGCTGCTCAAACTAAAGGTTAGTGATCCCTCGTTAATATCAGCTGAATCATTTGCAGTAGCGACATACACAACCTGACCTGCTCCCGTGTGCTCAAGAATAGAACCCGCACTTTCAGCAGAGGTTATTACTGGCGCTGTATCATCAAGATTAGCAATGACTACTGTTACCGGCTTACCAACACTTTGATTTTGTGAATCATCCGAAGCAACTACAATAAAGCTATGCTGTGATTGATCTTCATAATTAAATATCGCTGTGGTTGTAACCTGACCCGTGGAGGAATCGATATCAAATCCAAGATGATCTCCAAGCAGGTCATAGGTAATATTCTCACCGTCATTGAAATCTGTATCCGATGCAGATGCGGTGTACACAACCTGACCAGAAGGGCTATTTTCAACCACAACAGTTCCCCCGAACCCTGTATTGATAACCGGAGCAGTTTCATCAAGGTTGACTACAGATACTGTAACTTCATTGCTATCGCTTACATTACCCGCAGCATCAGATGCAATCACTGTAAAGCTATAAGCCGTCTGAGTTTCAAAGTCTGGAGTTGAGGATAAAGTTACATGACCAGTTTCAGCATCGATACTTAATGCCGAATCACTTCCCTCTGCCAAGCTAAAGCTAACACCACTTGAAATCTCGCCGTATAACTCATTGGCATTATCATCAGCAGTCGCAGTATAAATATGGAGATTAGATCTGTTCTCATCAATAGTCACTGAGTTAACCGGAGCTATAACTGGGGCCGTATCATCAATATTTTCAACACTCAAGGTAACCGCTTGGCTAGCCGTATAGCCTGCACTATCTGTAGCAATTACCGTAAAGTTATACTGATCTGAATTTGGCGCATCAGCATCCGGATTAGCTAATAAATAAACCTCACCCGTTCCAGAGTTGATTGCAAGCGCTGAGTCATGGCCATCTTCAAGACTATAGGTAACATCATCGCCTAAAGCATTGTCATTGCCGTCTGCTTGGGCAGTATAAATAACTTGGTTATGTCCAGAATTCTCATTTATTGCATTTGCAATCGAACCTGAGTTAAAGGTTGGCATTTGCTCGTCAAGATCAATAATAGAAATTGATAGAGATTTTTCTGAGGCATTACCCACACTATCTGTAGCTATCACTGTAAAGCTATAGTGGTCCTGAGTATCAGCATCAGGTGAATCTATAATACTTACCTCACCTGTACTAGCATTGAAACCAAGTCCAGAATCACTATCTTGTGACAAGCTGTAGATAATTTCTCCAGCATTAACATCTGCAGAATCGTCTGCAGTCACTGTATAAATAACCTGTGAGCCTGAGTTTTCTTCCACTGCATCAATTGAATCACCTGAGGTGATTACTGGCGCAGCTTCATCTAGATCATTAATTTCAAGAGTTACTGAAACAGCCTCGCTTTGGTTACCCGCTCCATCTGTTGCAACCACTGTGAAGGTATATTTATCCTGGATTTCATGATCAGGGTTATCTGCTAGGATAACATCGCCTGAATCCGCATCAATAGTTAATGCTGGGTCACTATCAGCTGTTAAGCTAAAGCTAACCGGAGTTGCCTGAACATCAGCAGAATCATCTGCCTTAGCTGTATAAACAATCTGTCCAGCACCCGAATTTTCATCAAAAGCTAGTGCTGAATCATTCGGCAAAATTACCGGTGCCGTATCATCAAGGTCATTAATATTTAAAGTTAGCGTTTTAGAAGATGAAAGATTTGCTCCATCGGTTGCAATAACCGTAAAGCTTAGCAAGTCTTCAGTTTCTTGATCAGGGTTAAGTGAAAGTGTTACATCACCCGTAATTGGGTCTATTGAGAACCCTGAATGACCTGAAAGGCTAAAGGTAACACCCTCTGACATATCATCAAAAGAATCATCGGCCGAGGCACTGTAAACAACCTGATATGTACCGCTATTTTCATCGATCGAATCTACATCATTAGTAGAATCAACCTGTGGATTAGCATCATCAAGATCATTGATATTTAAAGTTACAGTTTGCTCGGAAGCATTATCTGCCGCATCAGTTGCAACTACTGTAAAGCTATATTGTGATTGACTTTCATGATCAGGATCTACAGATAGTGTTACCTCACCCGATAGCTCGTCAACACTTAGTGCAGGATCACTGCCCTGTGCCAGACTAAAGATTATACCGCCGGACACATCAGCAGAATCGTCTGCCTGTGCTGTATAAATAATCTTACCTGAGCCTGAGTTCTCATCAATGGATGCTGCTTCATCTAAAGAAGTAAATACAGGTGCAACTTCATCAAGATTAGTAACTTCAATAGTAACCACTTGGTTTGACGAATTACCTTCAGCATCTGTGGCAATAACAGTGAAGCTATAAGCTTGCTGATGCTCATAATTAGCATCATCAACCAGAGATACTTCACCAGTTTCTGCATCAATTTTAACGGCATTATCACTACTATTGTCTAAACTATAGGTGACCACCAATGCGTCATCAGCTGTGGCTGTATAGATTACTGAGCCCGCAGTTGTAGCTTCAGTAATACCAGAAACATCACCCGATGTAATCAACGGCGCCAGAGTATCTGCTTCATGAAGATTAACAGTAACATTTTGCTCACTAGCGTTCACACCATCATTAGCAACAACGGTAAATGAATAACCTAATGGATTAGCCTCGCTACCCTCAAATGTGACATCACCAGTACGAGTATTAATCGAAATATCCTGGCTAGTTTCATTAAGGCTGTAAACAACGCCTGCAGAATAATCAGCACTGTCATCAGTTGAAGCGGTATAAATCACATCACCATTGGCAATATTGCTATCAATAGTACCTGAAACATCAGAAATAAAGTCTGGAGCAACTTCATCAACATTTCCAACTTGAACATTGTGTACAAGCAGTTCGCCGCTTGCTTTATCGCGAAGCGTAAAGCTCATTGAAGGTCTTGATTCAAAATCAAGGGTACCTGCCAGTGATATTACGCCACCTGAAGCACTTAGCCCCTCGCCAACAGCGTGAATATCCATCGCTCGGGCATCATAGTTAAACACTGCCTGATCTTGAGAATCTTCATCAATATGAATAGTAACTTGATTATCATCTGATGTTCTTGCGCTGTATGTACCCCAACTACCATCAACATCACCCGTTAGGTAACCAGTAAAGGCATAGGAATCATTGTCGTTAGTGTTAACCGGATCAGCAGCAAAACTCCACTGACCAATAGTAGTCGAGTTATCCTCAACACCTGCAGCGAATTTAAGAATGCTTAGAACATCACCAATGGTTAGCCCCTCAGAACCATCGACATCAGCAGATAATACCTGATAAGAACCATCATCGCGGTTAGTGTCGGATACTAAGTCTAATGCAGCTAACGCATCACCAACATCAATTGCTTTCATATCAGAATCACTGGAAGCTTTGCTAGCATCAACAGAGGCAGTCAAAGTATTACTACCGTGAGTCACTTGACCCGCGTTATCAGTGGCAATTGACTGATCATCAATACTGATATCAGTATTTGCAATACCTACACCGCTATTCCAGTGAGTAACATCAACATGCGTTAGAGAATCGACTGAAACAGTCACGGAATCGTTAGCATTATTGCCTTCAGCATCAGTAGCTATAACAGTAAAGCTGTAGGAATCCTTAGCTTCAAAATCAGCATTGTGGGCAAGGGATACCTCACCGCTTGAAGTATCGATTGAAAGCCCTGCATCACTATCGCTTGATAGACTGAAGCTAACACCACCACTGATTTCCGCCGAATCATCGGCTGTCGCTGTATAAATAACATTACCAGAGCCCGAGTTTTCAGTAATATCTTCAACTACAGAACTACCAATAACAGGCGCAGACTCGTCTACATCGTTTATAAGCAATTTAACTGCTTGGGTTGACGCATGAATACCATCAGACACTACTACAGTAAAGTTATAATCAGACTGAACTTCAAAGTTCGGCGAATCACTCAGAGTAACCACACCAGTTTGAGCATCAATAATTAACGCAGGATCAGAGTTTTCTCCTAACTCAAAGGATATGCCCGCTGAGGTATCATCTGAATCATCTGCTGCAGCCCTATAAATGACCTGATCAGTACCAATATTTTCAAAAACTGAAACCTCAACCGCTGAAGTGATACTTGGTGCCTGCTCATCAAGATTATCCAATCTCAATGTAACAGCCTGTTCAGACTGATTGCCTGCATTATCAGTAACAACAACAGTAAAGTTATATTTGTCCTGGGCTTCATAATCAGCTGTATCCAGCAATCTGACTTCACCCGACTGAGAGTCAATAAATAAGGCTTGATCACTACCTAATGCTAGAGCGAAAGTAACGCCATCGCTGACATCACCTGTATCATTAGCAGTCGCAGCATAAACCACCGAACCAACTGTTAGCCCTTCATTAGCATTTACAGTTAAATCCGAAGTAATTGAAGGTGCTTCTTCATCCAAATCATTAATATTGAGCGTAACCAACTTCTGAGAAGAATGGCCAGCCGCGTCCGTTGCAATGACCGTAAAGCTATAATCATTTTGTTCTTCTGAATCTGGGTTGACTCTGAGACTAACCTCACCTGATTGTGAATCAATACTAAGAGCCGAGTCACTGCCATCGGCAAGACTAAATTCGACACCATCACTTACATCCTGAGAATCATCCGCAGTGGCAGTATAAACAACCTGATTAGTACCGCTATTTTCATCAATAGCCGTTGCCGTTGCATTTGAAGTAATAATTGGCGCAATATCATCAAGATCATTTACTTCGACCGTTACATCCTGACTAGTAGTATTACCAGAAAAATCTGTAGCAACGACAGTGAAGCTGTATTCAGCAGCACCATCAGGGCCGTCAGCCTCAACATTAGACGCAAGACTAACCTGACCATTTGCACTAATAGTTAACCCATCGTCGCTTGCGTTAGACATGGAATAGGCAACATCAGAATTATTAAGATCAAGCTGATAAGCAGACTGACCTGATGGATGAGTCACTGCATCAATACCATACTCAATAATACCTACATCAGAGACTGAGAAGTCTATATTCTCTGCATCAGCACCAACGTTGAAGCTAACCTCAGCGATCGCTACCGTACTAACAGCATCATATAAACCAAATACATCAGCACCGACAAATTCATCCGCTGGTAGATAGGTTAGTGCAAATCCTAATGTGCCCTCACTTTCGCTTATAGCTTTTACATAAGGAGAAGAAGTGTAATCAACACTGTTTAGGGCGATAGCTGCAAACGAATCAGCCGCATAATTTAAGTTGAACTGAATACCTTGAAGCTCATTAGCAAATTGTCCGGCCAAAGATTCTTCAACAAACAGTTTAAGCGTTACAACACCATCGCTATTTTGATCGAATTCAACAGATATCGGTCCACGCTCTGTTTGAGCTACAGGATCAGAAGCTACTGCAGAATAAATAACTTGGTTAAAACCAATATTTTCATCAACAGAGGTATCAGCAGCAGAAGAAATAACAGGGTTAATTTCGTCTTTATCGCCTATTTCCAAAGAGACTGACTTAGGCTCACTCGAATTACCCGCATCATCAGTAGCAATAACCGCAAAGCTATAAGAGGACTGATCTTCATAGTCAGGGTTTACAGTAAGTGTAACTTCACCTGTAGATGCATCAATAGACAGAGCAGGATCACTCTCTTCAGTTAAGCTAAATTCAATAGCACCAGAACCATCATTAGAATCATCAGCAGATGCAGTATAAACAACCTGGCCAACGCCAGAATTTTCTTCTACAGAAGAAGCTGAGTCACCAGAATCAACCGTGGGTGCAACATCATCTGTGTTAGTAACAGAAAGCAGCACAGGATATTCTTCCGAAGCTTCATTATCATCACCATGAACCTGGACTGTAAATCCATAACTAGATTTTGCTTCAAAATCCGGGCTTGTAAGCAAAATTACTTCACCCGTTTGAGCATTAATTTCTAAAGCCTCATCATGCCCATCTGCCAAGCTAAAGGTTGAGTCACTATTGTTAGGCACTGTAGAATAAATAATTTGATTATTTTCTGAGTTCTCGTCAACAGAAACAAAGGCCTCTCTAACATCCAAATGAACGTCTTGAGAAGTAGTATTACCTGTAGTATCAGAAGCGACCACTGTGAAGGTATATGAGGAAACAGCATCAAAATCCATACCACCAGCGATAGTGACCTCACCTGTGTTTAAGCCAATGCTTAGTGCAGGATCAGATAAGCTTGATAAAGTATAGGACAGCTGGCTAACATCTGAAGCTTTAGCTGTGTAGATAACAATATCTCCATCAGACACAGATTCACTAATATCACCGCGAACCGAACTCACAGAGGGCAAAAATTCTTGACTACCAGTCGCATTCTGCTCCACAAGCTCTGTATCAACCTGCTCAAAACCAACAACTGTTTCACCTTGGTTTTCTGTAGGCATTTCAAATAAGGGTGCATCATATTCCTTACCAGAAATTACAACGGTTAAGTCTACCGAGCTAGAAAGTCCAACACTGTCAGTGGCAGTAACCGTGTAATCAATTGATTCAAAATCTTCAGATGTCTCTGGCACTTCGTCATAAGTAACAACACCAGTATTTTGATCAATTGAAAAACGATCAGCATATTGTTGATTTTCAGAATCAAATGAAATTTCAAAGGTAAGGGTTTCACTAAACAAATCGTCACGATCATCATAAGCCGCTTCAAATTGTGGCTCAGGATTAGAATAGCCTGCTGGATTGTAAACAACTTGACCTGCATCAGATTGCGCGGCTAGGGTCTTATCAACTTCTGTTGGTTTTATAATTGGCGCAGCATCATCTAAATCATTAATGTCTAAGGTTACCGATTGAGCATCGCTCTGATTACCCGCTGCATCCGTTGCTATTACCGTAAAGCTGTATTGAGACTGTGTCTCATGGTC
>JAQWIR010000027.1 GCA_029248755.1 Porticoccaceae bacterium
GCAGAGTTAGGTCTAGTATTTATCATAGACCCTGATTTACCAGAGAGTGTGAATACAGTCACATTATCTTATACATTATTTGATATAACAGATCGTACAGAGCTATCGGTCTCACAAATACAGTGATCTTATTGGCCGAACTCGGTGATAGATCAAGAAATGGAGAACATTGATGTCAACAGAAAATAATTATTACGTACCAGAGCAAAGTAAGCTGCCAATTTTTGCTGCTACGGGTATGGGCGTTTTGGCTTTTGGTGCCGCCAGCTGGGTAATTGAAGGCGGATCGCCAACAATTTTTCTCATCGGGTTACTTATTCTTTCCTTGGTTTTGTACAAGTGGTGGAGCATTGTTATCGATGAAAATATGCGCGGCCTTGCAAATCAGCAGCTTAAACATTCATACGTGTTGGGTATGCTGTGGTTTATTTTCTCTGAGGTTATGTTCTTTGCGGCATTCTTTGGTGCCCTTTTCTACGTCAGAGTATTTGCTAATTCGTGGCTCGGTGGTGAGGCGGCAGTAGGCATATTTGACGATACTCCGACTGATGCGGCGGCGGCTAATAATGAAATATTATGGCCAGGCTACCAAGCTGAATGGCCAGTGATGGTGACGCCAGATCAAATGGCCAATGGTGAAGACGCACAGTTCAAAGGCCCAGAACAAAATATGAATTTCCCCGGTTGGAGTAACCTTTTAAGCTGGTTGCCGCTATGGAATACAGTGGTTCTTATGACGTCGAGTGTGACGGTTCATATCGCCCACACAGCGCTTAAAAATGATAACCGCAAGAAATTTAACACCTGGTTAGGTATTACAGTGGCTTTGGGGATCTTCTTCTTGTTCTTGCAAGCGGAAGAATATATCCACGCCTACCAGCATATGGGCCTTACTCTTGAAACTGGTATCTATGGAACTACTTTCTTCTTATTGACAGGCTTTCACGGGGTTCATGTAACCCTCGGTACTTGCATGCTTTTAGTGCAGTGGTTGCGTGGGCTAAAAGGTCACTTTAATCACGAAGATCAGTTCGGCTTTGAAGCCTCTTCATGGTATTGGCACTTTGTTGATGTGGTTTGGGTTGGGCTATTCTTATTTGTTTATGTCTTGGCATAGAAAGGCATAGCTAAAACAAGACGGCCAGGCATTGCCTGGCCGTTTTTGGTTTTAACGGATTAATTTTTGGGTATTGATTGATAGGGAGTGGCATTTTCAGGGTGTAATTGTCGATCCCAGGGGGCAGTACTATTTAATTGCCCACTGTAGGTTCCATAAATCACACAGCCAATCAGTAAACTGGCAAGGCCAATTCTTATGCCTAATGCGTAAAGTAAACGCTTACTGGAGTTTCCCATATCTTTGACTAAGAAGTTAAGTCCGCCAAATAGGCTGGCGATGACACCGATAAATAAAATGACAATAATTACTTTTAATAGCATGATTGAATCCACTGTTGAGATAGGAACATTTAACCACAGATGATGGACTCGGCTCAAAAAACAAATGCGTTTAAATGGCAACCTAATGCCAAGTTATTGGTATTTTCTTTATTAATGATGCCCTTTTTGCTGAGCTTGGGGGTATGGCAGCTAGATCGTGCCGATGAAAAACAACAGATAGTGGATCGTTATGCAGGTAATCAGCAATTGCCGCCAGTGACTAGCGCGGAAGAATTAATGGCTGACCGAGATCATCAATATCGATTAGCTTGGATCCGAGGAGCGGTAGATAACCAGCGGATTATTATTCTAGACAACAAAGTTAAGAATGGGCGTCCTGGCTATGAGATTTTACAATCAGTAACAGTGTCGGGGCTAACAAAAAAATTACTGATAAACAGAGGCTGGATAGAGGCTTCATTAGATCGTGCTATATTGCCAACCATTTCACCCATAGAGGGTAACGTTCAATTGCGTGGCTATCTTTATCATGCCTTAAAAGGCGGCTATCGTTTGGATGATGGCATTGGCCAAGTGCAAGACTGGCCTAGCCGGATTGGCTGGGTAACCGTAGAGCGGGCAGAAGAGTTATTTGATGAGGATTTTTTTCCTTACCAGTTGCGCCTAGATCAGGACTCGGCAGGCGCGCTAAAAACCGGTTGGACCACGGTAGCTGTTCAGCCTGAAAAGCATATAGGCTACGCTGTGCAGTGGTTTGCTATGGCGATAACTCTGCTAATCATGACTATTATTGCTAACTCCAATCTGGTGAGCTGGCTGAAAAAAACACCTCATTAATTAAAGCGTTACAGATTACAGGAAAAAATTATGTCAGATCAGAAGTCGTTAGAAGCGCAACAAAAAAGCTTTAGGTATCAAATTTGGTTGATGCTAATTATTGTGTTTGGTGTGATCGCTTTTGGCTTTCTTATGATGCCAAAATCAGAAGAGCAGCGACAAAAAATGATCGAATTATTTGGCACCACTAATCAGGGTCAGCTAGTGAAACCGGCGCTTGATGTCAGTTCTTTGTTGAGTGCGATCCCAGCCACCGAAAAGCCAAAATGGCAGGTGGTTATTGCCGGGGGCGATACCTGCGGTGAAAATTGTAAGGATATGCTTTTAAATACTAGACAGATTCATATGCTATTGGGCAAATACACGGGTCGTGTACAGCGTGTTTTCCTGCAGGGACCGAATCAGATACTGGATTCAGAATGGTTAAAGCAAGAGCATCCATTTTTGCTATTGGATACTCTAGATACTGACAAATTTAAACAGCTGCTCACCAATAACTCGGCACAATGGGATATGACAGATACCCGATTTTTTGTGGTAACCCCAGATAATAAAGCGATTTTGTACTTTACTGCAGAGAATGATGCGAATGGACTGCTTGATGACCTCAAACATCTGTTAAAATACTCCCCTGATCGTTAATTTTAGCGATTTTAATAGCCCATCTGGAGAAAATGTTGGAGCCAAAAGTAGATAATCAAATGGCAATTAGCTGGCGAGACTATTTAGAGCTGTGCAAGCCCAATGTAGTTGCATTGATGCTTCTTACGTCATTGATTGGCATGCTCTTAGCAACGCCCTTTGCTGTTCCGCTCGATATTCTAATTTTTGGTAATTTAGGTATTGCTCTATGCGCAGGCGCAGCTGCAGCCGTTAATCATGTGGTTGATCGGCATATTGATGAAAAGATGGCGCGTACAGCTAACCGACCCATTGCTAAAGGACGCCTTAGCCCCAATCAAGCGGTAATATTTGCATTGGTAATAGGCCTTATGGGTGTTGTGATATTAGTATTGTTCACTAATGTTTTGACGGCGTGGTTGACTCTTGCGTCCTCGATTGGCTATGCCTTTATTTACACTATGTATTTAAAACGTGCCACACCGCAGAATATTGTTATTGGCGGTTTAGCCGGCGCTGCTCCACCCCTGTTAGGATGGGTCGCTGTGACCGGAGAAATCCATTACAACGCGCTCTTATTGGTACTTATTATCTTTGTTTGGACGCCTCCCCATTTTTGGGCGCTGGCACTGCACCGCAAAGAAGAATATGCCAAGGCGGATATCCCTATGTTGCCAGTTACTCATGGCGATACTTACACCAAAATCAATATTCTGTTGTATACCCTTATGCTTATTGTGGTAACAATCATGCCTTATTTGACAGGCCTATTTGGCTGGTTGTATTTAACGGGCTGTTTAATCTTGGGCGCTGGGTTTTTATTCTATGCAGGCCTCATGTGGCTTAATAAGGATTCAGGCATGAGAACCTTTAAATATTCTATTATTTATTTGATGGTGTTGTTTGCGATTATGTTGCTCGACCACTATCTTGTGCCCACGGTTGCTTTTCAAATTAACTAATACTCCTATCTTTCAGGCCCAATTAATATGGAACTAAAAAACAGAATTAGAATGACTATTGTAGTACTGATCGCCTTTATTATGCTGGTGGTCTACGGTTTTTCTTGGCGCATGAACCAGCCAGTAATTATGTCTAAGGAAGAGCTGCAAATTAATGGCGCAATCGTTTTGGATAAGCCGAGAATCTTTAGTGATTTTGAGTTAACAGATCACCGCGGTGAAGTGTTTAATTTAGATCGTATGAAGGGCATTTGGACGATTGTGTTTTTTGGGTTTACCCATTGCCCAGATATATGCCCTACTACATTGGCTATGCTAAATGAGACCTATAGCAAACTAAAAGATAGTGAGAAAGAGAAGCTACAAATTGTCATGATCTCACTGGACTCAGAAAGAGACACAGTTGAAAAAATGGCAGAATATGTGCCTTACTTTAATCCAGAATTTACCGGTGTTACGGGTAATAAGCATTTGATTCGTCGCCTAACAGCCGAGCTTAATGTAGCCTACAATCAGGTACCCTTAAGTGGAGATGATTATACCGTCGACCATAGTACTCAGCTTATCTTGGTCAATCCCATGGGCCATTATCATGGATTCTTCAAAGCCCCGCACACAGAGATCACTATGCGCAGTACATGGCGTTCAATTGACGGAGTTAGTAAGTTTTAAGGCTGCTTAGACAGATAAGGCGCTAGGATATTGATAGTTTTTTCAATGGCGCCACAATTGCTTTCTACAATTTTAAACGCCTCTTTGCCCTCACGTTTAGCCAGCTCAGGCGAGCGGGCATAAATAGTTAATTGATTGCATAACGAGCTGGGACTATCGACCTCACTGCAAGCCTGTTTGGCAATTAGCTGTGGAAACACATGTTTAAAATTATAATAACTAGGTCCTGTGATTACCGGTACCGCCAAGGCGGCAGCCTCCAGCGGATTATGCCCACCGCGATCAATTAAGCTTCCGCCGATAAAGGCACAATGGGCTACACCAAAAAAAGTAAGCATTTCTCCCATAGTATCTGCTAGCAAAACAGACTGATCGGTTAAATCGTTATTGCTCCATCGCGCAAAACTAACCTTGGCCTCAGATAGCAATTTAGCGGCCTTATCAAATTGTTCCGGATGACGGGGGGCAATGATCAAAAGACAATTTTCTTGTGTATTGCACAGCATTTTATATGCAGCAATAATCTGCTCGTGTTCCCCCGGATGAGTGGAGCCCGCCACCCAAATAAATGAGTAATTGCCAAGTTTTTGTTTTAAATTTTGGACTCTATCTCTCGTTTGCTGTGATAGTTGTATATCAAATTTAATAGACCCAACAACAGCTGATTGTTGATCTTGAAGTCCTAGCTGTTTAAAGCGATCAACATCTTGTTGGTTGTGTGCGGCCAGCATAGTCATCGAAGCCATAAGTTTGCGGCTTAATGACCCGAAGAGCTGGTAGCCTTTGAGGGATTTCTCAGAGAGGCGGGCATTAAGAACCAGCACTGGCAGATTGCGTCGCTTTGACTGAATAATAAGGTTTGGCCAAAGTTCAGTTTCCAGAATGACAATTGCTGAAGGTCTAAGCTTATTGAGAAATCGTTTTACACTGCCATAAAAATCAAGCGGCAGATAAATATGCTGCACTGCGCTGCCAAATATTTTAACTATTTGTTCAGAGCCAGTTGGGGTGTTGCAAGTGATGGTTATTTTTTGATGTGGGTACTTATCCATCAGCTGTTTTATTAATGGACTGGCAGCCAAGATCTCGCCTACTGAGGCACAGTGAATAATCAGGCTATCGGTTTGAATATTCTTTTGGTAAAACCCAAGGCGTTCAATCCAGCGTTTTCTGTAGGCACTGGTTTTTCGCCCTCTCAGCCATAATTGCAAAAAGATAAAAGGGCTTAAAACATATAAAAATAACGAGTATGCAGTGCTCAATATTAGATATTCCTGATCATGACTGTTGCATCTTAACATTTCGCTTTACTGCTTAGATAGAAAAACCTAGCTGGACACATAGGCTACACTTTCTATGTGAGGTTAAATTTACATGGAGGTAAATTTGTTGAAAGTAGTGATATTGGGTTTAGTTTTGGGTTTAAGTTGCAAAGTGATAGCTTCTCCAACGGCTTACTTGCCTATCGGAGCAGATAATCATTTAGAGCTTCAAATAGATTATTTATTTTCGCTAACCCGTGGTAATCCCATGCGAAAGCCCTATGCAATAAAAGAAATTAAGGGGGCGCTTGAGCAGATTAAAGAAACTAACCCTGGTTTATACCAATTTATTAGTCATCGATTAGGCGTATATCATGGATCGAAAAAAATCAGTCGCCTAGGCGTAAAGGCAAGTATTTCTTCAAAAAAAGATCAATTTATTGCCAATCAAAGAGGCTTAACATCGAGCGAGAACATACAGGGGACGATTGAAACAGTTTGGCGACCAAATAGTTTTACTGTTTTACAATCTGGCATGGATTACCGTGGCAATGGTGGTGAACTGGTGCCATTCAATACTTTTTTAGCCTTAAGTAAGAGCAAATTTCAATTAGATATGGGTTACAAGGAGCATTGGTACTCGCCCTTTAAGTTTTCTTCACAGCTTATTTCATCGAATGTGGAAATGGGTCCGTCGGTTTCCTTCAGCACAACTGAACCCATTGAGCGTTGGTGGCGGTTAAATTTTGATTTATTTTATACTCGACTCGACAAAGTTAACAAAGGGATTAGATATAAGGGTGGTCTGCACGATGGCCGCCCTCACTTATTGGGTACACATGTAAATATTGAGCCTATTAATGGTTGGAAGTTAGGCTTTAATCGTTTGTTACAGTTTGGTGGCGGGCCTCGAAAAGTCACGTTGGGAGATATCGTCAAAGGCTTTGTTGATCCCGCTTCCAATGATAATTCCCATTCTGCCGATGAAAGAGATTCGGAATTAGGTGACCAGCTAGCCTCTATAACCACGAGTTATCGCTTAGATAGGGGTTTTGCTGTGGAGATATATGCAGAACTAGCAGGTGAAGATACTCAGGGCGAAAGCAATTTTAGCCTCGGTAATCAGGCAACAGGCTTTGGTGTTTATATTCCAAGAATAAATGACAATACCGCCTTTAGATATGAATATAATCGGTTTAAAACCGGTTGGTATACTAATCATAGTTATATGTATGGCAATACTAATAATGGCAATGTGTTCGGCCATTATGCAGCGGATCAAAGAAAATTTGGTCATGGTGTACCGGCAGAAATACACAAAGCGTCAATCGATTTTTTTAGCGCGATAGAAACTAGCTGGGGGCTGTCTTTGGCGTCAATAAATAATAAGGATGATTCTGTATATAGCCGAGGCTACGAGCTTCAGTTAGAAAGCCGCCATATTGTCCAGGATAAGACTGTAGAGTCTAAATTGACATATGGTAAATCGGTATTTGCAAAAAGTTATGTTCATTTTACGGTAGCAACTTTTTGGTGACGGAAACTCAAGCTTAAATATTCCACTATTATAAGTTTACAACAGCATTAAATACCTCTTGAGCCTCAATAGTATCAACCCGCTGATTACCCTGTAAAACCAAACTATTATTTTGGGGTCGCCAGTGTTTTGCTGACTGTCTAATAAGAGCGATTTGCTTAATATTTAAACTACTAGCCAAATGCATAATTGATGTTTCAACTGTGATCACCAGGTTACAAAGAGACATTAAACATGGAAGCTCAAAGAAGTCATTCTTTGCAGTAAATACTTCAATGGCTAAGTGCTTTATTCTGGGGTTATTAACTGCCCAGTATTTAAGTGATTTAAATTTGTTGGGTGGCGAATTGAGAATAAATAAAGTTTGTGGAAATTTCTCATCCATCAATAATATCAATTCTTCAAGTTGGCACAGTTTCCAATCTCGTTTTGGGCTTGTTGATAGGTGGTTAACAAAAATTATTTTTGGATGGAACAGGTGGTGCTTTATTGCCCAAGAGTCAATTTTTTTAGTGCATTGATCTTTTAGCGTATGTGAAATATTTAGTTTAAGCGCGCGTTGACTTTGGTTAACACTAACGGCAAAAAATTGTTGGAAAATATTCTGATAAAAATCACTAATATGATCATATTCTATGGTTTTATGTAGGTTTATTTTGCCATCAAGTTTTTTATATATGGAATAATTGATTAAGCGGCCGAATTTGTTTGGCGGAATAGTTCCGAACACTTTTCCTTGATCACAAATACTAAGGGCAGTTTTAGCAAATTCAGCTGTGCGACTGGTTGCGACAAAAACAATGACATCATAATCCTCCATGTGTGCTTGGTGAACTATGTCTTCCAGATCTGATGAATTGTTTGCCATGGGGTAGATATAGTTAATATGAGGCTCACTAGAAAGCCATTGCAACAATGCTTGGCTTCGACCTGCATGCCATGATTTCTTTTTGCTTCGACAATCATCAATCCAAACATCTAATTGAATATTTGGGTAGCTATGGGTTAAAGCCTTTAAAAAAGCGCCTTGATAGATATAATCACCCAATGCCAAATGGGACATATAAAGTAGTTTTAGATGGCCTGAAGATGATAAAGCCTGTAAATCTTGTTGTTCGCCAAATGCTGGACTGGTGCGCATGAGTTAATCCTTTAATCTCGCGGCAGGTTATTACAGGCATTTATTGGTTAACTAAATTTGCCCGATTTTTTAAGTATAGGTGTACAATAAGTTATCTTCCATTTTAATATTTGAAGCGGATAATATGATTTCTAAAGATATTCAAAATAGTTATTTAGCCAGTTTAGAGCGCCATAAAAAAGCATTTGAGCTAATGGATACTTACCATGCGCAAGCCTTGGTTGTTGTGGAAAAATGCTATGCTGCATTGCAAGCTGGCGGCAAAATAATCTGGATGGGCAATGGCGGTAGTGCGGCTGATGCTCAGCATCTGGCGGCTGAATTTATGGTTCGCTATAAAAATGAACGCGGTCCACTAGCTTCAATTGCATTGACCACAGATACGTCAATTTTAACTGCTCACTCCAATGATTATCATTTTGATTCAGTATTTGAGCGCCAAGTTAAAGGTCTATGTAAGCCAGAAGACGTGGTGATAGGGCTGACTACTTCAGGCACTAGCCCAAATATAAATTTGGCGCTGACTGCAGCCAATGATATTGGTGCCTATACCATTGCATTGACTGGTCGTGACGGCGGAATAGTAAAAGATATTGCCGCATTGCCTATTATTATTGCTGACGATGAAACGGCCCGTATTCAGGAGGCACATATGTTTATTGGCCACTGGTTATGTGAGGCTATTGATGCACTGGTTGTGGAAAACAGCTAATGGACTTATCTTATTTTCAAAAACTAAATGATGTCAAAATATTGGTAGTTGGCGATGTTATGCTTGATCGCTATTGGCATGGAGATACGGCGCGTATTTCTCCTGAAGCGCCTGTACCGGTGGTTAAGGTCTCCGATTTTGAAGATAAGGCTGGCGGCGCGGCAAATGTGGCGAAGAACATTGTTCATTTAGGCGCTAATGCAAGCTTGCTGGGGATTATTGGAGATGATGATAACGGGCAAAGCTTAAAGGCCTCACTGGAAAAAGAGGGTATTAGTTCGCTGTTGGTAACACAGGATCAAGCGCCCACAATCACTAAAATTCGTATTTTAAGTCGTAGCCAGCAAGTGGTTAGACTCGATATTGAGCAATCATTCTCACAGCAACATGCGGACTTATTGAGTGCAGAATTCGAAGGGCTAATCGAACAGTTTGAAATGGTGCTATTTTCCGACTACAACAAAGGTTCCTTGGCAAATATTGGCGCCATGATAAGTATGGCAAAAAAAGCCGGTAAAACGGTTTTGGTCGATCCAAAATCCAAGCATCTTGCCGATTATGCAGGGGCTGATTTTGTAACGCCAAATTTAACCGAATATTTGGCGGCAGGTGGCATAGAAGGTGATGAAGATCAGCTTGACCTGTGTGCTAAAAAAATAATTGCCGATTGTAATATTGGCGCTATGTTGCTGACTCGCTCAGAACAGGGTATGTCTTTAGTAACCCCTAGTGAAAAACACGATTTTGCGGCCCAAACTCTCGAGGTTGCCGATGTGACTGGTGCGGGCGATACAGTCATTGCCACCCTAGCAGTTATGCTTGCTACTCATATGCCAGCGGCTCAAGCAGTAGAAATTGCTAATATTGCCGCAGGTATAACCGTCACCCGATTAGGCGCGGCAACGGTGTCGCCTGAAGAGCTGTCTTTAAAGCTGACAGAGTATCTTCAGCAAACAGGTGAGCACTACCACCCCTTAGTTGACGAGGTATTCGAGCGCATAGAGCAGGCGCGAAGCCGCGGAGACAAAATTGTGTTTACCAATGGCTGCTTTGATATTTTGCACGCAGGGCATGTTAGATATTTGGCTCAGGCAAAAACTCGCGGCGATAAATTGGTGGTTGGGCTCAACAATGATGATTCTATATCTCGCCTGAAAGGCACAGATCGACCAATTAATAGCTATGAGCATCGTGCCACTGTTCTAAAAGCTCTGAACGCAGTAGATTGGGTTATTCCATTCGGGTTAGCCGCAGAAAATGATACACCTGCGAATTTAATACAGCAGGTTAAGCCCGATGTTTTGGTCAAAGGCGGTGATTATAAAATCCATGAAATTGCGGGATCGGATTTTGTTTTGGCTAATGGCGGGCGTGTTGAAGTGCTAGAGTTTGTGAATGATTGCTCTACTTCAAATGTCATCAGTAAAATAAAAGCTACCTAGTTATAATTCGTCTTGATAGGCCCTAATTAGCTGATCCCATTGCTTTACATCCCAAAAAAAGCTGCCGTTGCGTCCTTTTTCTTTAATAAAGGAGCGATGTAATCGCTGTATATTTTCTTTAAGGCGCCAGTGCGAAGGGCTTACCAAGCGCCCTCTATCAAAATCAATAATATAAACTTTGCCATTATTGTCGAGCATAATATTGTTGATATTTAAGTCCGCATGAAACACGCCCTGCCGATGAAAGTCAGCAATGGTTTGCCCTATATGGGTAATTTCTGCAAGTGTCAGGGGTCGATTTTTTAATATCTCAAGTAAGCTTTCGGCGTTAGAGATTGCTTGAGTAATAAGGTCTCCACGATAGATAAGGCCATTTTTAGAAATTTTTGCAGCTAGGGGCTTGGGTACATTAAGACCTTTTTTTTCAAGCTCAGCTAGCAACACATATTCTTGGTAAGTTCTGGTTTTGGTTAGCCCAGTATAGAGATATTGATCACTTAAGAGCTTACCAATCAGCCCGCCACGCCAATAATGCCGCAACACCCCCACTCCACCGGAGTAATCAAAAAACCATGTAGTAGAGCGTCCTTTCTTTTCGGCTATAATGGCATCTTTGCGCTGCCAATAATTGGGCGCAAACCAATCCTGTTGAATATTTAGGGGATTGTTGACTGCGGTAAGAAGCGTATGATTACCACAACGAATGATATCGAGCATAAGGGATCTGCCATGATTTTTGGCAGTATAACAAGCTTGACCAATCAGATACATACGATCAATTGACTTTGGCAATTGACGGTTGGTATTAATTTACTCTTAACTATTTAAGGCAAGCTGTGGTTTTATCAGAGCAACCTAACGATATATGCATCCTAAGATTGTCGGCGATAGGCGATGTTTGCCATGCAATGTCTGCGGTGCAGGCGATCCAAGCGCATTACCCAAAGGCCAAGATTAGCTGGGTTATTGGTAAGGTAGAGGCGGCATTATTAGAGGGTCTGCCGGGTGTAGAATTGGTTATTTTTGATAAAAAACAAGGAATAGCGGCTTATCAAAAGTTACGAAAAACCTTTAAGCATAAGAAATTTGATGTTTTATTGCATATGCAGGTTGCTTTTAGAGCTAATCTTGCCGCTCGCTGTATTCCGGCTAAAGTAAAAGTGGGGTTTGATTGGCACATGGCTAAAGAGGCCCATTCTCTTTTTATAAATCAGTCAGTAGAAAAGCAACAACAGCCCCATGTGCTTGAGGGTTTTATGGGGTTTGCTCAGGCAATCGGAGTGCCGGATGCCGCGCCTCAATGGCAATTGCCAATCTCTGATGCTAACAGCGCAGTCGCTGTGCAGTATTTAGATGGCTTGGGTAAAACCCTAGCCATAGCCCCCGCCGCTAGCGGTACGGAGCGAAATTGGTTGGCCGAGCGCTATGCTGAGGTTGCAAGGCATGCGCATAATCAAGGGTTTTCCATTGTGCTGACAGGGGGCCCTACAGCGTTAGAGCAGTGCTTGGCAGATAAAATTATGCAATATGCAGACTTCCCTGTTTTAAATTTGGTGGGAAAAACCTCACTAAAAGAGCTATTGTGCGTGCTGGAACAGGTGTCATTGGTGATTGCACCAGATACTGGCCCCGCGCATATGGCAGTTACTGTAGGAACCCCGGTTATTGGGCTCTATGCGCATTCTAATCCTGCGCGAACGGGCCCCTATCTCTATCAAGACTATGTGGTAGAGGTATATCATCAAAATTTAAAGCAACAGTATGGTAAGACTGCCGATAAACTGCCTTGGGGGCAACGGGTTAAGGGTGCAAACCTCATGGAGCAAATCACGTCAGAGTCGGTGATAGCCATGTTTGATAGAGTTGTTGAGGAGCAAAAACTGGGATGACTAACAAGGCGATTTTTTTAGATAGAGACGGGGTGATCAATGTCGACCATGCCTATGTGCACAAGGTGGAAGACTTTGACTTTATGCCAGGTATTTTCGAGCTTTGCCAGCATCTAAAGGGCCTTGGTTATCGGCTAATTATTGTCACCAATCAGTCGGGGATTGGCCGTGGCTATTATTCAGAGGATGATTTTTTAACGCTTTCTGAGTGGATGAAGTCGAAATTTATAGATAATCAGTGCGAAATAGATGCCCTATACTACAGTCCATATCATCCTGAAAAAGCCAAACCACCCTATTTGAAAAATAGCGAATGTCGCAAGCCTGGCCCAGGAATGCTACTTCAAGCGATTAAAGACTTTGATTTAGAGGCAAGGCATTGCGCCATGATTGGCGATAATGAAACAGATATACAAGCGGCTAAGGCAGCCGGCCTTGGCCGATCAATCCTATTGGATATAGAGAATAAAAGCTTGAATGGCAGCAGCAGTGATGCCAGCGAGGTATGGCACAGCCTTTTAGAGGGCCTTAAGCGCTTTTAGAGCTCAATATATTTAACCCTTTTGCTTGTAATTGAGCGACAGGCAAAAAAGTAGCGTGGCACTGATCACAATTGACGGCCCTGCGGGTGTATCTACGTACCATGAGGTGGCTAAACCTGATACTACGGAAAGCATCGCTACCAAACTAGCAATAACAGCCATAGACTCGGGCGTGGCGCTTATTCTGCGCGCTGTAGCCGCCGGAATAATCAATAAAGCGGTAATTAATAGCACACCAACTATTTTCATTGCAATGGCGATCACTAGTGCAGTGATGACCATTAGCGCAGTTCTGACACGGGCTACATTAACGCCCTCAACTGCCGCTAGCTCAGGTTCCACAGTAATGTTGATAAGCGACTTCCACAGGGTTGCTAATAAAAGGATAGCCACACCAGCGCCTAAGTAAATAACCATTAGATCGGCTTTAGTCACTGACAGTAAGTCGCCAAATAATAACGACATTAAATCTACCCTAACGTCCGATAGCAATGAAATTACCACCAGTCCAGCGGCTAAGGATGAATGGGAAAGTATTCCCAGTAGGGTATCTAGAGCCAAAACTTCCTGCTGCTCTAGGGCGACCAGTCCCAGCGCCATTAAAAGGCAGATAAGGGTCACGGCAATACCAAGATCGATATTTAATAATACACCCATGGCAACGCCTAAAAGCGCACTATGGGCTAGGGTATCACCAAAATATGCCATGCGACGCCAAACCACAAAACAGCCTAGAGGCCCAGCTACAGCTGCAACACCAATCCCGGCGAGCAATGCATAGAGAAGAAAATCAATCATGTTGGCACCCACCCCCAGGCTGATGGTTGCCATCGGCATCCAACACTTTACCCTGTATGTTGTGTTGATGATTGTGCTGGTGATTATAAAGTGCAGTTTCGCCAAAAATATCTAAATATGCAGGGTCTTGGGTCACCTGTTCGGGTTTACCCTGACAGCAAATATGATGGTTTAGGCAAATTACATGGTCTGTTGCCGACATCACTAGATGCAAATCATGTGACACCATAACAATACCGCAATTAAGGGATGATCTTAGCTCCCCTATTAGCTCATACAGTTCGTTTTGACCGTTGAAATCAACGCCTTGAACCGGTTCATCTAGTATTAGCAAGTTCGGTTGGCGCAAAATTGCTCTAGCTAAAAGTGCGCGCTGCATTTCGCCACCAGAAAGTTTGTGTAACGGCGTATGTTTAACATCAGGTATACCCACCTGCTCAAGCGCTTTATTGCAATCTTCAAGGGAGGCATTAGCGAGTTGCAAAAATCTACAGGTAGAAATGGGTAGGGTTGGGTCAATATGTATTTTTTGCGGCATATATCCAATTATAAGATCCTCAGCACGGCTTATTTTTCCTGAATCTGGCGAAATAAGACCCAAAATCAGCCTGGCTAAAGATGATTTTCCGGCACCATTGGGGCCAATAAGTGTGGTAATCTCACCCCTATTCACCGTCATTGATATATTTTGCAAGATTGTTTTATCTGTAAAGGACTTACTAACTGATTTAAGCTGTATGAGGTAATTATTCATGGTTTTCTCCAGACTCACAATTAGGACAAAGCCCAGTTAACTCAATGGTTTGGTGCTTAAGTTTAAATTTAGCCTTACCGCTAAGTGACTCAAGCAAATGATTAACCTTATTATCGGCCATTTCTGCTACAGTTTTACATTGTTCGCAAATTAAAAAGATATTACTGTGTTCACTGCTGGGAAACGGACAGCCAATAAACGCGTTTAACGATGGGATTTTGTGAACCAGCCCATGTTCTATAAGGAATTCAAGGGCACGATAAATAGTGGGGGGTGCAACCGGTTTATCTGTAATCTTGGTAAGCTGTTGCTGTAACTGATAGGCGCCTAGCGGCTGATGGCTTTGCCAAAGTAACTTTAATATAGATTCTCTGGTGCTAGTTAAACGAACATTAGCGCTTTCACAGATTTCATGAGCTCGAGCAATAGCCGCATTTAAAGAGCGAACATGATCGTGAGGCTGATATACTAGGCGCGCATTAGTGAGCATAAATAACCCGTTCAATTTATAGTTATGTTATAATATAACACAAGAGAAAAGCTTTAAAAAAGCAATAAACTATATTTTTTAAATAATTAATTGGTAAAATTTATATAATGAAACATTATAACATTGCATTTTATTATTTTGGCTTGGCTTTTTTATTTGGCAATATTGCCTTCACTGTTCCTGCTTCAGCCCAAGAAAGCTCAAAACCAGTAGTCGTAACAAGCATTAAGCCCTTGGCTATTATCGCCAAATCTGCCCTTCAAGATAGCGCAACCGTTGAATTTATCATGCCGCCTGCATTATCACCCCATGATTACGTTTTAAAACTGTCTGATGTTAGAAAACTTGCCGGCGCTGATGCAGTTCTTTGGATTGGGTCGGAGTTTGAAATAAGAGGGGCAAAGCAATTCCTAGCCATTCCTGAAAAAAAGCGCATAACCGCTATGAATATTCTTAATTTAAGCTCTAAAAGTAACTCTGCGCAAAGCGATGAAGTACATTTAACCGATCATCATCATGATAATGGCGTTGATCCCCATATTTGGTTATCCCCTGTGCTCGCTAACCAATTAGCGGAAAAAATATTGAGGCATTTTGGCCTTCCCGTTGAACAAATATTTAGCAATGGTAGTAGAAAGGTACTAGAAGACCTTCTCGCGCCAGTAAAAAACAAAAGTTATATTGTTCATCATCAGGGAATTGGCCATTTTATTGATGCTTTCAAGCTAAAGCCGGCATTGTCGATTCGCGATATGCTAGGCAAGCAGCAGGGCGCCAAAACCCAATATAATTTACGCTTAGAAGGAAAAAAAAATGCAGTTAGTTGTGTATTTATAGAGCCACAACACGGGGATAAAGACGCTAAAGCGATTGCCAAAGACCTTTCAATTCCAACAGCATCCATAGACATACTTGCGGTGGCATCAGGTGACCAATTGCCGAGCTATGAGTCTTATATCTATGGTTTAGCAAAGCAATTTATCAACTGCTTTCAATAATTGATGTATTATTAATTGAAATGATAAAACATCAGGCAATTAAGGCTAATTATGGCTAAAAAAGTACCACTCATTCTTGTTGATGGCTCATCCTATCTATACCGCGCTTTTCATGCGCTACCGCCATTAACTAATAGCAAAGGGATGCCAACCGGCGCTGTTAAGGGCGTTATAAACATGATGCGGCGCCTGCAAAAAGACTATCCCAATAGTACAACGGCGGTTATTTTTGACGCTAAAGGCAAAACATTTCGTGATGAAATATACAGTGAATATAAGGCTAATCGGCCACCTATGCCGGACGAGTTGCGATCACAAATAGAGCCAATTCACAGTATTATAAAAGCTATGGGTATGCCCCTTATTAGCATTGAAGGCGTAGAGGCAGACGATGTTATAGGGACCTATGCGGTTCAGGCTACACAGCAACAGCAACCTGTGGTTATCTCGACTGGGGATAAAGATATAGCCCAACTCGTGAACGAGCATATCAGCTTGGTCAACACTATGACCAACACATTTTTGGATAGGGAAGGGGTGATATCAAAATTCGGAATACCTCCGGAACTAATTATTGATTACTTAGCCCTTTTAGGCGATAAATCGGACAATATTCCTGGTGTTCCTGGGGTTGGGGAAAAAACTGCGTTAGGACTATTACAGGGCCTAGGCGGTCTAGATGCTATTTATCAGCGCCTTGATGAGGTTGCAGAGCTCAGTTTTCGCGGCGCTAAAACCATGGCAGCCAAACTAGAGGAACACAAAGAGCTCGCTTACCTTTCTTATACTTTAGCGACTATAAAAACCGATGTTGTAGTTGATTTAAATGTCGAGCAATTGGCTAATCAAGCGCCAGACTCCGATAAATTATTAAGCCAGTTTCAAGATTTGGAATTTAAAACCTGGATTAATGAACTTAGTAGTCCTGAAAGTGAAAATAAGACCGCTGACGTTGCTGTAAAAAAGGACGGTGAAACACAGGTAACCCCAAGTGAGCCAGACACAATACAGTATGAAACTATTTTAGATTCCCAGCAGTTTTCTATATGGCTAGATAGGCTACAAAATTGCTCGCTTTTAGCGGTGGATACAGAGACGACCAGCCTAAATTATATGATTGCAGACCTGGTTGGAATCAGCGTCGCTGTTGATCCTGGACGTGCTGCCTATATCCCATTCGGACATGATTATTTAGGTGTGCCGGATCAGTTATCCAGAGAAACTGTTCTCAATGCAATGAAACCTATTCTTGAAAGCCGACAGATAAAAAAAGTAGGTCAAAACTTAAAATATGATATGAGCGTACTGGCGCAACATGGTATTAATTTACAGGGAATTGCCTTTGATACTATGCTGGAGTCCTATGTCTTAGACAGTGTTGCCACACGACATGATATGGACAGTTTAGCCTTACATTATTTAGATAAACAAACGACAAGTTTTACTGATATTGCCGGTAAAGGTGTTTCACAGCTGACTTTTAATCAAATAGCATTGGAGCAGGCCGGTCCTTATGCTGCGGAAGATGCAGACATTACCCTTCGCCTACATCAGGCTTTGTGGTCGCAGGTCAAAGAACAATTACCACTTAAAACCCTATTTCAAGAAATTGAATTACCCTTGATAAAAGTGCTATCTAAGATTGAGCGAACAGGGGCCCTTATTGATGACACCTTGTTATTTCAGCAGAGCCAGGAGCTAGCAGAAAGACTGGCTGAACTTGAGACTCAGGCATGGGATTTAGCGGGTCAGCAGTTTAATTTAGCCTCGCCCAAGCAGTTAGCAGAAATTTTATTTGAAAAATTAGAAATACCAGTTATAAAGAAAACAGCAAAAGGTGCGCCTTCTACTAAAGAGGAAGTACTTCAAGAGTTGGCATTGGATTATCCCCTGCCTAAGGTGCTTTTAGAGCATCGCGGGCTAGCCAAGTTAAAATCTACCTACACTGATAAGCTGCCCATAATGATTAACCCCGCCACCAAGAGAATTCACACCTCTTATCATCAGGCGGGAACGGCAACAGGCAGATTGTCTTCTTCAGACCCCAACTTGCAAAATATTCCCATTCGCACCGCTGAAGGCCGCCGTGTAAGGCAAGCATTTATAGCGCCTCCAGGGCATCGATTGGTAGCTGCTGATTACTCACAAATTGAATTGCGAATAATGGCGCACTTGTCAGGTGATCAAAATCTACTTAAGGCATTTCAGCAGGGACAAGATGTTCATAGAGCTACCGCAGCTGAGGTTTTTGGTGTCAACCTAGCTCAAGTAACAACAGACCAACGTCGCAGTGCAAAAGCTATTAATTTTGGTTTAATTTATGGTATGTCTGCCTTCGGGTTGGCCCGCCAATTAAATATCAGTCGCAAGCAGGCGGCCGAATATATAGAGCTTTATTTTCAGCGTTACCCAGGGGTGCAAAATTATATGAATCAAGTTCGCCATCTGGCAGCGGAAAATGGCTATGTTGAAACCCACTTTGGCAGAAGGCTTTATTTGCCAGAGATTAATAGTAGTAATGGAATGCGACGTCAGGCAGCAGAGCGCACCGCTATCAATGCTCCCATGCAGGGAACAGCGGCGGATATTATTAAGTTAGCGATGATCAATGTGGATAATTGGCTTCAAACTAACCAGCTTAAAAGTCGCATGATTATGCAGGTTCATGATGAGCTAGTGCTTGAGGTACCAGAAGACGAATATAAACAAGTCGTATTAGGCGTTACAGAATGCATGGAATCTGCCGCTAGCTTACAAGTTAAATTAGTAGTAGACGTAGGAGATGGGGTCAATTGGGATGAGGCCCATTAAATTTTTATTAAATAAAAATTGAACTTATTGCAAAAGCGCTGTCTAAATCTATGCAAGCAATAAAAAATTCTCTTCCCCTAGTGAGAATGGCATGTAATCTCTCCGAGCAATAACAGACCCTGAATCAATTTGATCAGGGTCTTTTTTTATCCACCTCAATCACTTAGCCAGCTAATTAATTTTTGTTCTAATTCTGGCAATCCAGTTTTTTTCAATGATGAAAAAATTTGGGCACTTAATAGGGTACAACCCGGATCCATATCGCGAAGTAATTTTTCGACGCCTAGCAGAGAATTCAAAGCTGGACCGCGTTTAAGTTTGTCTGCTTTGGTCAGTAAAATATGCACAGGAAGGCCTGCCTGTGCCGCCCAATTTAGCATTTGTCGATCATAGTCTTGTAGTGGATGTCGAATATCCATTAGAAGCACCAGCCCAGATAAGCTATTACGGTTTTGTAAATATTCAGCTAAATTTCTATCCCATTTAGCTTTTATAGCTTTTGGCACCTTGGCATAGCCATAACCGGGGAGATCAACCAGTCGCTTTTCGGGCTCTATCTCAAAGTGATTAATTAGCTGAGTACGACCCGGCGTCTTGCTGGTACGGGCAAGGCCTTTATTGCGAGTCAAAGTATTGATTGCACTAGATTTGCCAGCATTGGAGCGCCCGGCAAAGGCCACTTCACAGCCCCTATCATCGGGACATTGCTTCAATGTTTGAGCGCTAATTAAGAATTCAACTGTATTAAAGTTCACTTTTTTATAATCCGTGGTAAAGACATTGTAATATGGCTTAAGAAAAATAGCTTAATGGTATATAATGCGCGCGCTACAATTCATTGTGTTAACTACCTTTTACAGGTTCACGCGTATATCTTATCAAATACGCTCGACCATTCTAACGTATAGTGAGATTTGTAATAACCATGAAAAGAATCTTTTTTGTTTTTGGCCTAATTGCTTTGTTTTTAACCACACCTGTTTTGGCGGGTGGAGATGCTGCAGCGGGAAAGTTGAAAACAGTTAGCTGTGCTGGTTGCCACGGACAAGACGGTAATAGTGCTATTGCTGCCTTTCCAAAACTGTCAGGACTTGGTGAAAAATATTTAACTTCCCAGTTACGACATATTAAAGCGGGTGAGCGGGTCATTTCCGAAATGACTGGAATACTTGATTATATGTCTGATCAAGATTTGCAAGATATGGCTGCTTATTACAATAGCAAAGAAATTCAGATTTCTGGCGCAAAAGAAATAACACTCATTGGTATCAATGATCCCAAAAAAGTTCTTGAGATGGGTGAAAATCTTTATCGCGCTGGTAATTTAAAAACAGGTGTTGCCGCTTGTGTAGCCTGTCATTCGCCATCTGGCAAAGGTAATGGCCCTGCAGGATATCCTGCATTGGGCGGACAGTATGCAGAATATACAGAAAAACAATTGTTGGCCTATCGTAGCGGCGAGCGCAATTCAGGCGCTAATGCAAAAATAATGCAGGGTGTTGCAAAAGCGCTTAGCAATAAAGAGATTAAGGCATTGGCAAATTATATCTCTGGATTGAACTAATCTATAATTAAGCCAAACTTTTGTGTTAGGAGAAATGTGATGTTGTGGATTAAACGTATTGTTTTTGCATTAACCTTGTTGCCATTGGCCATGTGCCAAGCGGCCGAAGAAAAATTTATAGCGGGTGAGCACTATGATGTACTTCCCCAGCAGGTAAGAACAGCAAATGCGGATAAAATTGAAGTGAATGAGGTGTTCGCCTACAGCTGTGGCCACTGCTTTAATTTTCAAGCAGAACTTCATCCGTGGGTTAACACACTACCAGCGGACGTTGATTTTCAGAGTACACCCGCAATTTGGCAAGCCAAAATGGAACCTTATGCGCGCGCTTATTATGCGGCCAAAATTTTAAAGACTTTGGATAAGGTGCATATGCCAATTTTTGAGGCAATTCACATACAGAAAAAACCCGTCAAGAGTGAGACAGATTTTGCTGAGATCTTTATCGCTAACGGTGTTGATAAAGAAAAGTTTGCTAGTGCCTTTAACTCTTTTGGCACCACAAGTATGTTAACTCAGGCTAAGTCTAGAGTTCGTGCCTATAAAGTCCGCGGTACGCCGGAAATTATTGTGAACGGGAAATACCGTGTCAGCTCAACAAAGGCGGGCGGTTTCTCTGGCATGCTTAAAGTGGCCGAGTTCTTAATAGATAAAGAGCGCAAATTAAAGGCTAAATAAATTTCTGTAAAACTACATAATCAAGAGTTAATATAACGCCCCTTTTTATATTGGGCACAAGGGTATTATCAAAGAAAAAATTATGAAACCAACAATTAAACCGAACAATCCAAATTTTTCTTCAGGACCATGCTCAAAAAGGCCGGGTTACAGTGTTGATAAGTTGCAACTCGATACTTTGGGGCGCTCCCATCGCTCATCAATTGGCAAGCAAGCACTAGGTAAAGCCTGTGAGCAGACAGCCGAAATTCTCGGGTTACCAGAGGGTTACCGAGTGGGTGTAGTTCCAGCATCAGACACCGGTGCCGTTGAGATGATCATGTGGTCAGTGTTGGGCGCTCGTCCGGTTGATATTTTTGCTTGGGAATCTTTTGGTCGTGGCTGGCTAACGGATGCGGTAAAGCAGTTAAAGCTGGATAACTTGAACAGCTATACAGCAGATTATGGTTTATTGCCGGATTTAACGCAGGCTAATCCTGATAATGACTGTATCTTTACATGGAATGGCACCACCTCAGGTGTAAAAGTCCCCAATGCCGATTGGATTAGTGATGATAGAACTGGTTTGACCATCTGTGATGCTACCTCTGCAGTATTTGCTATGGATATGCCATGGGAAAAACTAGATGTTGTCACCTATAGCTGGCAAAAAGTTCTGGGTGGTGAGGGTGCTCATGGTATGTTAATTCTCAGCCCAAGAGCGGTTGAAAGGCTAGAGAGCTATACTCCGCCGTGGCCACTTCCAAAAATTTTCCGTCTTACTAAAGCTGGTAAGTTAATTGACGGTATCTTTCGTGGTGCCACGATTAATACACCGTCCATGTTATGTGTTGCCGATTATTTAGACGCGTTGGATTGGGTTGATTCCATCGGTGGGTTACCAGCGGCAATTGCTAAGTCCGAATCAAACTTGGCGGCTATAAAAGACTTCGTTGATTCGCGATCTTGGATTGATTTTCTAGCACAACAACCTGAGCAAGTTTCAAATACCAGTGTGTGTTTAAGCTTAGAGCTAGAAGCCGATCAGGTGAAAAAAATGGTATCAATCCTTGCATCTGAAGAAGTTGCCTTTGATATAGGCGCCTATCGCGATGCTCCAGCTGGCCTGCGAATTTGGTGTGGTGCTACTGTGGAAAAGGCAGATGTAGAAGCTTTGTTACCCTGGCTAGAATGGGCCTATAACGAAGTAGCTCAATAATTGAAAAGAACTAATAGAGATTAAATATGCACAAAATTCGTACCTACAACGCTATCTCCTCAAAAGGTCTCGACCGTTTTCCAGCTGAAAAATATGAAGTTGGCAGTGACTTATCAGACCCTCAAGGCTTTCTGTTAAGAAGCCAAAAATTGCATGAGGAGCAGGTTCCTCAAAGCCTATTGGCTGTAGCGAGAGCCGGTGCTGGTGTAAATAATGTACCCGTTGCCGACTATACCGATCAGGGTATTGTGGTATTCAATACGCCAGGAGCTAATGCCAATGCAGTAAAAGAACTTATTGTTGCTGGCCTTCTTTTAGCATCCCGCGATATCTACGGTGGCATGAACTATGTTCAAGGTTTGACCCATATGGATGATGGCGGCGAGATGGGCAAGTTGCTTGAGAAAGAGAAAAAGCGTTTTGCCGGTTCAGAAATTATGGGCAAGACACTGGGTGTTGTCGGTTTGGGAGCTATCGGGTCGATCATTGCTAACCTTGCTCTTGATCTTGGTATGGACGTTGTGGGCTATGATCCGGCTATTTCAGTTGAGGCCGCTTGGCAGCTTTCAAGTCAGGTTGAGCGAATGGACAGTCTTGAAGCATTACTGGCTAAGTCAGATTTTGTAACTCTACATGTGCCAGCAATTCCGGCAACAAAGCATCTAATTAATAGTGAAACACTCAGCGTAATGAAGAGTACGGCAAAGATTCTTAATTTTGCCCGCGAAGAAATTGTTAGCACTGAAGATATGGTCAAAGCTCTTGATAGTGGTGTAATTGCAAGTTATATCTGTGATTTCCCTACTCCTGAATTCTTGGGTAACCCAAAAATAATAGCAATGCCTCATATTGGCGCTAGTACAGCTGAAGCTGAAGAAAACTGTGCGGTGATGGCGGCTAATCAACTGATGGATTATATCGAAAACGGTAATATTCATAATTCGGTAAACTTTCCTCCGACCAAGTTGGCGCGCAATAGCGGGAGTCGTTTGACCTTCGCCAACCAAAATGTGCCTAAGGTGCTTGGTAGCGTGCTTTCTATACTTGCTGACTTTGATCTAAATGTTGTCGACATGGTAAACAAGAGTCGTAACGAAGTGGCCTATAACATTATCGATGTTGAAGGTGATATCTCTGCTGAAATGGTACAAAAGGTAGAGCAAGTTGAAGGTGTTATTCGGGTAAGAGCGATTTAGTTTTTTTACTAATCGAAAAGCTTTGCTCTAACAGTTTGGCGATATGCCTTTGGTGTATCGCCAGACCAATACTTAAAGCGCGACGAAAACCATGTGGCATCTTTAAACCCGCTGAATCCAGCAATTTCCAATATCGATAAATCAGTATTCTTAAGTAAGTCACAGGCAAAAGTCATTCGCACATGGGTTAGATAGTCTATTGGAGTCTGTCCGGTTGCAACCTTAAAGCGCCGGTTAAAAGTTCTTGTGGTCATGCCAAACTGTTCAGCAAGTTTCGGAATATTCAGTGGCTTTGCTAAGTTATCCTGAGTCCAAATTTGCGCTTGAGCAATGGCTTCATCGCCGTGCTTGCCCTGTCGTTCGCCCTCAAGGTTTGCCGATTCAGTCAGATTGCGAATTTCGTGAAAAAAGTTTCTCTGTGCCTGACGTGCAATGATGCGCCCAAAAATACGTTCTACCTGATGCATAATAAGCTCTGCCATAGCATTGACACTAGCGGCACAGTAAATATTGCCTGCTTGAGTGGTAAATTGCTCTCGCTCTAGCAGTATTCTTGGGTAACGACGCTGTAATTGATCAAAATAATGCCAATGAGTGGTAGCAGGTTTATCATCAAGTAGTCCCGCCTCAGCAAGAAAACAAACCCCTGTTCCCACCGCAGTAAAATTTGAGTTTTTTCTATGTTGTTCCTGTAGCCATGGAATGTAGGCATGGTATTTATCAACCACAGGTCTAGGGTTTCGCCACATAGCCGGAATATGCACCAAGTCACTATCAAAAAGATCGCCAAGAGAATGGGTTGGATGCAATTCAAATCCAGCGGACGTTTTAACCGCTTTGCCGTCAGGGCTAAGCCAGCGAATATTAATTTCTTTAGTATTTTCTCGATTGGCACGCGCAGCCGTTTGCGCAAAGTTGAAAATTTCTGCAGCTAGGGTGGTGCTCGAAACCAGCATATTGTCGCAAAGCAATAGGGTTAAATTAAAAATCATGATCAAAATATAGCATAAAAGTCTTAATAATTAACTAATATGGCTGAATAATTAATTAAATGCCCCTAAATACCGATTAAACTGTAATACACAAGATAAAATAATTAAGGGGAAAAGGGATGTCAGTTTCACTACCACTTATTGTTGGGTACGGTGGATATAATGCTGCCGGACGCAGTTCATCTCATCAGGCGTTTAGGCGTATGATTCTTGAATCCTTATCCCCAGATCAGCAACAGCAGACTATTGTTAGCCTTGCCTGTCTGATGGGTTTAGTCACAAAAATACAACAGGGTTTTGAAACTGCAGATGCACAGGTTATTGATGCCTGTGAAGTTGATAAGCAATTTCGCAGTACCGTTCTAAGCGGCACCTTGGTGAGAAAGATCACCTCTTTTGATCCAAGTGCAGTCGCTGGCAATAAAAAAGTGAGTCTGAATGCAAGTGCCGAATCTCAGCCGGTATTTATTATTGCCAAGCGTGATTTACCCACAGTCACACCTAAGCATTGGCAGTTAACCGATCTACAGGATGGCAGTTTTGAAGTTAAGTTAAGCGAAGACAGCGATTTGTTGGTGGGTTCTGACTATGAGTTGGCGGCAAAGGCTGCAGGGGAACTCCCCGAGGGTTTTGATCCTGCAGATCATTACAATGCGCGCTTTCATCCTCGTACATTACAAATGGCATTAATGGGTGCTAGTGATGCGCTGCATTCAGTAGGTGTTGAATGGCAGACCATTGCAGATGCAGTAAAACCAGATGAAATTGGTGTTTACTCATCCAGCGGCTTTAGCCAAATGAGCGAAGAAGGCTTTGGCGGTTTATTTCAAGCGCGCTTAAAAGGCGGACGAACCACTGCTAAGCAAGTCCCCATGGGCCTTAACTCCATGCCCGCAGATTTTATTAATGCTTATGTTTTAGGCAGTGTCGGTCATACCGAAGCGATTACCGGCGCTTGCGCTACCTTCCTTTATTGCCTACAGGCCGCAGTGCGCGATATTCGCAGCGGCGTTCGTCGGGTTGCGGTTGTGGGTAATGCAGAATCAGTCATAATGCCTGAGGTTTCTGAAGGCTTCTCGAATATGAGCGCCCTAGGTAGTGATGAGAATTTAGCCAAATTAGATGGTGCAGACAAGCCAGATTGGCGTCGTGCTAGCCGACCTTTTGGTGAAAACTGTGGCTTTACCCTAGCTGAGGGAACGCAGTATGTGGTGCTAATGGATGATGCCCTAACGGTTGAACTAGGTGCAGATATTCATGGCGCCATCCCCGAAATATTTATTAATGCCGATGGCGTTAAAAAGTCTATTTCTGCGCCGGGTGTCGGCAATACCATTTCCTTTGCCAAAGCAGTGGCTGCCGCCGTAAGTATTGTCGGTAAAGAAACGGTACAAAATAATAGTTTTGTCCATGCCCATGGTTCTAGTACGCCAGCAAATCGCACCACTGAATCCGATTTAATTAATAAAGTGGCTGAAGCTTTTGATATTGAAGATTGGCCGGTAACAGCGGTTAAATCCTATGTGGGTCATACCATCTCAACGGCCAGTGGTGACCAGCTGATGTCGGCATTGGGTACCTTTAAATATCAAATTATTCCCGGCATAAAAACCATTAGCAAAGTCGCTGATGATGTTAATCAGCAACATACTGTATTCCCACTGCAAGATATGGATATGAGTGATAACAATATGCACGTGGCCTTTATTAATTCCAAAGGGTTTGGCGGTAATAACGCCACGGCAATGGTACTGTCACCCCAACAGGCAGAAAAGATGATGGCGGCGCGGTATGGCGAGCAACTAGAGGCCTATTTTGCCAAACGGAAAATCACCAGAAATAACGCCGAAGCCTATGCCAATCGCGCTGATGCCGCTGAGTTAGATGTTATTTACCGTTTTGGTGAATCATTGGTTGATGAAGATAAGGTAAGCATTACAAAAGAGGGCATTAGTATTCCTGGTTATGCTCAAGAGGTCGCTTTTGATATGGAAAACCCTTATTCGGATATGTAGGGAAAACTCTGTCTAATTAAGTTCCCTATTGATAATGTGACCAAGCGTATTATGCGTTTGAAAATTAATGCGCCTCGCTTGCCCAATCCATTCAGTACTTTCCTTGCTATCCTTTGCTGTCTGAACAGTAAATCTTCCACCATGCACCGCAATAATATCACCGCTTTCACTGTCTAAAATAGGACTTCCCGAGCTACCTTGTTGGACGGGGCAGTTATGCAGTAGCAGTGCATCATTTGCAAGTTGGGGGTGGTTAATTTTTTGGCATTTTGTCTGTTTAAAGCTATCCAAATTAGGCCCTATAAAAGAAAGCTCTGATACCTGATTAGAAACATCCTGCGCTAGCTTAAGAGCGGGTTGATGAGCGGTATTTTTTAGCTTTATAAAAACAAGATCGCTTTCGGCTTGAGCAATTTTATCTTTATTAGTGACCGAGTATTTGTGGGCAGATACTGTTTCAAAGCCAATGCCGCTGAGTCGTTTATTTTTCGGTCGATAATCACATTGGTTAAAAATCTGATCGGTTTGCGGGTTATAAAGTACATGCGCTGCAGTCACAATAACCGAGTCATTGTCATTAAAATTTGGAGATAATTGAATATGCGTGGCGATTCCACGAATGCCGCCGTCGCAGTAAATGGTGCCTACCGCTTGGGTATAATCTCCAGCTTGTGATGGTATTGAGCAAAGCATAAACAGGGCAGTGACTATTGTTAGAAAACTAGAATTTTTTCTGCCTAGTCTGTACTTCACTATCCCATATCTCCCCACAGCGATTGCAGGATGGATATTGCGGCTAGCGGCGCAGTTTCGGTTCGAAGTACTCGCGGGCCCAACCCAAGAGGTTGAAAATCTAATGCCATGGCCTGTTCAATTTCAGTCTCACTTAAGCCACCCTCCGGGCCAATTAGTAGAGCTATCTGAGCGCTTGGTTGTTGCATGTCTCTGAGGCTTTTATCGGTTCGGTGGTGCAGAACTAACTTAAGTGAAGCGTCGCAACTAGTTTGCCACTGCTCCAGTTTTAGCGGATTGTTAATTGCAGGTACTTTATTACGCTGACTCTGCTCACAGGCACTTATGGCAACCTGTTGCCAGTGACCGATTTTCTTGTCGAGTCGATCACCACTGAGCTTTACTTCACAGCGTTCAGTAAACAGGGGGGTGATTTCACTGATGCCAAGCTCGGTGGCTTTTTGAACTATCCAGTCCATACGCTCGCCGCGAGAAATCCCAATGGCCAGCTGAATGGAGAGGGATGATTCACGATCTATATCAACAAACTCATTGATTAAAACCGTAGCTTTGCCTTTTTTTGCATCCACTAACTCAGCTTTATACTCCCCGCCTTTGCCATTAAATACGATAAGAGGCTGACCCGAAGTCATTCGCAGTGCTGAAGTGAGATGGCGCGCAGGGCCCGCTTCAAGTGCAATGCAATCGCCAATGGCAATGGTCTGCGGCGAATAAACTCTGGGGATACGCATGGCTTAATTCGAGCTATCCAAGCCTAAGTTGTAGCACAGGCTATCCGAGATCTGCCACTGATTCATGGTGTAAAAATGCAATCCCGGCGCACCACCAGCCAGCAAGGTTTCACATAATTGGCTAACAATTTCAATGCCATAGGCAATTAAATCTTCTTGATTATCTTTGCGCTCTTTTAGTTGCCATTGCAACCAGCGCGGAATTTCTGCACCACAGTTTTCAGAGAATCGCAGTAGGTTCTGAAAGTTAGTTAAAGGCATAATTCCTGGGACTATAGGCTTGTCGATGCCAGCTTTCTGACAGTTTTCGACAAATTGAAAATAGGCATCTGGATTATAAAAATACTGGGTAATCGCGCGGTTTGCACCGGCCTTAAACTTTTCACCTAACCAGAAGATGTCTTTACTGTAGCTTTCAGCTTCAGGATGAATTTCTGGGTAGGCGGCAACATTAATATCAAAGTGATCGCCGGTTTTTTCACGAATCAGTGCCACTAATTCATTAGCATGCACTAGCTGTGTAGTGCCGCCAATACCTGAGGGCAGGTCGCCACGCAACGCTACAAGGTTTGAAATGCCCGCTTGCTGGTACTCATTGATGAGCCCAAGAACGGTTTCTTGGCTGTCGCCACCAAAAGATAGATGAGGAGCCGCCTGATAACCCTGTTGCTGAAGATCCAACACCAGTTGTTTTGTGGTATCACGCGTAGATCCGCCCGCACCATAGGTTACCGAGAAAAATTCCGGGTTATAGCGATTGAGTTTTTCGCAGGTAAGATGCAACTTCTCACGACCCTGTTCAGTTTTTGCCGCAAAAAACTCAAAGCTAATATGTGGTTGTGTAGCCATAAAAAATCCGTTTTATTAGTACTTGTAGCTATCGTTTTTGAACGGGCCATCAACAGTAACATTGATATACTCGGCTTGTGCCTCGGTTAACTTGGTAATAACACCACCAAATCCTCGGACCATATGGGCAGCCACTTCTTCATCAAGATGTTTTGGCAGTACTTCTACGCCCAATAGCTCGGCCTGTGTTGCTTTATCTTGGTTGGCAAAGGCACGACCATAGAGTTCAATCTGCGCTAACACTTGATTGGCAAATGAGCCATCCATAATTCGGCTCGGATGCCCTGTTGCATTACCCAGATTGACTAAGCGTCCCTCTGCTAAAAGAAGGAGATGGTCATTGTTTTCTTGGTTACGGTAAACCTTGTGCACCTGTGGTTTAATTTCTTCCCAGTGCCAAGTTTCGCGCATGTAGGCGGTATCAATTTCATTATCAAAGTGACCGATATTGCAGACTACACAGCCGCTTTTAATGGCAGCAAGCACACTAGAATCACACACGTTGTAGTTACCGGTTGTAGTCACCAAAAGATCGGTAGTAGCGAGTAAATCTGTGTTCACGCCCTGATTGAAATCACCCTGATTGTAGGTTGAAACCACCTCAAAGCCGTCCATGCAGGCCTGCATGGCACAGATTGGGTCCACTTCAGTAACTTTAACAATCATGCCTTCTTGACGCAGTGATTGCGCGGAGCCTTTACCCACATCACCGTATCCAATAACCAGCGCTTTTTTGCCTGATAGTAGGTGGTCAGTGGCGCGTTTAATCGCATCATTAAGACTGTGACGACAGCCGTATTTATTGTCATTTTTTGACTTGGTGACAGAGTCATTAACGTTGATAGCAGGTACTTTAAGCTCACCCGCTTCAAGCATTTCGTATAAGCGATGAACACCCGTAGTGGTTTCCTCGGTCACGCCATGCACATGGTCCAGAACCTCAGGGTATTTTTCATGCAATAGCGAGGTAAGATCACCGCCATCGTCCAAAATCATATTGGCATTCCAAGGCTCACCATCTTTTAATACTTGCTGTTCTAAACACCAGTCATATTCTTCTTCAGTTTCACCTTTCCAGGCAAACACCGGGGTGCCATTAGCGGCAATAGCCGCCGCCGCATGATCCTGTGTCGAGAAAATATTACATGAGGTCCAACGAACTTCTGCGCCTAGCGACTCCAATGTTTCAATTAACACTGCAGTTTGAATGGTAATATGGATACAACCCAAAATTCTTGAGCCAGCCAGTGGTTGCTCAGCATTATATTTACTACGAAGCGCCATCAGTGCAGGCATCTCTGATTCAGCAATCGAGATTTCTTTTCTACCCCATTCTGCTAGGTTGATATCAGCCACTTTATAATCAGTGAATGGTGCATTATTTTTTACGGATTTTAGTACGGTCATATTAGTTACCTTTCAATGTGTCTATTAGCTACAGCGCTTTTTTAAGTTCTGCGGCTCGATCAGTTTTTTCCCAAGTGAAGCTTGATTCAGTGCGGCCAAAATGCCCATAAGCAGCAGTTTTACGATAAATTGGCTTGCGCAGATCGAGCATCTCGATTAATCCTCTCGGACGCAAATCAAATTGTTCGCGAACGAGTTCTACAATTTTTTCATCAGACAGTTTTCCCGTGCCAAATGTATTGATACTAATAGACGTAGGCTCAGAAACTCCAATAGCATAGGAAATTTGAATTTCACAGCGATCAGCTAGGCCCGCGGCAACAATATTTTTTGCCACATAACGGCCGGCATAAGCCGCCGATCGGTCTACTTTGGTGGGATCCTTGCCCGAAAAAGCACCGCCACCATGGTGTGCCATGCCGCCATAGGTGTCGACAATGATTTTTCGGCCGGTTAGACCACAGTCACCCATTGGGCCGCCGATTTCAAAGTTACCGGTTGGGTTAATATGGTACTGAGTACCCGCATGCAACCACTCAGCGGGCAATACATGGTCGACTATTTCGCTGCGAACGGCGGCTTGTAAATCTTTCTGTGAAATATCCGGCGAGTGCTGTGTAGATAACACCACGGCATCCACAGCAACGGGAACACCCTGATCATATCTTAATGTGACCTGACTTTTGGCATCTGGGCGAAGCCATGGCAGTGCACCGCTCTTTCTTAACTGAGCCTGACGCTCGACTAAGCGATGAGAATAGAAGATGGGTGCCGGCATAAGTACCGCAGTTTCATTGCTGGCATAACCAAACATTAAGCCCTGATCACCCGCGCCTATATCTTTGTCTTCGGCTTCATCAACGCCCTGAGCAATATCCGATGATTGTTTTCCGATGGCATTAATGACCGCACAGGAATTGCCGTCAAAGCCTTTGTCAGAATGATCGTAACCAATATCAGTAATTACATCGCGAACAATTTGCTCTAAATCAACATAGGTTTTGGTGCGAACTTCACCGGCAATAATTGCCATGCCGGTTTTGACCATAGTTTCTACTGCTACCCGTGAATGAGGGTCATCGGTAATGATGGCGTCTAAAATAGCATCAGAAATTTGATCGGCCATTTTATCTGGATGCCCTTCAGATACTGATTCAGATGTAAAAAGATTGTAGGTTGACATAAGGTTCCTTTAAAGAGTGGTTACAGCTTTTTAAACTGCCGAAGCTGAATGCGAAATCCATTGCGTTGTGTAAGAAATAAACTATTTCCCTCTATTAGACCTGCGGTTTCTGCCCAGCCAGTAATCTCACTTGGGTCAAAGCCGAGCCACAGATCACCACAGGCATTTTTAACCCAGTCTTGGTCATGAGCGCAAAGATCAGTAATCAGTAAAACACCATTATGGGTTAACAGATCGGCGCAGTGCTTGATGATATCTGCCGGAATAGGGTTGTGATGTAGAACCATATTGAGTGAAACAAAATCCGCCTGTATTTTTTCATTGAGGGCAGAAAGGGTATCTCCGTGTAAAAAACTAATATTATTTAAACCCTGCTTTTTAACTCGCTGTGCGCATTGCTCAAGCATTTCTGCACTGTTATCCAATGCAATCACCTGATCAAATGTGGCGCATAACTTTTTAAGAAACTGTCCGTACCCAGGGCCAATTTCTAGCGCCTTTGATGTTGCGTCTAATGAACTTTCTAACAAGCTTTCAACACTGTCGCCGTAATCACTCCAGCTCGCAATAAGGTCCTGATTTTCTTCAAACAGAGACACATTACGATTGAAAAATTCCACTGAGGCGCTGGCGCGCTCTCGGTTAATATCTGCGAGTCGCTCAGCAACATCGGCGTCAACTATTGCCTTATCAATTGCTTGAAATAGGGCTTTTTGCATTATTTGCAAATCAATATCTGGATTGAGCGGATTTCTTCTATAAAAAATAGTTGTGCCTTCTCTGCGAGAGGACACTAAACCAGCATTGGAAAGTATTTTTAGATGGTGACTCATGGCTGATTGGCGAATATCAAAAATTTGGCAGAGCTCTAATACGCCATAGGCATTTTGTTGCAGGACCTTAAGAATTTGAATGCGCAAGGGGTCTCCGGCAGCCTTACAAAGGATGCCGATGGCGCCAACTGCTTGAGGAGCAGTCTGATCAAATGTGCTTGTAGCATTGGATTGTTCTGACATAGGTGGAATTTTAGCACACTGAATTTACTCCATCAAAATATTTTTATATAAAAATATTTTGATGCGTAATACATGGACGAAAATAATTACAATTACAGCTGTTTAAATCAGTAATTCTGGTTTACTGATGATGCCTTCTAGGCGACAATAGCCATTCTAAATTTGCCGCTTCAGGAGTAATAATTCATGGCCTCACGTCGAGACCTCGCTAATGCTATTCGCGCCCTTAGTATGGACGCTGTTCAACAAGCTAATAGTGGCCATCCAGGTGCCCCCATGGGAATGGCTGATATTGCAGAAGTATTGTGGAGAGATCATTTAAGCCACAACCCCGCAGACCCGTCATGGGCCAACCGAGACCGCTTTGTATTATCAAATGGTCATGGTTCTATGCTGTTGTACTCCCTGTTGCATCTCTCAGGCTATGATTTGCCTATTGAAGAGATTAAGAATTTCCGTCAGTTGCATTCAAAAACCCCGGGTCATCCCGAATATGGTTATGCGCCTGGCGTTGAAACAACCACAGGCCCGTTGGGTCAGGGTATTAGTAATGCGGTGGGTATGGCGCTGGCTGAGAAAGTATTGGCGGCCCAATTTAATAAGCCAGAACATAACCTTGTTGATCACCATACCTACACTTTTTTGGGTGATGGTTGCCTAATGGAAGGTATTTCCCACGAAGTATGCTCCCTCGCGGGCACCTTAAAGCTAGGAAAATTAATTGCCTTTTATGACGATAATGGTATCTCGATTGACGGTGATGTTGCCGGTGTAGATGGTGATGGTGGTTGGTTTACTGATGATACGCCAGCGCGCTTTGAATCCTATGGCTGGCAGGTTATTCCTGCAGTTGATGGCCATGATTCTGATGCCGTTGATGCCGCGATTAAGCAGGCACAGGCTTGCGAAAAACCTACTCTAATATGCTGTAAAACCGTAATTGGGTTTGGTTCGCCTAACAAACAGGGCAAAGAAGACTGTCACGGTGCCCCCTTAGGTGCCGATGAAATTGCCCTTACCCGCGAGCAGTTGGGTTGGGATTATGGCGCTTTTGAAATTCCTGAAGATTACTACTCAGCATGGAATGGCGTTGCAAAAGGTCAGGCTGCACAGTCTGCATGGAATCAACAATTTGCCGCCTACCAATCGGCCTATCCAGAATTAGCCGCTGAATTTGAGCGTCGAACTCAGGGTGAGCTTCCTGCTGATTTTAGCGACAAGGCCGATGCCTATATTCGTGACTGCCAAGAAAAAATGGAAAAAGTTGCCTCGCGCAAGGCTTCTCAAAATTGCCTCAATGCCTTTGGTCCACTTCTTCCTGAACTATTGGGTGGTTCTGCAGATTTGGCCGGTTCCAACCTGACAATTTGGTCCGGTTGCAAAGATATCAGTGGCGATAATGCCGATGGTAATTACCTCTACTACGGCGTTCGTGAATTTGGTATGAGTGCCATTATGAATGGTATCGCACTGCATGGTGGCTTTATCAATTATGGCGCTACATTCCTAATGTTTATGGAATATGCCCGCAATGCAGTGCGTATGGCGGCATTGATGAAACAGCAAAGTATTTTTGTCTACACTCATGATTCTATTGGTTTGGGTGAAGATGGCCCTACTCACCAACCGGTAGAACAGTTAAGCGCTCTTCGCGCAACACCCAACCTTCATACTTGGCGCCCTTGCGATACGGTTGAATCGGCAGTCAGTTGGAAAACGGCTATCGAACGCAATGATGGGCCAAGCGCATTGGTATTTAGCCGTCAGGGCTTAGCGCCAATGGAACGTTCTGATGAGCAGTTAAGTAATGTCAGTCGAGGTGGCTATACTTTACGTGAAGCTAATGATGCACAGGCTATTATTATTGCTACTGGCTCGGAAGTTGAGCTTGCAACCACAGCCGCAGGCCAGCTTGCTGAAAAAGGCATTGCGGTTAGCGTAGTATCTATGCCATGTGCAGAAATATTCTGCGAACAAGACAAAGCCTATCAAGAATCTGTTTTGCCACATGCAATCAGAGCACGAGTGGCAGTCGAGGCCTTGCATGCAGATTACTGGCATAAATTTGTTGGCCTAGACGGTCGTGTTGTTGGCATGACTAGTTTTGGTGAGTCAGCACCCGGGGATGTATTAATGAAAGAATTTGGTTTTACCGTTGAAAATGTAGTGGCTAAGGTTTTGGAGACCCTAGGCTAATGATTCGCGTAGCCATCAATGGCTATGGGCGTATAGGTCGTTCTGTTTTAAGAGCGGTCTATGAATCTAAGCTACAAGACCACGTAAAAATTGTGGCGATAAACGAGCCTGCTGATAATAAAACCATAGCCCACCTAACCCGTTATGATTCTACCCATGGTCGATTTTTGGGTGAGGTGAACTGTGACGAAAATACGCTCACTGTCTGTGGTGATTCCATTGCCATCGTGCATCAAGACGATTTAGATCAACTACCATGGGCGGCATTAAAGATTGATGTTGTTTTGGAATGTAGTGGTAGCTTTAGCGATCGAAACACCGCTGAAAAGCATTTGCACAGCGGGGCCAAAAGAGTGCTGTTCTCACAACCCGCAGAATCTGATGTCGACGCTACCATAGTTTATGGCTACAACCATCAACAGCTCACAGGCAGTGAAAAGATAATCTCAAGTGCCTCCTGCTCAACCAACTGTGTTGTCCCTGTGATTCAGGTACTAAATGATAGTTTTTTAGTTGATGGCGGTGTGATTACCACTATTCATTCGGCGATGAATGATCAGCCGGTTTTAGATGCCTACCATCATACAGATTTACGTAAAACCCGTGCGGCAATGAACTCGATTATCCCAGTGGATACAGGTCTTGGATTGGGTATTGATCGTTTGATGCCCCATATGGCTGGGCGATTTCAAGCACAGGCGATGCGGGTTCCAACCATCAACGTATCGGCCATCGATTTATCGGTGTTAGTTAATAAGGCCGTTGATACAGCGATGGTTAATCAAGCCTTAGCCAAGGCAGCTCAAGGGCCACTTAAAAATATACTGGGTTATACCGAAGAGCCCCTGGCATCCTGCGATTTTAACCACGACCCAAGAAGCGGCATTGTTGATGCCAGTCAAACCAGAGTTAGTCAGCAAAAATTAATTAAAGTCCTTATTTGGTTCGATAACGAATGGGGCTATGCCAATAGAATGTTGGATGTATTGAAAAGCTGGTAAGCGCCAGACATGCAATCCATTTAAATTGAATAATAGGAAAAGTAATGACTATCAAAGTAATGACTGATTTAGATCTCAGCCAAAAACGTGTATTGATTCGCGAAGATCTAAACGTACCGGTTAAAAATGGCGTGGTAACCAGTGATGCGCGTATTAGGGCTGCTTTGCCGACTATAAAATTGGCTGTCAGTCAGGGTGCCAAGGTTATCTTGATGTCTCATCTAGGCCGCCCAACTGAAGGCCAGTTTGAAGATCAGTTTAGCTTACAGCCTGTGGCTGATAGCCTCAGTCAAAAATTAGGCGCAAAAGTACAGTTAGTTACTGACTGGTCTAATGGCGTTGAAGTAGCTGCAGGGCAGGTAGCATTATTAGAAAACGTACGCTTTAACAGGGGCGAAAAAGCCAATGATGATTCCCTATCCCAAGCCTATGCCAAGCTTTGCGATATTTTTGTAATGGATGCCTTTGGTACCGCCCATCGCGCTCAGGCATCAACCCATGGTGTGGCTAAATTTGCGCCGATTGCCTGTGCCGGCCCCCTTTTGGCCAATGAGCTAAATGCCCTTGAAAAAGCCATAGCTACTCCTAAAGCACCCGTGGGTGCCATCGTTGGCGGATCAAAGGTTTCCACTAAACTCATGGTTCTTGAAACCCTAGCAGATAAAGTCGATCAGTTAATTGTCGGCGGTGGTATTGCCAATACATTCTTAGCGGCCGCAGGACACCCTGTTGGAAAATCACTGTATGAGCCAGATTTAATTCCAGCGGCCAAAGCGCTGATGGAGAAAGTTCAGATTCCTCTGCCCACCGATGTCGTGGTAGGCAAAGAGTTTTCAGAAACTGCACAGGCACGCGTGATTTCAGTCGATGCCGTGGAAGCGGATGATATGATTTTTGACATAGGCCCTGAGTCAGCCATTCAATTAGCTGAAATTATTAAAACCTTAGGTACCATTATTTGGAACGGCCCTGTTGGCGTGTTTGAATTTGATCAGTTCGCCGAGGGCACCAAAACGCTGTCTTTTGCCATTGCTGAAAGTGAAGGATTTTCAATTGCCGGTGGCGGCGATACCCTCGCGGCAGTCGATAAATATGAAATTGCCGAGCAAGTATCCTATATTTCTACAGGTGGGGGTGCGTTTTTGGAATATGTTGAAGGAAAAGAATTACCCGCCGTAGCCCTACTAAAAGCACGAGCAGCTAGCGACTAAATAAGCTTACCAGTAGCAGGGTTGCAAGGAACGCAATTTACAAACAAGGCTTACAAGGAAAGAAGCGATGTCACTTATCTCAATGAGACAATTGTTGGATCATGCCGCAGAAAATAGCTACGGTGTGCCAGCATTTAATGTTAATAATCTAGAACAGATGCGCGCAATTATGCTCGCGGCTGATCAAACTCAAAGTCCGGTCATCGTCCAGGCCTCAGCGGGCGCGCGCAAATATGCCGGCGCGCCATTTCTACGTCATTTAATTCAAGCGGCTATGGAAGAATGGCCTCATATTCCTGTGTGTATGCACCAAGACCACGGCACCAGTGCCGCAGTCTGTCAGCGCTCTATTCAGCTTGGCTTTAGCTCGGTGATGATGGATGGCTCTCTAATGGAAGACGGAAAAACACCCTCAAGCTATGAATACAATGTGGATGTGACCCGTCAAGTCGTGACCATGGCACATGCCTGTGGTGTGTCGGTTGAAGGAGAATTGGGTTGTTTGGGCTCCCTTGAAACGGGTCAAGCGGGTGAAGAAGATGGCGTTGGCGCAGACTGTATTCTCAGCCAAGAGCAGATGTTAACCGATCCCGGAGAGGCCGCTGATTTTGTTAGTCAAACAGGGGTAGACGCATTGGCCATTGCCTGTGGTACCTCTCATGGGGCCTATAAATTTAGTCGTCCACCTACAGGGGATATCTTGGCTATTGATCGAATTAAGGAAATTAACCAAAAAATCCCCAATACTCATTTGGTAATGCATGGCTCTTCCTCTGTGCCCCAAGAATGGCTGACCATTATTAATCAGCATGGTGGCGAAATCCCTGAGACCTATGGTGTGCCAGTAGAGCAGATATGTGAGGGAATAAAAAACGGAGTGCGTAAGATTAATATAGATACCGATTTACGCTTGGCATCCACCGGTATTATTCGCCAATTTTTAGCCAAAAACCCAACAGCTTTTGATCCCCGCGCCTACTTAAAAGAAACCATAGTAGCTATGAAAGATATAGCCATAGCCCGCTATGAGGCTTTTGGTACCGCGGGTAATGCACCGAAAATAGTGCCTCTGGGGCTTGAGGCAATGACCTATGGTTACACCAGCGGTGAATTGGATGCCAAGGTTAATTCATTTGTCAGTCTAACCAAAGGGCTGGATATACACCCGAATGGATTATGAGTTTTTATGCTTTGTATGGCAGTGACGGACACTGATATAGAAAATTGTTTTGATGTCATTAATGAGCTGCGACCACACTTGGTAAAAGATCAATTTGTGGAAACCGTGCGCAGTATGGAAAATCAGGGGTTTAAATTGGCTTTTGTGCAAGTGGATAGCCAAGTGGTGGCGGTTGCTGGGTATCGTATTTATAACAATTTATATATGGGTAAGCATTGTTATATTGATGACTTTGTAACTGCGTCTGCCTACAGATCAAAGGGCTATGGCGAAAAAATGATTGCTTGGTTGCGCCATCAGGCACTACAGGCTGGGTGTGATTTTTCGCATTTGAACTCTGGCACCCATAGAGGCAGGGCGCATAAATTTTACTTTGATCAGGGCTTTACTATTGCAAGTTATCACTTTTCTCAAGCGTTGAGATAAGGGGCTTATTTATATGTCATCGATTATGGCGCAAGAAAGTTAGTTTAAAGAAATGGCTAAAACTTTAAGCAGATGCTCCTTAGAAAGGGCATCTGCCTAAAGGTTAAAGATCTCTAAAGAAAAACACCCTTAAAGAAAAAGAAGAACAGGATAGATAGTGCGGCACCGGCTGGCAATGTAACTACCCAAGATAAGAAGATGGATCCAACCATGCGCAAATTAAGGGCGCCAATACCTCGCGCGAGCCCTACGCCCAGTACTGCGCCGACCAATGTGTGGGTGGTTGAAATAGGGAGTCCGGTGCCCGAAGCAAAAACCACAGTAGCAGCAGCCCCTAGTTCGGCGGCGAAGCCTCGGCTTGGTGTTAGTTCAGTAATCTTTCGGCCTATGGTTCCCATTACTTTAAAGCCATAGGTTGCAAGACCGAAAACAATACCTGCGCCACCCAATAGGAGTATCCAGCTAGGCATAATACTTTTGGCGCCAATATCTCCGCCAGAACTGACCACACTAACAACAGCTGCTAAAGGACCCACTGCGTTTGCAACGTCGTTAGAACCATGAGCAAAAGCCATACTACAGGCAGTAAATATCATTAATACAGCAAATACTCGTTCAACATTGGCAAAGCGATCATTGTCTTCTAGTGATTCATCACGCTTAACTTTCGACAACAGATAGGTGCCTAGAGCGGCTACTAAAAGACCAAACAAAGCGGCTAGCATTGCTGTTTCAGCAAAGCTAAATTTGATACCTATATCTTTAAATACATGCTTTAGACCTTTTAGCATGGTTACCATGGCCATTAACCAGCCGACAGCAAACATGTAATAGGGAACATATTTTTTGGCGCGTTCAAATGGATTATCATGAATTAGGATCAATCTCTGTACGCTTCGGAATAGGGCAAATGACATAGTGCCTGCAATTACGGGTGATACTACCCAGCTTGCTACGATAGTGCTGACTTTGCTCCAGTTAACCGCGTCTACAGAAACACCCACTGCCGCGAAGCCCACAATAGCACCAACGATAGAGTGAGTGGTAGAAACCGGCCAGCCCATAATGCTGGCAATCATTAGCCAAGTGCCAGCCGCCAGTAGTGCTGACAGCATACCAAATACCAAATAGTCGGGTTTTTCAGCAAAAATGGCGGAATCGACAATACCTTTGCGGATAGTAGAGGTTACTTCTCCACCTGCTAGATAGGCGCCGGCAAATTCAAATACCATCGCGATTAGGATCGCTTGTTTTATAGTTAAAGCCTTAGAACCTACAGAGGTACCCATAGCGTTGGCTACATCATTTGCGCCAACACCCCACGCCATAAAAAAGCCAAACACCCCTGCAAGGAGAATCAATAAAGTGCCGTACTCAGTAAATAATTCCATGATAATTAGTTCCGAAAATTATTTTGCAATAAGAAGTTCAAGACGGTTACCAACACTTTCTGCGGTGTCAGCAATTTCGCCAATGTTATCGATGATGTTATAGAGGAACATCACATGAATGGGAGGTAAGTCGCCTTCTAATTGAAATAAGTGATGGCGGAGCTTACGCTCTTTTTTATCAACTTTTTGCTCTTTTGCATCCAGCTCTTTAATCAGTTTTTTTACAAATTGCACTTCTTGCCCAACAAAGCCGGTTTCTAACAGCTCGTCGAGTTCGTTAATAGCTTTTAGGGCTTGTTCGGAGGCTTGAATGGTGCTTTTAATAAAGCCCATAAAGTCAGTTTGTAATGTTTTAGGAATTTCCATTTTCCGGCCCAAAACAATACCGCAGATATCTTTTGATAAATTGGCAATGCGATCTTGATAGCCCAATATACTCAGAAGGTCTGAGCGGGATACTGGCATAAACAAATTTTTTGGCATGTTAAGGCGAAATTGTTTTTTTAAATCATCCGCGATATTTTCATCGGCGCTAATGGAGTCGAAAATATTAGAAGCACTGTCCCACTGTCCATCCATTGCAGCTGTGAAAAAGGGCTCGAGTTGAACGGAGCACTTATTCACAATACCCATATGCTCTTGAAGCGGTTTTATTGGGGACTTTCCAAATAAGTCAGAGATCGGATTGCTAAAAGCCATAAACTAACTCCTTTAATATTTAAGGCGATTATAAGTATTTTTTTGAAAATTCAAAGAGAATTTTTACTTCTTTTTAAGCCTGAGCATATTGTTGATTGTTGCCTAACCACCGATCTATTAGTGGGTCCACCGATTGTGGATATTGCTTGATTAAAAGCTCTGCCGCTTGCTTTATTTGAGGTAATAAGTGTGCATCGCGTTGTAGATCGGCAATTTGCAATTGCATATCCCCAGTTTGACGGGTACCCAGTAGTTCCCCCGGGCCCCTTAATTCGAGATCTTTTTCTGCAATCACAAAGCCATCATTTGTTTCACGCATGGTTTTTAAGCGCGCACTGCCATTGGCTGATATGGGTGAGCTGTAAAGTAGCACGCAATGACTTTGGGTGGCGCCACGCCCTACTCGGCCTCTCAGCTGATGCAGCTGCGACAAACCAAGTCGTTCGGCATTTTCAATAATCATCAAACTGGCATTGGGTACATCAACCCCCACTTCAATCACCGTAGTGGCAACTAGCAGGTTAATTTCTCCCGCCTTAAATGCATTCATGATTTCAAGTTTTTCCCTCGGCTTTAAACGCCCATGCACTAGACCTATGGATAGTTCGGGTAGCATAAGTTGTAATTCACTGGCAGTAACCTCTGCCGCCTGAGCTTCAAGTACATCTGACTCTTCAATAAGCGTACAAACCCAGTAGGCTTGGCGACCCTCGATACAGGATGCACGCACTCGTTCAATAATATCGTTGCGCCTTAGGTTACTAAGCACCGCAGTCTCTACTGGGGTTCGTCCGGGTGGTAATTCATCTATTATCGAGCAGTCGAGATCGGCATAGGCGCTCATAGCTAATGTTCTTGGGATTGGTGTTGCGGTCATAATTAATTGATGGGGGGCTAGACTGTTCTGTGCAGTTTGATTATCGCCAAACCCCTTATTGCGCAATGCCAGACGTTGATGCACACCGAATCGATGCTGTTCATCAATAATGGTGATGCCTAAATCATTAAATTCTACGCTGTCTTGAAATAGCGCATGGGTGCCTATCACCATCTGTGCACTACCGTCTGCGATACGACCTAGCTGGACTTCTCTGGCTTTACCTTTTACCTTGCCGGTCAACCAGGCAACACTAATATCCATGGTTTTAAACCATTGTTCAAAATTAATTCTATGCTGTTCGGCAAGAATTTCTGTTGGCGCCATCAAGGCGGCCTGTTTGCCATTGGCAATGGCTTGTATAGCGGCCATTGCTGCCACCACCGTTTTGCCAGAACCTACATCCCCCTGAACCAGTCGCAACATTGGGTAAGGTTTATTGATATCGGCGGCTATTTCTTGAGACACTTTTTGTTGAGCGCTGGTTAGCTCAAAAGGCAACTGATCAAGAAAATGAGATAGAGCTTGTTTATTTATTGTTAAGAGTGGCGCAGGTTGGCTCTGTACCTTGTCGCGCATTTTTAACAGACTTAAATTATGAGCAATTAATTCTTCGGCGGCCAAGCGTTGTTGCGCAGGGTGCTCGCCTGTAGCTAGTCTATGTAGCTCAATACCGGGAGGCGGTGAGTGAATAAGCTTTAATGCATCTATAAGCGAAAAAGATAAAAGCCCATCTAACGGTTGTTTTAGCGTTTCAGGTAAAAGCTCCTTTATGCCGTGCTTATCCATCAGGCCTAGGGCCTGTCGGCAGAGATCTCTAACGCGTATTTGCGTAATACCCTCAGTTAGGGGATAAACTGGTGTTAATGTTTGCTCTAGGTTTGGTGGGTTATTGTTATCAAGATGCTGATATTCTGGATGATAGAGTTCAAGCCCTTATTTGCCCTGTCTAACTTCACCATAGCAGCGTAATTTCGCCCCCACAATAAGACGATCTTGCTGAGCTCGGCTAAAGTGAAAGAACCTTAAAACAGTGGTGCCAGTATCGTCTTGTAATTTACACACCAAGCTACGCCGCCGACCAAATACTACGTCACTAGCGCGAATTTTCCCCTCAAGAACCACATCGGTCAGGGGTTGCAGACTACCTATGGGTGTGATTTTGGTTCTATCGATATAGCGCAGAGGCAAATGAAATAATAAGTCCTGCAGATTGTTGATGCCAAGTTTACTAAGTTTTTGTGAAAGTTGGGGGCCTACACCGCGAAGCTCTTTGATAGCCATGGCGTCAAGGCTCATATCAGACATTAGTCGAAAGCCAGTTCAGGAATGGTTCTACTGTTAGGGCTGATATTGTGGCTAATAAAAATCGCATTGCGAACGGCATCAATGGCCTGATGTCTTGGAAAACTTGCCCGCCATGCGAGAACAACCCTACGCTTTGCATTTTCGCCATGCAGTGGAACTGCAGTTAAATTAGCATCAATAAAGTTTGGCGCTTTAGTAACTGACTGTGGCAATATTGAAATTCCAAGTCCTGTGGCTACCATTGTGCACAATGTTTCAAGAGAATTTCCTTCAGAGTCCTCATCAGAAGTTACAGTGGTATTATGGTATTGATTAATATTTGGAATTGCTTTTATAACTTGGTCTCGAAAAGAATGTCCTTGGCCCAGCAGCAAAATATGTTCTTTTGCTAATTCTTCGGCTTTTATTGAAGAGCGTTGCGCAATTGGGTGATTAGAGGGTAAAGCCACTATAAATGGCTCATCAAATAATGGCTGGACAACCACATCGGGTTCTTCGAACGGCAAAGCTACTATAATCACATCCAATTCCCCTTTTCTAAGTCTGCTTCGTAATTGCTCAGTATAGCCTTCTTCAAAAATTAATGGCATATCTGGCGCACTTTTTTGAAGTGGTGAAACAAAATTAGGAAATAAAAAAGCGCTAATGGTAAAAATAGCACCAATATGCAAAGGGGCAATCAGTTCGTTTTTCCCCGAAACTGCAATATCTTTGATGACGGTTGTTGCCTCAAGCACTTTATGAGCTTGAGCTATGATTTTTACGCCAGTTCGAGTAAGTAGAGTAGTATTTGTTGTTCTTTCAAAAATTTGAACACCCAACTCAGCTTCCATTTTTTTTATTGCTATACTAAGCGTTGGTTGGCTGACATTGCACATTGCAGAGGCATGGCCAAAGTGTTTGGTTTCGGCCAAGGCGATTGCATAGCGAAGTTCGGTTAATGTCATATCGTCTCCCTACGTAATGGTATTAATTACTATTATCATTAAATCCACTATTATATAAATTTTGGGTAACAAATCTATGACACAAAGCACTAAAGTACTATTTATTGGTTGTGGGGATGTTGCGCAACGAGCCGCGAAACTTATACCAGACGGTTATCGCTGTTTTGGCTTGAGGCGAAATCCAGAGAAATTGACAGTGGGCGTTGTGCCTATTTTGGCCGACGCCACAAAACCTAAACAGCTAATTTCAGCAGCCTCTGATGGATATGATGTTTGGGTTGCAACCCTTACGCCGTCGGCTTTTACGAGAGATGCATACCAGGAATCATACTTGGCTGTAGCACAGTCAATAGCCAAAGCTGTAGATGGTTTATCTCAACCACCTAAATTAATTATTTGGGTTTCCAGTACCAGTGTTTATGGTGACTCTGATGGCGACTGGGTTGATGAGACTACGATGGCTAATCCGGTCACATTTTCTGGTGAAATACTGCTTAAATCAGAGCAGATCATTCAAAATTTGCCCTGTACTACGTCAGTGATAAGGTTTTCTGGCATCTATGGTCCTGGTCGAACGCGACTTCTCGATCAAGTGCGAGCAGGAAAAGGAAGACCAAAAACTCCAAAACAATGGAGTAATCGTATTCATTCTGAAGATTGTGGAGGAGTTTTGGCCCATCTAATAGAGTTGTTTCAATCTGGCCAGTCTATTGAACCGCTTTATCTCGCTTCCGATAGCCAACCTGTAACTCAGCACGATATTAGAGAGTGGCTCGCCCAGCAACTGTCAGTCAGTTTAGAAGAGGAGCCTGTCCCTATTAGGCCAGCAAGGCGATGCAATAATCGGCTTCTTTTAGAGGCTGGATTCAAATTTAGATACCCTTCTTTTAAAGAAGGGTACGCTGCGCTGATAGACAATCAAAAAATTAGTTAATCAACTAGGTAACTACAATAGCATCCATTTCTATTTCGGCACTTTTTGGCAATTCTTTAACGCCAATGGCTGCTCGAGCTGGATAGGGTTGCTCAAATAATTCTGCCATTATTTCATTAACAGCAGCAAAATTACTCAAATCTGTAAGAAAAATATTAAGCTTTACAATGCCGCTTAAATCAGAGCCTGCAGCTTCACACACCGCATTTAAATTAGCGAATACCTGTCGCGCCTGAGCCTGAATATCACCCGTTATCAATTCCATGTTTTCAGGGTCTAGAGGAATCTGGCCTGAAAGATAAACCGTGTTATTTACTTTGACCGCTTGGCTGTATGGCCCGATGGCAGCAGGTGCTTTTTCTGTAAAAATATGCGCTTTGTTAGACATAATATGAGTCCTTATATAACTATTTGTTTTTTACCCGATAAACTCGCCGAACAGGCGCTAGGCTTCTTATTCGGCGAATTATGTCCGCTAAGTGAACCCGATTGCGAACCGTCATAACCACATCGACAACGCTGGTGAAGGCATCCTTTTCAGTGGTGCTAATATTTTCAATGGTAGCATCTTGATCGGTTATTCTCGAGGCAAGCGCAGCTATAAAGCCACGCTCAGGTGTTATTTCAACCTTAATCTCAACTGGGAATTCACCCTCAACCACCTGTGACCAACTTAGCGGCATACATTTTTCAGGATGATTGCGTATTTCTTTTAGATTATGGCAAGACTCCAAATGAATAACTAACCCCTTACCTGGTGAGACATGGCCAAGGATAGGGTCGCCAGGAATAGGGTGACAACAGCGAGCATAATGAAGAATTAAACTTTCTGAGGTGTCTACAACAACAGGGAGCGATGGCTTACGTTTATCTTCAGCAATGGTTCGTTTTGAGGGCGGCACTAAAAGATTGGCAACAGCGAAAGGTACCTGGTTACCTAAGCCAATTTGTTGCAGTACATATTCAAAAGTTGGTGCAGAGGTTTCTTTAAGCAATCGCTTAATCTGGGATTTTCGCAACTTATTATAGGCAGTACCATAATTGGCTAGCGCTTTGTCCAATAATCGCTTACCTAGATTAACCGATTCGTCATGCTGCTGATTTTTTAGAAAGTGACGAATAGCACTACGCGCTTTTGCGGTCACTACAAAATTAAGCCAATTCGGATTGGGCTGTGCACCTTGGGTGCTGATGATTTCAATTTTCTGCCCACTTTGCAGTTGTTCTGATAAAGGTGTTAATTCACTATCCACCCTACAGGCAATACAGCTATTGCCTAGATCAGTGTGTACCGAGTAGGCAAAGTCAACCGCTGTTGCACCTGAGGGAAGCTCAATAATTCGCCCTTTGGGAGTAAATACATAGATTTCATCAGGGAATAAATCGGTTTTAACATGCTCTAAAAATTCCAATGAATCGCCAGCCTGTTTCTGCATCTCAAGTAAACCTTGAACCCAGCGAGTGGCTCGTCGTTGGCTAGCATCTATATTACTGTCGCTTGATTTGTATTCCCAATGAGCAGCAATACCATAGTTAGCCATAGTTTCCATTTCTTGAGTGCGGATCTGTACCTCAATAAGCACGCCATGCATGCCAACAAGTACGCTATGTAGGGATTGATAGCCATTGGACTTTGGAATTGCTATATAGTCCTTAAATTCACCGGGGACAGGCTTAAATATATTGTGCATGATTCCAAGTGTTCGATAGCAATCATCCACAGAGTCAACAATTAAGCGGAAAGCAAACACATCCATAATATCGCGAAAAGACTTTTGCTTGTCGCGCATTTTTTTGTAGATGCTCCACACATGCTTTTCTCGCCCTTTAACAATAGCGGGAAATGATTCTTTCTCTAGGCGAACTTCAATGGCTTGATGGATTTCGGAAACAATTTCTTTTCGATTTTTACTGGCTGCTTTTAGCGCCTCTCGCAATCGTCTATGACGCAGAGGATACATGGTGGAAAAACCTAAATCCTCAAACTCTATACGCACATCATTAATCCCTAGGCGCTGAGCAATAGGAGCGTAGATATCTAGGGTTTCTCTTGCAATACGACGACGTTTTTCCGGCGGCAAAACACCCAGTGTGCGCATATTATGAAGTCGATCGGCGAGCTTAACCAGCACCACGCGAATATCTTTAGACATGGCGAGGGTCATTTTTTGAAAACTTTCGGCTTGTAATTGGGCTTTAGTTTCGAATTCGATTTCGCTTAGTTTACTAACCCCGTCTACCAAGTCGGCAACTGTGCGCCCAAAACGCCGGCTAATTTGACCTTTGGTAACCCCAGTATCTTCAATCACATCATGAAGTAAAGCCGCCATAAGGCTTTCATGATCCAAACGCATGTCAGCCAAGATATTGGCGACGGCTAGAGGGTGAGTGATGTAGGGGTCGCCACTCTGACGCAGCTGGCCAGAATGACATTGATCGGCGTACCTGTAGGCACGCTCGATTTTTTTAACCTCTTTTTGCTCGAGGTAGTTGGAGAGCTTTTCGGTTAGTACTGAAAGCACCTGTGATTCGCCTCCCCATTTTGCTTAGAGTTTTTTCTAGAGAGCGCCTTGCGGTGCATCATCAGGATTCTCTTCAGCATCGACAATTTCATAGTCGCGTTCGACTTCTTCAAGAAATTCAGGAGTAATCAACCCCTGCTCAATTTCACGAAGAGCGATAACGGTTGGCTTGTCGTTTTCTGAGTCGACAAGGGGTGGACGACCATCGACAGCTATTTGACGAGCTCGCTTGGAGCCGACCATAACTAATTCAAAACGGTTATCAACAAAATTCAAACAATCTTCTACTGTAATGCGAGCCATATTTAATCCGCTGAACAAAAATAATTAGATTTGGCGGCTTTTTACCACCGGGAACCTGCGATTTTACCTAATTTGAGTGCCTACGACAATAAATCAATTAATAGTTTTCCATGTCTTTGGCTATTGATTTCAAGTCGTTTTGCTTCAACGATGCTTTGAAGCTGACTACAGGCTAGCTCGAACTGATCATTTATGACTAAATAATCAGCCTCGTTGCAGTGACTCATTTCTTCTTTAGCGGCGGCGATACGCTGCTGTATCACAGTATCTGAATCCTGACCGCGGCCTTTTAAGCGCTCAAATAATGTTTGCTTAGTAGGGGGCAGAATAAAAATACTTTTACTGTCTGGAAATTTTTCTCGCACCTGTTCAGCACCCTGCCAATCTATTTCGAGAATAACATCCATGCCCTTATTGAGCGTACTTTTGACCCATTGCTCCGATGTGCCATAGTAATTGTTATGGACCTTAGCATGCTCAACAAACTGTTGTTGTTCTACCATAGTTTCAAATTGCTGATGAGAAACAAAATGATAATCCACTCCGCTAGTTTCGCCAGAGCGACTTGGTCTGGTGGTGTGAGAAACGGAAACCTGTATATTGTTGAGCCGACTAAGTAGCTCAGCAACTAGGCTGGTTTTACCCGCCCCAGAGGGCGCTGAAATAATAAATAGAGTACCAAATGTCATAATAGAGCTAATAATATCCTGTTCAGAACAACAATTTACGAAAGTGTACATTAGTAGAAAAATAAATCTATGATCTATTACGCATCTATTTTACTAAAGCTTATTCAATATTTTGAATTTGCTCGCGCATTTGTTCAATCAAAACTTTCAGTTCAACTGAGGCTTGAGTGGTAATCGTTGAAATAGATTTTGAGCCCAATGTATTGGCTTCACGATTTAGCTCTTGCATCAAAAAGTCTAGTCTGCGTCCCACAGATTCTTTGTCATTCAGCACTCGGCGAATTTCAATCACATGGGCTTCTAGTCGATCAATTTCCTCATCGACATCAGCGCGATTGGCAATAATGACCATTTCCTGCTCAAGTCGTTGTTCATCGAGCTGGTCTTTTAATTCTGATAGCTTTTCATGCAGACGATTGCGTTGAAATTCAAGAATTTCGGGCAAATTTTTGCGCACTAAGGCTATTTGAGTCTCAATGCCTAATAGCCTTTGCTCAATCATATCTGCTAGCTTTTCGCCCTCGCGTTCACGGCCTTCAAGCATTTGATCTAAGGCTAAATCAAAGGCTTTAATACCTGCTGAAGTGAGTTGTTTGGTATCTAAAGCAGAATCTTTCAGCACGCCGGGTAATTTCATTATGTCTACAGCTGAAATGGCGCCGGGCTGAGTTATTTCAGCCGAAATAGATTCAACGATATTTATATGCTCACGGGCCGCTTCCAAATTTAACTCAGAAGAGACATCTAAGCGGTTAAAAGCAAGCTGTACAGAGCAATCAATTTTGCCTCGCCCCAGTTTTTTACGCGCCATATCTCGAAGTGTAGTTTCTGTCTCGCGCAGAGATTCAGGCATTCTAAAGCCAACCTCTAAAAATCGATGGTTGACCGATTTAAGCTCAAAGCTTATTGATCCCCAGTTATATTCTTCAGTAATTCTGGCATATGCGGTCATACTGCGTGGCATAGTGACTCCATAAATTTTTAATTTGAAGGTATTCTAACAAAGGCGGTTAAAGAGGGGGAAGATTTGTTACAATTGTTACTTCACATTTAAGATTTTGTAATAAGGCTTTAATCATGACAAGACCAAGTGGACGTCGTCCAGAACAATTGCGCCAAGTAAAAATTACTAGAGAATACACACAACATGCTGAAGGTTCTGTATTAGTCGAGTTCGGCAATACTAAAGTTATCTGTAATGCCAGTGTTGAAAATAGCGTACCGCGATTTTTGCGTGGCAAAGGTCAGGGTTGGGTAACTGCGGAATACGGCATGCTTCCCAGATCCACAAATAGCCGTATGGGAAGAGAGGCGGCGCGCGGAAAACAATCGGGTCGTACCCAAGAAATCCAAAGATTGATAGGGCGATCATTGCGCGCCGCCGTAGACCTTAAGCAACTGGGTGAAAATACTATCTATGTTGATTGTGACGTAATTCAAGCTGATGGTGGCACAAGAACCGCAGCTATCACGGGTGGCTGTGTTGCTCTGGTTGATGCGATACGCTATCTACAGCGTGAAAAGCTGATTAAAGACGATCCCTTATTGCATATGATCGCTGCAGTTTCTGTTGGTGTTTACAAGGGCTCACCTGTTCTCGACCTAGATTATCCTGAAGACTCTAATGCAGAGACCGATATGAATGTGGTCATGGACGCCAATGGCGGCTATATTGAAATTCAGGGAACTGCTGAGGAAGCACCATTTTCAGGCGACGCTTTGACAGAAATGTTGCAACTGGCAAATCAGGGAATTGCCGATCTTGTAAGGGTTCAAAAGATGGCATTGGCCCAATAGTCCTAAAACTGATCTATTCTTAAATAAATGGAATCAAAAGATTACTAACTGATGAAAACATACAAAGTAGAATTTATAGAAAATGCCATTGCTAATGGTGCCCTTAAGTTTGGTCAATTTGAGCTTAAGTCGGGTCGCACATCACCCCATTTTTTTAATGCGGGAGAGTTTTATAAAGGGTCTGCATTGGCTGCACTGGGTAAGTGTTACGCCACCGCTATTGTTGAGTCAGGCATTGAATTTGATGTGCTTTTTGGCCCCGCATACAAAGGTATAACCTTGGCTGCAGCAACCTCCATTGCTCTGTCAGAGCATCATGGTATAGATGTGCCCTACTGCTTTAACCGCAAAGAGGCAAAGGCTCATGGTGAAGGTGGAGCTTTGGTAGGGGCGCCCCTTGAAGGCAAGGTTTTAATTATCGATGACGTGATTACCGCAGGTACCGCTATTAGAGAAGTGATGTCGATATTAGAGCAAGCAGGCGCTGTGGCCGCCGGCGTATTGATTGGCCTAGATCGCAAAGAGCGCGGCAAAACAGATCAGTCCGCTATTCAAGAGGTGGAGGAACAGTTTGGAATTCCTGTGGCAAGCATTATTGATATAGATGATATTTTGCACTATCTTAAAGCTAAGCCAGATCACAATAATTTAGTTGAGCAGATTGATAAATACCGACAGCAGTATGGCGTATAGATACTGCTTGCTAATTAGGATCAGTTAAAAATTTGATCTGAGACTAGCGCCCATTGTTCGGACCAGTATTGAGTAGGTGGTTGTTTAAAGTCGCTGCGAACAAACTGACTAATTTTCCCTTCAACTAGATTAATCATTAAATCAACTGCTATTGCAGGGCTTGGATTGATGGTAATTCCTTGACTGAGTTCAGCTTGTCTTATTATTTGCTTAAGCTGAGATTCTAGTCGACTAAATAGCTGGGCGACACGCTGCTGTAATCGTTCGTTTTCTCCCGCTAAGGCATCGCCATGGAGTATTCGGCTAATTCCAGCATTTTTTTCGGCAAAGGTTAAGCATAGACTGAGGATTCTATAGCACTGATTAATCGCATCTGGTTCATCGTTAATAATAGTCGTAACCCGAGCAAATATAGTCTCTTCAATAAAATCAATCAGCCCTTCATACATTTTAGTTTTACTGGGAAAGTGTCGATATAGGGCTGCCTCTGAACAGCCTAACTCAGAGGCTAGAGCCGCAGTAGTGATGCGTCCGCCGCGAGATGACTCCAGCATTAGTGCTAGAGCTTGAAGAATATCCTGAGCTTTGGAGCTTCGTTTAGCGACCATCAGCAGTCTCCGCTTACTTCTGGTTAGTAATTAAAGTGCCTACGCCTTCATCAGTAAATAGCTCGAGCATCACGGCGTGATCAACTCGCCCATCAATAATGTGAGAAGCAGCCACGCCAGAATTAACCGCATCAAGTGCACATTGAATTTTCGGTAGCATACCACCGTAAATGGTGCCATCTTCAATCAATTCATCGACTAGGTTTACAGTTAGACCGGTAAGAATTTCGCCCTGCTTGTCCTGTAAGCCCGCAACATTGGTAAGTAGCATTAACTTTTCAGCATTTAAAACTGAGGCTACCTTGCCCGCCACTAAATCAGCATTAATATTGTATGAGGCGCCATCAGATCCTACGCCAATTGGCGCAATAACGGGGATATAGTTGCTTTTAAGTAGCATGTCGATAACGCTTTTATCGATCGACTCAACTTCGCCTACTTGGCCAATATCAATAATTTCAGGAACCGACATCTCCGCTGTTTTATGAGATACCACCAATTTTTTTGCTCTTATTAAACGACCATCTTTGCCGGTAACGCCAAAGGCTCTACCGCCAGCACTGCTAATAAGATTGACAATTTCTTTATTAATCGTAGCGCCTAGTACCATTTCTACAGCGTCCATAGTTTTGGTATCGGTGACTCTCATGCCATTGACGAACTTAGACTCTATAGAGAGTTGATCTAGCAGTTGACCAATTTGTGGGCCTCCGCCATGCACCACAACAGGATTAATGCCCACCGCTTTCATCAACACGATGTCTCTGGCAAAGCTTTGCTTTAGGCGATCGTCTACCATGGCATTACCGCCATATTTTATGACCACAATTTTGCCTGCAAAGCGCTGTATATAGGGCAAGGCTCTTGAGATAACCTTAGCTGTATTTTCTGCTTCTTCTCGATTTAATGACATAGTTACAAATATTGATCCACTTGGTTAATAAAAGGTGCTAGCTCAAAGCTAAACAGCTTTTTTATGCGCTCTAATTCTTCTTTATTATCAGCTTCAAAGCGCATAGTTAGGTTTGCTGAGGTGTTTGACGCTCTTATTAGGCCCCAGCCAAGGGGGTATTCTACCCTGAGTCCGTCAATAGTGTTAATTATTCCATCCTTAAAGCTGCAATGAGAGGTTAATTTTTCCATTACAGCAAATTTTTCTGTTTCAGCCACTGGAATAAGTATTTCAGGGGTGTAGGCACTGGGTTTAAACTGGCCGATCATGTTTTCCAGCGCTTGCTTTGGTGCTATATCAAGGTTGGCTAATATTTCAAGTAGTCGAACGCTGGCATACAGACCGTCATCAAAACCATGCCAACGATCATTGAAAAAAATATGGCCACTAAATTCCCCTCCAACAAGGGCGCCAGTTTTTTGTACCGTGCTTCTAACATGTGAGTGGCCTGTTTTGCACATGACCGGATTACCCGATAGTTCCCTCACTAGCTGTTGCAGGCGAAAGCTACTTTTAACGTCAAATACGATATCCGTATTTGGATATCGCTTTAAAATATCACGGGCAAAAATCATCAGTAATTGATCTGGCCAAACTATTGCGCCACTTCCGGAAATAACCACAAGGCGATCGCCATCACCATCAAATGCTAGGCCTAAATCTGCCTGATGAGATAAAACTGATGCTTTGAGCTGTTGTAAATTACTCTCATCGGATGGGTTAGGGTCATGATTGGGAAAGTTTCCATCAGGATCGCAAAATAAAGGTATTAAATTGTAACCTAACCGATTAAACAGGGTTTTAGCGATGGGCCCAACAATACTATTGGCGCAGTCAATAACGATTTTGAAATCTTTTTTAGGGCTACAGTTATCAATTATTGCTTGAAGGTATTGAGGACTTATTTCTTGGGTGCGAATGTGCCCAGATTGACAATGATTAGGCCTGTCGGAGAGCATAAGATGCTTGATTTTTTGCAGCATCTCACCGGCCACTACTTGATTGCGCACAATGATTTTAAAGCCATTGTATTCCTTAGCATTATGACTTGCCGTCACCATAATTCCGCACTCTGCCTTGTTATCACAGTGAACGGCAAAATTAAGTGTGGGGGTACTTACAGTGCCAATATCGATTACATTCATCCCATATTGAGTGAGGCCATTGCCAAGCGCTTTCGCCAAAGCTGGCGAACTCAGTCTGCCATCTCGGCCAAGATAAATGGTTGAATGATGTTGTTTCAAAAGCGTGATAGCTAGTGCTGCGCCTAGTTTATAGGCAAAGTCGGGGGTGATCTGGGAATGGGCAAAGCCGCGAATATCATAGTTGCGAAACACTTCGTTAGGCAGCCCATTGGCTGTAAGTGAAGTGCTAGAATTTAATGTGGTGACATCATTCACAGTACTTTGCTCTCGATGCTGTTGTATATTTAGTTATCGATTTTGTCAGCTATTAAGACAACAATTTCTCGAGCAAGTTGCGTCTTACTTTTTTTGCTAAGGGATTGACAGCTGTCAGCATCGATCCATAAGGCTTCGTTATCATCAGAGTTAAAGCCAATATCGTCGCGAGATACATCATTGGCTATAATCGCATCTAAATTTTTTCTGTTTAACTTATCGCGAGCATGATTCTCTATATTTTCGGTTTCGGCAGCAAACCCTAAAACAAACATTTTTGGGTTGTTTTCTGACAATATAGCTACAATATCGGGCGTTTTCGACAAATTTAGCGACATATTATCAGATTTTTTCTTTATTTTTTGACTGGATAGTTCAGTAACTTGGTAGTCGGCGACGGCCGCAGATGAGATAAAAATATCCGCTTCTTTGGCAGCTTTCGTCGCAGCCTCTAGCATTTCGCTGGCAGAAACTACAGGTATTAGTTGGCAGCGATCTGGGCTATCAAGTGAAACAGGTCCTGAGATAAGAGTGACGATTGCACCGGCTTCAATCATAGCGCTTGCCAGTGCAAAGCCCATTTTACCTGAGCTGTGATTACTGATATAGCGAACGGGGTCAATAGCCTCTCTGGTGGGGCCAGCGGTAATCACCACCCGTTTCCCAGACAAAATACCAGAGTCAAAAATACCACAAAGTTGGTCGACAATGGCTTCTGGCTGTTGCAGTCTACCCGGGCCTGTATCGCCACAGGCTTGGATGCCATCATCAGGTTCAAAGAGGGTGATGTTTCTCTGCTTTAGGCGCTCAATATTGTCCAAAGAGGCCGGCTGAGACCACATGGCTTGATTCATGGCGGGAGCAACAACAATACTGCCTGAGGACGCTAGGCAAACAGTCGTCAAAAGGTCATTGGCAATCCCTTGGCTTAATGCAGCGATAAAATTAGCTGTGGCTGGGGCAATTAATACTATATCCGCCCAGCGTGCGAGCTCAATATGACCCATCGCGGCCTCCGCTTTTGGGTCGAGCAGATTGGTATGAACAGGCTTTCCGGTCAGGGCTTGAAGTGTGAGTGGTCGGATAAATTCTTGAGCAGAATCAGTCATTATGACCCGCACTTCAGCACCCTCATCTTGTAAGCGACGAGCAATTTCAGCACTTTTATAAGCGGCAATACCACCAGTAATGCCAAGAATGATGCGTTTTTGTGACAGACTACTCATTAATATTCCGATAACCCTTTTATAAGTGGCTAAGATAACACTTCAGAGGGGAATTCTATAGTGATAAATAAGGACTAATTATGTCGATAAGACAATGGCCATTAGAAGATAGGCCTAGAGAAAAGTTATTGGCTAGGGGGCCGAAGGCGCTCACGGATGCCGAATTATTGGCCATTTTTCTTAGAGTGGGGCGCAAGGGTGTGAGCGCCAAGCAAATGGCCCAAGAGTTAATTGATTACTTTGGTGGTTTAGGGCCCCTATTAAAAGCTGACCAAAAAGTATTTTGCGCGGCTAAAGGTTTAGGTCAGGCTAAATTTTGTCAATTACAGGCGACTCTTGAACTCACTCGCCGCTATTTGGACGAGCAGCTTCGCACGGAGGATATATTCACCAGCCCAGAAAAAGTTATGGATTATTTAGCGATTCAGATGCGCGATAATCACCGCGAGGTATTTGCTGTTATGCTGTTGGATACTCGCCATCGGCTAATTGAGCTACTTGAATTATTTTTTGGCACGATTAACTCAGCTAGCGTTCACCCGCGTGAGGTAGCAAAGGTGGCATTAGAAAAAAATGCATCATCTGTTATTGTGGCCCACAATCATCCAAGTGGAAGTGCAGAGCCCAGTCGCGCTGACATTCTGATTACAAAAAGACTTAAGTCAGCCCTAGAAATTATAGATGTAAAGCTTCTGGATCATTTTGTCATTGGCAAAGGTGAAATTGTGTCTTTAGCGGCCATGGGGAAGCTATAGTGCTATACACTAGCTTTGCCGTTCTTGATGGAGGCTTTTTTAGTAAATTTTGTCAAATCGCCAACAATAAAAAAAAACTGTCAGATTAGTGGGTAATTATCGGTTTTTGTTTGCTTCAAGGTAGGGTTTCTGGTATAAAACGCGCCTCCTTGAAAGACGACTTTGTACAAAGGTTGTTTGGGAAACAATATTCAGTAGCCGATGGGTCAATGCCCAGAGCACAAATTGCAAATAAGAGGCAGCAATTATGTCTAGAGTATGTCAGGTCACGGGTAAGCGCCCAATGGCTGGAAACAATGTATCTCATGCGAAGAATAGAACTCGTCGTCGCTTTGAGCCTAATCTACACACACACCGTTTTTGGATTGAGTCTGAGAAGCGATTTGTGAAATTACGCGTTTCTACCAAAGGAATGCGCATTATTGATAAAAATGGTATTGAAAACGTTCTTGCTAGCCTTCGTGCAAACGGCGAGAAAATTTAGAGGATTAAAAAATGGCTAAGTCAGCTCGAGAGAAAATTCGATTAGTGTCTAGTGCCGGAACAGGACACTTCTATACAACAGACAAAAACAAGCGCAACACGCCTGATAAGATGGAAATCAAAAAATACGATCCTACCATCCGCAAGCACGTTATCTACAAAGAAGCTAAAATTAAGTAGCAATAATCTACCGTCGAGACTTCTTGCTCGATACTTAATTATTTCCTATAAAATAAAGGCCCTGACATAAATGCCAGGGCCTTACAAGAACTTTTGTCACTGCCTAGGGCAGTCAAATAACCTTAGTCGGCTACTACATTCTCAGCTTGAAGGCCCTTTTGGCTTTCAGCAACTTCCATAGTTACAGCTTGACCTTCTTTTAAAGACTTAAAGCCTTCAGCTTGAATGGCACTGTGATGAACAAATACATCGCTACCGCCTTCCTGCTCAATAAAACCAAAACCTTTACTATCATTAAACCACTTTACAGTGCCAGCAACTCTTTCGCCTGACATAACAACCTCACTTAAATACAACAACGCCCAAAATGGGCACTTTAAACACCAGCCTCTGATGAGACTGAATTAACACTTTAACCAAAAAAACATTTAAGACTAAAGATCCCCACTGAAAAAATAAGCCTTAAAGGCAAAATAAAATATTCAGGAGTGCGCAGTGTATTATTTTTTTAGTGGTTTGGCTAATTTTCAGCGAATTTTAGTTAAAATTAATTAGATTTTGATGTGTTTTATGAGTTTATAGCCTGGAAATACTGATTATTTAACCTAAAATTGGATTTTAAAGTTAGCAAAATTTTTCTTATATTTGGCTGTGTTAACATTAAAAGGTACAAAATTTATTCTTACATTAAATCTTTTAAAAGGATTTGATACGTACTTCCTAAGGGAAATTAGGTGAAATGGTGAACGTAATTCAAGGCATATATAAACACTATAAGGGCAACAATTATCAAGTTTATGGTGTAGCTAAGCACAGTGAGGGCGAGCCTGATATGGTTGTTTACCGCCCACTTTACGGTGATCGCCAACTATGGGTGCGGCCCCTGAAGATGTTTCTGGAAACGGTTGATGTCAATGGGCAAAAGCGACCTCGTTTTGAGTTTTTAGAGCAGGGTAATGAATGATTTTTATCACGCATTCTATTTCAATCCCCTTAGAAGAGATTGAATTAACTGCTATTAGAGCGAGTGGTCCTGGTGGACAAAATGTGAATAAAGTCTCCTCTGCGGTGCATTTACGCTTTAATATTTACCAATCTTCATTGCCTGAGTTTTTTCAGCAACGATTAATGGCCCTAAGTGATCAGCGGATTACAAAAGAGGGGGTTATTATTCTTAAAGCTCAGCAGTATCGTAGTTGGGAGAAAAACCGCGCTGAAGCCATTCAGCGATTAAAGTTGTTATTGCAGTCTGTGGCAACAACGCCGAAAGCTAGAAAGGCGACTAGGCCAACCAGAAGCTCACAAAGAAAGCGTTTGGATAAAAAAGCTCAGCACGGTCAAAAGAAAGCGATGCGCTCTAAGCGCATATTTGATTAAAGAGGTGTGAATAATTAAATGACAGATTCTAAAGCCCATGCGTTTGAGTTATTAGCGCCGGATATGATTATGGATGCGGTAGAGAGCTGTGGTTATATAAGTGATGGAAGATTATTGGCACTAAATAGCTATGAGAATCGTGTTTATCAGGTTGGGATAGAGGATGCACAGCCATTAATTGCCAAATTTTATAGGCCTAACCGCTGGACTGTTGAACAGATACATGAGGAGCATCAGCTTTGTTTTGAGCTAAAAGAGCAGGAGCTACCAGTTGTTTGCCCTTTGATAAACAATGCTGGCAATTCTCTTCATCACCATTGTGAATTCAAGTTTTCGCTTTATCCTCGACGCGGCGGCTATGCTCCTGAGCTTGATAATCTGGATAACCTTTTTATTCTTGGTCGTCTTTTAGGGCGCTTTCATGCAGTGGGTGCGGTGGTTGATTTTAAATCGCGGCCAAAATTAGATATTCAAACATTTGGGTGGGAAGCATACGATTATGTTAGTGAGCACTTTATTCCACCTGAATTAAGCCCTGCATATGATAGTTTGTTACCGGATATCCTAAATAAATGTCAAACTATTCTGGATGATTTCGGAGAGATTAATTACATAAGAGTTCATGGCGACTGCCATTCGGGCAATATACTTTGGCGCGATGATAATCCGCATTTTGTAGATTTTGATGATGCGCGAATGGCCCCGGCTGTGCAAGATTTGTGGATGTTGTTATCAGGTGATCGTTTTGAGCAAAAAGCCCAGATAGCTGAGTTGGTCGAGGGTTATAATGAGTTTTATCATTTTGATCCTAAAGAGCTGGCATTAATCGAGGTCTTGCGTACATTGCGTATTATTCATCACAGTGCGTGGATTGCACGCAGATGGAGTGATCCTGCTTTTCCGAGAGCCTTTCCTTGGTTTGATTCGGCGCGTTATTGGAGTGACCAGATATTGACGTTGCGAGAACAATTTTCGGCGCTTGATGAACCTCCACTGGAAATTATGCCGTAAATTGTCTAATTTTCTATACATAAGTGAAGTTATTTAATGCTGAATCAAAATAACGTTAACTTTATTAAAATTGAACAGTAAAATAGACGCTTACTGGCAATAAATTTTCAAGTCTTAAATAGAGGTGAAGTGTGAGTGAATTTCCCGCAGAGTTAAAATATGCAAATAGCCATGAATGGGCAAGATTAGAGAGTGATGGGATCGTTGTTGTTGGGATAACCGATCATGCTCAAGATGCACTAGGCGATATAGTTTTTATTGAACTTCCAGAGTCGGGAGTTGTAGTTGATGCAGGCGCTGAGATAGCAGTTGTTGAATCGGTTAAAGCGGCTTCTGATATATATTCTCCCATATCTGGAGAAGTTGTTGAGGTCAATTCAGCCCTTGAGGACGAGCCAGAATTGGTTAATAGCAGCCCTTATGAAGATGGGTGGCTATTTACCGTCAGGGTAAATCCTAGCGATGATTTTACTAATTTGCTTGATGCTGAGGGCTACCAGGCCTTAGTTGAAGACGAATAATCGCCTTTGCTTTAATCCCTTAAGGAAATTATTTTCCACTGTCTTGATTCAGCTTCTTTGCGAAGGGCTGAATCAGGATCTACGGCAATGGGATGTGCAACCTTTAAGAGCATTGGCATGTCATTGATTGAGTCAGAGTAAAAATAGCTTCCGTCGCTGCTTTCTTTTTGTTCCTCAAGCCATTGATTAAAGCGCTCTACCTTTCCCTCTTGAAAAGTCGGGGTTCCCTGCACTTTACCTGAATATTTGCCATCAATGATTTCTAAATCTGTCGCAATAATTTCGTCAATACCCATTGATTTACAGATAGGTTCAACAATAAATCGATTAGTGGATGTAATAATTAAAAGCCTATCACCGGCCTGCCGATGGCGAGTAATTACATCTTCAGCTCGTTTGAGCTTCATTGGATTGATGACATCGCGCATAAACTGTTTATGCAATGACTGCAGTCTTTCCATTGAAAGTCGGGTAAGCGGTTCTACTGAAAACTCGAGGTAGGCAAAAATATCCAAACAGCCGGATTCATAGTCGGTATAAAATTTATCATTCATTTCTTTATATTTTTGAGGGTCGACGATATTTTGAGAGACTAAAAACTCACCCCAACTATGGTCGCTGTCGCCGGCAATCAGTGTGTTATCTAGGTCAAAGATGGCTAGTGCCATAGAGGATTCCAATTTATTAGTTTGGTAGTGTTTGGGCTATTAAGGATAGCGGTGAAGTGAAAATGGCTCAAGAGAAAATTGCCGAGCCACCTCGACTATGGAACAATGGTCTTTTTTAATCTATAAATTTAGTGGGATCTTTAAATTGGTCGATAAGGATGGGTATCGTTCTAACGTAGCTATGGTTATTAGCAATGGTCGTGGGCAGGTTTTTTGGGCTAAGCGAATGGGCCAAAGGGCTTGGCAATTCCCGCAGGGAGGCATTGATCAGGGTGAAACAGCGGAGCAAGCATTGTATCGGGAATTATACGAAGAGGTAGGTTTAGAAGCTGGAGATGTAAAAATCATCCAGCAGACTAAGCGCTGGCTTCGTTACAATATTCCTGAAAAAATGCAGCGCAAACATTCTAAGCCGCGCTGTATTGGTCAAAAGCAACGCTGGTTCTTTTTGCAGTTGGTCGGTGATCCGAAAAAGATTAGCTTTGATGCAACAGGTAACCCCGAATTTGATGCATGGGAATGGGTTAGTTATTGGCACCCTATTAATCAGGTGGTTTCATTTAAACAAGGTGTTTATCGTCAGGCATTGTCTGAGTTTTCTCAGATTAATGCGCGATTTCAAAAGCGGAGAAAGCGTGGATAAATGAATATCCTAGACGCCCTAAGAACAATCTTTCAAGAGGTCAATACTGCCCGAAGTTTGCCCGAGGTGCTGACTATTATTGTTAGGGAAGTTCATGCAGCTATGGGCTCAGAGGTCTGTTCGGTCTATCTTTTTGATGAAACTGACCAACATTATGTACTGATGGCTACCAAGGGTTTACGCCAGCAATCCATTGGTAAGGTGCGCTTGGCTATGGGCCAGGGTTTGGTCGGATTGGTCGCGGCAAAAGAAGAGCCACTTAATTTGCAAGATGCGGATAAGCACCCTAATTTCGTTTACTTTGAAGAGATTGGAGAAGAAATTTACCACTCTTTTTTGGGCGTGCCAATTATCCATCACAGAAAAGTACTCGGTGTTTTGGTGCTTCAGCAGCAAGCTGAAAGGCGTTTTGCGACTGAAGAAGAAGCCTTTATGGTTACGGTCTGCGCTCAGCTTTCTGGCGCTATCGCCCATGCTGAAGCGACAGGTGCGTTAAGCAAGCTAGCTTCTGCAGGCCGCGGTAAAAGTAAAGAAGCGATATTCCATGGTATTGCTAGTTCTCCAGGTGTGGGTATAGGCCGAGTGGTATTGGCTCAGCAAACAATGGATCTGGCCTCCGTGCCTGAGCGTCATACTTCAGATCCTGATTCTGAAGTAAAAACCTTTCGCCAAGCATTAAAGTCTGTAAAGCATGATATGCGAAACCTTGGTGTTGGTCTTGAGGGCAAGCTAAGCTCGGAAGAGTTAGCGCTGTTTAATGTCTACATCAGTATGCTTGACGATGACTCCCTCGGCGGTGAAGTTATTGAAACTATCAAAGCTGGCCAAACAGCACAGAGTGCTTGGAGCTCAGTGATCTTAAAGCATGTGCGTACATTTCGGCATATGGAGGATCCCTATCTTAGGGAACGAGCCTCAGATGTTGAGGGGCTGGGTAAACGAGTACTTGGCTATTTGCAAAAGACTGGCGGTAAGAAAAAGACACTACCAAGACGTATTGTGTTGGTGGGAGAAAATCTATCGGCTACCGAGCTAGCCGATATTCCGGTGAATCGATTAGTGGGTATAGTTTCGCTTAGGGGTGCAAGCAATTCACATATGGCAATTGTTGGCAGAGCTCTGGGCATCCCAACCGTTATGGGCGCGTTGGATATGCCCTGTGCAGAACTTGAGGGTGAAGAGCTAATTGTTGATGGGTTTTCTGGAGACGTTGTTAGCCATGCTACTAGAACCCTCAAGCGAGCCTATGTCCAAAGGCAGCGAGAAGAGCAGACTTTAGTCAAAGATTTGCAAAAATTGCGTGACGTCCCCTGCCAAACTACAGATGGTTGTAGCTTTTCTTTATGGGTTAATACTGGGTTAAGGCATGACAATATTCAGTCGCTGCGAAGTGGCGCAGATGCAGTGGGCTTATTTCGCACTGAGATTCCGTTCTTATTGCGCTCTAGTTTCCCTACTGAGGATGAGCAGGTTGCAGTTTATCGTGAGCACTTGGAAACCTTTGCGCCTCGCCCTGTGACTATGAGAACACTTGATATAGGTGGTGATAAGGATCTCCCTTATTTTCCGATTGAAGAAGAAAATCCGTTTTTGGGGTGGCGCGGGATTAGAATTTCTCTAGATCATCCAGAAATATTTTTGGTGCAGATTAGAGCCTTACTTAGAGCCAGTGAGGGCCTAGAAAATTTGCGGATTATGCTGCCTATGATTAGTAATTTGGCCGAGCTTGATAGCGGTCTGGCATTAGTTCGTCGAGCCTTTAAAGAGCTAACAGAAGAAGAGGGCTACGTATTAAAAATGCCAGCACTTGGGGCAATGATTGAGGTTCCAGCTGCGGTTTATCAGGTTAAAGAAATTGGTCGTCGAGTAGATTTTATGTCGGTGGGCACTAATGATTTAACGCAGTATTTGCTCGCAGTTGATCGCAACAACCCCAGAGTAGCTGAGCTGTATGATTCGCTCCATCCAAGTATTCTTAGGGCTTTAAAAAGCATTTATGATCAAGCGGCAACAGTAAACTGCCAGCTAAGTGTTTGTGGAGAGATGGCCGGTGATCCATTAAGTGCGGTGGTACTTTTGGGGCTGGGATATGAGAATCTTTCGATGAGTGCTAGTTCATTATTGCGAGTGAAGTCCCTTTTGCTAAAAGTTAGTCGAGAAATGGCAGATGATTTAGCCAAACAGTCTCTGAGCTTGTCAGATGGCGCAGAGGTTGTAGCCCACATCTCTGAGGTATTGGAGCCATTTAGATATGCAAAAAATAAACCTTTGTCTAATTAACCTTAGGGTTTTTAAATATTTCAATTATCTTGCATAGAACAGGCCGGCATAAACCGCTATGATCTGGTCTGAAATTTTACTAAGGCTATCAATATGATAATGCATCCGGATATTAACCCTGTAGCTATAAGTCTTGGGCCACTATCGATTTACTGGTATAGCCTTATGTATCTGATCGCCTTTGGCTGTGCTTGGGTGATTGCGATGCGCGCATGCAAAAGACCCTGGTCGCCTATTAAACGCCATCAGGTGGAGGATTTGATAGTTTACGGTGCCTGGGGTGTTATATTGGGTGGGCGTTTGGGCTACATGTTTTTCTACAGCTTTGACCGGTGGATTGAAGATCCGTCCATGCTTATAAGATTATGGGAAGGTGGCATGTCATTCCATGGTGGTCTTATCGGTGTCATCGTAGCAATCTATTTATTTGCGCGTAAACATCAAATACCATTTTTGGCGGTTGGCGACTTTGTCGCTCCTATGGTTCCTACGGGTCTATTTTTTGGACGTATGGGAAATTTTATTGGTCAAGAGCTCTATGGTCGTGCAACGAACGGTCCTTGGGCTATGCTTTTCCCCTCGGACCCACTTCAACTGGGTCGGCATCCATCGCAACTTTATGAGGCTTTTCTCGAGGGTATAGTATTATTTTTCATCGTATACTTTTTTGCTCGAAAGCCCCGGCTATTTGGTGAGGTTGGCGGATTATTTTTAATTGGTTATGGCGTATTTCGTTTTATTATTGAGTTTGTGCGTGAGCCAGACGCTCAGTTTGCTGGGCAAACAGCGGTCTTTGAGATATTTGGCTGGATGACTCGAGGACAAACCCTGTGTGTGCCTATGGTTCTTTTAGGCTTGTGGTTAATGAGAAAATCGCTTCCATCAATAGTGACATTGCTAAAATTTCGGGCTTAATAATTATCTACCCTTAGAGAAAAAATAAAAATGAAACAGTATTTAGATTTAATTAGACATATTAAGGATCAAGGGGTCTTTAAAGGCGATCGAACGGGGACGGGAACTTATAGTGTGTTTGGCTATCAAATGCGCTTTGATCTTCAGCAGGGATTCCCTTTGGTGACAACTAAAAAAGTACATCTTAAATCGATTTTGCATGAATTACTGTGGTTTGTCAGAGGTGATACCAATATTCAATATCTGGTTAAAAATGGTGTGGGTATTTGGAATGAATGGCCCTATCAGAGTTGGTTGCGTCAAACTGGCGCTGATAAGAAGTATGAAATGCATTCTATTGAATGGAAGGCTGGATTAAAGGAGTTTGTTGAGCGCATAAAGATCGATGATGATTTTGCTCAACAGTATGGAGAATTGGGTCCAGTGTATGGCCGTCAATGGCGAAATTTTGAAGGCGTCGATCAACTCTCTGGAGTTATAGAGGATATTAAATCCAACCCAGATTCAAGACGACTGATTGTGTCGGCATGGAACCCGAAAGATATTCCAGTAATGGCTAAGTCCGGCTTGCCACCCTGCCATAGCCTATTTCAGTTTTATGTTTCAGAGGGCAAGCTTTCTTGTCAGCTTTATCAAAGAAGTGCCGATGTGTTTTTGGGGGTGCCGTTTAATATTGCCTCATATGCGGCTTTAACGATGATGGTAGCGCAGGTAACCGGTTTGGAGTTGGGTGATTTTGTCCATAGTTTTGGCGATGCACATTTATACACCAACCATAAAGAGCAGATTGAGCAGCAATTAAGCAGAGAAACACTGCCGTTGCCTACATTGAAGATAAACCCTGAAATAAATAATATTTTTGATTTTGTCTATGATGATTTTGAGCTTCAAGGCTATGAGTCTCACAGCGCTATTTCAGCGCCAGTAGCCGTTTAGGGGATATATAATGAAAATTGCGCTTATTGTGGCGGTTAGCCAAAACAATGTTATTGGACGCGACAACCAGCTTCCTTGGCATTTGCCAGAAGACCTCCAGTATTTTAAATCTGTGACTATGGGCAAGCCGATATTAATGGGTAGAAAAACCTTTGAATCGATTGGCAGACCACTTCCTGGGCGCGTCAATATTGTAATTACCAGAGATCCTGATTGGACTGCTGAGGGCGTAGAGATAGTGAATACTATAGATGATGCAATGGCGGCTGGTGCTGTGGCATGCAAAGCGGCAGATAGTGATGAAATTATGATTATAGGTGGTGCGCAAATATATCGAGACTGTTTGCCCCTTGCTGATGTACTTTATTTAACAAAGGTTGAAGCTGAGATTGAAGGCGACGCATTCTTTCCAGATATTGATTTAGATCAATGGCAAGAAGTTTCAGAAAAAAGGCCAGAAACAATTGATAAGTACGCCTATCGTTTTGTAATTCTTAAAAGAACACAAACACGGGCTTAAAAAGACTAAATTTTTACTGCATAGTTGTGGTAGTATTGCGCGATTATTGTGACTGGGTGTTCTTCGGAGGCCTGTTACATAGATTCTTAGATATAGGCCGTTAGTATGCCAATCTAAGATGCTAAGTGCTTATCGGGGCATTTAAATTTCCGATAAGATAGAAATAAGTAACCAATCTGATAGACCCAAATTGAGGGAACTATGAAAAAGCAATTACTGAAAGCATTGGCTCCAATGGCCATTTTTGCTATCGCTGTCAACGCAATGGCTGAAGAGCCGGAAGCAGTAGTAGAGCGAACGGCTGAGGTTAGCGAAATTTTAAATGCTGGCGCTGAAAAGGTTCAGGCTGCCAAAAAATCTCAAATTAAAGTTGATCGCATTGCGGATCAGACTGATGGTTTGCTTCAAGAATTTAAGCAAGTCAACAAGCAAATTGAATCATTGAGAGTGTATAACTCCCAGTTAGAGCGTCAAATTGTCAGCCAAAAGCAAATGATGGTTGAGCTTGAAGAGTCTATTGAAAATGCAACCGTCATCGAGCGAGGCATTTCTCCACTTATGGCTAATATGCTTAATGCGCTTGAAGACTTTGTGAATCTCGATATGCCATTTAAGAAAGAGCGTCGCCAACAGGCTGTTGCTGATTTATATGTTAATTTAGATAGCGCCAAGTTTTCAGCCGCGGAAAAATTCCGTCAGGTTCTTGAGGTTTATGATATTGAATCTGATTACAGCCTCTCAATGGAGTCCTACACCGATCAGATTGATGTTGATGGAGATGGTTCTCTGGTAGAGGTTCAAATGCTTAGAGTTGGCCGAGTTGCATTAGCCTATCAAAGCAAGGACAAATCAAAGGTGGGTGTTTGGGATAAAACAACCAATAGTTGGCAGCAGCTGGGTTCAGGCTATCGCCGCCCAGTGGATCAAGCGATTCGTATTGCTGTGAAACTTGCACCACAGGATGTTATTGAAATTCCGATTACAGCGCCGGAGGCAGCACGATGAAAACTAAAATGACAAATATTTTCGTAGCATTTTTTGCTGTAATTGCCATGTCTTCGCCAGTAGTTGCAAGCGAAGCCAAAAGCCTTGTAGAACTGCTGGATATGATTGAATCAGCAAAAATTTCAGAAACGGCTGAATATCGTCAGCGCGAAGCTGATTTTCTTAATGATCAGCGCAAGCAATCTCAGCTTTTAAAAGGCGCGAAAAATACTAAAGCGGCCGAAGAGCGTCGCTCAGATCGTCTTGAGCAAATTATTCGTGATAATGACATCAAATTAGCGGCACTGCGCGAGCAGCGTGACAAGCGACTGGGTTCGCTAAAAGAATTGTTTGGCCATTTGACGGGAACGGCAGGTGACTTAAGAGCTAAGATTGATCAATCAATAGTCAGCACACAAATTAAGGGTCGCACAGAATTTTTAGATGATTTAATCGACAAAATGAGTAGTGATACCAAGTTGCCTTCTATCGAAGATATCGAAAAACTTTGGTATGAGCAGCAGCGTGAAATGGTTGAAAGTGGTCGTGTTGTTAAGTTCAACCGCACAGTGATTTTGGCTAATGGTGAGCCGGCTGAGATGGAAGTTGTTCGCGTGGGTTCATACAACCTGCTTGCGGACGGTATGTACCTTGAGTACAACCCAGAATCTGGTTTGGTATCTGAATTAACTCGTCAGCCCTCAGGATTTAGTGGTGGTGCAGAAGATCTTCAAGAAGCGACTTCAGGGTTTACCAAAGTGGGTCTGGATCCAACGGGTCCATTTGGCGGCGGATTATTAGCTGCACTGATTAACGCGCCTACATTAATTGAGCGCTGGCACTTTGGTGGTATTGTTGGTTATGTTATTACTGCGGTGTTTGTGTTTGCTATCTTCTTAGCTATATGGCGATTTGTTGTGCTATTCGGCATGTCAGGTGCAGTAAAAAGTCAGCTAGCTACTAGGTCTGCGGACACGGGCAATCCTCTAGGTAGAGTACTTAAGGTTGCTGGGGATAATCCAGGGCTAGATGCTGAATCTTTAGAGCTCAAGCTGCACGAAGCGGTGCTTAAAGAGAGACCAGCAATTGAATCAGGTTTGAATTTGCTAAAAATTATCGCCATGGTGGCCCCATTATTGGGTCTGTTAGGTACCGTAACGGGTATGATTATTACTTTCCAGATGATTACCCTATTCGGTGCTGGAGATCCTAAAGCGATGGCCGGCGGTATTTCTCAAGCGTTAATAACCACAGTATTGGGCCTAATAGTTGCTATTCCAACGGTACTTCTTCACACCTTGGTTAACGGTAAAGCCCAAGGCATTCTGCATATTCTTGAAGAGCAGAGCGCGGGTATTGTTGCGGGTTCTCTAGAGGACAAATAAGCATGTTTTTTGTTGATACCTGGGCAGAACTTGGAAAATTTATGGATTCAGGCGGCATGGTCCTTTGGGCCATTGTCGTTCTGCTGTTCGTGATGTGGACGCTTATATTCGAGCGACTGTGGTATCTGCGATCTGTTGTGGGCAATGATGTGCAGATTGCACTTGTTGAGTGGGAATCTAGAACCGAAAGAAAATCAAAAACAGCGCGTCAGATCAGAGAAAAGCTTATCTCTGAAGTAAGCGTTAAGATTGATGACAATATCATGATGATCAAAACCCTAGTCGCCATAGCGCCATTATTTGGCTTACTTGGAACTGTGACTGGCATGATCGTGGTATTCGATGTTATGGCTTTTACTGGTGGTGGCGATGCAAAGGCTATGGCTGGCGGTGTGTCACAGGCTACAGTGCCAACTATGTCTGGCATGGTGGCGGCGCTTTCGGGCGTTTTTGGCTTAACGTATGTTGAGCGGGAAGCTGAGCGAGAAAAGCATTTGCTGGAAGATCATCTGACAATGGATCACTAGTGGGTTGAAGTGCCCTTGGCCTCACCCTATGAGAGTAAAATATGCGCGACAGAACAAGTAAACCACAGGAACAAGGTCAGGCAATTGACTTAACGCCAATGCTCGACGTGGTATTTATTATGCTAATTTTCTTTATCGTCACAGCTTCATTTATTAAGTTGCCTGGTGTTGAGGTTGATCGAGTAGATACCACAACTTCTGACCCCTATAAAAAAGTAGGCATTCTAGTAGCTGTGAGCGATAACAACGAGTTTTGGATTGATAAAAAAAGGGTTGAAATGACCGCTCTTAAGATAAATTTAACTCGTTTATTTAATGAGAACCCAAAGGGCGGCATGGTTATCCAAGCCGATAATGATTCTGATATTGAAACAGTGGCTAAGATAGCCGATATAGCCCGTGAAATTGGTATATCGCCTGTCGCTGTGTCTGTAGAAAACGACTGAGTTTTGAGTATGGTTGGTTATAGAGTAGGAATTTCAGCAGGCTTAGGGCTTTTTGTAACACTCGCGTTGGTGTTTGTTATGTTTAAGCTCATCGACTCGGGAAACAAGGATATGAATGAGCAACCGGCTTATAAAATCCCTGACTTTCTGCATGTTGAGCGCGATCGCACGGAAAATATGAAGGCCACTGAGGTTGAAAAACCTGACGAGCCTGAAGAAATGCCAGATATCCCTGAAGAGCAAATTGAATTTGAAGCTCCGGAAAATGCGGTCAATATGGCAGCACCGTCGGCAGGCGGCGAATTGAATATTGGCAACTCCGGTTTCGCCAGAGACTCAGATTATATCCCTGTTTATGTCCCACAGCCGAGATACCCGAATCGTGCGCAATCACGAGGTAAAGAGGGTTATGCCGTGGTTCAGGTGGTCATTACCACTATGGGTGGTGTTCGTGATCCAGTAATGGTTGAAGAATTTCCAGAGGGTTGGGGTTTCGGTCGCTCAGCGGTTAAGGCGGCAACCAAATTGAAGTAC
>JAQWIR010000004.1 GCA_029248755.1 Porticoccaceae bacterium
ACCATATGGGTTGTCGAAAAAAGCTTCAAAGAGGATCAAAATGGGGTTGGTTGCAAGAATGTTAAAAATCAACCAACACCCAAGATAACGCCAAAGCCCAACATAAACGATAGAATTGCTTCAATACCAAATAGATACTCGAGGGCTACGCGAAAAAATTACAAAAGTAATTATACTTACATAAAGAGTTATAGATCTTCCAGATATGGACGCTATAAACGTTATTATGCTTACAGAAAGAGTTATAGATCTTCCAGATATGGACGCTATCGAATCCAAAGACACCGCTAAACGAGGAAGTTATTAATAATGAGAATTAATTGGAAAATTATTGGTTCAGTCGCATTGGTGGGTGTTCTTGCATATTTTGTGTATGACTCAAATCGAGCAGGCGTTTTAGTCCCGCTTGCAATAGGCACTGTAACTACTCAAGAGTCTAAATTAGCAGTTTTAACACCTGCGGTTGCAGAAGTAGCTCCTGAATCTATCATTGTGGAATCTGAACCTGAATACCCAATTAGAATTAACTATTTATCAGTTGAAGAAGCCTTTGAAGCTACAGAACAGCAGGCTTTGGAATTATTGGAAGATTATAAATTTCATTTATCTCAAGATACTGCTGAAAGCCACTTTGGTATTTTTGGTATTAAGGCAAGCTGTATGGGTCTAAATTTCTACACACAGCGTGATTTAGATGATTGGATTGCAATGGCAAAAGATCGAGAAAAAATAGAATTTAAGGCAATACAGTTAATGAAGCGCGTTTCTCGGTGTCGTGAAGTGTTGGCATTTATCGGTGATAAAGAAATGGATGATATAGACCAAATGTTTAACTCATTGCGTAAGTCAGCAGAAATGGGGCATCCGATGGCTAAATTGCTTTTCTACAAGAACTCAGATCATAAAGAAATGACCGCACTGTTTATCGATGCTTATGAATATGCAAAAGAATTTCCCCAGTTTAAAGCCGAGGTCTACAGCATAGCTTTAAGGTATGTAACTAATGTGCGTAGTCCAACCTACGTGGCTTTGCACCAAATGGCTTTGCGAGATGAGTATATCTACAATGAAGTTAGTGATAATCCTAATGAGATTATTAATGTCATAAATGAAAATTTAGTTGAGGATTATCTACCTTTAGATATAGGGGTTATTACCAAAAAAACAGAAGAGATTTCTGAGGCTATGGAAAATGGCGATTGGAGTTGGTTGCTTTCAGAAAGCTAGTAATTTACCAGCCTCCTTCTTGAGGGCTTTTTAGGGTTATCACCCTAAATCTCAGCCATAAAAAAACCTCCCGAAGGAGGTTTTTCTAATATGGCGGTGGGATAGGGATTCGAACCCTAGATAGGCTATTAACCTATGCCAGTTTTCAAGACTGGTGCATTCAACCGCTCTGCCATCCCACCTAATTTTTTAATATCAAAGTCTGTCTTTGAAACTAGGCGCAGATTATACCGCGCCATTTTTCAGTGACAAGCCCGAATTACTCTTCTGAAGGTTTTTCTTCCGTTTTTTCTGCTGCACGCTTTTGTCGTGGATCATTTGAGGCACGTTTTACTGGCGTTGCTTCTTTGGAAGTTGTTTCAATAGGAGCATCAGAAGTTGTTGGCGCGCCTTTTTTGGAGGTACGTCCCTCTGAACTAGTTTCTACCTTTGCAGCTGTTTTAGGCTTGCTTCTTGGGTCATTACTTGCCCTTGTAGATGCTGATGTTGTATTGCTCTCGAGTTTTGCTTCAGGCGCAGCTTTTGTTTCTGTTTTTGCTTTGGGCTCTGCTTTTGCTTTAGCCTTTGGCTTGGCTTTTGCTTTTGCCTTTGGCTTAGCTTTTGTTTCCGCTGCATCAGAACTTGAGGCAACTTGTTCTTTAGCCTCTGTAGGCGCGACATCAGCTTCAGCTGTTTTCTTTGGTTTGGTCGCTCTTCGTTTGCGCTTTGGCTTCTCTGTAGTCTCTACAGTATCCGTTTTAGGGCTTGTTTCAGAATTAGTTGCATCTGTTTTTGCTTTATCAGCAACAACAGTTTTATCGCTATCAGCTTCAGTATTATCTTTTGCTTTTGAAGTAGCAGGGCGTTTGCGACGCGTGGGTGCAGCTTCTTTTTCAGTAGTAGCTGAATCCTTTGGCGCTTGGTCTTTAGTCGTACTAGCATTATCTGTATTTGCTGTATCAACTGTATTTTCCAGCATTTCTTGAGGAACATCCTGTCTGCGTCGGCGTCTACGTGGACCTCGCTTACGATCATCTGGACGACGTTTAATGCCTGATTCGTCTTTCTGAGTGTTTGTTGTTACCGGATTGGTCTCTGAAACCTTAGTGTCGGTTTTAGCTTTATCATTGCGGTTATTGCGCTGATTGCGTTTGTTTGATCGATTGTCATTCTGACGTTGATCATTTTTCGAATCATGCTTTTGATTGGTATCTGATTTACCCTGTGTAGGCTTGTCACCACGTCGCGTTCTGTTGTCATTGTTACGACCACGTTGGTTGTTTTGTTTGCCTCGTCTTTGTTGTGACCCTCGCTGATTTCTGTTGCGAGTGTTCTTTTTAGCAGGTTCTTTTTTTTCTTCAGGCTCACCAAACATACTATTCCATAGTCGCTGAACAAGACTTGTAGATTTCTTTTTCTCTTCTACCTGTACCTGTGGAGCTGGAGTGTTAGGGACAATTGTTTTAACCGCAGGGGTTGGAATATTCTGCGCTGATTGAAAATTATCAGTTTCTACCGATAGGTCTGGCTTACTTAATTCATTGGCCATTTTATAGCTAAAATCAGAATCATCTTCGTCTTGTGTGCGAATTCGAACTACTTCAAAATTAGGTGTTTGCATTTCAGAGTTTGGAAGAACAGTAATCTTGATACGGTTTCTAGACTCTATATTAGTGATTTCACTACGTTTCTCATTCAACAGGAAAGTTGCCACAGAAATCGGCACAATGGCTCTAATTTCACGGCTATATTCCTTTTGAGCCTCTTCTTCAACTAATCTAAGAATCGATAGTGCAAGTGACCTTGTGCCTCTAATTGTACCCTGACCATTACATCGTGGACAGATTTTAGACATTGTTTCTTCTAGCGAAGGACGCAGTCTTTGTCGAGACATTTCCATTAGACCAAAACGTGAAATACGGCCCACTTGAACACGAGCGCGATCGATCTCTAAAGCCTCACGCATTTTATTTTCTACAGCCTTTTGATGACGGTTATTGAGCATATCAATAAAGTCGATAACAATAAGGCCACCCACATCACGAAGACGTAATTGACGGGCAATTTCTTCTGCAGCTTCGAGGTTAATTGTGTAAGCGGTTTCCTCAATATCGCCACCTTTGGTAGCGCGAGAGGAGTTTATATCGATAGACACCATTGCTTCAGTAATATCAATAACTATTGAGCCACCAGAGGGTAGTGAAACTTCACGCTGGAATGCCGTTTGAATTTGATTTTCAATCTGATAGCGATTAAATAATGGGATTTCGTCTTGGTAGTATTTAATCTTGCTTTTAAAGTCAGGCATTACAGTGCCAATAAAGGCAGCAGCTAATGCATAAGCATCTTCATTGTCGATAATCACTTCACCAACATCTTGGCGAAGGTAGTCACGTATAGCCCGGACAATGACGTTGCTTTCTTGGAATAAAAAATGCGGTGCTTTGCTATTATCTGATTCCTGGGTAATGGTACCCCATAGTTGTAACAAATAATCTAAGTCCCATTGAAGTTCCTGTGCTGCTCTACCAATACCTGCGGTGCGAACAATAGCACCCATACCTTCAGGTATTTCTAATGAGCGCATGGCCTCACGTAATTCAGCGCGATCATCGCCCTCAATTCTACGTGAGATACCACCAGCTCTTGGATTATTTGGCATTAAAACCAGATAGCGACCGGCAAGACTAATAAAGGTTGTTAAAGCAGCACCTTTTTGTCCGCGCTCTTCTTTTTCAACCTGAACAAGGACTTCTTGTCCTTCCTTGATAGCGTCTACAACTCTAACGCGACCACTTTCCGATGATTTTTTACTGAAATATTCTCTGGAAATCTCTTTGAGAGGCAGGAATCCGTGTCTCTCAGCGCCAAAGTCGACAAATGCCGCCTCAAGGCTTGGCTCAACTCTAGTGACCTTGCCTTTGTAAATATTTGATTTTTTTTGTTCCCTGGTTCTGTTTTCGATATCTAGATCATAAAGTCTCTGTCCATCGACCATTGCTACACGCATCTCTTCTGTATGTGATGCGTTGATTAACATACGTTTCATATATAACACCTTAAATAATTAAAGTGAGAGAGCTGCAATAGGATGACAAGATAAGATAAAGAGATAGGCCTATACCGAAGTTTAACGGAATAGTGCTATAGAGCAGAGATCCATCTGCGAAACCGAAAGGGAACTGGGAGCTATTTGAGCGTACCATTTTACCTTTACATAGCGCCAAAAGGCACTAAATAGGTCATCTTAAACAGATGTAAACCGTTGCCAGAATTGGTATTTGACCAATACAGCTGTGTTATTAAGTTTAATGAGCCTAAAATAGGGTTTAAATAAAATAGGAATTAAACTTAAATTAACGCAATTCTCATACTGTGATTCTGCCATTTTGAGACACAATGCTCTTTTTTTGGCGAATTATAATCACAAGCTTTTAATCTAATCTTAATGCAAACTAACTGAGCTTTCTCAGCTTATTTTCTATTGTCTCCCGCTATTACTGCGGCAAACAACTACAAATTCTTTCTTAAATAATAAAAAATATTTCGGTTCTGTGCCGTTTAATTGCACTTCAATTAACTCGAAATCGTTCCTATTGTAGCAATAATGGGCTCTTTCTACAATTTTTACTTCAGAGCAGGCTGTTTTAGCGGTCAATTTCATACTTTTATTTGATATATCTTTCGGGTTCAAAAATGTTAAAACTCAAACGGCAACGAGTTAATCACAAAAGTGATTTTTAGTGAATTTTTAAAAGTTATGTTTGTTTGATGGAGTTTATAGATTAAAGCCAATACAAATAGGGTATAATTGGAATTAATCCCCCATGTGAATTAAGAATCTTGTCAGATATTAAATCAAACAATCCTTTTGCCGCTGTAACCTTTCATACTGTCGATGCCGAATATGAAGGTCAAAGACTGGATAACTTTCTTATTAGGTTGCTTAAAGGCGTGCCAAAGTCTCGTATATATAACCTTTTACGCAAAGGGGAAGTACGGGTTAACAAAGGCCGTGTCAAGGCAGACACTCGGCTTAAAACCAATGATGTCATCCGTGTGGCACCTATTCGAACGGCACAATCACAATCTTCTGAAATGCCAGGTAGTCAACTACGTAAACGCCTGAAGGATAGTATTGTATTTGAAGATGATGAGATCATAGTTCTTGATAAGCCTAGTGGAATTGCGGTTCATGGCGGCAGTGGTGTCTCTTTTGGCGTTATTGAAGGCTTAAGAGCTGATAGGCCTGAAAGTAAGTTTTTAGAGCTTGTCCATCGCCTTGACCGAGATACATCAGGTTGTTTAATGCTGGCCAAAAGTAGGGCGGGGTTGGTTAATTTGCAACAGCAAATGCAAAAAAATCAAATTAAAAAGACTTATCAAGCCCTTGTTAAAGGCCGTTGGCCTAAGGGTAAGTCGACTATTAATGCCCCATTAAAGAAAAATACCCTATCATCGGGCGAGCGAATGGTGAAAGTTGATGTGGACGGTAAGGCTTCAGTCACGCATTTTAAGATTGTTCAAACTTTCCAACAGTCAACTTTGTTAGATATTCGTCTAGAAACCGGCAGAACACACCAAATACGAGTACATTGCCAATTTTCCGGTCAGGCGATTGCTGGCGATTCAAAGTATGGCGATTCATTGTTTAATCAAGATATGCGCGCCCTTGGCTTAAAGCGCCTATTTCTCCATGCTAATGCCTTGGAATTTAAGCATCCAGTATCTGGCGTAAGAATTTCTGTTGATGCGCCATTATCAAATGATCTAAAAAATCTTCTCAATCAGCTAAAATAAATAATATGGACCATAAATATAAATTACTAATTTTTGATTGGGACGGTACTCTGAGTGATTCAGTGTCTCGAATTGTCCACTGTATACAGGTTGCTGCCAAAGAGAACAATCAGGCTATCCCAAGCTTTGATCAAGCAGCTAATATTATTGGACTAGGTCTAAATGAAGCTGTTTCTCGGTTATTCCCTGATGCCAATAATCAATTAGTATCCGATATAACCAATAGTTATTCCGTTTATTATCGACAAAAAGATGCTGGGCCTCCGGACTTTTTCCCCTATGTATTAGATACATTGAATCAACTTAAAAAATCAGGTTATCTATTGGCAGTAGCTACAGGTAAGAGTAGGGCTGGTCTTGATAGAGCCCTCAAAGCTTCTAATATCGAGGATTTATTTCATGATTCGCGCTGCGCTGATGAAACTGCTTCCAAGCCCAACCCTTTAATGCTCGAGGAGTTATTAAATAAGTTTGCTCTAGAAAGAAATCAGGCGCTTATGGTGGGTGACACAGAATATGATATGGATATGGCAGAGAAGATTAATATGCCAAGATTGGCTGTTAGTTATGGTGCTCATCATGCTGACCGTCTAAAGATATATAACCCTATAGCTTGTATTGACTGCTTTTCAAATATTAAAAAAATGATATAAAACAATACATTATATTATATTATTAAAGCTATGCATTAGGTATATTGACGCCATGCATTGCTAGCAATCTACAAAGATCAATTAGCGGCAGCCCAACCAATGAGCTAGGATCATTGGTATTGATACTACTAAAAAGGCTTATCCCTAATCCTTCTGATTTAAAGCTACCAGCACAATTATATGGCTTATCCTGCTTGAGGTAATTTTCAATTTGTAGGCTAGTCAGCTGTTTAAAGACAACGGTTGTGGTGTTTACCGTTGTTTTATCTGTAACATTGCCGTTTTCAAGTATCTTTACTACTGAAACTGCGGAGTGAAAATAAACTGTTTCGCCCGATTGTGCGCTCAACTGTCTAAAAGCTTGCTCAAAGTTGCCCGGTTTGCCCAATATTTTGCCATTTAGTTCGCCTACTTGATCTGACCCTATAATGATGGCATTCGGGTTTGTATCCGCTGCAGCCATTGCTTTTTCTTGGGCAAGGCGTAAGGCGAGTGCTTCTGGTTTCTCATATATTTTGGGTTGTTCGTCAGTATTGGGTGACACACAGTTAAAAGGAATTTTTAGTCGTTCTAATAGCATTTTTTTATAGGGAGACGTTGATGCTAATACTAGGGGTGCTGTCATTGTATTCATTCTCTGTTAGTTGTAGTGCTCTATAAGGGGTATTTTAAGCAATTTTCTTTGACTATTCACAGTCTTAACCCTATTATGCGCGCCTAACTTGATACTGTCGAAAATTATGTCTTTGCCGGCTCAGATTGATCCACGCAAATTAGCACTTCAGGGAATAAGCCTTGAGGGTGAATTTGCAGTTAAAAATCTGACTAGATTAAAAGATTCTGTCGAAGCTGTTACTGGTGCTCTAAAAGCATCACTTCAGTTTTCGTTGGATGAATCAAGACAACCGATGGTGACTGGTAATGCCTCTATCTGTGTTGATGTGGTATGCCAGCGTTGTTTGGACATAGTTAATATAGAAATCAATACTGCAATTGCACTGCAGATTATTTGGTCTGAGGATCAGTTATCCAACGTGGCTCCAAATTTTGAGCCGTGGGTTGTTGTTGATAGATTCGCAGATTTAGATGTTGTGATAGAAGATGAGGTTCTTTTGGCTCTGCCAATAGTCAATTATCATAATATTGGAGAATGTACAGGTGACGCTTTTGATTCAAAGGCAGATACTGATTTGGAAGAGGCTATTATAGATAGCCCCTTTAGTGTTTTACAGCAGCTTAAGAAATAGTGGCTGTTAATAATTTTTAAGGAGAGTACCCATGGCTGTTCAGAAAAGTCGAAAAACTCGTTCAAGACGTGGAATGCGTCGTTCTCACGATGCTTTAACCGCATCTACAGTGTCTACTGATGAAACGAGTGGCGAGAAGCATCTTCGTCACAATGTGACTGCTGACGGTTTTTATCGTGGTCGCAAAGTTGTTGAGACCAACGCAGAATAATAAGTCGGTCTTTTGACCATGAATGTAAAAATCTCCATAGATGCAATGGGCGGTGACTTTGGTCCCAGTGTAACTATGGAGGCTGTTATTCGCGTGCTGTCTAATCATTCAGATGTTACAGCACTAGTTTTTGGCGATCGTTCGGTATTACAGAATTGCATCGATAAAAACCTCACCTCCAGTATTTCTTCTCGTTTAGAGGTCTGTCATTGTGAATCTACTGTAGATTGCCACGACAAGCCTTCTTATGCTGTTCGTACAAAACAAGACTCCTCTATGGCTCTTGCCCTTAAGTCCCTTAAAAGTGGTGATTCGATGGCTTGTGTTAGCGCTGGTAATACGGGCGTTCTGATGGCTCTTAGTCTTTTTACTCTCGGGACTTTGCCGAACATTTCTCGTCCGGCAATCTGCGCTGAAATACCAACATCAAACGGCAATAAGCTTATGCTTGATTTGGGTGCTAATGTAGACTGTTCAGCAGAACAGCTTTATCAATTTACCATTTTAGGCTCTCACACCGCTCGTATAGCACTCGATATAACTAATCCCAGTCTGCGCTTACTCAACGTTGGTACAGAAGCGAGTAAAGGCAATAATTTAGTTCAGACTACGGCTAAGATGTTGGAAGCTGATACTTCGTTGAACTATCAGGGTTTTATTGAGGGTGATGGTATTTTTCAAGGTATTACTGATGTTATTGTGTGCGATGGATTTAGCGGTAATGTGGCTCTAAAAGCGGGTGAGGGCGTGGCACGGCATATATCCCAAAAGCTTTCTGCACTATCTTCTAGTTCTAAAAATGATTTTGCCGAGCTTAAAGCGTCTATTCAGCCTTCGTTATTTAATGGCGCTTATTTGTTGGGTATTAATGGGGTTGTGGTTAAAAGTCACGGCGGTGCAGATGTTCATGGTTTTTCTAATGCTTTAGAAAGAGCCATTAATGCGGCTCGCCATCAGTTACCCGCAGCTCTTTCACCCTTGTTAGAAACGTTTAATTCTTAAAAATTTATAGAGTGTACTTTATGAGTAATTTTGCATTTGTATTCCCGGGTCAGGGTTCTCAAAAAATTGGCATGCTAGCCGAGCTAGCGGATCAAAATCCAATCATAGAAAAGACCTTTAGTGAGGCATCTGAAGTTCTTGGTTATGATATGTGGCAATTAATCCAGCAGGGTGCTCAGGAAGATATTAATCTTACGCAGCGTACACAGCCGATACTATTGACCTGTAGCGTTGCTATATGGCGCCTATGGAACCAAAAGCAAGGTGCTAAGCCAAGCCAAATGGCCGGTCACAGTCTTGGTGAGTGGTCAGCTTTGGTCTGTGCCAATGTGATTGATTTCGCTGATGGATTAAAAATGGTGGAAGCCCGTGGTAAATTTATGCAACAGGCGGTTCCCGTGGGTCAGGGTGCTATGGCGGCAATTATTGGTTTAGATGATCAGGCTATTTTAACCGCTTGTAGCGAAGCTAGTGCTCTAGGCGTTGTTGATGCGGTAAATTTTAACGCGCCAGGCCAAGTGGTTATTGCGGGTGCAAATGATGCTGTTGAGCGGGCGATGGACATTTGTAAGTCTGCAGGCGCAAAAAGGGCGCTGCCATTACCCGTTAGCGCACCATTTCATACCTCGTTGATGAAGCCTGCGGCGGATAACCTAGCCGAAATGGTAAATACTATTACATTTAGAGCACCTGAAGTGCCTATAATGCATAATGTTCACGCTAAAAATGAACATGACCCTCAAGCAATTAAAGCTTTAATGCTAGAGCAAATATACAACCCAGTGAAATGGGTTGACTGTGTTGAGCAGTTGAAAAATAACGGTGTGAGCGCTTTAGTTGAGTGCGGACCCGGTAAAGTTTTAAGTGGTTTAGCTAAGCGAATTGATCGCGATTTAACAGCGATTTCCACTGAGAGTGTTGCTGATTTTGATGCTGCACTGACAACAATATAGCCAATTAAATAAACTCATTTAATAGAGCCACTCACAGGAGTAGAGCATGACCACAGAAACAAAAGTTTGCCTGGTAACAGGTGCTAGCCGAGGTATTGGTGCGGCTATTTCAGACCAGTTGGGTAATCAGGGGTATACAGTGATTGGTACTGCCACCTCAGTTTCTGGAGCAGAAAAAATTGATCAGCGCTTTAAAGATCAGTCCATTAATGGCGCCGGAATGGTACTTAATGTGACTGATAGCCAATCAATCAGTGATTTATTGGAGCAAGTGGTTGAAAAATTTGGTGCACCGACTATTCTTATCAACAATGCTGGTATTACAAAAGATAACTTATTATTGCGTATGAAAGATGATGAGTGGTTTGATGTGATTGATACCAATCTGTCCTCTATTTTTCGCTTATCTAAGGCCTGTTTAAAGCCTATGACTAGAGCGCGCTGGGGTCGTATTGTGAACATTAGCTCAGTGGTTGGCTCTATGGGCAATGGTGGCCAGACTAATTATTCAGCAACAAAAGCTGGAGTTGCTGGTTTTGCGCGGTCTCTTGCTAAAGAAATAGGCTCTAGAGGTATTACGGTAAATACGGTTGCTCCTGGTTTTATTGCAACAGATATGACAAAAGATTTAACCGATGCCCATAAAGAGACTATGCTTAGTCAGGTACCCCTAGGCAGATTGGGTGATCCAAGTGAAATTGCCTCTGTAGTTTGCTTTTTAGTGAGTGATTCAGCCGGCTATATAACGGGTGAAACTATCCATGTTAATGGTGGTATGTATATGAGTTAAACACCTTTTTGGTGTAAAAAAGTAATTATTTTGTCCTCTGGGCTAGCTATTTTAAATATCTACGGTAAAATGCGCGCCCATAATGTAATGATTTAGTAATTTTTGGCTTTTGTCTTAATTTTTTATGATACATCTGATTCCTTGAAAGGAGATATACAACGATGAGTAACATTGAAGAACGCGTAATTAAAATGGTCGCTGAGCAGCTTGGCGTTAAAGAAGATGACATCCAATCAACTTCATCTTTTGTTGAAGACCTAGGGGCGGATTCACTGGATACTGTTGAATTGATTATGGCCCTTGAAGAGGAATTTGATGCTGAGATTCCCGATGAAGATGCTGAAAAGATCGCAACTGTTAAAGATGCGGTTGATTATATTCAAGCTAACGGGTAGTTCCGATTTCGAAAAAACCGCTCCCAATTGGGGGCGGTTTTTTTTTGCGTCCAATTTTTGTCATAATGACCTTAAGATCAATTACTATTATTGGCTATGACAACTTCAAAATCTTATTACAGTCTTAATGGTCAGCCCATTGCAGACAGCCTTCCTTTAAATCTTCTCGATGATCGGGGTTTGAGCTATGGCCATGGTTTGTTCGAAAGCATATTAATGCATCAATCAACCCTTCCATTAGTTAATCGTCATCTTGATCGGCTTAATAGAGGTGCTAATGCTGTTGGTATCCCTATTAAATCTGATCTTATCTATAACTATGTTCAGCTATTTCTAGAGCAGTTAAAAGGCGAGTCTATTTCACAGGGTGTCGTTAAGGTTATTGTCACTGCAGGTGTTGGAGGTCGTGGTTATAAGTCACCAGACACCATTGAGGCTAGGGTTGTTTGTAGTTATTCCAATTTACCCAAGGGTATCGAAGACTATCGTAATCAAGCTATAAATGTGCGCTTTTGTAAGCATAGGTTACCTATTAATCAGCCTTTAGCGGGTATTAAGCATTTAAATAGATTAGATCAAATTTTAGCGCGCAATGAATGGACCTGTGATAACTATCATGAGGGTTTGATGTTTAGCGAGTCTGGGCACTTAATAGAAGCGGTATCTGGCAATATATTTGTTAAATTGGCAGATTGTTGGTTAACTCCTTGTGTTGACCAAGCAGGCGTTTCTGGTGTGATGAGATCGTTGATGCTTGAAGAGATTTTTCCTGCTTGTGGTATTCCACTCTATGTTAAACCAATCAGCATGTGTGAGCTGGCTGAAAGCCAAAGTTTATTGCTATGTAATTCAATTAAAGGGCTTGCTGAGGTTGGGTCTGTTGATAACCATGACAATCAGTTGTTTAAGTCTTTGCCAATAGATGAGCAAACTCTTATGCTTAGACGTAAGCTAATTGAGTTATATCCTCAGTATCAATGAAAAAAATTGAATCTCTTGTCTTAGTTGGATCTTGTCTTGCTTTCCTTGTTTTTATAGGGACAAGTTATTATTTTCTATGTTCTATATTAAATGCGCCTGTCAATCTATCCAAGGAACTGCAATTAGATTCTAAAAATAGGTATTTATTCTCGATTGAAAAGGGCACCAACCTAAAACGTGTTAATGCCGAACTTAGCCATAAAAAAATACTATCTTCCTCTTTTTTAGTTACTAGCTGGGCTCGAGTCTTGGATAAGCATCAGGTGAAGGCTGGTGATTATTGGATTTCTTCATCGGATACAGCAAAAACTTTGGTGGAGAAATTTGGCCAAGGTGATATTGCTCAGCATAGTATTACATTCCCCGAGGGTTGGTCTTTTAATCAGTGGCTATCAAAATTGGCTGAGATTCCACAATTTGCGGTTATCAATGATTTGAATCACAGGCAATTACTTGATCAAGCAGCTATTGATTTATATCACCCTGAGGGGTGGTTTTTCCCAGATACTTATTATTACAGTAAAAATACGACTATTTTTACTCTCTTAAAGCAGGCTCATCAACGTATGCGAGTGGAGCTGGAGATTGCTTGGAAGTCAAAAGATGATAATTTGCCCTACACCACTTCTTATGAGGCTTTAATTATGGCGTCGATTATTGAAAAAGAAACGGGCCAAGCCAATGAAAGAACTGAAATTTCCGGTGTATTTGTTCGCCGTTTAAAACAGGGAATGCGTCTGCAAACTGATCCTACAGTGATCTATGGTATGGGTGACGACTATGATGGCAATATTCGTCTTCGTGATCTAAGGGCATACACTGCCTACAATACATACAGGATCGATGGGTTACCACCGACACCCATTGCTATGCCGGGTTTGGCATCAATTGAAGCGGCACTTCATCCAAAATCTGGTTCAAGTTTATATTTTGTTGCACGAGGTGATGGTAGCCATCATTTTTCTGATACTATAAGTGAACATCAAGAGGCAGTTCGTAAGTTTCAAATTGAGCAGCGTGTGAAAAATTATCAATCGGCACCCCAACAACCATAATAGTCAGAGTTAGGTATCTATGAGAGGCAGGTTTATAACCATCGAAGGCACCGAGGGCGTCGGTAAAACCACTAATATTGAATATATTAAGCAGTGGTTAGATGCTAATCATATTTCTTTTATAAATACCCGCGAGCCTGGTGGTACCCCTCTGGCTGAAGAAATTCGAGAGTTACTTCTGGCCAATAGGGAGGAAAAGGTCTGTAGTAAAGCTGAACTATTGATGATGTTTGCCGGTAGAGCACAGCATATTGATCAGGTAATTGAGCCTCAGCTAGCAGCGGGAAATTGGGTGCTTTGTGATAGATTTACCGATGCTACTTATGCCTATCAAGGCGCTGGGCGAGCAATGGGTAGTGAATTAATAGCCAGCCTAGAAACCATGGTTCAGGGTAATATGCGTCCCGATTTAACCTTAGTGCTTGATGTGCCTGTTGAGTTAGGTTTAGAACGTGCGGGTAACCGCAGTGAGCCGGATCGGTTTGAGCTTGAAAAAACAGATTTTTTTAATCGTGTGCGTCATGCTTATTTATCTATGGCTGAGCAAAATCCACAGCGCTATAAAATTATCGATGCTTCTAAAACCTTAGAAGTTGTGCAACAACAAATTGCCAATACCCTCAATAATTTTTTAACTATTGATCATAACGGGTAATATTTCTGTGACTGAAGCTACTACTAATTTAAAGGATTATCTGCTGCCATTGCCGTGGCATGATGAGTTTTGGCAGTCCTTTAATGAACGTGTCGATAGTCAGCGATTACCCCACGCTATAATGCTTAATGCCCTTGAGGGAGTTGGGGCTGAAAATTTGGCTCATTCTATGGCTTATAGAATGCTGTGCACCAATGTTCAATCAGGTGTTGCCTGTGGTCGTTGTAGTGGCTGTTTAACGCTAACTGCAAAAACTCACCCAGATTTCTTTTATGTGGCACCAGAAGAAAAGGGAAAACAAATCTTAGTTAAGCAAATCCGAAAACTCTGTGAATCTGTAGTTAAAACATCGCAACAGGGCGGTTGGAAGGTTGTAGTTATTAACCCTGCAGATTCAATGAATAGAAACGCTGCTAATGCGCTGTTAAAAAGTTTAGAAGAGCCAGAGGCTAATACCTTACTTATTTTAATTTCTAATAGATTAAGCGTTGTGCCTACGACTATTCGCAGTCGATGCCAAATTGAATCTTTATCGGTTCCCTCAAAAGAAATTGCCTATCAGTGGTTATCTAATCAAGTTGATGATGAACAGGTAAGTATTGATGATGTTTTAGAGATTGCTAATGGGTTACCACTGCTTGCATTGGATTATATTCAGGGAGATGGGCTTGAAAATAGGCAACAGGTTGAATCACTATTGGATGCAATGCGACATGCTAATGAAACGCCTCTTTTAGTTGCTCAGGCTTGTCAAAAATTCCCGCCTGATGATCTAATTGATTGGATTCTAAGTTATGTACATCGTTTGATTATGGGTGAATTACAAAATAAACCTAATCCTGCACTTTTTTTATTTTTAGACAAATTAATACAAGCAAGGGCTTGGGTACTCTCTAGCGCCAATATAAATACTCAGTTACTTTGGGAAGAGTTGTTTATAGAATGGGCGCAGATTTTTCAGGTTAAAAAATAAGTTAATAAATTGTTAATAGGGTTTTAAAGGTATTTCATGCTAGTTGATTCTCACTGTCATCTTGATCGTTTAGATCTCTCAAATCGGGAGGGTGGTATCGAAGCTGTTATATCTGATGCTAAGGCACGTGGAATATCACATCTTTTAACAGTCGCCGTTGACCTTGATAGCTCAAAATCTCTAACTGAAGTTACAGCTAAATATGATCATATTTATTCCTCAGTCGGTGTTCACCCATTACAAGACGAAGAAATACCTCTACCAACGGTTGAGGAGCTTGTTGATTTAGCCAAACTACCCAAAGTGATTGCGGTTGGTGAAACGGGTTTAGATAACTTTTATAGCGCTGATAGCTATGATTGGCAGTATGAAAGCTTTACTCGCCACTTATTAGCCTCAAAACAAGTAGAAAAGCCGGTTATTGTTCATACGCGAGATGCTCGAGAGCAGACAATTGGCTTGCTAAAACAACATCAATCAGATTCGGCTGGAGTATTGCATTGTTTTACTGAAACATGGGAAATGGCAAAGGCCGCCATGGAATTTGGTTTTTATATCTCTTTTTCAGGTATTGTTACCTTTAACAATGCTGGTGATCTTCGTGAGGTTGTGAAAAAAATTCCACTTGATAGGATATTGGTTGAAACTGATTCGCCTTGGCTGGCACCCGTGCCTTATCGCGGAAAGCAGAATGAGCCAAAAAATGTTTATGAAGTGGCGCAATGTGTGGCTGAAATAAAGGGTATTAGTATTGAACAATTAGCTGAGACTACCACTCAGAATTTTTTTAAATTATTTAAGTTAAGTCATTAATAGAGTTGTAATATGTCGGACAACCAACCAGACCCATCGCAGTTTATTATAAGGACTTTTCCTGTTGGTCCGCTTCAGTGCAATTGTTCGGTGATTGGAGATTCAGTTTCTGGACGTGCATTGGTGATTGATCCTGGTGGTGACGCCGATCAAATACTGGCGCTATTAAAAGAACTTAATTTAACTGTCGTTGCTATTATTCATACCCATGCGCATTTGGATCATATCCTAGCGGCTGGTGAGATTAAAAAAGCCACGGGTGCACCTATATTACTGCATGAGTCGGATCAGTTTTTATGGGATATGGTTGAACAACAATGTGCCATGTTTGGGGTGCCACCTGTAACACTTCCTGATCCCGATCACTATCTTCATGACGATCAGGCGCTTGATTGCTGTGGTGGTGTAGCAATCCATACTCCCGGACATACACCAGGATCAGTTAGCTTTTGGTTTGAGCAATATAAAACATTAATTGCCGGTGATACCTTATTTTTAGGTAGTATTGGTCGTACGGATCTTCCCGGTGGTAATTTTGATCAAATTGTCACCTCGATAAAAGAGAGAATCTACAGTCTTGATGATGAGGCAGTAGTAGTCACTGGGCATGGCCCTAATACAACAATTGGCAGTGAAAAAGTCACAAATGGCTTTGTTCGCGACTAAGGAATAATTATGAAGCAACAAATTTTAACCATGTTAGAACTTCAAGACGGTATGAACGCAAAAGTAAATAAAGATTGGCGCCAGCAAAATTTTGAGTGGTATCGTGCCATATGGATTGAATGCGCTGAGTTACTGGATCATCACGGTTGGAAGTGGTGGAAAAAGCAGCAACCTGATGTTAATCAGATTGCTTTAGAACTGGTTGATATATGGCACTTTGGCTTAAGTTTATTATTACTTAAAGATCATACGCTTGATGATATTTCTGACTCAGTTATCAACGCCTTTGATGAAGTAGAAGCCAGTGGTGATTTTGCTATCAACCTAGAGGAATTTACTGCCAATACATTAATGACCAAAGATTTTGATGTTAATGGCTTTGTTGGGCTAGTTAAAGGAATCAATATGCAGTTTGATCAATTGTATATTGCCTATGTGGGTAAAAATGTTTTAAATTTCTTTAGACAGGATCATGGATATCAAGATGGAAGTTATCATAAGCAGTGGGGCGGTAAGGAAGATAACGAACATCTTGTGGAGATTGTCGCCAAGCTTGATACAAATTTGCCTAGCTTTAAAGATGATCTCTATAGCGAAATGAAAGCGACTTATCAAAGTCTCTGTAAATAATAGGCAAATTTAATAAATCTATCGTTCAAGGCTGGGTTTTAGGGTGCTTTTTTTTCAATGAGCACTATAATATCCAGCTCTATATAGCCACATTCAAGTTTAACAATTTTTTTTGGAGACAAACTGTGACTTCACCCGTTCGCGTCACCATTACTGGTGCTGCAGGACAGATTAGTTATTCCTTATTATTTCGCATAGCTGCTGGCGAAATGTTAGGTCCTAATCAGCCTGTTATATTACAAATGCTAGAAATTACTCCCGCTCTTGATGCCCTTAAAGGTGTCGCTATGGAGCTTGAAGACTGTGCCTTCCCTTTAGTGGCTGGTATTGTTTGCACGGATAAAGCCGATATCGCTTTTAAAGATGCCGATTACGCATTACTTGTTGGGGCTCGCCCCCGTGGTCCAGGCATGGAGCGCAAAGATCTTTTGGAAGCTAATGCGGCTATTTTTTCAGCTCAAGGTAAAGCAATTAATGATCATGCCAGCCGTGATATCAAAGTATTAGTTGTAGGTAATCCTGCAAATACTAATGCCCTTATCACTCAGCGCAATGCGCCTGATATCAATCCTCGCCAATTTACAGCCATGACTAGACTTGACCATAATCGAGCTATGAGTCAAATTGCAGAAAAGGCGGGGAAGACAATTAATGATGTTAAGAATATGACCATCTGGGGCAATCATTCTGCAACTCAATACCCAGATCTGCATCATACAAAAGTTAATGGGCAGTCAGCCATTGATATGGTTGATCAAGATTGGTATGAAAATCAATTTATACCGACCGTACAACAGCGTGGAGCGGCTATAATTAAAGCACGTGGCGCATCCAGTGCTGCATCTGCGGCTAATGCAGCTATTGCTCATATGCGGACTTGGGTTAAAGGTTCAGAATCAGGTGACTGGGTCAGCATGGGCGTATATAGTGATGGTAGTTATGGTATTACTGAAGGCCTTATTTATTCTTTCCCTTGTATCTGTGAAGCAGGTGATTGGAAAATTGTTCAGGGTTTAGATATTAATTCTTTCTCCCGTGACAAAATGTCAGCTACTGAGCAGGAGCTTACAGAAGAAAAAGAGGGCGTTGCCCATCTTCTTCCGTAATATACTGTTTTATAAATTGTTAAAAATGATAGAGGTATCCTAGTGGGATTTGCAAAAGTTGGCACTAAAGCCCCATCATTTACCCTTTTAGATCAAAGGGGTAATAATGTTTCATTGTCTGAGTATTCTGGCAAGAAAAATGTGGTAGTGTATTTTTATCCAAAAGCAATGACTCCGGGCTGTACTGTTCAGGCCTGTGGTATTCGTGATACCTATACTGAATATGAAGAGCAGGACACGGTTGTTTTCGGCGTTAGTCCAGACTCTGTGGATCGATTGGTAAAATTTGAGGATAAGCAAGAACTTAACTTTAAATTATTATCAGATGAGAATCACGCAGTGACCGAATCTTTTGGTGCTTGGGGTCTTAAGAAATTTATGGGTCGTGAGTATATGGGTGTATTGCGCTCTACCTTTGTTATTGATAAACAGGGCGGGATCGTAATGGTGATGGAGAAAGTTAAAACAAAAACTCATCACCAAGATGTATTAGATTGGATTAAAGAAAATCTTAATGGTTAAAATTAAATTTATTTAAAGGGGTATATTATGTTGTTCGCTTCAAATGCTTATGCAGATGCTGCCGCTCAAGCTGAGCCAAGTCCGTTATTCACTTTTATTATGTTTGGTGGTTTATTTATTTTTATGTATTTCATAATGATTAGACCCCAACAAAAACGTCAAAAGGAGCATAATAATTTAATTGCCTCGCTATCTAAGGGTGAAGAAGTTGTTATGACCAGTGGTTTGCTTGGTAAAATCACTAAGTTAGAGTCAGAGTATTTGGTACTTGAGGTAGGCAATGGTCAGGAACTTAAGTTCCAAAAGGTAGCTGTGCATGCAGTTCTCCCTAAGGGAACAATTAAGGCTATCTAATACTGCTTAATGTTTAAAGTAAAAAAGCCCATATTGTTTTCGATATGGGCTTTTTTATTAACTTTTTTACAACCTCTTGCACTCTCTTGCACTCTCTTGCACTAGGCTTATATGGAAAAATACTCGATTTAAAGCCCTTAGTGGCATAGTATTTAATTATTGAGTCGCACTCGTTGCGATATTAAACACAAAATACATTAACAAAGGATATGTTTTTCTATGTTTGAGCAAATCATTGACTCAGTAAACACTGTTGTTTGGGGTCCAGTCATGTTGTTTTTGTTGCTGGGCACTGGTGTATATTTAACCATTGGTTTGCGCGGTATGACCATTACTCGAATTCCTTATGCCTTTGGTCAGTTACTAAAAGGGCGCAAAGGCTCGGGTGAAGGTGAAATAAGCCCTTTTAATGCTTTAATGACAGCGCTATCTTCAACTGTGGGGACCGGTAATATTGCTGGTGTTGCTACAGCTATAGGTATTGGTGGTCCTGGGGCATTGTTCTGGATGTGGTGTACAGCTCTTGTGGGTATGGCCACCAAATATGCAGAAGCTTTACTGGCTGTAAATTACCGTGAGACAGATGCCTCGGGGAAAAAAGTCGGAGGGCCAATGTACTTTATAAAAAACGGTCTTGGGCAACGCTGGAAGCCTCTCGCATTCCTTTTTGCTTTATTTGGTAGTTTGGCAGGTTTTGGTCTGGCCAATACTGTTCAATCAAACACAGTTTCGCAGGTATTATTAACTAATTTTAATATACCAACCATAACCAGTGGGCTACTCATGTCCTTTATGGTGGCCTTGGTTTTACTGGGTGGTATCAAACGTATTGCCCTTGTCGCTGGCAAATTGGTCCCATTAATGACAATCATTTATGTGTTATCGACATTAATCATTTTGTTAATGCATGTTTCAGAAATACCGCAAGCTTTGTTATTTATAGTAGACAGTGCATTTAATGGTACTGCCGCCACTGGTGGTTTTGCGGGGGCAACCGTTATGATCGCCCTAAGAATGGGGGTATCCCGAGGTATTTTTTCCAACGAATCAGGTTTGGGTTCCGCGCCAATTGCCCACGCAGCGGCAGAAACAAATAGTCCGGTTAGACAGGGTACTATTGCCATGTTGGGGACCTTTATTGATACACTGATTATATGCACTATGACGGGGTTGGTTTTGGTGGTATCTGGCGTTTGGAATTCCGATCTTCAGGGTGCGGCTATGACATTAATGGTGTTTGATTCTTCGCTTCCGTTGGGTGGCCATATATTATCCCTGTGTATAGCTTTATTTGCATTTACTACCATGTTGGGTTGGAGTTACTACGGTGAACGCTGTGCTCAGTTTCTCTTGGGGCCTAAGGTTGTATTGCCGTTTAGGCTACTTTGGGTTATAGGTGTGTTTATGGGCACTCAGATGAGTCTTGGTTTGGTATGGAAAATGTCTGATGCGCTTAATGGCATGATGGCAATTCCAAATCTATTGGCACTCTTGCTACTATCGCCCGTTGTATTTAAGCTAACAAAGCAATACTTTCAACCCGTTGATAATTCACCAGAAGTACAAACTAGTAAGTAATTATGGCAAAGACACCTTCACCTAAGCTAGTAATCGCTATATCCTCAACTGCGTTGTTTGATATGCGTGAAAGTCATGAGATATACGAACAACAGGGTGTTGCCGCTTATGCTGACTATCAACGACAACATGAAGACGATATTCTTCAGCCCGGTGAAGCATTCCCGTTAGCGTCTAAATTATTACGTATTAATGAAAAGCTCGGTGGTGAGCCTAAGGTTGAAATAATTCTTCTTTCCAGAAATTCTGCGGATACTGGTTTGCGTGTGTTTAATTCAATTGCCCATCATGGTTTAAAAATAACGAGAGCGGCTTTTTCCGGTGGTGATAGTCCCTATAGATATGTGTCAGCTTTTGCTTGCCACCTCTTTTTGTCGACCAATGCGGGAGATGTTAGGAATGCCCTAGACAATGGCATGGCTGCTGCAACATTATTACCCTCACAAGGATCGAGTAAAAGTTCAGGTGAATTGCGCTTTGCGTTTGATGGCGATGCTGTGTTATTTAGTGACGCCTCCGAAAGAATATTTAAAGAGCAGGGCTTAGATGCATTTACAGAAAATGAGAAAAAATCAGCCCATAAACCAATGGATGCCGGCCCATTTAAAAGCTTTTTAGAAGCCCTTCAGGGATTACAGTCAGAGTTCCCTGTCGGCGAGTGCCCAATTCGAACAGCACTTGTAACAGCCCGCGCAGCACCTGCTCACGAACGTGTCGTTAGGACTTTGCGAGATTGGAATATACGAATTGACGAGAGCTTATTTTTGGGTGGGCTTAGTAAAGGAGATTTTTTAAAATCTTTTGAAGCCGATGTTTTTTTTGATGACCAGCAGATACATTGCACCTCTGCCAGTGAATATGTAGCCACTGGGCATGTTCCTCATGGTGTGGCCAATGAAAAATCCGAAGATAACAAAAGCTAGATTTAACCAACAATAAACTTAGTGCCCAATCCTAGAAGTATCAGCGCTATGAGTGTTTGTAATAAATCACTGGGTAAACGTTTGGCAAATTTAGTACCCAAGTGTATTGCCGGTAAAGAGCCTATCAACAAACTTCCGAGCAAAACTAAATCAACATTACCCAATACAAAGAAATGGCCTAAACCTGCTATTAATGTCAGCGGTACAGCATGCCCTATATCAGTACCTATAATTTTAATGGTTTTTAAGTAGGGATATAACAGCATCAATATAGCAGCACCAAATGCGCCAGCGCCAACTGATGAAAGCGTTACAAAAATCCCCAGAAATAACCCTGCAAATATCACTATAAAATCTGAATATTTTTTTGGTTTAGACTGTTCTTGGGATATATCAGCGTTAAGTCTTCCACGAAAAATAATCACTATTGATGTCAGCACTAACATAATGCCAAGACTATGGGTCAGTATGGATTGATAGTCAGAAGAGTCGGTAAAAACACGGCTTAAAAAGTGTGTGGTTAATAAAGAGGCTGGAATACTACCAAGAGCAAGTAGCCCCATAATACGCCATTCAATGGTTTTTTGCCGAGCGTGAGTGATCATTCCACCCGCTTTGGTAATAGCGGCATACAAAAGGTCTGTCCCAATCGCTATGTGATAGGGAATGCCAAAAAGAATGAGAAAAGGCGTCATAAGCGAGCCGCCGCCAACTCCGGTCAAACCAACAGCAAAGCCCACAACAGCACCAGCGGCAATAAAATAGAATAATTCGATCATATAAAAATAGATTGATGTAAATATTGGGTCACTTTAACAACTGGACACTATTCATAGAAAGAATAAAATTATATAGTTTTATAGCTAAATTGAATATCAAAATGAAAGTTTATAAACAAAAGGTCGCTAAAGATGAAATTACAGCAGTTACGATATATTTGGGAAGTGGCTAATCATAATTTAAATGTATCCGCTACCGCAGCAAGCCTTTATACCTCTCAGCCGGGTATTAGTAAGCAGATTAGGCTGCTAGAAGATGAGCTTGGCGCTGAAATTTTTTCCCGAAGTGGTAAACATCTCACCAAAGTCACACCTATTGGAGAAGAAATTCTTTCGATAGCGAGTAGAATATTGGGTGAGGTTGAAAATATAAAACAATTAGCCCAAGAGCATAAAAACCCAAAATCTGGCAGCTTAGATATTGCGACCACCCATACTCAAGCCCGTTATGCGCTTCCTGATGTCATTCAGAAATTTATTCATCGATATCCTCAAGTTGGCCTGCATATGCATCAGGGCACGCCTGTGCAAATCTCTGAAAAAGCCGCCGAGGGAACGGTTGATTTTGCAATTGCTACAGAGGCATTAGAACTCTTTTCTGATTTGATTATGATGCCATGCTATCGCTGGAACCGTTGTATATTAGTACCAAAAGAGCATCCCTTAGCTACACTTAAGGATGTTACTTTAACTGATGTTGCCAAATACTCCATTGTTACCTATGTCTTTGGTTTTACCGGTCGCTCAAAGCTAGACGAAGCATTCTCAAATCAAGGGCTAAAAGCTAATGTGGTATTTACCGCTACCGATGCCGATGTTATAAAAACCTACGTTAGACTTGGCCTTGGAATTGGTATTGTGGCTCATATGGCCTATGACCCAGACGTTGATAGCGACTTGGTAGTCATTGAGGCTAACCACTTATTTGATAGTAGTGTTACCAGTATAGGGTTCAGAAAGGGGACATACTTAAGGGGCTATATGTACGATTTTATAGCTACTTTTGCGCCTCATTTAACTCGAGATATTATTGAGCACGTAATGACTATGCCTAGCCGAGAGGATAGAGAGGCGTTTTTTTCAACCATTGAATTACCTGTTCTATAGCCCTTAATCTCTGTATCTTGGGCTATAGAGGTAATTCGAGTTACTTAGATTCTAGATTGACAGCGTGAAGTCCACATTCTTTCTTAGTGGCTTCTTCCCACCACCATCGTCCTTCACGTTCATGTTGTCCGGGCCCAGTCGGTCGAGTGCAAGGCTCGCAACCTATACTAACAAAGCCACGCTCATGTAATTCATTGTAGGGAACTTCAAATGCACGAATATAGTCCCATACTTGCTGTGAAGACCAGTTAGACAAGGGATTGTATTTAGTTAATGTCGCACCCTCTTTGGCAAAGAATTTATCATCCTGAACAGCAGGCACATTAGCTCTTGTACCAGGGCTTTGGTCTTTACGCTGACCTGTAATCCATGCGTCAAGAGTATGCAAATGACGACGAAGTGGTGAAATTTTTCGAATACCGCAACATTCTTTGTGATCATCCTTGTAAAAGCTAAATAAACCCTTTTCTTTAACCAGTGCTTCAACCGCAGTTGTTTCCGGCATAATGATATCGATATCAATTTTGTAATGGTCTCTTACTCGCTCAATAAACTGATAGGTTTCTGCATGGAGGCGGCCGGTATCAAGTGAAAAAACTTGAATATCTGAGCGTATTTTATAGGCCATATCAATAAGCACAACATCCTATGCACCACTAAAAGAAATCGCAATATTATTGTGGTTTTCTAATGCATGGCGTAGTATCTGCTGAGGGGCTTTTGAGACGAGTTCGCTTTCTATATCTGTTATATTAATTGAATCATTCATAGTTATTGTAGGCTTTCATTAACTGAATTAATTAAATCGGAAATGGTTCCGAAGGCGAATATTGCAAGTTTGCTATTGTATCAAAAACAAAGGTTAATCGGTACAACATCTGTCTTTTGTATTGTAGATCTATTATTAGCTATAGCCCCTATAGTTAATTGCAGCTGGATCATATTTTGAGTAGAGTGCTCATAGATTGTTTTGAGGAGTTATTGTGGAAATTGCTTGTTTAGATTTAGAAGGTGTATTGGTTCCTGAGATATGGATTGCATTCGCAGAAAAAACCGGTATTGAAGAGCTTAAGAAAACCACCAGAGATGAGCCAGATTACGATGTGCTGATGCAATATCGTCTCGATCTTTTGCGTCAACATAATCTTGGCTTAAATGAAATTCAGGAGGTTATTGCAACCTTGTCGCCCCTTGAAGGTGCGGCTGATTTTGTCGATTGGTTACGTGAACGTTTTCAAGTGGTTATTCTCTCAGATACTTTTTATGAGTTTGCTAGCCCATTGATGAAACAGCTTGGTTATCCAACCCTGTTGTGCCATAAGCTTGAGACAGATTCTAGCGGCAATGTAGTTAACTATCGGCTGCGTCAAGCCAACCCAAAGCGTCAAGCAATAGTTGGCTTTAAAAGCATGTACTATAGAACCATTGCTGCAGGCGACTCATACAATGATACAACCATGTTGGCTGAGGCAGATGCAGGTATATTATTTCATGCCCCAGATAATGTAATTAAAGAATTCCCACAGTTTCCTGCGGTGCAGACCTTTGCTGATTTAAAGCAAGAATTTATACGCGCCAGTAATCGTAATCTTAGCCTTTAATCATGTTTGGTTGATTTTATGCAAAATAATAGTTCCAGTGCTGATCGAATTCGTGAGAAAAAGAAACTTTTTCTTGCCCGTGAGCAAAGAATTATTGATGCTGCCGTTGAGCTATTTTTAGAGTCGAGTATAGATCGCATTACAGTCTCTAAAATTGCCGTTAGAGCAGGTATTGGTAAGGGAACTGTGTACAAGCACTTCCTCACTAAAAATGAAATTTTAATCAGAATTATCCTAGACTATGAACGTAATATTACAAGCAGTCTCACTGATGGAATCAAACGTGCTGAAGCGGGAGACTCTGGTGCGGCTGCAAAGTCTTATTTTCAGTCTCGATTAGAAAACCCAAAACTTGATCGTCTCATTCAGCAGCTTGAAGACCGGCTGATTGAATCTGGGGATGTAATCGATCAAGTTAAAGAGTTGCATCAACTTCGTCTTTCTAATGAGGGTGCCCTTAACGGGTTAACTTCAAAATTAATTGATCGCGGTGTACTTGAAGATGTTCCTCCACACTTTCATTATCTTGCCTGCTGGGCTTTAGCTCAGGGCGCTGTTGAACTTTGCTTTAATAAAACATGGAATGAAAAGATGGATAATGCGGCGCTTATGGAATTTATTACCAATATTGGTGTAACCATGGGCAATAAAGGTCAATACCATTCCGATGAATCCCGGTCCAACAAAGAAAGTAAATCCTAGTGAATTCCCTGATCAGTCCAGAACAATTGTTCGCTGATCTAATTGAACAGGCTAATAAGAGTTCGAGTCAATTACCCCCAGCCCATCTATGGCATCCGGAAAAAACTGGAGATATGGATATGTTTATTGATAGAGAGGGTAGGTGGTTACACCAGTCAGTTGAGATCAAAAGACCAGCAATGGTTAAGCTTTTTGCCTCTATATTAAGAATCGAGGATGGTGATTATTTCTTGGTAGCACCTAACGAAAAATGGCAAATTCAGGTCGATATTGCCCCCTTATATATTGTTGATGCAAAGCGAACATTAAGACAAGACATTCAAGTCATAAGTTTTACAACCAGTACTGAAGATCAGGTTTTACTAGGCCCTGATAACCGTTTAATTATGCATCAAAAAAAACCACTAGAATCTGTTTTCCCCCTAATTCACGTAAGAGATGGCTTAAATGCTTTGGTAAGTCGAAGCATTTATTATCAGCTAGTCGATTGGGGACGCGAAAAAACCCTAGATAACGGTAATTGTGAATTAGTTTTAGATAGTTTAGGCAGTCAGTTTTCCCTTGGCGATATAACCCAAAGCGGCTAATTACATATTCGGATAATTAGGACCGCCAGAGCCTTCAGGGGTTACCCAGTTGATATTTTGACTGGGTTCTTTGATATCGCAAGTTTTACAATGCACGCAATTTTGCGCATTAATTTGAAATTTTGATGATCCATCAGAATCCTCAACCACCTCATAAACACCGGCAGGGCAGTATCGTTGCGCCGCTTCGTTATAGGCTGTCAAATTATGCAAAATAGGTAAATCGGGATCACTAAGTTGCAGGTGACAGGGTTGATCCTCTTCATGGTTGGTATTAGACAAAAAGACAGATGAGGGCTTGTCAAAGCTTAATACACCATCGTATTTTGGATAATTGATAACATCGCATTCATCAACGGTTTTCATGGTTAAATGATCTTCTACTGTATCTTTAAGCGTCCAAGGTAAGCATCCATTAAATATATTAATATCAATAAAGGCATAGGCAGAGCCCAACAAATAACCAAATTTATGCTGGGCTGGACCAAAATTTCTTTGCCTATGTAATTCTTTAAATGCCCATGATTTTTGGTAGGCATGAGCAAATTCCACAATATCACTATTTGCTTGATTATTCGCCAGAGCCTTAGCTACCGATTCAGCAGCAACCATGCCAGATTTCATCGCGGTATGACTCCCCTTAATTTTGGCAAAATTTAGAGTGCCAGCATCATCACCAATTAATAAACCACCGGGAAATGACATTTTTGGCAGTGACTGAAGTCCACCTTTAGTAATCGCTCGCGCGCCATAGGTAAGACGTTCTCCACCTTCAAGATGCTGCTTTATACTTGGGTGGTGTTTATAGCGCTGAAATTCATCATACGGGCTTAAATGGGGATTGCTATAGGAAAGGTTAGTAATTAGCCCAACGGCCACTTGATTGTCCTCTAAATGATAAAGAAAACCACCCCCCAGTGTATTAGTCTCATTAAGGGGCCACCCGGCAGAGTGAACTACAAGTCCAGGTTTATGCTGTTCCGAGGGTACTTTCCATAATTCTTTAATCCCAATACCATAATGTTGAGGATCTTTACCCTCATCTAAGTTGTATTTGTCGATTAGCTGCTTGCCCAAATGACCACGGCAACCCTCGGCAAACAGCGTATATTTAGCCTGTAGTTCCATGCCTTGCATAAAGGTATCTTTTTTATCTCCAGTGCGACTCAGTCCCATATCACCTGTAGCAATTCCAGTAACCTTACCATCTTGATCGTAAAGAATTTCCGATGCAGCAAACCCGGGAAATATATCAACACCTAAGGATTCCGCTTGACCTCCAAGCCAAGAACAAAACTTACCCAAACTAATAACGTAATTACCATGATTTTTCATGGTTTTAGGGGCCAATAATCCCGGCACCTTAATATGTTTTGAATCGCTGGTTAAAAGCAAAATTTGGTCATCTGTAACCCCAGTAGTCACAGGAGCCGACATAGATTTCCAATCAGGAATAAGTTCGTTTAAGGCGGTAGGCTCAAAAACTGCACCCGATAAAATGTGGGCACCGACTGCAGAACCTTTTTCGATCACACAAACTGAATAATTAGCATTTAATTGCTTTAGTCTGCAAGCAGCGGCAAGACCTGCCGGACCAGCACCTACAATGACTACGTCATATTCCATGGATTCACGGGACAATGTGTTGCTCCTAATTATTTCAACATTATTATTAAATACTGTTTAACAGCTATATACAATGGCTGTAAATACGTTTAAATACCACTGTTTAGTTTGTTATTAATGTGACTAACGAGTCGCAATGAACCCACCAACTGATTGATTTAAAGCTAGTTATTGGGCAAAATACTGCCATTGAAAATGCTGTGGTTAATAAAGTCTATAGTTAAGTTATTAAAATTGGAGTTTTGATGAAAATCCTTGTAGCAATAAAGCGAGTCGTCGATTACAACGTTAAAGTTAGGGCCAATGCAGATAGTTCTGATGTAGATTTAGCCAATGTAAAAATGTCCATGAATCCTTTTTGTGAGATAGCCGTCGAAGAAGCTGTTCGGCTTAAAGAAAAAGGGTTGGCTAGTGAAATAATTACCGTCACTATTGGATGTCAGAAGTCTCAAGAGCAACTGCGAACATCACTGGCACTCGGCGCTGATAGATCTATTTTAGTTCAAACGGAACAACCACTAGAGCCTCTAGCCGTAGCTAAATGTCTCAAAGCAGTGTGTGATAAAGAAAGCCCCGATCTAATTCTAATGGGCAAGCAAGCTATCGATGGCGATAACAACCAAACGGGTCAAATGCTCGCAACTTTACTTGATTGTTCACAGGGTACGTTTGCATCTGAAGTTGTGGTTGACGAGGGTAAGATTGCTGTGACCCGTGAAATTGATGGAGGTCTTCAAACCCTTTCACTGGATTTGCCTGCTGTTGTTACCGCAGATTTACGACTTAACGAGCCGCGTTACGCCTCGCTGCCCAATATAATGAAATCTAAACAAAAGCCTCTAGCAACACTTACATTAGACGAACTTGGGGTCAATGCCAGTCCAAGAACTAAGCTGCTTGGCGTAGAGCCCCCAGCGCAGCGTCAAGCCGGAATAATGGTTAGCGATGTAACTCAATTGATAGATAAGCTTAAAAACGAAGCTAAGGTGATCTCATGAGTATTCTAGTAGTTGCTGAACACAATAATCAGCAGTTAAATTCAGCCACTTTAAACGCTATATCGGCCGCTACTCAACTGGGTGATACGATTGATTTAATAATTGCAGGTAAAGACTGTCAAGCGGTTGCAGAGCAAGCCTCAAAGGTGATAGCTGTGTCCAAGGTATTTGTTGCAGACAATTCTTGTTACGATTATTTTCTTGCAGAGAATATGGCGCCATTAATTGCCGATGTGGCTGCTGGTTATACGCATATTTTGGCAACAGCAACCACCACTGCAAAAAATATAATGCCGCGTGTTGCAGCCTTGTTAGATGTTCAGGCTATTTCAGATATCAGTGAAATAGTCAGTCAAGATACCTTTAAAAGACCGATTTATGCCGGCAACTTAATTGCCACAGTGCAGTCTATAGATACAGTTAAAGTTCTAACCATACGTGGTACATCATTTGACCCAGTATCAGCAGAAGGCGGATCAGCTAGCATTGAAATTCTTGATGCGGCTCATGATGCGGCAGTTTCCAGTTTCGTTAGTGATCAGCTTGCGCAATCTGATCGACCTGAACTGACTGCTGCCAATATCGTTATATCAGGTGGTCGTGGTATGGCCAGTGGTGATAACTTTGATCTTCTTTATAGAATTGCAGACAAATTGGGTGCCGCTGTCGGTGCTTCAAGGGCAGCGGTAGATGCTGATTATGCCCCCAATGATATGCAGGTGGGTCAAACTGGAAAGGTAGTGGCTCCGGATTTGTACATTGCCGTGGGTATTTCTGGCGCGATACAGCATTTAGCTGGAATGAAAGACAGCAAAGTCATTGTTGCCATCAATAAAGATGAAGAAGCGCCTATTTTCTCAGTAGCAGATTATGGCTTAGCGGCTGACTTATTCGCCGCATTACCAGAATTAGAATCAAAGCTTTCTTAGCTATAGATTTATATCAAACCAAATAGGGCAGTGGTCAGAGGGCTTTTCATGGCCTCTGGCCTCTAGATCGATGCCTGTACCACTGCAAACGGCCATTGCAGCTGATGAGGCGAGTATAAGATCTATTCTAAGGCCTATTTTAGGGTCTTGATCAAAGCCACGGCTTCTATAATCGAACCAGCTGTAGGTGTTATTCTCGGGGTTATCTGCTCTGTAAGTATCAATTAGCCCCCAATCTAGGATAGATTGTAGCCATTCTCGCTCTTCGGGTAAGAACGAACTTTTGCCTGTTTTAAGCCAGCGCTTAGCGTTTTCAGGTTTGATGCCAACATCAGCATCCCTATGGGCTACATTCATATCACCCATTACAATCACAGCGTCATCTTGACTAAAATTATTATTTAGATAATCCAATAGATCCTTGTAAAATTTCTGTTTAGCGGGGAATTTAGTAGGGTGATGCCGACCTTCTCCCTGAGGGAAATAGCCATTAATTACATGTAAAGTGCGGCCATTTATTTCATATTTTCCGTGTATTATTCGACATTGACTATCCGAATCATCAGTGGGAAAGCCGCATTGCAGACTTGATGGGCTATTTTTGGTCAAAAGAGCGACACCATAATGGCCCTTTTGGCCATGGATACTAGCTTTATATCCTAGGGCTTCAATATCCTCAAAGGGGAATTCTTCATTACAGACCTTGGTTTCTTGAAGGCCAATAATATCGGGTTGATGTTGTTTTATAACCGAAGAAAGCTGATTAATACGTGCGCGTATCCCATTGACATTAAACGATATTATTTTAATTTTATTGCTCATAATTATTAGTTTTATTGTTTTAATTGAGTAGCTAATTTGGATTTTTTATCGGCATATATTGCACTTGATAATATCTTAATTTGATCACTTAGAAGTATACCTGTTTCATAAAGCATAGGGTCGCTTTCAGCAGTGGGGATTTGGTCTTTATCTTTATTTTCATCAGCCTCCTCTTCAGCGGCTTCCCAAGCCTCTATATCCTTATAAGCCTTAAGATTTTGTTCTATTCTACGTTTATTTTCTATGGCAAAAAGGGATTCATCAAAACTATCGTCTCTTTTTTTACGTTGCTCAAGGTTTAAATTGGAGCGGTTTTGTTCTTTCCATTCTTGCTTTAGCGCTAATTGATTAGTCAAGCTTGAAAAATTTGCATCTGACAGCACACGGTTCTTGTGTACTTTGCTTAAGGGTATGATTAATTCACTTAATTTCGCTGAATACTGATGGGGAACAGCATGAATTTGGTCCCAGGGCAGGGCACTATCTAAATGGCTTTCTCCAATTTCATCTGAATCAAACAAGGATGGATACTTAATATCGGGGATGATACCCCGATGCTGTGTGCTTCCCCCTGACACTCTATAAAATTTAGAGACTGTTAATTTTAAAAAGCCACTACTTAACTCAGCCATGGTCTGGACAGTGCCTTTACCATAGCTCTGACTACCAACGATTAAGCCTCGGCCATAATCTTGTATCGCGCCGGCGAAAATCTCTGATGCCGATGCGCTGAGACGGTTGATAAGCACTATCATAGGCCCATCATAATAAGCGTCATATCTGGCTCGTTGATTGCGATAGATTTTTTTATTGGCATCACGAATTTGAACCACAGGGCCATAATCTATAAATAGATCGGTGAGGGCAGTGGCCTCATATAAGGAGCCGCCGCCGTTATTTCTTAAATCAAGAACAACACCGTCAACAGACAGTTGTTTTAATTCTTTTAACAGCTTTCGAACATCGCGCGAAGTGCTTTTATAATTGGGATCCTGTCTTCTGGCGGCTTCAAAGTCCATATAAAAAGTAGGTATTTCAATCACGCCTATATTGTATTTTTTACCATCATTCTCAATGCTGATAATATGACTTTGAGCCGACTTCTCTTCAAGTTTCACAGTGTCTCTTACAATGGAGATTATTTTGTCACTACTGCCACCTGAATCAATTTGTAGACGAACCACAGAGCCTTTTTTACCGCGAATTAAGTCAACCACATCATCAATACGCCAACCGATTACATCGACAATTTCTTTATCGCCTTGGCCTACGCCAATTATCTTGTCTTTTGGCTTAAGAATACCCTGTACATCTGCCGGACCACCGGTAATAACATCAACAACTTCAGTAAATTCATCTTCGGTTGTTAGCTGTGCACCAATACCCTCAAGGGATAACGACATATTAATCTGAAAGTTTTCCGAAGAGCGTGGGGAAAAGTAAGAAGAGTGGGGGTCATACAGGGATGCAAAGGCATTGGCATACTGCTGAAACACATCTTTACTGTTTCTTTGAATATAGCGATTTAATAGTGCTTTATAGCGCTTTATAAGCAGTTTTCGAGCTTCCTGCTGCTCTTTACCGCTTAGCATTAGTCTAATCATTGAGTCTTTCATAGCCTTACGCCAGAAATCATCTGCTTGTTTTGAATCTATAAACCAATCACGATCATCCGCATCTAAAAAGATATGCTCATTAAGTGTAAAATCAAATTTATGCTGCTTGTTTTCTAATAACTCAATATTATGTTGTAAACGATCAGTAGCGCGTTCACGCAATAGATTAAAGATTTCAAAGCCAGCACTTACGTCACCACGTTTAGCTAAGTCATCAAGTTTATATTGCCATTTTTTAAATTCCGCTATGTCTGAAGCCATGAAAAATCGTTTTGGAGAGTCTAGTCTATCTATATAGGCCGTTAAATAGGCTTCAGATAGCTGATCATTAAGTGATACTGTTGAATAATGTGATGTCGCTAATTGAGTGTAAATTTCACGAAACAGCTTTGCATGATGGGATTCAGGCAAAATATCACTAAGTTCCTCTGTGTTTGACGATACAAAGGTAACAAAGAGGGCAGATATAAATATCGTTAAGATGGCTAGCTGGCGCATGATTTCCTTTTTAATGCGGTTGCTTCGTGTTAATTATACGAAATAAACCTATGAATGATAATAATCTTATACGGTTTAAATCAAAAGTATCACACTAACTATACGTCTTATATTATATCTGGGTGTCTTTAGTTTAATATTTTCATCATGCCTAACGTTTTCTTTTTCTAAAGACATCGATTATTTACTAATAAAGGGGCACCTATAGTATTTGTGCTATTTCCTCTAATCTCAATTAGTGGACATAACTAGACATTCAGTTTTAGGCTTGATACAGTGCATAACAGCTAGAATATACAGTTAACCCCATTTATAGCCGTTGTTATTATGAGTTTAGTTATGTCCAAGTTTAAAGCAACACCTCTATTTGATGCCCATAAAAGATACACGCGGTTACCCATGGGTATGGCCATGCTTAATGAATATCCAGACTCAAAATTATTTATTGAAGCACTGGTTAAAGATAATCCAGATGTAAGTAAGGACTTTTTACACAGTCAGGCATTCCTAAAAAGTTACAGTCGCAAAAGTGAAGCCACCTATCGTAGCTATAGAAACGAAGTTGAGCGCCTTTTGTTATGGTCCTGGACAGTTGCTTACAAAAGTATCATCCAACTTAAACGTCCAGAATTAGAAGCATTTTTTGATTTTATTCATAGTCCACCGACTGAATGGGTCGGTGAATCGGTGCAGGACCGATTCAAGCCAATCGGCGGAGAGTGGCTTCAAAATGAATTTTGGCGGCCATTTGCCGCAAAAATAAGCAAGGAAGACCGCAAAAAAGCCACAGCAGGGGGTTTGGATGTAAAACCCGATACAAAGGGTCATACACTCTCAGGTGAGGCTATAAAGATCTGTTTTTCAGCTATTTCTTGTTTTTATGACTATTTGGCCGATGAGGGTTATGCGTTTGGCAACCCTATTCCTGCAATCCGCAAGCAATCACCCTACCTTATTAAAGGCGCTACCCAAAAGAATATAAAACGGTTATCTAACCTTCAGTGGGATTATGTTTTAAGCTGCGCTGAAGCTAAGGCAAATGCCGATACTAATTATGAACGAATGTTATTTGTTGTTGCCTTAATTAAAACATTGTATCTGCGAGTATCAGAATTATCAGACAGGTCCAATTGGCAACCTATTTGGCAGCATTTTTGGCAAGATTCCGATGGCAATCACTGGCTAAAGGTTTTGGGGAAAGGCAATAAAATACGTGATATTTCAGTGCCAAGTGCCCTATTTCCCTACATTAAACGTTATCAGGCATTTAGAACGGAACAAAATAGTAATTTTAATAGTAATGCGCCATTGGTGATTAAAAACCGTGGTACTGGGGGTATGAGTTCTCGACAATTAAGGCGTATTGTTCAAGAAGCCTTTGATATGGCTTATGAAAAAATGCTTTCTGAGGGCTTTTCTGACGAGGCTAAAGCTTTAAGAGAAGCCACAACCCACTGGCTTAGACATACAGGTGCTTCTCAGGATATAGCTACACGACCCCTTAAACATATGGCCGACGATCTTGGGCATGCGAGTATGGGCACCACCGATCAGGTTTATATTCAATCGGATATGAAAGAACGGGCCAAAACCGGTAAAGATCGGGATGTTTAGTTTGTATGCCCTTTAAATCTAATGCCTGTGAATTTCATTCACTTTGAGATATGAGACTAAAGTCTTATTTGAACTCGAAGTGTAAGGGCTTTACCTGAACTATGCTGGCTGTCTTCTAGGATACCTTTGGCATTAGTTTTACTAGTGTTAAGCATTAACTTCATGCGTTTATTAAGGTAATAATTAAGCCCTAAAACTGTGGTTGTTATATCTATACTATTATTTTTATTCAAAGCACCAATGCGAACTGTTTGTAAAGTGCCCTTTCTCAGGTTTAGTTCCCATGCACCCATAGATGAGGTGGGCTTAACATTTGCAAACCGGCCTTTTTTATAAGGTCGGTGATCATCGGTCAAAAAATAGGATAGCTGGGTGTAATAGCCTTGGTACTCAGCACTTTGGTCAGTATCTAAGGCATTGATTTTTAGGTGTTGGAATTCACCTTGTAGAGATAAGGCTCCCCTGCCCCATGCAGCTTCAACGCCTTTTTTAACTATGGTATTAGTTGCAATATTACGAGTATCTAAGAAATTAATAGCGCTATCTACACCGCCATTAGTTTTAATTTCATATTCAGCACCCTGGAGGTCTCTGGTTGAATAGGCCATCCCGAAGTGATTGTAATTTTTTTTGTCATTAACTGGGCTGAGGGTATACCTTGCAGTATAGGCTTTATCGCCATCCGCTTTAACTTTGCCGCTTTTTTCAACATTATATACTCCGACACTCCAGCTATACTTTTTATTAGAGTCAGACAGATTGATTCCTTTACTGCGACCCAAAGAAAAAGTTGAAAGAGCTCTCTCGGTAAATAATGTATTTGCTGAGCTTGTGATGTTTTCTAGACCAAAGGGCTCTTTTGATTGGCCGATCCTGATCTCAGCAAAATCAAAGCCTCTGTAACGTAAATATAAATCTTTGGTTTCGTAGGTATCATCACTTTCATTGATTGCAACTTGAAGCTTGCTTGACCAATTTTCACCCAGTGGTAGTTTAAATGTTAATCTTGCTCTTCTTAGTTGAGAGTCATAATTATAATTATCCAGTTGATCTTCTCGGTACATACCAGCAAAGCGGGTTGAATCAAGATTAATCCTTATGCCTACATCTAAATCTCGGATAAGATCATTGTTTAAATATTCAGCTTTCAAGCTTGAATTGTCTATTTCAACTGCAAATGATGATGAGGTAAATACGCTGAAACAAAGCCAGGTTAGAACTGTAAGAAAGCTAATTTTAAACACTTTTTTTACCTTTTTATGATCTACATTCTAATTTTCTGTTGAATCATTAATGTTACTAGCAGGCTCACTATATGATACCTTGATGCTGGCAACATCGCTTAGAAAATCAATATTGTTTATTTGGATATCTTTTACATCTAACCCGGTACGCTCTTCGATGTCAGCAACAAGTAAGTGGTGATTTTCAGGCCGAATATTATGAATATTTTCGTAACGAATCGTCTTTTCAAAAACTCTTGGCGCAAATAATCCAGTCTCACCAACGGCGACCATGACACACAATATAGCATTAACAAATGCAGCACTTAGGAAACTTAAGGGACCTACACCATTGAGAAGGGAGATAACAATAACAAGAAAAAGATAGGTCATATTACGAATAGATATGGATTCTGTTCGATAGCGCAACATTGCAAATATAGCGAATAATCCAAAAGCAAAACCCATGGAAATTTCAACGCCTTGCAAAAGATGCGTAAGTAAAAATACACCTGTACCGAACATAAAGAAACCAAAAACAGAGTTTCTATCGGGCGTATAACGATAGAAAATACCACGCAATAATACCCCTAGAAAAATGGTATTTATTAAAAGTAGTGGAAAAAATTGACCCACAAAAAGCCCGAAAATATCATTCATTAAATTATGCTCCCATCTTGAGTTTCATCAGATTCGCTTTAAAACGATTTGACTTGATATGTTTGTTATTAGTTAGTGATTGCCCCATGCAGTATTTACTAAAACCTTTGGGTCTTATTCCCATATCGCGCATGAGTCGATAAAAAGGCGATTGTCGGTCTAATTTTTCCTGCTTAAGCTCGGCAATATAAAAATTAGAAAGGTTAAAGTTATCATCAGATTTTGCATGTTTAAGCCTGCTAGAAAAATTAATATTTAAATCTAAGGTTAATCGTTCTTTACGGGCATCACTTGCAAGACTGATTCTACGGTAAGAACAGGCTTGAGAAAGAATAAGTTGGTCAGGGTTGGGAATACCATAATCTTGTAAAAAAGAATAATTATCAGCCAAGGCAATCTTTGGGTCACTATCGACAAGACATCGATTTTTAATAGTGCGACCTTTATTATTCTTAAATTTAACCTCTAAAAAACTATTGCCTACATCAGCGTAGTGTCTATGACGAACCTTGTGACGATTAAGTTTACGGTTATGGTGATTGTTATAAAAATGAAGCTTATTGGTGTCAAAATAAATATTGTCATATTGGAAAATACTTACACCATCAATATTAAGTATCGAATAAAACGGTTTACAGGCTTTTAAGACACCAAGAAGCGAGCCTAAAGGTAGCAAAAACTTGCTATCTACACGATTCATTAGTGAAGAGTTAGCCAGCCCAGAAAGATCATGATGAGCAAATCTCTCAACTACATGATGCAGTTGATCGTTTATATCAGGTAATAAGGCTGTTTTATCCAAATCGTACAACATCTATAAATCCTAGCGGCACTCTTAAACACTTATCAATTATTAAAATATATCAAACCATAAAGTAGCTGCTGAATAGTTCGTATGCGTCAAATGAACTATATATTTAAAGCTATAGAGGTAATAAAAGAGTGTTTTATTAATTATTACAGCAGTAAAACTGAGAGTCATCTGCAAGAAAAGAATAAACTCAAGTGGTAATGCTTTGTTAGTATTTTATCTAATCACTATACATTAGCGATAATTACTTATGATTGCAATGCTTAATGCATATATAGCCTTGCTTATAGAGGAATATTACTGCTTGGAAAAAACAACATTTACCCTATTATTGAATAATAACTCAAATTATATTGAGTAATTATTCGGAATTTAGTTTATATTTAAGTATGAGGTTTAAGGGTTAATATGAATAAGGGGTAAATTATGCCAAAGAAGTTAAGTTCTAGATCTGAACCGATTCAAGGTAGAGCAAGGTTACAGCGTGATAAAATATTAAAGGAAACCTGTTATCTATTGCAAACAGTGGGGTTGAGCGAACTAACGACAATTCTTGTGGCTAAAAAAATGCGTATATCCGTGGGTACGCTCTACCATTATTTTCCAAACAAACATGCAATATTATATGCTCTGTCAGAACTGTGGTTAGAAAATATAATGCAGGTTATGGATGCTATTAACGCTGAAGATATTGAGAAAATGCAGTTAAAGCCCTTTGTCAGCCTTACCGTAGATAGTCTCTTGCAAGCTTATAAAGAAAATTCTTATTTATTACCCATTGTCCCTGTAATGGCTATTATACCTGAGCTTAAGTCGATCTATGACAGCTACTTAAACTGCGTCCATAGTGGCTTTATACGGGCTTTTAATAGAACATCCATAGGAATAAGTGACGATGCCGCCTTACATCTGCCAGTTTTTATCCATCAGATTAGCCATACGATACTATTTAATCTCAGCGGGGATACTTCTTCTGATGCAAGATCAATAGCAGATTTAAAGTATTTATTGTTAACGTTACTAGAGCGAGAACGGCTAAAGTTCTAATGTAGATATTATAAATACTATATAAACTGTTGAAATATAATACTATTTTAGCGTTACAAATTCTTCTGCAGTCGACGGATGGATACCAATCGTTGAATCAAAATGTGATTTTGTAGCGCCTGCTTTTATGGCGATGGCGACTCCCTGAATAATTTCTGCGGCATGGTGGCCCACCATATGACAGCCAATAACCTTGTCATTGGTTTTATTAACGATCATTTTCATAAACGTACGATCACTACCCTGCCCTAATGTTTCAAACATGGGCTTAAAGTCTGAACGATAAACAGCAATATCGGTATATTGTTGCTTAGCTTGGGCTTCTGTTAAGCCTACCGTGGCTAATTCAGGTTGGCTAAACACTGCGGTTGGTATATTTGTGTAATCTAGCTTGGCTGTATCATCTGCGTATAAGTGATTAATCAATACCATGGCCTGTTTGATGGCTACCGGTGTAAGCTGAACCCGGTCTATAACATCACCAATAGCATAGATACTGGGCTCATTGGTACAGTAGTTTTCATCAACCACAATTGCGTTACGATCATTTAATGTAACTTTGGTATTCTCAAGCCCTAACCCTTCGGTATTGGCCTGCCTACCTGTGGCATAAAGCACCATATCTGCAGTAATTGAGCTCCCACTATCTAAGTTGATATTAAGCTGTTGGTGACACTTGGCAATTGAACTGACATTGGTATCTAGAGTCATTTTGATACCCTTTTTAATCATGCCTTCTGTTACTTTTGCGCAACAATCGCTATCAAATGATTTTAATAACTGATTCCCACGGTATATTAGGTGTGTCTCAACCCCTAGCCCATTAAGAATCCCTGCGAATTCAACTGCTATATAGCCCCCACCTACAATAACAGCCCTTTTAGGGAGCTCTGCTAGGCTAAACATTTCATTAGAACTAACCGCCAGTTCTTTACCGGGTATATCGGGTATACGGGGCCAGCCGCCGGTTGCAATTAATATTTTTTTTGCGCTGTATTGCTGTCCGTTAACAGAAATACGCTGAGGAGCTTCTATTTTAGCTCTGCCTTGAATAATGGTCGCACCGCTATCCTTCAATAGTCTTTGATAAATGGCGTTTAAACGGCCTATTTCGTTGGATTTATTGTCTCTGAGGGTATTCCAATTAAACGTTGCCTGATTTGAATGATTCCAACCATAACCTTCGCCAGCATGAAACAATTCAGGAAACTGAGAAGCATAGACAAATAATTTTTTTGGCACACAGCCAACATTGACACAGGTGCCGCCAAGATCAGAAACCTCAGCGATGGCAACTCGCTTACCCTGAGAAGCAGCAACTCTGGCGGTTCTAACCCCGCCGGAACCCGCACCTATAACAAATAGATCAAAGTCAAAATTGTTACTCATTCTTCACTCTGTGAATTTTGATTAAACCAAGCTAATTTATCATGCAGGCTAACAACGGTACCGACAATAATCAGTGTAGGCGCTTTAGCTTCAGCATTGCGAACGATAGTAGGCAGACTGTTTAAATCACCGGTAAATACTCGCTGTTTATCTGAAGTCCCCTTTTCAACTAAAGCAACAGGCATATTGGCATCTAAACCATGCGCTTTGAGTTGTTCACAGATGGTTTCTAGACCATTAAGACCCATATAAAAAACCAGTGTTTGATTGGGCTGAGCTAATTCATTCCAATTAAGATCAAGCTTTCCGGAGCGGTGATGACCAGCTATAAATCGCACAGACTGGGCATGGTCGCGGTGTGTCAGGGGTATTCCGGCATAGCTAGCGCATCCAGAGGCTGCAGTAATACCCGGAACTACTTGAAAAGGAATCCCCTGTTCGGCTAAGGTTTCAAGTTCTTCGCCACCGCGACCAAAAATAAAAGGATCACCGCCCTTAAGCCGGACTACGCGATTGCCTTCAAGGGCATAATCCACCATTTTTTGATTAATATTTTCTTGGGTCACAGGATGATCACCCGCGGTTTTCCCCACGTAGATTCTCGTAGCATCCCGCCTAACCAAATTCAGAACAGGTTTGGAGACCAGTCTGTCGTATAAAACAATATCGGCTTGTTGCATCAGTCGTATGGCCTTAAAGGTTAACAGATCTGGATCACCTGGCCCGCCTCCAATAAGATAGACCTCACCCGTTTTAAATTCTTCAGTGGTGTCGAGCTTGTCCTTTAACAGTCGCTCCGCTTCATCTAGGTTGTTGCTATAGGCTTGTTCTGCAATAGGGCCACCAAACACTTCTTCCCAAAAAGCTTTTCGATCGGCACCATTAGAAAATTTGGCTTTTACCTTTTCTCTAAAACTACCAGCTAACGCGGCTAATTTACTCATACCTGCAGGAAAAAGGCTTTCTAGCTGAGTTCTAATAAGACGCACTAAGACCGGAGCATCACCACCGCTTGAGATAGCTATTTGTATGGGTGATCTATCGACGATGGATGGAAAAATAACCGTTGAAAAACCAGGGTCATCCACAACATTAGAGAGCATATGCGCCTGTTGCGCATGCTTTGATACTTCACGGTTAAGTTCAGGGTCATTGGTGGCCGCAATCACTAGAACTGCTTCAGGGTAGTTTTCAATATACTGTTGTTGGTAAGGCGCTGTTATTAGCTCAAGATTATGGATACCTTTTTTGGCATTGCTGTCTCTTATTTCTACAAGATCAGCACAGTACTCTTTGGCGACAATAGTAATTAAGGCGCTGGCTTCAGCCACAAGGCGTACTTTGCGCAGGGCAATTTCGCCGCCACCGATAACAATAACGCGCTTACCATTAAGATTATGAAATAGCGGTAAGAAATCCATTAGCTTATATGAGTCAAGCCGCTCATTAGAGGTTGTAAAACCTCTGGAATAGCGATTGAACCATCGGCCTGTTGATAGTTTTCCATCACAGCAATCAAAGTGCGCCCTACGGCTAAACCTGAGCCATTAACGGTATGAAGAAACTCTGTTTTACCCTCAGCATTTCTAAATCGAGCTTTCATTCTCCGAGCTTGAAAATCAGTGAAATTACTACAGGATGATATTTCTCTGTAGGTCTGCTGAGAGGGCAACCACACTTCTATGTCATAGGTTTTAGCGGATGAAAAACCAAGATCGCCACCGCACAAAATAACCGTACGATAAGATAAGCCTAATGCTTGCAATATAGCTTCGGCATGGCCTGTCAGCGCTTCATGGGCTTCACTTGATTGCTCTGGATGGACAAACTGAACCATTTCAACTTTTTCAAATTGATGCTGACGAATCATACCGCGAGTATCGCGACCACTGCTGCCCGCTTCACTTCTAAAACACGGGGTGTGGGATACATATTTGATCGGCAGTTGATCGACAATTTCATTGCGATGAATATTAGTCACTGGCACTTCTGCCGTGGGAATTAGATAATAATTCCGCTCATCATCTAATTTGAACAGATCTTCTTCAAATTTAGGTAGCTGACCTGTACCAAATAAGGAATCAGAATTAACAATATAGGGGACATAGACCTCTTGGTATCCATGTTCTTCACTATGCGTATTAAGCATAAATTGCGTTAGCGCACGGTGAAGTCTTGCCAGACCACCACTCATTTGAGCAAATCTTGAGCCAGTAATTTTGGCGGCTGTATCAAAATTTAGACCCTTTAGATCAGCACCTAGGTCAACATGATCTTTAACCTTAAAATCAAATTCGTTAATGGTTCCCCAGCGACGAACTTCTACGTTATCTTCCTCATCCTTTCCTTCTGGTACAGCAGTGTCGGGTATGTTGGGTATGCCTTGCAACAAAGTATCTAACTGAACTTGAATTTCAGTCAGAGCAGTATCGGCATCAGTACTGGCTTTTTTTAAGGCTTCACCCTTAGCTTTTAAGGGCTCAATATCTTCACCATTCGCCTTCGCTTGACCGATTAACTTACCCATACTCTTGGCATAGGCATTACGCTCTTGTTGAACGGCCTCGGCTTTAAGTTGAAGCTCTTTACGTTGAGACTCAAGTGATAAAAAATCGTCACAATTTAATTCAAAACCTTTAATTTTTAGGCTTTGTGCTACTGAATTTAGCTCCGAACGAAGTAGTTTCGGGTCAAGCATAATAATATCCTTAAAACAGTCGTGTTAGCCAAATGGCAAAAATAATAGCTATTAGGCATAAAGCTACAGTTGCAAAAACATAAATAAGCGCCATTAATTGGCCGCCATTTTGCCACAGACTGATAGCATCAAGCGAGAAAGTTGAAAAAGTTGTGAAAGCCCCTAAAAAACCCACCATAAGAATATTTCGTGCCTGATCGGGTAACCCGCCCTTCTCTACAATAAGAACATACAAAATACCCATAAAAAGACTACCGATTACATTTACCGATAGCGTAGCAAAGGGGAATTTATAACCACTCACGGGTAATAATGAAACACTCACCCAGTAACGACATACAGCACCTACTGCCCCGCCAAGAGCTACTGAAATCCAATGCATTTAATTTTTCCTTATTTTTCAGTCTTCATTTTCTTATCTAAACTACGAAGATAAGTTAATTTTTCAGCTATTTTACCCTCTAGGCCACGATCAGTGGGGAAATAATATTGCTTATCCTTTAACTCCTCGGGCAAATAGCGCTCTGCTGCGGCATAGCCGCTCTCTTCATTGTGGGCGTATCTATAATCTTTGCCATAATCTAGCTGTTTCATTAGTGTTGTGGGTGCATTGCGCAAATGCAACGGCACTTCATAGCTAGGCATAGAGCGAATATCTGCCATCACAGCTTTGTACGCTGTATAAATAGCATTACTTTTAGCCGCTATAGCTAGATAAGTAACAGCTTGAGCTAAACCAAGCTCACCCTCTGGGCTCCCCAATCTTTCTTGGGAGTTCCAAGCATTTAATGTTATTTCAAGGGCTCTTGGATCGGCATTGCCAATATCTTCACTAGCAATTCGTACCAAGCGTCGCGCTATATAAAGTGGGTCACACCCGCCATCGAGCATACGACAAAGCCAATACAAAGATGCATCAGGATCAGATCCTCTAATGGATTTATGCAGAGCGGAAATTTGATCATAAAAATACTCACCCTTATTATCAAATCTTCGATTATCACCCACCAAAACCTGCTGCAAAATATCAGTATTCAGCTCACAGGAATCATCTGGCACAAGATCAGCCGCTATCTCAAGAAGGTTAAGTGCACGCCGAGCATCACCATCCGCTGCATTAGCCAGTAATTCCAATGCCTTTTCTTCAATGGTTATAGTGCTGTTATTGTTAGCATTTAACGCAGGTAGCGAATGAGTGACAATATTTTTTATATCATCGAGTGTTAAACTTTTTAGCACATAGATGCGACAACGAGACAAGAGTGCATTATTAAGTTCAAATGAGGGGTTTTCTGTGGTGGCACCAATAAAAATTACAGTGCCGTCTTCAACATAGGGTAGAAAAGCATCCTGTTGTGATTTGTTAAAGCGATGAACTTCGTCAACAAATAATAGTGTTTTTCGACCATGAGCATCACGCTGTTGTTGTGCAATTGATATTGCTGCCCTGATTTCCTTAACCCCAGATAGCACAGCTGATATAGACTCAAAATGAGCATCTGCGGCTTGTGCAATTATCTTGGCTAAGGTAGTTTTGCCAACACCGGGAGGACCCCAAAGTATCATTGAATGAGGAAGACCGCTGTTAATAGCCTCTCTAAGAGGTTTGCCATGGCTAAGTATATGTTGCTGGCCTAAAAAATCAGATAGACTTTCAGGGCGCCTTTTGGAGGCTAATGGCTGGTAAACCTCTTGGGTAAAAAGATCAGTGGCCATGGCTTACAACATCCACTCCTTCGGGTATTTTAAAGGTGAAAAAATTATCCTCAAATGATGGATTCAATATAAAATTTTGAAACTCAATAAGAGTTTTTTGGCCAAGATTATCGGTAAAGTTTATACCAGACAAACTACCCTTAGAGAATTCAATTGATAGTTGCTTATATAAAGTGGTTAGCGCAATAGGTTCGAGAATAAATTGCTGGGTAGAATCGTTAACTAATTTTTGTCCTGTAACATTAAAGCTTTCACTTATCTGTTGTGGACTACCAAGCAGCAAGATGATGGGGTTAGTTTCAGGATTATTAGCATAAGGTTCAACAATAACTTGTTCCAAATCAGGATCATAAAGCCATAGGCGAGCACCATTACTGACAATCGTTTGTGCCGCTGGCTGAAATACAGTCCAATGTACTTGGTTAGGCTTTTTCCCATGAAAAATACCCGTTAATTTTTGGTAGGAATTGCCTTTGGAGTCCAATAGCTGCTGGCTAAAGTTAGCTGAAAAACTATTTATGGGGCTTAATAAATCAGCTAGTTGTTCAGATGCGTCTTTAGTTATTTCAGCCCAAGAAATACTTGTAGTGAAAATAGCCATTAGCGCCCAGCAAAATAATTTCATCAATTAGATCCCGATGGTGCTAATACTTCCCTACTTCCATTATTGCCCATAGAACTAACAACACCACTTGCTTCCATTTGCTCTATCAGCCTAGCCGCACGATTGTAGCCAACTCTAAGTTTGCGCTGGACAGAGGAAATGGAAGCTTTGCGTGTCTCTAATACAAAGGCAACGGCCTCGTCATAAAGAGGATCGCTTTCTCCATTATCATCTGAATCATCACTGCCATTAAATCCAGGAACTATAACACCAGAAGATGAAGCTTCATCGGTTATGTCTGATAGGTAATTAGGCTCGCCACGACGCTTCCAATCGGCAACTACCTTATGAACTTCGTGATCATCTACAAAAGCCCCATGAATTCTTTCCGGAACACTGGTTCCTGGTGGTAGATATAACATATCACCATGACCTAAAAGTTGCTCAGCACCACCCTGATCCAAAATGGTTCGAGAATCTATTTTGGATGATACTTGGAATCCAATTCTAGAGGGCACGTTAGCCTTAATAAGGCCAGTGATAACATCGACTGAGGGTCGCTGTGTTGCCAAGATTAGATGAATACCCGCTGCCCTCGCCTTCTGTGCAATGCGAGCAATTAACTGCTCCACTTTTTTACCGACAATCATCATCATATCGGCAAATTCATCGACGACGACTACGATATAAGGGAGGGTTTCTAAGGTCGGTGCTTCTGGTGGCTCTTGGGTTTCGTCCCAGCCCATCTCTTCTGGATTGAATACCCACAGCGGATCAGTAATTGGATTGCCAGATTTAATAGCATCTTCTATTTTACGGTTATAGCCTGCAATATTTCTTACTCCAAGTGCGGCCATTAATTTGTATCTACGCTCCATTTCACCCACACACCATCGCAGACCACTAGAGGCATCCTTCATATCTGTAATAACTGGCGTTAAAAGATGGGGGATATCATCATAAACAGATAATTCAAGCATTTTTGGATCAATAAGGATTAGCTTAACTTCGTCGGGTGAGGCTTTAAACAAAAGACTCAAAAGCATAGCGTTAATACCAACAGACTTACCTGAACCTGTGGTGCCCGCTACCAGTAAATGTGGCATTTTAGCGAGATCGGCGACAACTGGAATACCTGCGATATCATTGCCTAATGCCAAGGTTAAAGGTGAACTAGAGTTATCATAAGCAGCAGAGGTAAGTACCTCGCTTAGGCGAACCATTTCTCTAGTCTCATTAGGAATCTCAATACCAACGACAGATTTACCTTGAATAACTTCAACCACACGAACACTAATTACAGCCATTGAGCGAGCTAAATCTTTAGCCAATCCGGTAATACGGCTTACTTTTATACCTGCAGCTGGCTGGATTTCAAAACGAGTAACCACAGGCCCTGGAAGAACTTCTACTACCGTAGCACTTATGCCAAAGTCTTGAAGCTTGACCTCCAAAAGTCGAGACATATGCTCCAAAGATTCATCTGAAAAGCCAGTATTTGTTGTTTTATCTTGAGTGTCGAGAAGATTTAATGGCGGTAGAACCCCTACTAGTTTCTCGTCAATAAATAATGGTTGTTGTTTTTCTCTTTCAACACGCTTGCTATTTTTCGCCTTAACCTCAGGTGCACTAATGGTGACTGGGGTTTGCTTCTGTCTTTTTTTGGTTGCAGCCTCTACTTTAATCGAGCGCTCAGCTTTCGCTTCTTTGGCAATATTATTTTCAATTTGCTTGCGTCTCATTTCACTAAAGCTGGCGGATAACCATCGTCCCAGCGCCATTGTTGAAGTACCCAGAGAATCTATAATGGTAATCCATGAAATCTCGGCAAAAACAGTTAATCCAAAAAAGAATAATGAAAGTAAAATAACAGTAGCACCTGTGTAGCTAAATACTTCCAAGACAGATTCGCTAATCGTCATACCAAGTACCCCACCATAACCTGATGGGTAACCAGTAAGAGAATCATCGAATTGTATGTTTGCTATGGATGTAGCGCTTACCATGACTAATACAAAGCCGATTAGACGTAGGCTAAAAGTTACTGTATCGAACGGCATTGCCTCTTTTAATAAGCAGGTTCGCAATATCTGTAGAGCCCTAGCGGCCAGTAAAAGCGGAAACAAAAAAGCCATAGCGCCGAATAGGTTAAAAAATATATCGGCAAAAAGTGCTCCAGCTGGGCCAATGGCGTTTTCTACTTGTTGAGAAGTAGCTGTTTTTGACCAGCCTGGATCCTCTGGAGAGTAGCTTAAAAGTGCCACCATCATGATCAGACAAAGGGCAATACAACCAATGAGAGCACCTTCAGTAAGAAGCTGCTTAGACCTTGCATCAGTATCAGCCTGATTAGTCGGAGTCGAGTTATTTTGTTTAGTTTTCTTATTACTCAAAATAGAAGCCCTATTAGCTTTGTAAAGCAGTAATTGTAGCTTAATTTCGATTAAACGCCATGCCGTAAAGCTATATTCATGAACTATGTAAAGAAATTTAAAAATTAATTGGTGACTGGCGCAGGAATCATTATGATAGTCACCCTATAAAACGGTTTTATAAACCAAACATAAACTTTATTATTTGAGAAAAAAATTATGTCTGACGTGCAACACTACCCCCTTATTATTTTAGGATCAGGACCTGCTGGCTGGACTGCGGCTGTCTATGCGGCCAGAGCTAATCTCAATCCCGTTGTTATCACTGGCATACAACAGGGTGGCCAATTAACCACGACTACTGATGTAGATAACTGGCCAGGCGATGATCAAGGTGTTCAGGGTCCTGAGTTAATGGAACGAATGCAGCGTCATGCCGAGCGTTTTGACACTAAAACGATATTTGATCACATCGAGTCTGTTGAGCTCAATCAACGCCCCTTCAAACTAGAAGGAACACATTCATATACTTGTGATTCGCTGATTATTACAACGGGCGCTTCGGCACAGTATTTGGGGCTTCCCTCTGAAGAAGCGTTTATGGGGAAAGGAGTATCAGCCTGTGCAACTTGTGATGGATTCTTTTATAGAAATAAAAAGGTCGCAGTAATTGGCGGCGGGAATACTGCTGTTGAAGAAGCGCTTTACCTATCTAATATATGCTCAGAGGTCGTACTAGTTCATCGCAGAGATAGTTTACGCGCTGAAAAAATGCTGCAAGATAAACTCTTTGAAAAAGAACGTAATGGCAATATAAGCATTGAATGGAATCACAACCTTAATGAAGTGCTTGGTGACGATGCAGGGGTTACCGCTATCGAATTGGCGGATAATCACGGTAATACCAAAACAATCGATGTCACTGGTGTATTTATTGCTATTGGCCATAAGCCAAATACCGATATTTTTGCCCAGCAGCTCGATATGAAAGATGGCTATATCACTATTGCAGGTGGTTTGGCTGGCAATGCAACTGAAACTAGTATTAAGGGTGTATTTGCAGCAGGAGATGTTGCCGATCATGTTTATCGACAAGCAGTCACTTCAGCGGGAACAGGTTGCATGGCCGCATTAGATGCTGAACGGTTTTTAGACGCATAAATGGAGCTAGCAGTACTAAACTCGCAAAAACCCGAGTTTCCAGACCCTAATGCTGCATTAGAGGATCCAGATGGTTTACTGGCTGTAGGTGGAAATCTACAGTCAGATACACTTCTTTCAGCCTATTATCAAGGCATATTCCCATGGTACAACGAAAATGACCCTATACTTTGGTGGTCACCAAGTGCTCGCTGTGTAATCGAGCCAAATAATCTCCATATTTCTAAAAGCCTGCAAAAACAACTTCGTAAAAAACCTTTCAAAGTAACGTTTAATCAATCATTTGAACAAGTTATAACAGCATGCGCTGATAGAAATTTTAAAACAGATACTTGGATAAACAATGACATGATTTTAGCCTATACTAATTTAAATAGACTGGGTAAAGCGCATTCAGTAGAGGTTTGGCACGATAAAGAATTAGTGGGTGGTGCTTATGGTTTATCTATTGGCGCAATTTTTTGTGGTGAATCTATGTTTAGTAGACAAACTAATGCTTCAAAAATCGCTTTAGTATATTTATGTAAACACATAGCCAAGCTGGGCTTTAAGCTAATAGACTGCCAATTAGAGACTGAACACTTAGTAACTATGGGTGCAAAAGCGATAAAAAGAAAAACTTTTTTAACCATGCTTCATCAGCTAAGAGACAGTGATATTAAATGGAGCACAGAGGAATAGCTTACAGCCGCAAGGAATTATTTCATAAAGATGGGCCTATAGTTTGAATAATGACTTTGCTATGTTGTGCAAATTAAGGCAAACTGCGCGCTTTTTACAGAGTTCTAAAATTAGTTATGGCAAAAGAAGATCATATTGAATTCGACGGCGAGGTAATCGATACCCTGCCCAATACCATGTTCAAAGTAAAACTTGAAAATGACCATGTTATTACTGCGCATATCTCAGGAAAAATGAGAAAACATTATATTCGTATTTTGACAGGTGACAAAGTTAAGGTAGAAATGACTCCCTACGATCTATCTAAAGGCCGTATTACCTTTCGCGAAAGATAGAAATTTCACCATGGAGACTAGGCTTCAGATAGCTCCATGGTTTCAATTTCGATACAAAGCTCATCGTTTTTAACTGATACAAAAACAGTTCCTCCACGCTGACTTAAGGTTCCAAATAACACTTCCTCAGCAAGTGGATTCTTGATTTTATCCTGAATAAGACGATCCATGGGGCGTGCACCCATTTTTGCATCATAACCATTAACCGCCAACCAATTCCTCGCTTCGGCATCAACACTTAAAAATACTTTTTTCTCATCCAGTTGATTTTGTAATTTGACTAAAAACTTATCGACAACTGTTGCAATAATATTGAGTGGCAAACTGCCAAACTGGACAATAGTATCAAGTCTATTCCTAAATTCTGGACTGAATGTTTTCTTAATGTCACTCAGTGCGTCAGTACTATGATCTTGTTTTGCAAAACCAATTGAGCTTTTATCTAAACTCTCTGCACCGGCATTGGTAGTCATTATCAATATGATATTGCGAAAATCAGTTTTACGACCATTATTATCAGTTAGTGTTCCATGATCCATTACTTGAAGTAACAAATTAAAGATATCTGGATGGGCTTTTTCAACCTCATCAAGCAATACAACACCATGAGGCTGTTTAGCAACAGCCTCAGTCAAAAGACCTCCCTGATCAAAACCAACATAGCCAGGAGGTGCGCCTATTAAACGAGAAACAGCGTGACGCTCCATATATTCTGACATATCAAAGCGAATTAAAGGAATACCTAGCAACTTGGCTAGTTGACGGCTCATTTCGGTCTTACCAACACCCGTAGGCCCAGCAAATAAGAAACTACCAATAGGCCGCTCCCCTTCTCGCAAACCTGCACGTGCAAGCTTTATAGCGCTAGTTAAGGCACTGATAGCTGGGTCCTGACCAAATACTACCAATCGTAACTGATCGTCTAATCCTTTTAGCTTTGAACGGTCAGAGGATGAGACGGTTTTAGCGGGTATCTGAGCAATTTTTGAAATCATCAGCTCAATGTCAGTAACACCGATAGTCTTCTTTTGACGACTCTTTGGCTGAAGACGCTGAAATGCTCCAGCTTCATCTATAACATCAATCGCTTTATCAGGTAAAAAACGATCTGAAATATGCTTGCTAGAGAGCTCGGCTGCCGCCTTAAGAGCAGTATTAGTGTATTTTAAATGATGATGGTGCTCAAATTTCTCTCGTAAACCCTTTAAAATCTGATAGGTTTCTGCTGTAGAGGGTTCATCCACATCAACCTTTTGAAAACGACGAGATAATGCCCGATCCTTATCAAAAATTTCTCTATATTCTTGGAAAGTTGTGGAGCCAAAACATCTTAATTTACCCGATGACAATAAAGGTTTGAGTAAATTAGAAGCATCCATTACCCCGCCCGAGGCAGAACCTGCGCCAATAATCGTGTGAATTTCGTCTATAAACAAGATACTTTCACCCTGATCTAATAATTCACTAATCAAACCTTTAAGACGTTTTTCAAAATCGCCTCTATATTTGGTTCCGGCTAGAAGACCACCAAGATCCAGAGAAAAAATAGTAAAGTCTAAAAGCGGTTCAGGGGCGTTTCCTTCAACAATAAGTTGGGCAAGACCCTCAGCTATGGCGGTCTTCCCAACACCAGACTCACCAACCAATAAAGGGTTGTTTTTACGGCGTCTAATCAGAGTTTGTCCGACACGATCCAGCTCCTTAGCGCGCCCGACTAAAGGGTCGAGACGACCCTGTTCAGCTTCAAAATTTAGATTAATGGTAAACTGAGCTAATAGTTGCCCATCAGTGGACTGCCCCTCTTCAGAGGCTTTATTTGTTTGTTGATATTCAGCTTCAGTACTATCAGCAGCAACACTTTCGTTGGGTATTTTTGAGATACCATGAGCGATAAAATTGACAACATCGATACGTGCAATATTTTGTAAGCGTAAAAAATAAACAGCCTGACTCTCTTGCTCGCTAAATATAGCCACTATAACGTTAGCACCAACAACTTCTTCACTGGTACTTGAGCTTACCTGAAAAACGGCTCTTTGGAGTACTCTTTGGAAACCATGAGTGGGCTGAACATCAATGTCTTCGTGATGTCCTAATGTTTTGGGTATTTTTGAAGTTGTGGCATCAATAAATTCGATTAAATCCTGCCGTAAAATACTTAAATCGACACCACAGGCCTTTAGAACTTTTACTGCAGAATTATCGTCTAGTAAAGCTAATAGCAAATGCTCTACTGTCATAAATTCGTGACGTTGCTCTTGAGCATTCTTATAGGCACGATTAAGTGTTAATTCTAGATCCTTACTGAGCATACTTAAAACTCTTTTTGGTTGCAGGGTTCAAATTCACAGCGCAATGGGTGCTGATTGCTCTGTGAATATTCATTTACGAGCGTAGCTTTAGTTGCAGCTACATCCTCAGTATATATACCGCAGACACCTTTTCCAGCATGGTGTATATCGAGCATTATTTTGGTTGCCTGTTCTCGTGAGTGATAAAAAAACAACTCCAAAAGTTCAACTACAAAATCCATTGGCGTGTAATCGTCATTAAGAAGAACCACTTGATACATCAAAGGCTCTTTTATTTGAGGCTTCGCTTCCTGTATTTCTGTATCCCCATGATCAAAATAAGGGACATGATTGTGATCGTTCATCTTGCTCATAACATTTAGCCAATATTTTTCTTACGTAATAATATTAATTTTATACCACAAGTGTTTATCAAGGTGTAAATTTACTTAAAAAATAAAAAGCAGTCTAAGAAGCCTAAAAAAATCAAAATACTTACTATACTTATAATCAGTGGTTGTTTATCAATTATGTTAACTGCTAATGACAAGGATTAAGGCGATACATTATGGCAGATTCAGGGATGATTAAATGGTTTAGTAATTCTAAAGGCTTTGGATTCATTGTAAATGAAGATGGGCCTACGGATATATTTGTTCATTACAGCTCAATTGTTAGTGAAGGATACAGAACACTAAAAACTGGACAAATTGTTAATTACGAAATAAAGCAAGGAGAGAAAGGTTTACATTCAGAAAATGTTATTCCAATAGGTCAAAAAAGGAGACATCACAAACACCTTTAGTGTGTATTGGTAGAAAGGATTAAGAACAATCGAAGAAAACACAATAAGCTGCCCCGATAAATCAAAAATCAGGGCAGCTCGTTGTTAGAGATTACATATTGGAAATAATTGCATCACCAAATTCAGAACAAGATTTCAGTATTGCATCATCCATCAAGCGTTCAAAATCATAGGTCACTGTTTTATTTGAAATTGCACCTTCGATACCGGTGATTAAAAGATCTGCCGCATCAAACCAACCAAGATGGCGAAGCATCATTTCAGCCGAAAGAATCAGTGAACCTGGGTTAACCTTATCCTGACCAGCATACTTTGGGGCCGTACCGTGAGTTGCTTCAAAAATAGCAACATCATCAGAAAGATTAGCACCTGGTGCAATACCAATACCACCCACCTGTGCTGCTAGGGCATCCGAAATATAGTCGCCATTAAGATTAAGTGTTGCAAGAACACTGTACTCATCAGGTCTAAGAATGATCTGCTGAAGCATCGCATCAGCAATGACATCTTTAATAATAATTTGTTCGCCTGTATTTGGATTTTTAATGGTATGCCAAGGACCACCATCTAGTGGCTCAGCACCAAACTGCTCACGGGCGACTTCATAACCCCAATCACAAAATGCACCTTCGGTGAACTTCATAATATTACCTTTGTGAACAAGGGTCACAGAAGGCTTGTTTTGATCAACCGCATATTGAATGGCTTTAGTAACCAAACGTTTAGTACCCTGCTCTGATACAGGCTTTACACCAATGCCACAGTTCTCATCAAAACGAATTTTCTTAACACCCATTTCGTTCTGTAAAAAATCGATCACTTTACCTGCTTCTTCAGTCCCCGCACGCCATTCTATACCTGCATAAATATCTTCAGAGTTTTCACGGAAGATGCACATATCAACCTTATTAGGCTCTTTAACCGGTGAAGGAACACCGGTAAACCAACGAACAGGACGCTGACACACAAATAAATCTAATTCTTGACGCAATGCCACATTAAGAGATCTAAAGCCACCACCTACTGGGGTAGTCAGTGGACCCTTAATAGAAACAGCATAGTCTTTAATAGCCTCTAAAGTTTCTGCAGGGAACCAATCACCATCGTACTTATCAGCTGCCTTTTCACCACAGAATACTTCCATCCATGAAATCTGCTTTTGACCGCTATAGGCCTTTTCAACGGCAGCATCGATGACCTTAATCATCACTGGTGTAATATCAAACCCAATGCCATCCCCTTCAATGTAAGGGATAATTGGATTGTTTGGTACATTTAGGCTCAGGTCGCCGTTAACTGTAATCTTTTCGCCAGATTGCGGAATCTGGATATGCTGATATCCCATTAAGATTCTCCATGGAGTGATGTAAATAGTGTGTGAAATGGTTCAATAACAATAAAGGCCTGCATTTTACACGTTTTTATGCGCTTTTTTAACCCTGTTTCCTATAGAATATCGGTTTTAGAGGAAAATCAGTGCCAAAATTGGTTTTATTTAACAAACCCTACCATGTGTTGAGTCAATTTACCGACGAAGCAGGTCGAAAAACGTTAGCTGATTTTATTAAAATAAAGAGTATCTACCCTGCTGGACGTTTAGATTATGATTCCGAGGGACTGTTATTACTCACCGATAATGGGCAGCTACAATCGCTTATAAGCCATCCTAAGTATAAGTTAAACAAAACCTACTGGGCTCAAGTAGAGGGCCAAATTGGTAGCAACGATTCTCAAAAGCTAATAAATGGTGTGGAACTAAAAGATGGTCCAGCTCGTGCAATTAAGTGTAAACCTATATTGCCACCAAACTTATGGGAAAGAATCCCGCCCATACGACAACGAAAAACAGTGTCTGATAGTTGGGTTGAACTCAGTATTGCTGAGGGCCGTAATCGACAGGTTAGACGAATGACAGCGGCTATTGGATTTCCAACATTAAGACTAGTTCGCGCACAAATAGGTCAATTAAATATCCAAGATATAGGCCTTGGCGAAACAAAAACTTTAACGGGTAAAACCGCAGCTGATTTATTTAATCAAGTTTTAAAAGGGCCAGAATAGTCATGCCAGATAAAATCCACCTTACTGTTGCAACCATTGTGGTTAAAGATAACCGCTACCTAATGGTTAAAGAAATAGACAATGGTAAATTAGTTATCAACCAGCCCGCTGGGCATGTTGAGCCTGGTGAAGATATTATTGATGCTGCGGTAAGAGAAACCTATGAAGAAACAGGTTGGCATGTAGCAATAAAAGAATTTATTGGGATTTACAGTGCAACTTCCAGTGAATCGGGTATCACATATTACAGATTGGCATTCACTGGTGAAGCAATCTCTTTAGATGAAAAAGCTGTTATCGATTCGGATATTGAGCAAGTTGTTTGGATGGAATCAAAAGAAATACACCAAAATAAAGATCAATTACGCAGTGAATTAGTTATAGATTGCCTCAATGATTATGAGCAAGGTAGGGTTTTTCCATTAGAATTGTTTCGCAACCGCCTTTAGTGTGTAAAAATTAAAACTATAAAATTAAGATAAAATAAGATAAATCAATATGAGCAGTGCAGAAAAAGTTATCGTCGGTATGTCCGGTGGAGTAGATAGTTCAGTCGCCGCCCTACTGCTAAAACAGCAGGGTTACTTGGTTGAAGGACTATTTATGAAAAACTGGGATGAAGATGATGGCTCTGAATACTGTACTGCCATTCAGGACCTACAAGATGCCCAACAAGTATGCGACAAGATGGGTATTCCTCTGCATACAGCAAATTTTGCCGCCGATTACTGGGATAACGTCTTTGAACACTTTTTGGCAGAATACAAAGCGGGGCGAACCCCTAATCCTGATATTCTGTGTAATCGGGAAATCAAATTTAAAGTATTTCTCGAGTATGCTGAGATGCTGGGTGCAAAATATATCGCTACCGGCCACTATGTCAGGCGGGGTAATACAGAGGGTCAGGCTAGCCTGCTAAAAGGCCTTGATAATAACAAGGATCAAAGCTACTTTTTACATGCCGTTGAGGAAAAAGCCCTAAGCCGAGCCTTGTTTCCAGTGGGAGAATTAGATAAAACTGAGGTGCGAAAAATAGCCCAAGACAATGGGTTTGTCACCTCAAAGAAAAAGGATAGTACAGGCATATGCTTTATCGGCGAGCGTCGCTTTAATGATTTTTTAAAGCAATACCTCCCTGCTCAACCGGGTAGAATGGTAACCCCAGAAGGTGTGGATATGGGCGAGCATCAAGGGCTTATGTTTTATACTCTCGGTCAGCGACAGGGTCTTGGTATAGGCGGTGTCAAAAACGGTAGTGATGAACCCTGGTTTAGTCTTAAAAAAGATTTAGACAATAATGTTCTTATTGTTGGCCAAGGCACTGAACACCCACTTTTATTTAACGATAACCTTAGCGCAACTGATATTCATTGGATAAATGGGGCGCCTGAAAGCGGCTATCAATGCCACGCTAAAACGCGCTACCGCCAGCCCGATCAAGCCTGTAATATAACCTTAGATAAATCAGGAAGTTGTCATGTGCTATTTGAACAGCCTCAACGGGCTATAACACCCGGTCAATCGGTGGTTTTTTATCAAAATGATCTGTGTCTTGGCGGTGGTGTGATCGATAAAGCATGGCAATCATAAGTTGTAACCCTATAAGAGATAGATAACTTGTTTTCAAAGCCAACCAAACAACAGGCCTTAGCATTAGCCGCAATATTTCAGGCAACCCATCAGGTCTATAAGCTTGCTCATACAGGGGATTCTGATCAAGATAAAATGGAATTCTCTATGTCCACCCTGCTTAATCAAAATCCAGATTCATTGGAGAATTTATATGGGCCTGTAGAAAACTTACAGGATGGTATAGATACAATGCAGACTTTTCTCGAAAACACCAATAGTGTTACTGATCTCAAAAACAAAGAAGTGATTGGCTATGTTATGTCCTCAATCCACTTGGCCAGTAAGTTATCAAATGACAAGCAGCTACTGATTAAAATTGAAAATGGCATTGATAATGCCCGTCAGCAAGCTGAGCATTTTTCTATCACCCATGAAAATGTCTACAGTAATATCGGTGCTCTGTATCAGGATACCGTGAGTAAAAAGCGCTTAAGAATACAGGTGATGGGCTCAGCGGTTTATCTTCAACAGTCGGGCGTTGCCGCTCGAATTCGCTGCATGTTATTTGCCGCCATAAGAAGCGCTTTTTTATGGCGACAACTAGGCGGTAAAAGGCGTCATCTTCTTTTTCAGCGAAAAGCATTACTTGAGGTGATATCAACCCAGTAAAAAGTATTCTAAAAGCGCCTATGTAACTTTTAGAGAACTCTGACAACTATTTATAAACCAGTTATAATCGCAATATAAACCTTTACTCTTTTTGGGAACTCAGTATCTATGCAAGATTTGCCCCTTTCAGCGCTAACCGCCATTTCACCCATTGATGGACGCTATGGTTCAAAAACCCAACAGCTACGGGATATATTTAGCGAATATGGCTTAATACGTTACCGAGTATTAGTTGAGGTGCGATGGTTGCAACAGTTGAGTCAGCATTCTCAGGTAACTGAAGTTAAGCCATTTTCTGATAAAGCAAATACAGTGCTTAATGAGTTGGTAGATAATTTCTCCATTGAACAAGCACAGCGCATAAAAGAGATAGAAAGCACCACCAATCACGATGTAAAAGCGGTTGAGTACTTTATTAAAGAAAGTATTGCCGATAATGCCGAATTAAATGCGGTCAGTGAATATATTCACTTCGCCTGTACTTCAGAAGATATCAATAATCTATCCCATGCTCTTATGCTCAAAGCAGGCCGTGATCAGGTGGTTGTTCCTGCCCTATCAGAGATTACTGAGAAGTTAGCTGAAATGGCAAAATCCTTTGCCGATGTACCCATGCTATCGCGCACTCACGGGCAAACGGCATCCCCGACGACTGTGGGTAAAGAACTTGCCAATGTGGTGTATAGATTGCGTCGTCAATTAGAGCAAATAAGCTCAGTGCCCTTATTAGGCAAAATTAATGGTGCTGTAGGCAATTACAACGCTCATTTATCAGCCTACCCAGAGATTGATTGGGCTGATAATGCTCAGCAGTTTATCGAAGGTTTGGGTTTAAGCTTTAACCCTTATACCACGCAAATAGAGCCCCACGACTATATGGCAGAACTCTTTGATGCCCTGTCGCGCTCTAATACTATATTAATCGACTTTGCCCGTGATATTTGGGGTTATATCTCACTGGGTTATTTCAAACAGAAAACCATAGCCGGCGAAGTGGGCTCTTCAACCATGCCCCATAAGGTAAACCCAATTGATTTTGAAAATGCCGAGGGCAATATGGGTATTGCCAACGCCCTATTCGGCCATTTAACCGCCAAATTGCCTATTTCGCGCTGGCAGCGCGACTTAACCGACTCTACCGTATTACGCAATATGGGTGTGGGTATGGGCTATTCAATGATTGCTTACGCCTCGCTTGATAAAGGGTTGGGTAAATTAGAGATTAACCAACAACGCTTGCAAGAAGATTTAGATAACTGTTGGGAAGTTCTGGCCGAGCCGATTCAAACGGTCATGCGTCGCTACGGTATTGAAAAGCCCTACGAAAAGCTAAAAGCCCTGACTCGTGGTAATGCAATTGATCAGGCGACTATTGAAGCCTTTGTTAAGGGGCTAGATATGCCAGATCAGGCTAAAGCTGATCTTATCGCTATGTTACCCAGTACCTATATTGGTAATGCGGTTCAACAAGCCAAGAATATCTAACAGGCATAATGTCTAATTTTCCTGTTTTAGGTGATATCTCTGCTGAGCGGTTTCTAGCAGAGTATTGGCAAAAAAAGCCGCTACTGATTCGCAACGCAATCCCCAACTTTCAACCACCGGTTGATGGCAATGACCTTGCAGGGTTGGCTCTAGAACCTGAAGTAGAATCTAGGTTAGTCATAGGCAAAGATTGGCAGATCGAACATGGCCCATTTGCAGAACAACGTTTTCAATCACTCCCTGAGAGAGACTGGACATTATTGGTTCAGGCTGTGGATCTATGGATACCCGAAGTTGCGGATATACTAGAACACTTTGGCTTTCTGCCGCGCTGGCGTATAGACGACATTATGGTCAGCTATGCCGCTAATGGTGGGAATGTAGGCCCTCACTTTGATAATTACGATGTATTTCTTCTGCAGGGCGAGGGACAACGACAATGGTCTGTAGGTGGCCTGTGCGATCAAAATAGCGCCCTATTACCCCATGAAAACTTGCGTATTCTTGCCAACGAACAGTTTAGTGAAACCTGGACATTAAACTGTGGCGATATGCTGTATCTGCCACCCAAATATAGCCACCATGGTGTTGCCATAGGTGAATGTACTACCTACTCTATTGGATTTCGCGCGCCTACAGTAACAGAGATGCTGGATGATTTAACCACTGAGTTAATTAGCAAGGGCGATAACAATGATGTACTAACAGATCCCCTACTGACCCCAGCAATGGCTAATCAGCCTATTTCTAGCGCCTATTTAGAGCAAATAAGAGCATTATTAACTAAAACCCTTAACGATGATGAGTTGCTACTTAATTGGTTTGCCCAGTTTATGACGCAACCTAAATACCCTGAGTTAGTTGATGAGACTGGGGAATGCCGAAAAGCAACCATTCAAGCTACTTCCGACACAGCCACAGATTATGCCAATGGTCAGACTCAATAAGTTTTTTTGTGAGGCTGCATATTTATAAATTCAACTCTAGTTTAGTGGTAGTGGCCTTAAATTAAGCATTCCCCTTGTACAAATCATTAGTATCATTAAGTCGAGCTTTAAAGACACGTTTTCATTAGTTTTCAACCAAAACACCCTCACTATAGTTTTTATTCTTATAGGCCCCAGTGAAAAGAACACCATCCTGGTATAATTTATCATCTAGCGTGGCAAAAATCACACTGCGCATAAATGTTATAGGTTCCATTTCATTATTTCCTTTATATATCCATTTATACTCAAAGTCTTCTTCTGTTGAATTGCTAGCTTTTTTACCATCGATATAATAAGCATGATTCCATGTGTAACCATAGTATGGTTTTGAAGCAACCCCTTTTTTGAGGAGACCTGATAATTGACTATTTAATCCATCAACATTTGGATTTGGCTCCCAATACTTATGGGCATAAAAAATTCTCCAATATCCTGAAATATCTCTGGAGCTACCGACGGTATACAAAAAAATGTCACCGGAGCGAACAGATTTATGAGGCACATTATTAATACTTCCTTTAAAAAGTTCGCCATTAATATATAGATCAACGTTATTACGTACCGTCCATTCTGAATCATTAAAATCATAACAATTGTTGGTATCTATAAAATCAATTTGTGTACCATTAGAGTCAAAATTTTGTCCATTAAATACTTTTTCACAAAACTCTATATTGAATTCCTTCAACATTCCATGGGGACTGTCATAATAATAAAAGCTATAATCCGAATATTCTTCTTTGGTTACAAAGCTACAATCCTGTGGCGAACCAACAACTGTCCCATAATCTCCTTCTGGATTAATTACTTTTCCTTTCGTATAGTCTGCTTTGCAGAATGCAATCGGATAATTCACTGACTCAAGGTACAGCGCGCCTTTTTTATAGAAATACAAAGTATTGTAAATATAATCAGCAATTCCAACTGTATATCTGAAGTTAGCTTTTTTGGTATTGTGTTTTATTTGAAAATGTGTGCCCGGATCAAGCTCATCGAGCGAAATAAGACCACTTTTCTTGCGTTCATAATTAGGTTCGGTTGGGCTATCAGTATCAGTATCAGTATTAGTATTAGCAAAATAAATAAATATTTCCTTTTTAATGCCATTTTCATAGTACCAATAATTTTGAGCGGTATTATCAGGGTTTTCCTCTTTGTAAAATCCAGTAAAAAACTTTCCGTTTTTTAATAAATGTGTTTCGCTGCTATCTAAGGGTGCTCCATAAAATCTTTGAGCCCTCTTTTGATCCTCATAAGATAGTTTTAAGGAAGGGTTTTTTTCGGTCTCAGTGAGATTGAGGTAATGTCTATTGATTTCGTTTTGGTTATCCATAGTTAATGCAAGGGAATCAGCAACACGCATATTTTTATAGGAAAAAGCATCTTCGCAATAATTCATAATAGAAAATGGATCATACGGGCTTTCCTGCCAATCTTGATAGCTAATTAATTTCAATCCTTGGTTACTACGTTTGTCTTTGCCCTCTTGATTGTAAAAATAAACAGGATTATTGTTGGTAGACTCAGCTGGTTTGCCATAGGTAATATGGTGACACATATTTTCGGGCTGATTGTCATTCGTATACTCAAGAATAAAATCACCAGCTCTGTAGGTATCTAACCTTTCATGTTCATGGGGAAATCCCAATAAATGGCCAAATTCATGAGCAATAACGTGTTCAAGGCTAGTATTATTAATAGTAGAAAAAACTGCATCAGTTCCCATTTCCGCAGTCCATCTATAATCATATAGAACTATGATATTGTCTTTTGCGCTGTAATAGTGACTCTGTAATTCGTCACCACTACTCAAAATCATTTCACCGTCTTTTCGAAGGATACGAATTGTTACTCTTGTATCATCTGAGTTACAATCTTGATCCCAACCAGAAAATTTAACGGCAGAACTTTTACCCCAAGTATTCTCAACGACTTGTTTAACTTTAAGCTTAGTGTTTTGCCAAGCTAGATCAACACTTGTTAGTGCATCATTACCTTGAAAACAAAGATTGATTGTGGTTGATGCATCTTTAAATCCAAATACATCAATATCAAATTCTTGTTTTTGATTATCATGTGAAAGAAGTACTACAGAATTATTTCCAGTAAACGCTGTTGGTGTCCCTTTAAGAAGCCATTGGCCATCCATTGAATTGGTAAGCTCCAACCATTCAGGCAAAAGACTACTACTTAATATCACATCAGAATCAGGATCATGAATTCCGATGGTGTAACTATATTCCTTATTAAGGAAGGCATTAGTTAGGGGCTCTGTATTAAATGTAGATTTATCGTCATCAGCATTAACTTTAATAGTTAATTCTTTAGAGTTAGTTGCATTATCTGTGCCCGTTTTATCATCTACATCTATTGTGACAACAACATCGTAGTTTTTATCATTTTCTTTAGGTGTAAATGTCAAACGGCCACTATCTTGATCAATAGCTATATCTTTAGGCTCATTAGCCACACTAACCCTTTTTAATGCATATATAACTTCGGATTGATTATCTATATCTTCTATTTGAACATCAAAGGTGAATGGTATTCCCTCTTCAGCTTTGGGTATGATAGATGAGATAAATTTTGGCTGATCATTAATATCGATCACTTTTGATGTTTTTGCGCTTTCTATGGAATGCGTGTTATCAAATAAATCTTTGTATGTCACAGTAACGGAGATTTGTTGATTAACCTCTGCTTGAGTTAATATATAATCACTCTCTACTCCAATGGTTTGTCCATTAGCCTTCCATGCATAGGTATAGCTTGAAGGATTGATTTCGTCATCGTAGGTTATTAAACTTGTTTCGGCTGTTAGAAGAGTATTCTGCTCTATTCTTGTGGTATTGCTTATAATCTCAGGCTTACCTGTTGGAGCGTCATTAACATTGATCACTTTTGATGTTTTTTCGCTTTCTATGGAATGCTCGTTATCAAATAAATCTTTGTATGTCACAGTAAGGGAGATTTGTTGATTAACCTCTGCTTGAGTTAATTCATAATCACTCTCTTCTCCAATGATTTGTCCATTAGCCTTCCATACATAGGTATAGCTTGAAGGATCGATTCCGTCATTGTCGATTATTGAACTTGTTTTGGCGTTTAGAAGAGCACCCTGCTCTATTCTTGTGGTA
>JAQWIR010000023.1 GCA_029248755.1 Porticoccaceae bacterium
GAGATCAGTGTTCATATTGGCAAAGCCAGCCCAATCCTGTGCTCCAGTTGGGAAGGTAAATGTGGTTCCGACAATAGTAGTACCATCAAATGCTTCCGTGAAAGCAGCCGTTCCACCTGCAACGCTCGTATCTCCGCCAGTATCAGTGTCACCACCAGTATCTCCGCCAGTATCAGTGTCACCACCAGTGTCTGTGTCACCGCCGGTATCACCTGAACCTGCATCACCTGAACCTGCATCACCTGAACCAGTATCATCACTAACAGGTGCAGCCGCCGCTGAACAGTACTCGGAATCAGAATTAACCACCGTACCATCGGCCATAGCAATTCTTTCAAGCTCAAAATGCCACCAGTTATCAGCACCAGCAAGAATATTCATTGAAATAAAGCAGTTAGACGCAGTGGCAATATTATAGACAATAGTATTAGCCGGACCGTCAGATCCTGCATCACCATTATTAATAATTCTAGGAATACCAATATGCGCACCCTGACCAATCACGGTCAATTGACCCTGCTCAGGATCCCACTTGTAGGTAAGTCCCGTTTCTTGTCCATCCCAAGGATAATCATCAATAAGCGTTGGATCACCACAACTTTCTAGCCCATCAGGACTCGCCCATGATTCAAGCCATGTCCAGCCATCCATCTCTTGCGAGAAAAGACCACCACCTGACTGAGCATTATCATCAGCGGTAAATGTATAGGTATCATCAAATACACAGCCACGACGACCTAGCTCAAAGTCATCAACACTCCAATAAGAAGTATCACCTTCATATGGCCCAACTCCCATTGCATTAATCTTGTTAGCATTTTGCCATACGCCTGAAATATCTTCGGGGAAACACTGACAGGTAGTAACCGTAGAATCACAATAAGTTAGATCACCATCGTCAGCCGCAGTAATATCACTTCCACTCATTCCGCTATTATCTGTGTAAGAAATATTCAAAGGTATTACTTCACCATTTGCCAAGTCACCGGCATCATCCATAACAAACTCACCAGACCAAACATGGTGCTGGCCGGTCATAGCAACTGGGTTACCCGCAATGGTAACAATTGGCTTAAGGATAGATTCGCTCGAATCCAATTCAATAGTAATAATGTCATCAAGCGCGACTACTGGCGTCATATTACATTTATTTAAAACTGTAGCCGTATTCATAGACGGTGCGACACCATCAACTCCTGGCTCTTCATCAATAACTGGTCTTTCGCCATTACCGCCACAAGCAGTAAGCGCAAGAGACAAGAAAAGTGCTAGCATTGCACCAAAACGATTGGATAGTGCAGTAAATGAATTTGACGTAGATTGCTGACGCATAACTCCCCCTAGATGAGTTTTTATAATATTCCAAGAAAATCTTAGAGATAAACTAATTTCAACCCTTGATTTTGTTCATCTTAAGGACGTAGAACCAGCGTTATTCGTTGAATAGGTGTATATATGCGATGAATCGGTTAAGGGGGGGCAAATATAAGATTTTAAAGAGTTTCTAGCCTTAATTAAGGCCTATTTTTTTAACTTTTCAGACATCAAGGTTTCTTCGAACCACCCATACAATTCGGTGATTGGGGCACGGTCTTAACTTGCTTCCATTCTTGCGGTGAGTAGACCAACAAAGATAGCGCATGAATTGAAATTTTAAGCTCTTCAGCCAGTACGGAATAAATTGCCTGATGCCTTTTAACGGGTGACTTTTTATCAAAAAATTCAGAACTGATGATAACTTTAAAATGGCTTTCAGAACCGGCTGGAACATTATGCATTCCACTTTCATTAATCACGTCTAAATAGCTAGGTGAGAAAGCCTTTATAAGCTTTTCTGAAACTACTGATTCAACCGGTCCCATTACATACCATTAACAAGGTTAATCATCACGCCAGCTGCTACCGCAGATCCGATAACACCTGCTACATTTGGCCCCATAGCATGCATTAGTAAAAAGTTATGTGGATTTGCTTCAAGACCCACCTTATTCGCCACACGAGCCGCCATAGGGACAGCAGAAACGCCGGCAGCACCAATCAGTGGATTGACCTTATCTTTCGATAAGATATTCATTAATTTGGCCATTAAAACGCCCGAAGCTGTACCAATACAAAATGCAATGGCACCTAGGCCTAAAATACCCATAGTCTCTGCGTTTAAAAACTTTTCAGCACTCATTTTAGAACCTACACCCAGCCCCAAAAAGATAGTAACAATATTGATAAGAGCATTTTGTACTGTATCGCTTAATCGATTAACAACACCGCACTCCTTCATTAAGTTGCCAAAGCAAAACATACCCAAAAGGGGTGCTGCAGCGGGCAATAACATGGCAACTAAAACAAGAAGGGTTAATGGGAAAACAACTCTCTCTGTTTTAGAGACAGGTCGCAGTTGAACCATAGCAATCTTGCGCTCAGATTCAGTAGTAAGCGCTCTCATAATCGGCGGCTGAATGATAGGCACCAGCGCCATATAAGAATATGCCGCAACTGCAATAGGACCCAGTAGATCCGGCGCCAATTTACTGGTTACAAATATAGCTGTAGGACCGTCCGCACCGCCAATAATACCAATAGAGGCGGCATCACCAATGCTAAAATCTAAAATTCCATAGTAACTCATAGCAACCGCACCAAGTACCGTAGTAAAGATACCAACCTGTGCCGCCGCGCCCAGCAAAAGAGTCTTAGGATTTGCCAGTAAAGGTCCAAAATCGGTCATTGCGCCCACGCCCATAAATATAAGCAAAGGGAATAGACCCGTTTCAATACCAGCATGGTAGATCATGTAAAGTAGACCACCTACTTCAAGAAAATCTGTTCCAGGCATATTGGCCAAAACCGTACCAAAGCCAATTGGCACCAGTAGTAACGGCTCAAAACCTCGACTGATTGCCAAATATAAAAGGCCAAAACCGACCAGCATCATAAGAGCTTGACCACCAGCAACTTGAGCTAGACCAGAACTGGCCCACAAACTAATTAGATTATCCATGCTGTGATTCCTATGCCAAAGTCACTAGTACATCACCAACAGAGCAACTATCCCCTGCCTGTACTTTGACGTCCACAATAGTTCCATCAGAGGGAGCACTGACTGAGGTTTCCATCTTCATTGCCTCTAAGACAATAATACCTTCTCCCTCAGATACTCTCTGACCTGACTTAACCAAAACCTTTACCACATTACCGGCCAGAGGCGCTGCAACTGGCTCTCCACCCGACATGGCAACAGCATCAGAAGCGGATTCAGTTTGAACACCAACAGACCCTATGCCACTGACATCACCACCGGCACTAACAGCGACAGTATAAGATTTACCCTCAACTTCAACAGTATAGATTTCTTCGCCAGCATCATTAGTTGGAACTGCAGCTTTACCCGTAGGTACCGGCTCAAAGACGTCTGGGTTATTGCGATTTTGCAAAAACTTTAATCCCACTTGAGGGAATAAGGCATAGGTTAGTACATCATCAATTTGACCCTCATCGGAAGTCAAATTAAACCCATGCTCAGAAGAAAGACTCTCAAGTTCAACTGTGAGCGCCTCAAGTTCAGGCTCAATATTATCTGCCGGACGACAAGTAATTGGCTCTTCATTTTCTTCAAGAACTTCTGCCTGAAGATCCTTATTCACTGGTGCCGGTGTAGCGCCATATTCACCCTTTAAAATACCTTGAGTTTCTTTAGATATTGACTTATATCGCTCACCAGTCATCACATTAAGTACCGCCTGAGTGCCGACAATTTGCGACGTTGGCGTTACCAATGGAATAAAGCCTAAATCTTCACGCACGCGAGGTATTTCAGATAAAACGTCATCTAATCTATCTTCGGCACCCTGCTGACGAAGCTGAGATTCCATATTAGTCAGCATTCCACCTGGCACTTGAGCGACTAAAATTCGTGAATCAACCCCACGTAATGAGCCCTCAAATTGAGCATATTTTTTACGTACTTCTCTAAAGTAAGCCGCAATTCCCTCTAGCTTTCCTATATCCAACCCAGTATTGCGTTCAGAATCCTTAAAAATGGATACCACAGACTCAGTCGCAGAATGACCGTAAGTCATAGACATAGAAGAAATGGCTGTATCTACATTATCAATCCCAGCTTCTACACATTTTGTAATGGTGGTAGTCGAAAGCCCCGTCGTTGCATGACAATGCAACTGCAGAGGAAGAGCAACAGCCTTTTTAATTTTTGTTACAAGCTCATAGCCTACATAGGGGTTTAATAATCCCGCCATGTCTTTAATACAAATAGAATCCGCACCAGCATCTTCCAGCTGACGAGCAAGATCTACCCATAAATCAATAGTATGAACAGGGCTAACCGTATAAGAAATAGTCCCCTGCGCATGTTTTCCTACTTGCTTGACTGATCTGAGAGCAGTTTCCAAGTTGCGCATATCATTCATGGCATCAAATACGCGGAATACATCAATCCCATTAACCGCGGCTCGCTCAACAAATTTTTCAACCACATCATCGGCATAATGTCTGTAACCTAAAATATTCTGGCCACGAAATAGCATTTGTTGTGGGGTATTGGGCATAGCCTTCTTAATTTCACGAATACGGTCCCAAGGGTCTTCACCAAGAAAGCGAATACAGGAATCAAATGTAGCGCCGCCCCATGATTCCATAGACCAATAACCAATTTGATCAAGCTTTTCAGCGATGGGCAACATGTCATCGATACGCATACGAGTTGCGAAAAGTGACTGGTGGGCGTCACGAAAAACTACTTCAGTTATACCAAGCGCAGACTTTGCAGAGGGCATAAATATGTCCTTTTACTTTTAAAACCTAAATTTAGAGCCGTAAGCAAGTATTAAAAATCTTGCTAGCTCCCACGATGCTGATCAATTGCAGCTTGAATTACCTTGACTATCCTTTTATCTACCAGCGTAGAATGTATTTGGTGGGCGCTCACTTCTACATCAGCAGGCTCTTCCGGAGAAAAACGCATAACCGCACGAGACATTAAGGCAGTCAACCCTACCAGTAAAGTCAGGAAGGTGAAAACTGTTCCCATACCGTACAATAAGAGGTCTAAACCTTGAGAAATAAGAGAAGCGTCCATCAATAGTCCGTATAATCTAGTTAAATTAGAGCCAAAACTCAGAAAAACAGAATGGCTCAAAGCCGAAATGATAGCAATGTAGCTATTTTTTGCAAGTTTGGCTTTGCTTTATCTACTCCAAAAACTACAATTCGCAACTATAAAACTTAATCGCAAAAATCAATTGGAATATATGAGCCTAAAAAATATCTTAAATTCTCGCTTTAAAACGGCAATGCAGGCCTTAAATATACCAAGCGAGTGTACGCCATTGCTCAATATAAGCGGAAAGCCACAGTTTGGAGACTATCAGGCAAACGGCGCTATGGGTGCAGCAAAGCATATAAAGACCAACCCAAGAGATTTGGCGCAAAAAATATTAGATCAAGTAGATTTATCTGAAATAGCAGAAAAAACTGAGATTGCCGGCCCAGGTTTCATCAATATCACAATAAAAAATGATTATATTGCCAACTGTCTAAAAGTCTGCCTTGATAAACCCACTGTTCAACCTAATATTGTAGTTGTCGACTACTCTGCACCCAACTTAGCCAAAGAAATGCATGTGGGTCATTTGCGCTCGACTATAATAGGCGACGCATTAGCAAGAGTTCTAGAATATCAAGGACACCATGTGATTCGTCAGAATCATATGGGTGACTGGGGTACACAGTTTGGTATGCTAATTGCTGAACTTGAATTACAGTTAAGTCAGGGCGAACAAGCCGAATTAGCTTTGAGTGACCTTGAAGTTTTTTATCAACAATCTAAAAAGCATTTTGATGCCGATCCCGACTTTGCCGACACCGCCAGAGCCTATGTAGTAAAACTGCAATCTGGTGATGCCAGCTGCCTCAAACTATGGCAACAATTTATCGACGTATCAGTAGCCCATAATTCAGAAATATACAAACAACTCAATGTGGGTTTGACCGCTGAACATATTAAGCCCGAAAGCGCTTATAACGATGATTTACAAATAATTGTAAAGGACCTAGTTCAAAAGCAGCTTGCCATAGAATCCGATGGTGCAAAAGTTGTTTTTCTGGATGAACTAGCCGATAAAAATGGTGACCCCTCACCTATGATCGTACAAAAATCTGGCGGTGGCTTTCTCTATGCCACCACAGACTTGGCCGCTTTAAAGTATCGCGTCGACACACTTAATGTTGATCGAGTCTTATATTTTATCGATGCTCGTCAATCACTGCATATGAAACAAGTATTCGCCACCAGTCGAAAAGCAAACTATGTTTCAGATTCAGTCAGCCTAGAACACCATGCATTTGGCACCATGATGGGTAGCGACGGTAAACCTTTCAAAACCAGAACAGGCGGTACAGTTAAACTGGCTGATCTTCTTGTGGAAGCTATTGAGCGCGCGGAACAATTGGTCAGAGAAAAAAATTCCGATCTCAATGAACAAGAAATAATTCATATTGCTCGCAAGGTGGGTATTGGCTCAGTTAAATACGCAGACCTTAGTAAAACGCGCACCAATGACTACATATTTGACTGGGATTCAATGCTTTCTTTTGAAGGCAATACAGCACCCTACTTACAGTATGCATACACTCGTATTTATAGTATTTTTCGCAAGGCCGATATACAGCTTGAAGATTTTTCTGCCAAGCTAATGATTGCACAACCTCAGGAAAAACAGCTTGGGTTAAAACTACTTCAATTTAATGAGGTTGTTAATCAGGTTGCCGCTGACTGCTACCCTCATAGTCTGTGCAACTATCTCTATGAGCTATCAAGCCTGTTTATGACATTTTACGAGCACTGCCCTATTTTAAAATCGGATATAGCACCAGAAATCGCGCAAAGTAGACTTCAACTATGTGCCTACAGCGCTTCTATTTTAAATAAGGGGTTAGGTTTGCTAGGTATTGAAACAATGGAAAAAATGTAGCAATACAGGGTTAAACTATGTTTAAAACTTGTAAGAAAAACCAATGCCAATCATTGGTAAGTAAAATAGTTCATTATCACTCTTTAAATTTAACTCCTCCTTTTTTGCATTTCTTTTAGCATTAGCACATTTAAGTTGAGATACATATTTAATGCAATTTGCAGAAAATTCAATATCAAAATTTACCGCATAATAAAAACCTATATCACCATTAAATGAAAAGCCTTTCTCTTTATCAAAACCAGTGGCCCAACCAAAACCAAAATAAGGAGAAATACCATCGGTAAGCTGAAGTCTCAAATCTGTCGACTCCAAGACTTTATCAGAATATACCCTATCATTTATAACAAACTTATCATCACCAAAATTAACCACATCAAGTATTATTTTGTTATCCGTAATGCCTATGGTAAATCGAAAATCCCCTTGCCAAGGATGATAATCAATCAATATTGACGAGTGACTGAGCTCAATATTTGCAGATTGGCTAAAAATAATATCATTTAAAGAGGGTATTTCAGCGACATTAGCATTGCCATTATCTCTAGATTCAAACTGGCTAAGCCCAAGTCGCGCATTAAAATTATCACTAAATTTATGCCCAGCCTCTAAGGTAAAACCAACAGATCTAACCCCAATGCCAAGCTCAAAACCCATTGCTTGCATAGGGCTTAAACTGAATAAAAATAAGAACAAATAAAGAGATACTTTTTTCAGAGAAACTGAATTTATAGCAAATATATGTAAGAGAGTTAAGTCCATAGTAAGCGCCTCTTTAATTAACTTAGCTTACTTAAAGTATAGACTTAGAACTTTAGCTTTTTTTAAAAAAATATACTTATATGAAGGGGTGCGAAAATATTAAATTACAAAGAAAGAAGCGGGATATTTTTTTCAACAGTATTGGATTTATCAACAGTATCACGCTGGAGATTTAGGTCGACAAAATTAAACAAATCTGTATCAGCTAATTGTGAGGGTGAGATGTTTTTAACAGCATTAAAAATAGTATCTATACGCCCAGGATACTGGCGCTCCCAAGACTGAAGCATATCCTTTACAACCTGACGCTGTAACCCATCTTGAGAGCCACAGAGATTACAGGGAATAATAGGGTATTCACGCAATTCAGCCAATGCCTGCAAATCAGATTCTTTACAATAGGCCAGTGGTCGGATAACCATATTTTTTTTATCATCAGCTAACAATTTAGGTGGCATTGCTTTTAATTTACCCTGATAAAACATATTCAAAAATAATGTTTCGACAATATCATCACGATGATGACCCAAAGCAATTTTAGTCGCGCCAATTTTTTGCGCAAAACCATAGAGTGTCCCTCGGCGCAATCGAGAGCAAAGACCGCAAAAAGTCTTATCCTCAGGTACTTTACTCGTAACAATACTATAAGTATCCTTCTCTAAAATATGATATTCAATATCAAGAGCATCTAAATATTTTGGCAAAACCTCGGTCGGAAAACCAGGCTGTTTTTGATCTAAATTTACAGCTACCAGCTCAAAATCGATAGGTGCACTGCGCTGTAAATTCATCAGAATATCTAACATGCCATAAGAATCTTTTCCGCCTGACAAACAGACCATCACCCGATCACCCTGCTCGATCATATTGTAGTCAGCAATAGCGTTACCCACATTGCGGCGCAAGCGCTTTTGCAACTTATTGGCTTCTAGTTGATTTTTCTTACTGAGCATTTGATATCTCACAGTTTTGGATGGGCGCCATTGTAGTGCCAAAGAGATTATCCACCAACCAAAAACCAAAAATAAAGCAGATAATTTGCTACAATCACTCCCTTAACGCGCAGTGCTTAGCATTGTGCAATTCAAACAGAACAAAGGAATATTAACCAGGTGACAATCAAAAACAATCCATCAGAAATTATTCGTAAGGATCAGCAATTTGTCTGGCACCCCTACTCGTCTCTGACTGATCCTATTCCTGCCTACGAGGTTGTCTCTGCAGAAGGCGTCTATTTACAGCTAGCTGATGGCAAACGTCTTATTGATGGCATGTCATCATGGTGGTGCGCTATACATGGGTATAATCATCCAGAATTGAATGCTGCAGCAAAGGATCAAATCGATCGCATGAGTCATGTAATGTTTGGTGGCATTACCCATGCTCCTGCAGTATCTCTGTGCGAAAAATTAGTCGATATTACGCCACAAGGGCTCAACAAAGTATTCCTCTCCGATTCCGGATCAGTCAGTGTTGAAGTGGCCATAAAAATGGCCTTTCAATATTGGATATCGCAGGGACAACCAGAAAAAAATAAATTGCTCAGCCTCAAAGGCGGATACCATGGCGATACATTTGCCGCCATGTCCGTTACTGATCCAGTCAATGGTATGCATCATATTTTTGATCAGGTACTTCCTCAGCATTATTTTGCGCCAAAGCCCGAAATAGGCTTTAACCAAGAGTGGAATAACACCGATATAGCAGAATTTAAAGCTATTTTAGAGGCTAATCATCAACAGATTGCTGCGGTTATTCTTGAACCTATTGTTCAAGGTGCCGGCGGCATGCACTTTTATTCACCTGAGTATTTAAGACAGGTACGTGCACTTTGCACCCAACATAATGTGCTTCTGATCGCAGATGAAATTGCCACCGGATTTGGCCGAACAGGCAAGCTTTTTGCCTGTGAGTGGGCGGGTATTTGCCCTGATATCATGTGTCTAGGCAAATCCCTTACTGGCGGCTATATGACACTGGCTGCCACTCTTTGTAACGACGAAGTTAGTCGAGGGATCTGTGAAGGTGAAGCAGGTTGCTTTATGCATGGCCCAACCTTTATGGGGAATCCTCTAGCCTGCTCAGTAGCTAATGCCAGTATTGATTTGCTTCTCAGCCAAGACTGGCATGCCAATATCGATCGAATAGAATCAGTACTACAACAACATATTCAAGATTTTAGTGATTTAGATACTGTAGCTGAAACCAGGGTTTTAGGGGCTATTGGTGTAATAGAAATGAAAGACCCAGTTAATCTAGCTGAGATTCAGCGTCAATTTGTCGAACAAGGGGTGTGGGTCCGACCTTTTGGCAAGCTAATTTATGTAATGCCACCTTTTGTCATAACAAATGCAGAGCTTGAGACGTTGATGAAAAGGATTTATAGGGTTCTATCAAAGTAAATTTTTTTTAACCTAAAGCTTTGATCGCCATGGCACAATAAAACTAGTATTTCTTATATAATTTCTATAATCCGGGCGACGAGAGGAAATTTCGTCTTCCACTTCCTCAGCCGCCTTAAATGTAACCATTAAATAAGTGATAAAAATGGGAGAAATAATGGCCAACATATTACCTGAAGGAAGCGCAAATAATCCCCAAGACCACCAAATAATACATTCAGCAAAGTAATTTGGATGCCGACTGTATCTCCAAAGCCCCTTCTCAAAGGTGCCGCTGACTCTTTCTACATTGCGACTGTAAGCATGTAATTGATAATCAGCGACAGCTTGGGCAATAAGACCAAAAGAGAATAATGCTATGGCTAAATTGTGAACCCATGACCACTCAATGTTACCGCGGGCTATATCAAACAACACAATGGCAAAAATAAAGCTGGCTATCCATGCTGTTATAGCATGACCAAAAAATATTTTAGGTAAACTCTTTCGATAAAACGATGAAGACAGCTCAATACGCATTAATCTATATTGCCGTTGTTCAGGACGATAATAATCTCTAATTAATAAAAATATCGCCATACGCAATGCCCACAAAGACACCATAACTACTAGAGCTAAACTTAGCCCACCCTGAGCGCCAGAAAATTTTAAAAAGATTAGTGTACACACCAAAACCATAATAGGCCAAAGCGGAGCCACGATACTGACTTCATCCGCCCAAAGGCTGTAAATCCATCCTATAAAGGCCAAAAGAATTATCGCAATAAAACAGAGCCCTATTGAAAAAGGTATAGTATTAAGCTCAAAAAACATTATTTTAAGCCCCTGCCATAATAGTGCGCACGGATACTTACAGAGCGGTAAAAAAGGAAAATTGAAAGTAGAGCACCAAGTAATTTCAAAAGAACCAGTGAATTAGGCACAAATACAAGAGAAACTGCAAGAGCAAGTGGTAGCCACTTAGCAATTATGAAATAATTTTTGAATAGCAATAAACTTTTTGTCACGGGAATTTTCTTCCTCTTTTCTTTTTTGTTACGAAAGGAAAAAGAAACTAGATTATAACTATTAATTAACTGCGCTTGCCGCGATGCTGATGTTGTTGACTGGTGCGCTGTCTAGAAGCAGAACTCTTCTTAAATAAAATATAAGTAGCACCTAAACCGCCATGTTGTTTTTGAGCTGAATGAAAAGCCAGAACAGACTCAATTTGAGGTAGCCAATGATTAACACAGCTTTTTAATTTAGCCGGCTCCTCTCGCCCCAACCCCTTACCATGAGTAATTAAGGCACATCGAACGCCCTGCTTTGCGCAATCCTTTATAAAACCCCACACCACTTGCCGAGACTGCTGGACGTTTTTTCCATGCAAATCAAGTGCAGATTGGATTTCATATTTACCCTGACGCAACTTTTTAAATACCCCGTGCTGAACCCCAGCACGAGCAAATGTAAGCACATCAAAAGGATCAAGCTGCTTAATTTCGTCACCAGTTGCCAATTCATTGGTATATTGTGATTCTTCACGTTGAGCCGCTTTTCTGCGCTCAGCCATACCCGGTGTTTGCGTTTGAACCTGTTCAGTTCTATGAGCACCCTTGCCGGATAATGGAACAACATCTTCTCCCAACATTGATTCAAATATGTCATCGCCAGAAATAGAATTATTTAATATTTTTTCAGATGCCATTTACTCTGCCCTAAGATACCTAATCAATGCTAAAATTGTTGCTGTGAACCATGTTAAACCCAATGCATATTTCACCAAACAACAAGGTAACTGTCCACTATATCCTGATAAGTGATAAGCGAAATATGATTTACATATTACGATAAAGGGCAGTCATCAGTTTATATTTATACCTAAGAATTTAGAGCTGTACTCACTAAAAAATTTATGACTGACCTAAGTTTAATTCAATTCACCCTTGTTGCTCTAATCTTTGCATGGAGCGGCTTTGTTCGTTCTGGAATTGGCTTTGGCGGGGCATTATTCACACTTCCCTTTTTGCTCCTTGTGCATGATGATCCGCTAATATTTTTACCCATTATATCAATTCATCTATTGTTCTTTGCCAGCACCACCCTGTTTAACGACCAGTATCTAAGCAAAAAAAAACAGGATAACAAAACCCAAACTGAGGTTAATTGGTGGTTTATCCGCTACAGCATGGCAATTATGATAGTTCCCAAAATTGCCGGTGTTATAGGTCTGCTTATACTTCCTGTAGATCTAGTTAATCTGATTATTTTCTCATTGATCGGAGCCTATGCCCTAACCTACATATTTGATAAGCCCATGCGCAGTCAAAGTCGGGTAATGGATATTGTATTTTTAGTGATAGGTGGCTATATCAGCGGTACATCCTTAGTTGGAGGGCCATTAATTATTGCAGTTGCTATGCGCCATATAGCGCCAAATCAGTTCAGATCTACCCTATTTGTGATTTGGTTTATTTTGGTAGGGATTAAAATGATTGGTTTTAGTCTTGCAAATGTAGATTTACAATTTTCAAATGCACTATTGTTACTGCCTTTTGCCGCAATTGGGCATGTTATTGGTCTTAAAACCCACCAATGGTTACTACAAAGAGATAATCGTAGTTTTTATCGCAATATTGGATGGATATTACTTATCACTAGCCTAGTGGGTGTTATGCAAGCTATTTAGAATGATTAAAATAATCGGCAGGCATACTCATTACAGAACCAACATTAGAAGAAATTGTTTTAGCATGAACCTTAGATTGAGGTAAATAGCGCTCAAAGAAAAATTCTGCAGTATGTAATTTATCCTTAAAGAACTGTAAATCGCCCTCACCAGAAGCCAGTTTAGTTTCAGCCTTAGCCGCCATCATTATCCACATGTAACTCATAAAGGCATAACCAGAGAACATTAAAAAATCAACGGACCCCGCACCAATCGCATCGCGATCTTTTTTTGCTTGCAAGCCCATTCGAAAGGCTAAATAACGCCATTTCAATGCCATTCGCACTGTTTTCCACGCATATTTTCTCATGGTTTTTGAAGTTTTTGTGGACAACAACAAAGGCAATGCAAACGCATTCATTTCCGAAGTGAATACTTTTAGCTGGGTGAACTTATCCATCAATGTTTTACGACCAATCAGATCAAGGGCCTGAATACCTGTGGTTCCCTCATATATCGTAGCGATACGACTGTCACGAAGGATCTGTTCCATTCCCCACTCTTTAATATAACCATGGCCACCAAATACCTGAACACCATAGTTGGCAGCTAATACACCTTGCTCAGTGATAAATCCTTTTAGTATAGGTGTACAAAATCCGAGGCGATCTTCACCCTGTTTCTTTTGCGCTGAGTCTTTACCCGCAGAATACAAATCAGCAAACTGACTGGCATAACAAATCATCGCTCTACTGCCCTCGGCAATTACTCGTTGCGTTAAAAGCATTCGCCGAACATCTGGATGACAAATGATAGGATCAGCTGGCCCATCAGGGTTTTTAACCCCTGAAATTGAGCGCATAGCCAAGCGTTCGATGGCATAGGCTGCTGCTCCCTGATAAGAACGTTCTGCTGCTGCCGTACCCTGACTCGCAGTACCAATGCGAGCAACATTCATATAAGTAAACATAGCACTTAGACCGGAATGGGGATCACCAATCAAAAAGCCCGTGGCATCATCAAAATTTAATACCGCAGTGGCGTTACCATGAATACCCATTTTATGCTCGATAGATCCACAATGGACACCATTGCGATCACCGACAGAGCCGTCGGCAGCAGGCAGAAATTTGGGAATAATAAACAATGAGATGCCCTTAGTACCCTCGGGGGCATCCGGTAATTTGGCTAGTACAATATGTACAATATTTTCGGTTAAATCATGCTCGCCGGCACTAATAAATATTTTTGTGCCATTTATTTTGTAACTTCCATCTTCATTGGGCACAGCTTTGGTTTTCATCTGGCCCAAATCGGTGCCACAATGGGCCTCTGTAAGGCACATAGTGCCACTCCAGACGCCGCTTATTAGTTTTGAAAGATAGACTTGTTTTTGTTCTTCCGTGCCATGATCTTCTATTGTCGCTACCGCCCCTTCGCTGAGTCCCGGGTACATTGCCCAAGCCCAGTTTGCAGTGTTTAACATTTCATTAAATGCTGAGCTCACAGAGGGGGGTAACCCCTGACCACCAAGATCTGGGCTACCCGTAAGTGATGGCCAACCGGCCTCGATGTATTTTTGATACGCCTGTTTAAAACCGGCCGGTGTAGTCACCTCACCTTGATTCCAAATACAGCCGTCATCACCGGTCTGATAGAGTGGCGACAGCTCATTTTCACAGAATTTAGCACCCTCGGTAAAGATTGCTTCTATCATATCTGGTGTTGCTTGATCACCACCTTTGACGTTCTGATAATTTTGTTGCATATCTATCACGTCATTAAATAGAAACAGATAATCGTTAACGGGTACTTTAAAAGCTGACATGTTTTTTCCTATGAAATAGAACCTTGTAAATGCATTTGATCACCCGATGAACTAAACAACGAAAATTGTTGTTGACTATCGGCTTTGGCGGAATAGAAGCTTACCTTAGAGGGTAAAAATACTGGTTTTAAAAAATTGACATCAACGCTGTACCCAGCCTCTGGTAATGAGGGAGTTAGAGCCGCTAAACAACGTGCTTTACTCCACATTCCATGAGCAATAGCTCGTTTAAAACCAAATAGTTTAGCGCTCAGGGCACTCAGATGAATCGGATTGTAATCCCCAGAAATAGTGCTGTAACGACGACCTAAATCACTGGGTAGTTGCCAGCTATCAGAGCACTCACCCTTTGGCTGAGTGATTGACTTAGGCTCTCGCTCTATACCGGTCTTACATCGATACAAAAAAGTCGAAAGGCAAGACCAAACAATCTGTCCGTCCGAAATCACTGAAATTTGCATAGACCACTCCAACCCCTTTGAGGAAAGCTTGGAATGGTCTATGGCTGCTGTGATACTAAATGTTTTATTAATATTTAACGGGCTATGGACTGAAATTTGATTGCGCAAATGGACTTGACCCATGGCCTTTAGGGGAAACTGCTTAGATACAAGCAAAGTCATAATAAGGGGGAAAGCACGCACCCAAAGATAGGTTGCAGGTAGTTGATGCCTATCAAAGCCACAAATTTGCTTATAACGCTCTAAATGATCAACATTTACCTGCAACTTATCCCAGTGAGCCGTTAAAGGCGGCAATGGGTCGCCAACCTTATAGTTGCCGCCTTTAAAAGAGGCCTTTGCAAGTAGAAGAGCCATACTGGGGGACTCTTCTAAATGCAAAGGAGTTACACTGTGAAGCGGAGACTGTGATTTGTTACTTATCTGATTCATGACTGTTATTCTGTTCCTTTACTTTACCTGCCACATTGGCATTAAAAAAAATCATTTTGTCATTTGAGTCAATTAGGTATGATGGTGGTATATTTAATGGAGAAATGGCGGTATGGCAGCTTTAACGGATTCAGGCACCCTAGTACGCATGGCCTACCAAGGCTTAATTAATCTTAATGTTGATGCAGACGAAGTGTTGCGGCGCTGTGGGCTAGATCCAGCGCAGCTGTATAAGCCAAACCTGCGCACCCAATTTTCCGCTCAACCCCTTTTTTGGAAAGCCGCTGTAGAGCTTTCAGGAGATCCCTGTATTGGATTGCATCTGGGCGAAAATATGCCTGTGTATAAGGGGCAAATTCTTGAATACCTTTTATTGAGTAGTACTACTTTTGGCGATGGTTTAAAACGAGTATTAAGTTATCAGCGTCTGATAAGTGACGCCATGCATGGTCAGGTTACTGACTCACCCAAGCCGTTTTTAACCAATTATTTTTCAGAACATCAATACCTAACGCCCCACCTAGCAGAGGCGATGGTGGTTAGTTTGATTAGATTTTTACAATCAGTTAGTGATGATAAATTTAAGCCCACAAGAATTTGTTTTACCCACACTGCAAAAACAAATATCAAAGAATATGAGCGGGTATTTCAATGCCCTGTAGAATTTAATAACAAGCAGTTCAAACTTTACTTTGAGCCTAAAATACTAAGTTACAGATCACCCTATGCTGAGCCTGAGCTTTTATCAATACATATGCAAAGTGCCGATCAGCATATGCAACAACTGGAAAAGCGTGACTTAATCCTTGAGGTACGCAATCAAGTAGGTGCTCTTTTGGAGACGGGTGATATTAGTTTAGAAATAATTTCACAACATCTTGATATCAGTCCACGTCAACTTCGCCACCAACTAAATTTAGCCGGTACAAGTTTACAGCGAATTATTAATCACTATCGAAAATCCTTGTCAAAACAACTTCTGAGTCAAACCGATGAATCAATTGCGGAAATTGTTTACCTTACAGGATTTTCCGAACCTAGCACTTTTTACCGCGCATTTAAACGCTGGGAGGGAATGACTCCCATTGAATATCGACAAATAAATAACAATAATGTTTAAACTGTTTGTTTAGCGTAAAATAACGCCCATTCACATCCTTGCAAGAGATTACAAATTTTATGAACCCAGATGTTCACAGTGCTTTTGAGCTTATACGCGTCCAACCAATTCCCTCACTTAAAATTCAGTTTGAAGAATATCGCCACAAAAAAACTGGTGCACAACATATTCATCTTGCCGCAGAAAATACTGAAAATGTATTTTTAGTCGCTTTGCGAACAGTGCCTATGGATTCAACAGGGGTAGCCCATATTCTCGAACACACCGCACTATGTGGCAGTGAAAAATTTCCTGTACGGGATCCATTTTTCATGATGATTAGGCGCTCTCTCAATACTTTTATGAATGCTTTTACTAGCTCAGATTGGACCGCTTATCCTTTTGCTAGCCAGAATAAAAAAGACTTTAACAACCTACTTGAAGTGTATTTGGATGCGGTATTTTTTGCTCGACTCGACCCATTAGATTTTGCTCAGGAGGGTCATAGATTGGAGTTTTCCACGGCAGATGACAGCAGTTCAGAACTTACCTACAAGGGCGTGGTATTTAATGAAATGAAAGGCGCTATGAGCTCGATAAACTCGACCCTATGGCAAACCATGAGCAAGCATCTCTACCCCACTAATACCTACCACTACAATAGTGGTGGCGAGCCGGCCAATATTCCAGATCTTACTTACGATCAATTTACCCAATTTTATAAAACCCATTACCATCCAAGTAATGCCATTTTCATAACCTTTGGTGATATTGCTGCCATAGAACACCAACAAAGATTTGAGCAACAAGCATTGCATAGATTTGAAGCCTTGGATCATCATATAGCTGTGACAGACGAGAAGCGCTATTTAGAACCCCAGTATTTCGAAGAGTCCTATGCCTTCGATCCAGAGCAAAACAATTCTGATACAGCGAATAAAACGCATATTGTTATAGCATGGCTTTTAGGCAACAGTACCAGCCTTGAAGACACCATGCGGGCACGCTTATTGGCCAGTGTTTTAATGGATAATAGCGGCTCGCCATTGCAAAATGTTCTTGAAACAACCGATTTGGGAACTGCCCCTTCCCCCATGTGTGGTCTTGAGGACTCTCAATTAGAACTTTGTTTTTCCTGTGGTATTGAAGGATCAAATCCCGAACAAGCGGATGCAGTTGAAGCTATGATTTTAGAGCTTATTGAACAGGTTGCTGAAACTGGTTTACCCTATGAACAAGTAGCTGCCAGTCTTCATCAATTAGAGCTGTCTCAACGTGAAATCACGGGCGGTTCTTACCCCTATGGCCTAAGTCTAATTTTGACCTCCCTTACTAGCGCAACTCATCGCGGTGATCCAGTGTCATTACTTGATCTTGACCCAGTGCTTGAAAAACTTAAACAAGATATTCTTGATCCAAACTACATCAAATCATTGGCGCGAGAGCTTCTGTTAGACAACAAACATCGTATTCGCTTAGTTTTGAAACCAGATGCACAGCTGGCCAATATAAAAGACCAGGCAGAAAAAGAGCGCTTGTCTGCCATTAATTCTTCTCTAAGTGATGAGCAAAGGCAGGCTATCGTAGATTCGGCATCTGCACTAAAAGAGCGACAAGAAATGGAAGAAGATTTAGATATTCTTCCCAAAGTTGATCTCGAGGATATTCCGGAAGACATTAATTTTTCTCAACCTAGCCATCGCCAGATCCAACCGCTACCATTGACTAGCTATGGGGCTGGAACTAATGGCTTGGTCTATCAGCAGTTAATTATGCCAATGCCAGAGTTTACGTCAGAGCAATTTGACCTTTTACCTCTCTATAGCACCTGTGTCACTGAAATGGGCGTTGGAGATCGCAATTACCAAGAGACACAACTTTGGCACTCCAGTGTTGTCGGTTCTTACTCCGCTTCTGCTTCTGTTTGCACCCATCGCCAAGAATTATCCAAACTTCATGGCAATATCAGCCTAGCGTGTAAGGGTTTAGCCAGTAACCAAATGGCTATGAGTGAATTGATGCAGGAATCCTTTACTTTAGCTCGATTTGACGAATTAGAACGATTAAAAGAGTTAATCGCACAGATTCTAGCCCATAAAGAATCATCAGTTGTTAGTAATGGTCATGTGCTTGCGATGATGGCGGCCAGTAGCGGTATGTCTCCCTATGCGCACATTAAACAGCGCTGGAATGGCATGACAAGTCTGGGGCTGCTGAAAATACTTAATCAAGCAATTTCATCAGATGCTGAGCTGCAAAATCTCGCTGAGCAATTAAAAACCATTCATCAAATAGTGCTCAATCAACCGCGTCAGTTTCTCTTGGTATCCGAAAAACAACGTCTTGATGAATTTAGACACACAATGACCTCAACACTAGCCAGTGACAAGCACCCATTGCAAGCAGATAATCTAATTGATTACGCCCCTCAATTATCTACAGTCAACCACTGCTGGACCGCATCAACACAGGTCAGTTTCTGCGCTAAGGCATTTCCGACCGTTGCCGGCAGTCACCCCGACTCAGCCGCGCTGACATTATTGGGTGGGATATTGCGCAATGGGTTTTTGCATCGCGCTATTCGCGAACAAGGCGGTGCCTATGGTGCTGGCGCATCACAAGATAGTCAGTCGGGAGCATTTCGTTTCTTTTCTTATCGTGACCCCAGAATTGAAGGCACCCTTGAAGACTTTGATCAATCAATTAAATGGATCCTTAGTCAACCCATTGGTGGGGATAAAATTGAAGAGGCCATATTAGGTGTTATTGGCAGTATGGATAAACCTAGCTCCCCTGCTGGCGAGGCAATTCAGGCATTTTACAGCGAAATCAATGGTCGTAATAAGCAGACTCAAACTGAATTTAGACAGCGTATTCTTAAAGTTAACGAAGCAGACCTTAAAAGAGTTGCAGACCAATACTTGAGTCCTGATAAGGCGCAAACAGCGGTTATTACAAGTACTGATTTAGCAGAGTCCACTGGGTTACAAATTATTAATTAATATGACTGATTTAAACCGAGATAATTTATTTGCACGGCCTTTGGGGAAAGTCCCAAAATTTGTCTTTGATCGCTCGGTGGTCGATATCTTTCCGGATATGATTCAGCGTTCTGTGCCCGGCTATCAAACCATTATTAATCATACTGGCGAGTTAGCTGATCGCTTTGTTAAGGGAAATAGTCACTGCTATGATTTGGGTTGTTCTTTGGGCGCATCAACCCTGGCCATTAGGGAGCGAATAGACGCGCGAAATGCCACTATATTTGCGGTTGATAATTCACAAGCAATGCTAGATAAGCTTGAAACTATTTTACAATCTCAGCCTGCAAAAACTGAAACTAAACTTGTTAAAAATGATATCTGTGATATTGAAATTACCAACGCCTCTCTGGTAGTTCTAAATTTTACCTTACAGTTTGTTCCCCTAGATCGTCGTTCAGAGTTAATTAGTTCTATTTACAAAGGGTTAAACCCCAATGGCTGTTTAATTATTTCCGAAAAACTGCATTTCGAACCCCAATCACTCAATCAATTACTCACTGAGTTACATCACCAGTTTAAGCGAGATCAGGGCTACAGTGACTTAGAAATAAGCCAAAAGCGCGATGCTATTGATAAGGTACTTATGCCAGAAACGCTAACAATGCATATTCAGCGACTAAAAGACTGTGGGTTTAAATCAGCAAGCCCATGGTTTCAGTGTTATAACTTTGGCTCATTAATCGCCATCAAGTAAATCACTATGATAAGAACTTAAGCGCACTTTTAATCAGGCGTTTGACTTTTGCCGTGTATGGCGGACTTAGCATTGCACTTAAGCCCAGTTTATCTTTAACAACACTGCGCTGATGAGAAAACGCCTGAAACCCCCAGATACCTCCTGATTTACCCATACCACTGTTGTTAACACCACCAAAAGGAAGGTTTTGATGTAACACATGAATTACTGTTGCATTAATTGCACTATCGCCAGCGCTGGTTTCGTTAATTACCTTATTAACAAGTCGATCGTCCGAGGAAAATACATACAAGGCTAATGGCTTAGGATTATTATTGATTTCGCCAATAACCGTTCCAATATCTAAGAACTCGAAAATTGGAAGTAATGGGCCAAAAATTTCCTGATGCATAATGTCAGAATCAGGATTGATATTAGCCATTAATGTTGGCGCAATAAAACACTGATCCTCAATGGTTTGACCACCCATTAAAACACTTGCACCCTCCTCTACAGCATCGTCAAGCAGTGATTTAACTCGTTGAAAGTGCAAGTTATTAACCACGCGACAATAATCAGGATTATTAGAGATAGTCGAAGACTCGCCATAAAGCTTTTCAATCGCTTTTTTCATCGCACAAATAAAGTCATCTCTAACATTGCTATGGACATAGATATAATCTGGCGCAATACAGGTTTGACCATTATTGGCAAACTTACCAAAACAAATAGATTTTGCCGCCTTATCAAGATCTGCAGTTTGATCGATAACAACTGGACTTTTACCGCCGAGTTCAAGGGTAACAGAAGCTAGATTTTTAGCGGCTGCAGCCATAACAAGCCTGCCAATAGCCGGACTGCCAGTAAAATAAATATGATTAAACGCTTTGGCGGTTAAATAACCAGAAACACTAGCATCGCCTTGAAAAACACAAACCTGCTTAGGATCAAAAGCCTGTTTAATGATATCTTCGATGACCGCAGACATTGCCGGTGTCATTTCAGAGGGTTTTAAAATAACAGTATTACCAGCCGCAATTGACCAGATCATAGGGCCAAAACTCAAATTAAACGGATAATTCCAAGGAGAAATAATAAGAGTGACGCCTTTTGGCTCCGATAAAATTTTTGATTGAGTGCCCAACATTGCCGCAGTCGCTCTAACAGATATGGGTTTCATCCAGCGTTTTAGATTTTTACGCACATGCTTTAACTCTGAAAGTACCGATAATATTTCACCCGTATCAACTTCAGACTCGGGTTTAGAAAAATCTTCAGCAGCGGCTTTATAAATTTTATCAAAAGAAGCTTTAAATACCCTCTCAAAATTTGATAAAGCCGCTAATCGCTGTTCACAAGTCGATGTTCTTAAACGTAATGAATAACACTGTTGCTCTGCAAAAACACTATCAATATTAGCTTTAAGGGATTGATCTAATTCAAACATAAATGACTCCAAAATCAGCTAACTAGTAATGTGGCGGCTTATCCATAGCAATAGAACCACCCTGACCGGCGATCGCTTCTGCTTCAGTATCCTCAAGGCTTTGTAAACGTTGCATAGCCTGATGGTGGGCCTTGGTAAGCGCTGATATTTCTTGTTGCTGCCGAAAAATTTCATCGCTAAGCTCAGCATTGCTAGCCTCTAAATAAGCCAGCTTTTCCTCAAGGGCATCTAAACGGTCACTATCCATAAATCTATCCAAATTATTGCAGTAATTTTTATATTAAGAGCAAAAATCAATTATAATCGCTGCTTACACGTAGAGTACCAATATGAACGATCCATCCCAAAAATACCAGTCTCTAATCAATTGGCTGCCTAAATCACCACTTTCAGTTTGGCATGCAGATATCGCCCAGCAAATTAATGAACAGCTTCGCATTGAGCGCTGGGGTGATATGCCAAGCTGGCAGCAAAGCCTCGAGCGATTACCCGAGATTGACCCGCTCACTATGGATTTTAGTCAGTCAGTTACTATTGGTGACCCTGGTTTAATGGATAAAGGGAGGAGACTTCAGCTTCAAGCTACACTGATGGATCTGCATCCTTGGCGCAAGGGTCCGTTTAATCTCTATGGACTAAATATAGACACTGAGTGGCGTTCTGACTGGAAATGGGAGCGAGTATTACCCCATATAGAACCGCTAAAAGATCGACTAGTTTTAGATGTTGGTTGCGGCAATGGTTATCATTGCTGGCGTATATTGGGAGAAGGTGCCGCCAGAGTTATAGGCATAGACCCATCACCCAAATCTGTATTTCAATTTTATGCGATAAAACATTTTGCTGGCGAAGAGCATCCAGTCGATGTACTTCCATTTGGCATTGAGCAAATGCCGAAAAAACTAAAAGCCTTTGATACGGTATTTTCTATGGGTATTTTGTATCACCGCCGCTCACCAATGGATCATCTTTTAGAGCTAAAAGAATTACTAAGAAATGGTGGCCAGCTGGTACTAGAAACCTTGATTATCGAGGGCAAAGAGGGTGAATCACTACTACCTCAAGGGCGGTATGGGAAAATGCCCAATGTTTGGTTTTTACCCGCTGCTGATACACTGATTAGTTGGATGAAAAAAATTGGCCTACGTAACCCACGCCTTGTTGACCAATGTAAAACCACCACTGAAGAACAACGCTCTACCGATTGGATGACCTTTGATTCACTGGAAACATTTTTAGATCCAGAGGATTCCAATAAAACTATCGAAGGCCATCCAGCACCAATAAGAGCTGTATTTATCGCAGAAGCACCAACCGCGTAACCAAAACTAAAAAAACACTATAAAAATACTTGAGAATGCAGGGTTTATATTGACTCAATCCTCGCCCTCACCTATAGTACGCGACCTCAGAAATGAGACCTACACGCACTCGTAGCTCAGCTGGATAGAGTACTCGGCTACGAACCGAGCGGTCGGAGGTTCGAATCCTCCCGAGTGCGCCATATATAGAAACCCCGCCCAAAAAGGCGGGGTTTTTTATTGGCCGAACGAATGAGGAGAGAACCTCCTAAGGTTCGATAAACTTGCTACTGCAAGTTTAGACCGAGCCGCCAATAGCGGCGAA
>JAQWIR010000018.1 GCA_029248755.1 Porticoccaceae bacterium
GATCTATTTACTCTAACTTTTGACATTAACTAATCGTTAGAGTTAATACAAAAAAGCCGAGCTTTTAGCTCGGTTTTTTTTGCTTTAAAATCACTCTGAGCTTAAAGCTAGTATGTATTTTTCCGACTTCCAAGGCTTATATTGAACCTGATATTCCTGTCACGACAAACGATGTTGCGGTGGTTAGCGATGTTCCCTTAAGTGGTGCAAGGAAGTCGTGGTTTACTATTTTCTTTGTAAGTGTTTTTTAGTCAATAATCGCCATTATATTTAATGATTCAATTGGATATTTTTGGTCAAGTTAATGCATAAAAATTGAAATTAATATATAAACCTATGATAGAACCCATTGCAGGAGCAAATAGTTTGAAAACCAGAATATTAAGATGGCTTTTTACTGTTCCAGTAGGTTTTAAGCTGTTAGCTATATTAGGGGTTATTGCTGTATTAGGACAAATCTTGTTCGGGACTAAAATATTATTAACCCTTGCGGCATTCTTCGCCGCCTCAGTGGCAAATGCCACAGCTATAGGAGGTGGCTTTTTGTTCATGCCACTGTTTATTTTTATCTACAAATTAGCGCCAATTGCAGCACTAAAACTAAGTATTGCTACCCAAGCTTTTGGAATGACATCCGGCGCGCTAACTTGGGGTCGGCGTTATATAGACAAACCTGCCTTTATTTTAGCGTCCATTGCCAGTGTTTTCGGTGTTTGGTTGGCCACTTATGTGTGGGTATTTCCTTCAAGTTATATAAAACCCCTGTTCGCAGTTGTTTCCTTAGGTGTTTTTATCGCTCTACTGGTAGAGATGAAACTAAAGCTGCCTAATGAAAAGAATTTAGTTAATTTCAAATTAAACTATCAATTGGTTGGCTTTTGGCTGTCAGCACTTGTAGGAGGATTGATTACAGGCTGGACAGCCATTGGTGTTGGCGAAGTGGTTGCTTTGTATTTGTTATTTTTTTACAGAATAAGCCTCGATATAGCGATTGGAACCGGGGTTGCCGTTTTAGCGGTGAGTTCAATGGCTGGTTTTCTCTTTCATATGAGCCTTGGGGGAATTCCATGGGAATTACTTGTTTTCACAGTACCAGGTGTCATTTTGGGTGGGCGTTATGGGGTAAAATTTGCCAAACATCTCGAACACAGTGTATGCCAATCTAGTAGTCAAAAAATAGTTAAAAAATCACCGTTAAAACTGATATTTGCTATGGTTATTTTAATCGATTGTGTTGTGATTTTACTTTTTGAACTGTTGCAGTGAGTTTAGGTTAATAAAATATGCAAATTAGTTGTTTTTTGTGAACTAGTCGATGCTTTTAGTGCTGTATTAGCCTTGATCCTTGCCATAATTAATAAGGAAATTATTTAAAATTCTGTTAAGGAGAACAGTATGAATGTAACTGCTAGTCAGCGATGTATACTCTTAGTAATCCTCGCCATAATATTTATTTTAGCCCTGTTAAAAGGAGTAATGCAGACCGCTGAAGTTGATGAATTAACATCTACAAAGATTCAACCCTTTAGTGATCAAGTCACCAAGTCTAAGTCTAAGTCTAAGCCTAAGCCTAAGCTTAACCCTAACAAGAGTGCCACTGACGTAAAAGTCAATAAAGTAGTCTTAATAAATTCTGCGTCCGCTGAAGAAATTGCAAAAAATTTAAAAGGAATAGGGGTCGCGATAGCCCAGCGAATAGTTTTAAGAAGGCAGCAGCAAGGCCCATACCAGGACTTTGACCAATTAAAAGCAGTTTCTGGGGTAGGAGTGGCTAAAATTGAGGCTAATAGAGATAGAATCAGTTTTGATTAGGCTAAAAATCAAAGGACAAACAGTACAGATTAGGTATAATTCTGCGCCATAAAAGCCTCGCACTTTAATCAGCTGTTGTAAAAGCGGCATTCCAAAGTGGTTGGGCAGGTGTTAATTAATGTCGCCCACGTGGCGCCCTATACTGATTTGGAGAAAGCTACACAATGTCTGACTTAACTTGTTTCAAAGCTTACGATATCCGAGGCCAGCTTGGAACCGAACTCAATGAAGAAATTGCCTACAGAATTGGGCGAGCCTTTGCTGAGTTTTTACAGCCAAAAAAGGTAGTATTAGGTGGTGATGTGCGATTGACTAGTGAGGAGCTTAAACAGGCTCTAGCCAATGGTATTCGCGATACAGGTGCCGATGTAATTGATATTGGTGTGGTTGGAACAGAAGAAGTCTATTTTGCGACGTCTTACCTGGAAACTGACGGAGGTATTGAGGTCACTGCTAGCCATAATCCACTTGATTACAATGGAATGAAGCCGGTAAGAGAAAACTCTAAACCCATTAGCTCGGATACTGGCTTATTAAAGATAAAAGCAATGGCTGAAGAAAACGATTTTCCTGCAGTTGATGAAAGTGCCAGAGGCAGCATTAAACAGGTCTCCATACTAGAGCCATATCTCGATCATCTGATGGACTATATTGACCTAGCCTCGATTAAGCCGCTTAAATTGGTTATGAATGCCGGTAATGGAGCCGCGGGGCATGTTGTAGATGCTATTGAAGAGCGCTTTAAAGCCATGGGTGTACCCGTTGAGATTGTGAAAATATTTAATCAACAGGATGGTAACTTTCCAAACGGGATTCCCAATCCTATTTTGCATGAAAATCGCGCGCCAACCATTAATGCCGTGCTTGAGCATAAAGCCGATATGGGTATTGCATGGGATGGTGATTTTGATCGCTGTTTTCTGGTTGATGAAAAGGGTAATTTTATTGAGGGCTACTACATAGTCGGCCTTTTAGCTGAGGCGTTTTTAAATAAAAATCCGGGAGCTAAAATTGTCCATGATCCGCGCTTAACATGGAATACAATTGATGTGGCTAAACGTGGCGGCGGTGAGGCTATCCAATCAAAAACTGGTCATGCCTTTATTAAAGAACGTATGCGCTCTGAAGATGCAGTATATGGGGGTGAAATGAGTGCTCACCATTACTTTAGAGACTTCTTTTATTGTGATAGCGGTATGATTCCCTGGTTGTTGGTGTTGGAACTAGTTAGCAAAACAGGCAATCCGCTGTCTGAATTAGTGAAAAAAATGGTTGAGGCTTACCCTTCACCGGGTGAAATTAATCGCAAGGTGTCTGATGCAAATCAAGTAATTGCTACTGTGACCAAAAAGTATGAGAGTCAGGCATTGGTAATTGATACAACCGATGGTGTATCGATGGAGTTCCCAGAGTGGCGTTTTAACTTGCGGATGAGTAATACTGAACCGGTTATTAGACTCAATATCGAGTCCCGTGGTGATAAGCAGATTTTGCAAGAAAACCAAAATGCACTTTTAGCTTTGATAGAATCAGTGTAAATTACCCATGGTTAAATAAAAGAGTCATCATTGTGAATGGTTGGTTTTTAGTACAAACAAAGCCGAAACAGGAAGATAGGGCAGTTGAAAACCTCGAAATGCAGGGGGTTAATGCTTTTTGTCCTAAGGTTTTTGTGGAAAGGCTTAGCCGTGGTAAGCGTAAATTGTCTAAAGAGGTGCTGTTTCCCAATTATCTATTTGTGCAGTTTGATCAGGATAATGTTTCTGCACTCTCGGTAAACTATACCCGTGGTGTTAATAGAATTATTACTTTTGGTAATAAGCCCTCAGCTGTGCCTGATCAGTTAATTGCGCAGCTAAAAGACCGCGTTGATCAAAATAATGACAGTGTGATTACTGATTTACCTGAAGAAGGCGATCAGTTACAGATTCTTGAGGGGCCATTTCGTGGTCTTAATGCAATATTTTCACAAATTGATGGTGATTCTAGAGCTATTGTTCTAATTACCATTCTAAGTCAAAAAGTTAGAGCAGTTCTCCCTCTTGCTAGCTTAAGTCGTTCGGATAAGGGCACTGTAAGAGTAATTTAAATTAACCAAGCAAAGTTCGGCATACTGGTCTATACATAGATGTAGGGATATCTAAACAAGGACTAGTTATGAAGAATAAAGTCTTCGCCATTTTTATTATTACTTCACTGCTTTTTATACAGTTTATACAAGGTCACAGTGCTCTTGCCAGTCAAGGTGCACAAGCTAATATAGATCTTAATCAAGCGCTTGAAGAGGCAAAACTTTTTTGTAAGCAAAAAGTTGACCCAATGATTGCCAACATGGCAAAGCAAGCTGGTTATGATGTTGAAAAACTATGTAAAAGCCTAAATCAATTTTCTTTATCAGGTGAGCAAATAGAGGAAATTGAAATACCTGAGCGATCACTTGAAGCAACAAATAATGCACAAGAAAACCCCCAAAATACAAATGCTAACCAGGAAAAGGGTGAAAATCTTCTTGATCAGCCTGATCAGTCTGAAAATACCCCGCTAAAACTATTTGGTTATGATCTATTTGCTGGTGAGCCGGCTACATTTCAGCCCAATACTCATGCTCCTATAGAGCCTGACTATTTATTAGGGCCGGGTGATCAGTTAAACATTCAGTTCTATGGCAAGGTCAATGATTATTTCGAACAAAATATTCTAAGAGATGGGTCTATAAGTTTCCCCAAAATAGGTCCAATTGGTGTGGCTGGAATGAATTTTTCGGACGTGAAAAAGCTAATTAATCGCAAAGTGGCAGAAGAATATATTGGTGTAAAAGTTAGTGTCAGTCTTGGTGCTTTGCGATCGATACAAGTTTTTGTTTTTGGGGAAGCCTACAAGCCCGGCCGATATACCGTACCCTCATTATCGACGATCACTAATGTGCTTTATCTTAGCGGTGGTGTTTCTGAAATAGCTTCATTGAGAAATATTCAAATAAAGCGTGACGGGAAAATACAGGCTGTTTTTGATCTCTATGATCTTCTCCTCAATGGTGATCGTTCAGGTGATATTAGACTTCAGGCGGGCGATACAATTTTTATCCCTACAATTGGGCAGACAGCCAGTATTGATGGGCAGATTAGAAGGCCGGCTATTTATGAAATAAAGAAAAAGCCGACGGTGGGAAAATTAATTGAATTATCTGGTGGACTTTTACCCAAGGCATTTCAAGCAAAAGCCAGAATAAAGCGGGTCGATAATTTAGGTTTTATGACAGTTGTAGATATTGATCTTAAAACAAACAAAGGACGCGATACTAAGTTAAAAAATGGTGATTTACTGGTAGTTGATGCTGTGGCAGATGCGTCAAACAATGTGGTTACCCTTTCGGGCAATGTTTATCACCCTGGAGAATCTTTATGGAAACAGAATCTAAGGGTGACAGATTTAATCCCCAGTAGTAATCACTTAATGCCCAACACAGATTTAAATTTTGCTCTATTGCGTCGTGAGCTCAAACCTTCGGGGGCTATAACGACACTTTTTATACCATTGATGGATATATTATCTAACCCTGAAAGCCCTTTGAATTATTCTTTACAGCCCAGAGATGAATTAGTTGTATTCGGCGCTCAAGAGGAGACTCGTGCTGAAAGTTTAGGTGAATTAGTGATGTTGTTAAAGCAACAGTCGCGAATCGGCGAAGTTGCTAAGATAGTCACTATTTCTGGGGCAGTTCAATCGCCAGGCAGTTATCCAATGACTGAAAATATGAGTCTTACTCAGTTAATTGCATTCTCTGGAGGTATGAAAGAACAGGCCTATAATCAGTCCATCGAGCTTACTCGTTCTGATTTTTCTGACCGAAAAAAAGTGGTCGTATCTCATCAGACAATAAATTTGTCTTCTATTTTGTCGGGAGAGCAGGCTGATATTAAGCTCAACCCTTACGATCAAATTAATATAAGAGCACTAGCCGATTATAGAGAGATAATGACCGTAAAAATTGAAGGTGAGGTTTTATTGCCTGGAGATTATAGTATTCTTGAAAATGAAACCCTATCAAGTGTTATTGCGCGGGCGGGTGGATTAACCAACACGGCTCATGTGGCGGCAGCTATTTTTACTCGTGAAACACTTCGGCAGCGCGAGATTCAGAAAATAGAGATTTTGCGTGATCAGCTTCAATCAGATCTTGCGTCGATCAATCTTAAAGATGGAAAAAGTGTCACTAAAGAGAGCGAGCAAAAAATCTTGAGTCAGTTAGACAAGGAAAAGGCGCTTGGACGTTTAGTGATTGATTTGGAGGCTATTATTCAAGGTAAAGTACCTGATATTGCATTGAGGGATGGCGATTACCTAGTCATTCCAGAGTTACGCCAAGAAGTAGCTGTGATGGGCGAGGTACCCTGGCCATCAGCGCACCAATATAATGATAAATTACGGATTGATGACTACCTTGAGTTGGCAGGCGGTATTAAGCCAAGTGCAGATAAAACTAGAATTTATGTTGTAAAAGTTAATGGCTCGGTGCGCATTCCAAAACACTCAGGCTGGCCAAGATGGGGAAATTTTAAAATAGAGCCAGGTGATACTGTGGTTGTGCCTATGGATATGGATCGACAGTCATCATTATCCTTATGGAGCGAGGTTACACGAATTATCTATCAATTATCTCTTGGAGCGGCTGCAATAAAAAATCTATAACAAATACTTTTTGACTTGCTAAATTCATTGATGGATTGATGGATTGATGGATTGACTAGTTATTTTTCATCATAAACCAAAAATTTTTTCCTAAAAAATACTACTAAATCTAAATAATAAAAATCCTATTCTCAACGTCATGGGCTTTAGGCTAAATATTCAATGGTAGGTCAATCAACTTAAAGTCTTGGATAAATTAAAAAAGCATTGTATAGTAAGGGTATAGGCCGTTTATTATGCATATAAGTATACCTAGCAGAAAGCACAAAAAACTTTCAGACACTTGCTTTTATTCTAAGAAATGGTTCAAAAAATAAAATTTTAAGTGGTCGGACTTCCGAATCACTTCACTCTAGGGAGTAACAGTCATGCGTTTTGCGCTTATAAGCCTTGTTGTAGGTTCACTTTTGTTAATTGGAGCCTGCTCTGATTCCTCATATGATTCGGGTGGCGGAGAGCTGCCCCCACCTCCACCGCCCCCACTAAATGTTATTATCAGTGGGTCTATTGTGGACCAACTTTCTGGTAATATTATTGAAAATGCAACTTTGCGGTTTTTTGAGGGTTCGGAATTAGCGACTAATATTTTAAACACGGATGGTGATAACATTGACACAATCAATGCGGCTGATGGCGTATTTCAAGTTACCACTGATAATGATATTACAACTTTTAAAGCTGTAGTTTCCGCAGATGGGTATTACGAAAAGATTGCCGTAGTAAATTTTAATGCCAGTGATAAAATTGTATCTCTACAGGTAAATATGCTTGAGGAAGATGATGATACGATTACAGTAGAAGAAGAAGAATTTTCTATTGGTGGGTCCGAAGTTACAACAGTGATTGCAGTCTCAACTGATGCTACCGATGGTATTGATTCGGCCCAAGGTTCGGCTGGGATTACCGTCCAAGAATCGGTTATTTTGCAAGACGACCAGGGTAATGCAGTCGATGTCACATCATTGAGTGTTGAAGTTAGTTATATAGTACCACAGGTGTCTTCAGTTACAGAGATTGACCCGCCTGAATCAGCCCCTTCTACTCAGCAAGTATATATTTCAGATAGTCAATTAGCAGAGGATGGTGATTCGGTAAGCGTAACGTTTTCGTATTTATCGGATAACCCTGAAACTACAGGTGTTGGATTCAGTGTGAATTATGATAGTGATGTTTTGGGTGTTGCCAGTATCTCAAATGTTTTTCCAGACTCGGTACAAGGCGGCACGCAGAGTGATGATTCTGATGACACTGATTCTGATCTTGCAACGGATCAATTATTAAACTTTAGTTGGTCTTCAGATTCATCTTCCTCTGGAACTGCCGTTTCATCTGTGTCTATCCCTGAATTAGTGGCTGATACACAAATGGTTTACGTGTCATCAAGCACCAAATCAGAGGATGGCACCCAAGAAACGGTTGTGATTAGTTACAATGCAGACAACACTAGTTCCACTGGTATTGGTTTGGGCGTGCACTTTGATAGCTCTATATTGACACTTTCACAGTCCCAAGTGAATGAATATGACGCTCTTGTTATTGGTGCGGCAGAACAAGCTGATGCATCAAATGCTGACGCTGACGCTGAGACAGATAGAATGTTTAACGTAAACTGGGCAGCCTTCGCTGGCGGGTGGCCAGGTTCAGGCCCGGTTGAATTAGCCACTTTCGTCTTTGATATCGCTGAGGGTGCCTCTGGCTCATCGGCAATTAACTTTAGCACTAGCAGCACCCCTCCCGCATTTAGCGGGTTTAGTGGCCAAAGTCATGATTTAGTATTTTCTGTAGAGCCTGATGCCTCATTCCCCGGCTCTACTACTCAGGAATTAGCAACTGTCACCTTCGATATCTCAGAGGGTTCATATGGTTACGCAGATATAAATGTTATAGGAACCAGCTCTGAATCAAATTATACCTTTATTGGTAAGTCTCAGCAGATTGCTATTGGTGATGCTCCTGAAGAGCCTGTATCTATTGCTTCATTGATCCCAGAGGGTCTCAACAATGATGAAGACATTGATGAAGTGCTTGTGCCAGTTGGTGTCGCAGAAATTAATATGACCTCTGAAGATGGAACTAAAATCAAAAAGTTTAGTGAGGAAATTACTATTACTATTAACCTTCCTGAAAACACTAAGCTAGCCTCTGGGGAAAATGTGCAGGCAACGGATGTATTTACAGTTCGTTCATTTGATAGCGATACATTAGTTTGGACAACTGAAGATAATGAAGCCGTTGTTGGTGAACTCGAGAATGGGTTATATCCTGCTAACCTTCTAGTAGACCACTTAACTATTTTTGCTCTAGCAGAAAAAGTTACAGCCTGTAATAGCCCAGTTACTTTCAGCCTAAGTGGTGATGAAGTACCAGCATCAGGTCTACAGTTAATTATATCTTCGGATGATATTGAAAAGACAGTATCGGTGAGTTCTGACTCAGTGACCATTAGCGCAGTAGATGCAAAGGCTTCAGGGTTTGTGAATGATACTAATGCCTCATATCAAGTAACAATAGAAGATTATATTGGAAATGTTTGGTATGAATCTACAGATGGTACCCCCATCTGTGGTAACAGTATTCCCTTGGCGTTGGCAAATCCAGTGCAAACTGTGGATGAAACTTTATCGGTAAATCAAGTGTGTAGTAATAATAGTTTGGTCTATTCGGCTCTGGGAAATGCCGTGGTGACTTACCGTAAAGACGCAACATCTGCGACGCTAACAGCGTTTGAAACTTCCGATGGGTCGGGGGTCTATACTTTAGATCAGATGGATCAATCACTGAGTTCTTATTTGGTTACTATAAAAACCAGTAAGTTCGGAAGTCAGACCACAACGGTTGTTCCAGATGGGATTAATGAATCCTTTGATGTTGAAACCATATGTGAACAGGCCACTGGATTAACAGGCACAGGATCAAGTTAAATAAATCAACTTGAGTTTTGAAGAGGGGTGGTACTTCCACCCCTTTTTTTGGTTTAAAATATGAAAATCCCATGTTAAAGAAAATTTCTATTTTCAGTTCAAGGCAAGCTTTTTTTCAAGCAGCTATTATCAATAGTGTTATTAGCTTATTTTTTATTAATCAAACTACAGCTAATGAACGTTTGATGATTAATGATCTTAACTATCTTGGCACTTCCGGCCTCTTTTTTGTGCCTACAGGCACCACTTTGGATTATGGAGAGTTTAACTTTTTACATTCGAATATGGTGGACCATGCTGGCTATAGGAGGCAAGTAAGTGAGGGTGACTCCCCCTTTAAAGGCAACGCCTATAGTTTTGCCCTAAGCCCTTTTCCAGGTGTTGAAATTGGTATGAGTAATATGGGTTATGATCTTGATTTGAGTTCAGACCTGATTGCTAATGTTAAGTACTCACCCACTTTTATACCAGATAGCTGGTTTGATCTATCCATAGGTGCGATTGATCTGGGCGGGGAGACAGGTGCCCAGCGGGCACTTTATGGTTCAGTTTCAAAACAGTTGGGTCAAGTTAGGCTGACACTGGGGAGTGGCGTTCAAAAGCAGGAGCAAACCTTGCGCCGCTATGAGGGTGGCTTTGGCGGAATAGAGTATCAGCCCTATCCATGGCTTACAGCCATTGCTGAGCATGATGGTGCAAATAATCACTATGGTGTAAAAGTTCGCACGCCAAGTCATTGGTTGGGCGGACATACTCAGATATATAGTTCGGCTTTATTAAATTCAAATATTGATGATAAAAAAGAGACAACCTATTTTAGTGTTGGTGTTAGAACCTCTCTTTATTCGTCGACTAATTTCTCTCTAGAGTCAGCTAAACCTTTAGAAAAAAGTATAGCTAATCGATTACCTTGGCTGTTTTCAGATTCACCTGGAGAATACAAAACCATTGTAAAGCGATTGCCAACTCAAATTGAGTCCAAGGATGACTGGTTAGTTGACCGGTTGGGTAGGCTTAAAAGGGTTCTGACCAAACAAGGTTTTGAATCGGTCTGGGTGGGCAAAGATAACCAGCGTTTGGTAATTCGCTTTGAAAATTCAGTGTTTAATCGTAATGATATAGATGCCTTAGGTGTTGTTATGGGCTTAGCAACCAAATATATGCCCGAAGAAACATCGGTTTTAGATATAACGCTTTCAAAATATGGCGTACCTACATTTAGATTTGAGACATCTTTGTCGGCGTTAAAAGCGTTTTTTACCGAAGAAGGTGCTTTTCCGGTACTTACCTCAAGAAAGCCAAAAGATCAGCAAATCCATAAGATGTTATGGGTTGGCGGCAGTGCCTCTCCCTTTGGCGTGCCGCGAATTAGTTTATCACCGGCCTATCAATCCTTTGCAGGAACAGAGTTAGGGGTATTTGATTATTCCCTTGCATTGCGAAGTTCAGTTGAAATACCGCTATGGCCCGGCGCTACATTGCTGGGTGACTATGATCACCAACTAAAACAGTCGGAAGATTTTGAGCGCGGACGCACATTTTATCGTTGGAGTCTTCCATCACGCTGGACTAATGTAGCCTTAACTCAGGCTTTTCAATTACCGTTAAATATTTATTCTTCAGTTGGCTTTGGTCATTTTAAAGGCACTTATCAACAAGAGTTTAAGGGAATTTTTGGTGAGTTAACCTGGCAAAGTCGAAAGGGAGCCCATAGATTTTCGTTAAGCGGCGGTTATTATGAAAGCACTGTTTTTGATGAACTGACTAGGGAGGTGGGTGTTGGAAAGTATAGATACTACTTTGATGATCTAGATTTGATGATCAATATAGAAGCCGGCCAATTTTGGTATCAAGACAGGGGTGCTAGAGCAGAACTTGCTTTTAACTTTGCAGATACACAGGCAAGATTTTTCGTTCAAGACACTGACCATACCTTAATTGGATTTGGTGTCACAGTTCCTTTTGGTTTTAGAAAGGATATGACGCCAACGGATCTTCAGATTAAGGGTTCAGAGAATGTAAAATTTGCACTCAGCACTATGGTGAATTCCGATAGTGGTTGTAATTGTTTGGTCCCGGGCCGAGCAAAAATGGCCCCTTATGGGACTAATTTAACTAAAACACTGTTAAATTATGACCGACTTAGTATAATCTATTTAGAATCGAATAAATTAAGATTGAAGGATGCATATTTTAATTGGACTGTAGATTAAGAAGAGTCTCTTTAAGACTTAATTAACAGTTTTACTAGTATTTGCAAATAATTAAGTTATGGCAGCGAAGCTTTAATTTAGATTATGTGGAGTTGTAAGAGGAAATCATGTTCAAAATGTCAAAATTTTTGTTGGCCTTACCAGTACTGTTTTTTACTTCGGTGCTGGTAATTGCTGCGGTTCCAGTGAAAGAGTTAGACGACAATCGGAGTATTTTATCCAATGAAATTATCCTGTATGGTCTTATTGGCTCTAAGTTAATCCAATAGAAGATATAATATTATATATGCTTTCATTATGTTTTTCGTTAATACTGATTTGATTGGTTTTAATTTGTGAGGTTGGGTCATTTTTAAAAAAATACTGGTTGTTTGTATTGGTAATATCTGCAGAAGTCCAAGCGCAGAGAAGGTATTACAGGCACATTCTCCCCTTTTAAATATTTCATCAGCTGGTATAAAAGCGCTAGCAGACAAGCCTATCGATGCAAGTGCCGTAAAGGAGCTGCAGGCTCATGGCTATAGTTCTGATAACCATATTTCTCGTCAACTAACTGATCAGATGGTTCAGGAAGCAGATCTAATTTTAGTGATGGAAGTGTTTCAACAACAACGCTTAATGAAAGAATATCCCGCAGCCTCTGGCAAGGTGATGCTATTGGGTAAATGGTTAGATAATCTCGAAATAAATGATCCTTATCGTAAAAGCTCAGAAGCTTTTGCACTGGTATTTAAACAAATTGAATCAGCTTGTAAACTCTGGAGTGACAAATTAGGTGGTAAGTAAAACTGGCACGCCTACTTACTATTGGTCATGGGGTCTAGGTATTTAACAAATTTAGTTTCTAATAAAGCTTTAGATGTTAGAATAAAGAAAAATTTAAACCTATTCTAAACAATTCACTTTTGTCATTCATTATTAAGTTAAAATTCAAAAAAATAGTGCAGTTATGAGGAAAAAAATAAAAATGTTAAAAATTACCAGTGCTATTAAAAGCCCTATTAGTTTTATTCTCTTGACTGGCTTATTTCTTTTGAGTGGTTGTTCTATTGTTCCTGGCACCCATATCAGTACCTCACAATTCAGCAATCACAGTGATGGTCAAAATCTAGCTGTCGACCTTGTACCTATTTCCGCGGCGCTTATCAAGGAAATTAAAATCAAAAATAAACAATCTGAGGCGCAGTATGATTCCGCTCTTCAGCAAAAAATAAGCCAATATACCTACAAAGTTGGCGTGGGTGATGTGCTTAATATTACAGTTTGGGATCATCCTGAACTTACTATCCCTGCGGGCCAGTTCCGATCTGCAGGGGAGACTGGTAATGTGGTTCATCCTGATGGTACGATTTTCTATCCCTATGTGGGAAAAGTGCCAGTTGAAGGTAAACACGTGACACAAATTAGAGACCTTATCACCCAAAAGTTAGGTGAGTATATTGAGGCCCCTCAAATTGATGTTTCAGTTGCGGCATACAGATCGCAAAAAGTATTTGTCTCGGGCGCAGTAGCGCAGCCAGCCAATATTCCGATTACCAATGTACCTCTAACATTACTCGATGCATTAAATGCCTGTGGTGGAATGTCCCCTGATGCAGACTGGCGCTCGGTTGTGTTAACAACTGAAGGCGAGGGTGTTTCAAATAAGGAAGTATTAGATTTGTATGCTCTTTATCAGCAGGGTGATATGAGCCAAAACAGATTGCTTGGCCCCAGTGATATCGTCCATGTGCCAAGAAATGACGGTCTAAAAGTATTTGTGATGGGTGACGTTATCAAAGCTGAAACTCAACGAATTGATCGCAGTGGTTTGACCTTAGCAGAGGCATTAAATAACGCGGGAGGTGTTAATGAAGCTTCAGCAAGTGCCAAAGGTATATTCGTTTTACGCGCCAGTCAGGCGGAGGATAAGTTGGTTGACGTTTATCAGCTTGACGCATCCACAGGTAGTATGTTGGTGCTAAGTACGCAGTTTGAATTACAGCCCTTAGATATTGTCTATGTAACTTCAGCGCCAATAGCGCGCTGGAATAGAGTTGTTGCGCAATTTATTCCAACAATTCGCGGGCTTTATGAAATTGATCGAACAATTAACGATTAAATGTAACTAAAAAAAGTTTTATTTTTTGTGGGCCTATTGCCCGCTTTTATGAATCAGGATTTAAAAATAATATGTCTAAGCAAATGCCTAAAAATCAACCCAATACAAGCATTGCCTATCAACAACACAGTGATGAAATAGATCTACGTCACTTGATTGCTATGTTTCTTGATGGTCGATATATTATTGCTGGCGTAATGGCGATAGCCTTTTCGTTAGCCTTGTTTTATGTGCTTTTAGCGACCCCTATTTTTAAGGCTAATGGTCTTATTCAGGTTGAAGATAATGCACCTGGGGTTCCCGGCTTAAGCGACATGGCTGATATTTTTGCCACAGAAAGCTCCTCTGCTACTGAATTGCATGTGATCAAGTCGCGACTGGTATTGGGTCGAGTAGTGGATGAATTGGGCCTTACGGTTGATATTGAACCTATTTATACGCCTATTTTTGGTAAGTTAAAGGCTAGGGGTGCCGTACCCTATCAGTTGTCTTCAGCGCCTTTTGGTCTATCTGGTTATGCGGTGGGTGGTGAGGTGGTTGATATTGCCGAGCTTTCGGTACCGGATTATTTGTTTGGTCAAAAGCTAACCCTTATTGCAGAGGGTAATAAGCAATTTAGTTTATGGTATGAGGATCGTCTTTTAGTCAAAGGCGCTTTGGGTGAAACGGTTTCCAGTGATGATAACAAAGTAGATATCAGAGTGCTGGAGCTATATGCCGAACAGGGCGCTGAATTTACTCTTATTAAATCCGGTCGCCTGACTAAGGTTTTAAATTTACAAAAGCAGATTGGTGTTTCTGAAAAGGGCAAAGATACAGGCATTATTGAGATATCCCTAGAAGGTTCTAGCGCCTATCAAATAGCTAAAATTGTGGACTCAGTATCTGCAAATTATTATTTGCAAAATGTTCAGCGCATGGCGGCTGAAGCAGAAAATAGTTTAGACTTTTTAGATCAGCAAATCCCACGAATTCAGCAAGAATTAATTGACTCAGAAGAAGCGCTTAATGACTATCGTAGTGAGCGTACTTCAGTAGACTTGTCCTTAGAAGCGCAGGCAGCATTAGATAGCCTAGTGCAGATTGAGGCGGATATAAGCACCATGGCTATAAATGAAGCGGATATATCTCGACGCTTTACGCCACAGCACCCTAACTATATATCCTTTAAGCGTCAGCAAAGTAATCTGTTAAGTCAGCGGGAAAAGCTTGGTCGAAAATTAGAGGCATTGCCTGATACGCAAAAAAGAATACTTCGCCTTAAGCGTAATTTTGAAGTCAATCAGGCAATCTTTTTAGCTTTGCAAAATAAACGTCAAGAGCTCTCAATTCTTAAAGCAAGCACTGTAGGTAATGTGCGCATTTTGGATAAAGCCGAAGTTATGCCGTATACAGTTGCACCCAAAAAAGGCCTTATCTTGGTTCTGTCTTTACTTTTAGGTGGAATGCTTGGAGTGATTATTGTTGCTCTGCAGCATTTTTTAAAAGCAGGTGTTTCAGACCCGAAGGTATTCACTGATAACGGTATTATGGTTCATGCCACAATTCCTCATTCTGAAAATGAAGATTCCTACAAAGAGCCAAAAGAATTTTTAAAGCGCTACAAAGAGCGAAAAAATCCGAAAAAGCCAAAATCACATCAATCACTATTAGCTCATGATCATCCAGCAGACCTATCCATTGAAGCTCTGCGTAGCCTTAGAACCTCCTTGCATTTTTCCATGCTAGATGCGGAAAATCACGTGGTTATGATGAGTAGTGCTAGTCCTGGAGTAGGTAAATCCTTTGTATCTTCTAATTTGGGAGCCGTTATAGCTCAAACCGGTCAGCGTGTTTTAGTAATTGATGCTGATATGCGTAAAGGCTACCTGCATAAACGCTTTGGTTTTGATCCAGATCAAGGGCTATCAGAGATTTTGGCCGGGACGTTAGATGCCAAGCAGGCGGTTAAATCAACCATTGTGAAAGGCTTAGACCTTTTAACTCGAGGAGCGATTCCAACAAACCCATCTGAATTGTTAATGAGCGCCCAGTTCCAGTCTTTGATAACAGACCTTGCATCAGGCTATGATTTAATTATTTTTGATACCCCCCCCATTTTGGCGGTAACTGATGCATCAATTGTTGGCGCCTACTGCGGCACTTCATTAATGGTGGCGCGATTTGAGTCCTGCTCTCTTAAAGAGGTAATTGCTGCCAATCATCGTTTTGATTTAGCAGGTGTGGACATCAAAGGTATTGTATTTAATGCAGTAGAGAAAAAAGCCAGTAGCTACTATTATGATTATGGGTACTATAATTATGAATATAAAGCAGAAGACTAGTTCCTGTCTGTGAGGTCTTAATAACAGGCATCCACTTTTTTATGGATATACCTACTATATATAAATGGATCTTAATTAGTTTCTAGTTATAGCGACAAGCAGTTTGCACATGGAGGTGCTATGCAAAAAATAATTCAAAATCAAGCTATTCAACCTTATGACGACGAAATTGACTTAAGAGAGTTGTTCTCAGTCCTTTGGTCTTCGAGGCTTTTAATACTTCTAATAAGCCTAACCTTTACTTCGGTTTCGTTAGTTTATGCCTTAATTACCCCCAATCAATATCAAGCAACCACTCTTTTGGCGCCAGCACAACAGAATACTGGTAGTATTTCATCGGCATTGAGTCAGTTTGGTGGTCTGGCTTCATTGGCAGGGATCAGTCTCGGTGACGGCCAAGATGAAGATACACGCATTGCTCTTGAGGTGATGCAGTCTAGAAGCTTTATTGAGCAGTTTATCAAACAGTCAGGCATAGTTGTTGAAATTATGGCGGCAAAAAGTTGGGATATAGATGCCAAGCGCTTGGTGATTGACAAAAATATATTTGATACACAGACTAGGCGATGGACCAGAACGCCGCCACCGGGAAGAGAGGCCAACCCAAGTAGCTGGGAAGCCTATAAGGTTTTTTCAGAGGATATGCTCTCAGTCTCTGAGGATAAAAAAACAGGATTAGTAACATTGAGTATTGAGTATTTTTCACCCTATATGGCAAAACAATGGGTTGAAAACTATATTTTGGCGATAAATTTGTATCTTCAAGAGAGAAAGCTGGAGCGCATTGAAAAAAATATTAAGTACTTGAAAGAACAAATAACTACAACCTCTGTTGTAGAAATGCGGGAAATATTTTTTACTTTAATCGAAGAACAAATAAAGAGTAAAATGCTGGTAGAGGCAAGCCCAGAATATGCTTTTACAGTTGTTGGTGAAGTTATGTTGCCGGAAGAGAAATCACAGCCTAAGCGGGCGCTAATCGTCGTGCTGGGGATGCTTTTGGGCGCAATACTATCAATATGTTTGGTATTGTTAAGGTATTATTGGTTTAATAATAATGCACAAATAAATAACTCTTAATAAGGGCCTTATTTTGAAATTAATATTATCAGACAGAGAGCTAGGTAAGCTTTTCATAATGATGATGTTGGCTGCTTTTTTGTTTGGAGTCGCTGGCTTGGTTGGTATGTTGGTTATGCAATGGGTGACGCGCCAACGCTACGCCAAAGAAGATCATGAAAAGCATGGTATATCCCAGGTCAATGCCTCTCGCCTGGGGGGTGCGGTTATTATTGGTCTATGTTTATGTTTTCTTATGTTTAAATTCGTTTCAGGCCATGATTTTGATAATGCTGGGCCCTTGGGGATTCAACTATGGGCTTGGATGGCCTTCCTGTCAAGTAGTCTGCTTGGATTGGTGGAGGATATAGATAACGATCTGCTATCGCCTCAACTGCGCTTGATGATGCTAGGTCTTTTTTTTGGGCTGACCCTAATTATTTGGCCTGAGGTAATACCTAACAAAACTGGTTATGAAATTATCGATATGATTATGTCACAGCCTATTTTGGGTTGGACTATCGCTGTAGTTTTTAGTGTTGGTTTTATTAATGCGATTAATATGGCCGATGGTGCCAACGGCCTAGTGCCAGGGATAGTTTTTATTGCCGCATTAATTTATAGCTCGGTAATAGGGGCACTTGTATGGGAAATTCTAAGTATAGTTACCGGTGTTTTTCTATTATTCAATGTCATTTCTGGGCGCTTATTCTTGGGTGATGCTGGGGCCTATGGCCTTGGTGCAGCATTGGTGCTAGCGGGCTTCCATTCTGTGAATGCAGGTTACATTGGAATTGAATTTGCTGCGGTGATGATGTGTTACCCCTGTTTAGAGGTTATTATTTCAATGGCCCGGCGAAAGATAGCAGGGCGTTCAATGTTTAAGCCGGATAATTATCACCTACATAATTATATTCATGAGCGACTAAAGGTAAATAGCAGGTCGCGGGTCGCAGCTAATTCTTTGACAGGTCTGTTAATTGCCGGTTCTAGTACAGGGCTGGCCTTTATCGGCCTTCACTGGAACCTTCTCTCGGCTACTGACAAGAATTGGGGTTGGGTTTTTTGCGGACAGGTCGCTATTTATTTGCTAGTGTACTTAAAATTAAGTCGCGTCCAAAAAACAACTGCCATCTAACTTCATGCATAAGACAATGTAAATTTTACTGTAATTCGTCAATATATATATGTCTTTCTCTTTCTTTATCTACCTATCCCTATATTTATAGTCATCTGTTACTTAATTTCTAGTACTAAAGTACTAGTTACATAAGTGGATTATTTTGAGATAATATTAAGAATAAAATAGTTTGTTCAATTTGTGAACAGTACTATAATAACTAGGTTGTAAGGTAAGTATAGAAATATAAAGGCTAGGGATAATGTACACTCCCTGCGGTAGCCTGCCCAAGTATTTTTCACTGTAACTATAAGAAATAATATTGATCACTTTATCCAAACAAGAGCTTGAGCTAAAGCTGCTTAAGTTTCTAGAGAAAAATCCTAGTATCACTCAGCGTCAGCTTGCTAAAGAGCTAGGCGTAAGCCTTGGTAAGACTCATTATTTAATAAACTCACTAGTTAAAGTGGGTTGGGTTAAGTTAGATAATTTTAGGCGCTCAGATAATAAAATGGGTTATATGTATCTTTTGACTCCCGCTGGAATGGCCGAAAAAACTAATATTACAAGGCGTTATTTAATCCGCAAAGAAACTGAGTATCAGCAGTTAAAGTACGAAATAGAACAGTTAAAAACGGAAGTAGAAAACTTTTGATCTATTTATATTGCAATAAGATGGCGCCAAAAACTTTATGATGACTAATCACATTTATGCCATTGGTGCCGCGCTAGTTGATACTGAAGTTTCTGTATCAAATACTTTTTTGCATAATCAAGCTATTGAGAAGGGCATAATGACTTTGGTTGATCAGTCACGGCAAGCAGAAGTACTAACAGCCTTGAATAACCAACAAGCAAAGTTGCAGCGTCAAAGTGGCGGTTCAGCCTGTAACTCCGTTGTTGCTGCATCTCATTTGGGGGCTAAAGCTTGTTTTGGCGGCAAGGTAGCTGATGATGCTGATGGAGTGCTATTTGCCCATGATTTAGCACAGGCTAATGTTACATTCTATTCTGCAAAAGCGAACTTGGGTGTAACGGGTAAATGCCTGGTGATGATCACCGATGATGCTGAGCGCACCATGAATACCTATTTGGGTGTTAGTGACTCATTTTCAGTGGATGAGATTGATCACAATGCTCTAGTAAGTTCTGAGTGGTTTTATATTGAAGGCTATTTGCAAACGGATGATAGGCGCACCAACGTTGTAAAAGCAGCCGTAGATAATGCCAAGCAGCATGGCGTTAAAGTGGCTATAAGCCTTTCAGATCCTTTTGTTGCTCAAATATTCTCAAACAATTTACACCGCATTATCGGTGAAGGCGTCGATTTAATTTTTTGTAATAAAGATGAGGCGCTGGCCTTTACTAATACAGACAGTACTGAAGCTGCGGCAGAAAAGTTAAAGGCCTACACAAAAACCTTTGCTATTACCGATGGCGCCAATGGTGCGTTAGTTTTTGATGGGCAAGTTTTATTTAAAGTCCCAGCAGAAAAAGCCAAAGCCATAGATACCAATGGGGCGGGGGATATGTTTGCAGGAACTTTTTTATACGCAATTACTGCAGGCAAAGACTATCAATGGGCGGCACAACTAGCCAATAAAGCTGCGGCAATGGTGGTTGAACGTTTTGGGCCAAGATTAGAAGCAGCTGACTTTAAAAAGCTAAAGGCAAGCTAGGCCATAAAAATTGAACAAAATCAGATAAAAAAAGTCTGATAAAGCAACTTAAATAGAATCAACCAAAAGAAACAAATTAAAGAAGCCAGTCACTATGTGCGGAATTGTAGGTGCGGTTGCAGAGCGACCGATTACAGAAATTTTAATTGAAGGTCTAAAGCGTCTTGAATACAGAGGTTATGATTCTGCCGGACTTGCCGTGCTTAATCGAGAAGGTAAAACAACCTGTATTAAGCGTCAGGGTAAAGTCGATTTATTAGCGCAAGCCGTCGATAAGCATGCGCCCAATGGTACAACAGGTATTGCTCATACCCGCTGGGCTACCCATGGTGCTCCCTCAGAGCGCAATGCCCATCCGCATCAGTCGGGTAGCCGCTTCTCAGTAGTACACAACGGTATTATTGAAAATCATCAAGGGCTCCGTGAGTCATTAATCGCTGAGGGTTATACCTTTAACTCAGATACAGATACCGAAGTGATTGTACATCTGATTCATAAGCTTTCGACAGATTATAAAGATCTAAGATCAACCGTATTTGCCGCCACTAAACAGCTAGTAGGCGCCTATGGCATGGTAGTAAGTGATAGTCAGTCACCCAATGAACTTGTGGTAGCACGCTCAGGTAGTCCTTTAGTGATTGGCTATGGCTTAGGTGAGCACTTTGTCGCCTCTGATCAATTAGCTCTTTTGCCGGTTACTCGTCGTTTTGCCGTTCTAGAAGAGGGCGATGTAGCACAAATCACTAGAGATGCAGTCAGTATTATTGATGCCTTGGGGGAGCCGGTTAGGCGCGCCATTGAAGAGTCAGATATTACAGCCGAAGCCAGTGGTAAGGCAGGCTATAAGCACTATATGCTCAAGGAGATTTTTGAGCAACCAGAAGCCATTCGCAGAACATTACAAGACCGAATTATTGATGGTAATGTAGCAGACGATGCATTTGGTAATGGCTCGCTAGAGCTGTTTAAAGATATAAAGCATGTTCAGATAGTTGCCTGTGGTACCAGCTATAATGCCGGTATGGTAGCCCGCTACTGGATAGAGCAAACTGTAGGCATTAGTTGCAGTGTAGAGATTGCCTCAGAGTTTAGATACAGAGAATCCTTTGTACATAAAGACTCATTATTAGTTACCCTCTCACAGTCGGGTGAGACGGCCGATACTTTAGCTGCCCTTAGATTAGCCAAATCATTAGGCTATTCAACCTCATTAACCATCTGTAATGTAGAAACCTCCAGCTTGGTAAGAGAATCTGACCTGGTCTATCTGATGAAGGCCGGTCCAGAGATAGGTGTGGCCTCAACCAAAGCCTTTACCGTTCAGCTGGCGGCCATGTTATTGCTCTCAAAAGCCCTGTGTGAGGCCAAAAATATTAACCAAGAATTTTGCGAAGAAGCGGGCCAAGCATTAAATGCTCTTCCAGCACAGATGGAGCGTGCCTTTAGCCTAGAGCAGCCGATTAAAGCGCTTGCCGAGCAGTTTGCTGACAAACAGCATGCGCTATTTTTAGGCCGTGGTGATCAGTATCCTGTTGCTATGGAAGGGGCGCTAAAGCTTAAAGAGATTTCCTATATTCATGCCGAAGCCTATGCCGCAGGTGAGCTAAAACACGGCCCGCTAGCGCTTATAGATGCCGATATGCCAGTGGTAGTGGTTGCCCCTGATAATGTTTTGCTAGATAAGCTAAAGTCCAATATCGAAGAGGTAAGGGCGCGTGGATCTGTGATGTATGTATTTGCCGATAGCGATGATCATTTTGAATCAGCACCCGGTTTAGATGTGGTGAATATGGCCCATGCTAATCACTTAATTGCACCCATACTGTTTATTATCCCGTTACAGTTTTTGTCTTACTATGTGGCATTGGTGAAGGGGACTGATGTGGATCAGCCAAGAAACTTGGCAAAGTCAGTGACGGTAGAGTAAATTTAAAATCCCTAATCTTAAAAATAATAAAGGATATCAATTATGCTGAAAGACAAAAATTTAATTCAAATGTTAATTTGGTTTGGCGAGCAAGGCATATTGTTAGTCATTTCCTTAGCGACTATCGGCGCTGCATTAATCGAGGTTGCTCGTATTGTTGATGTTATGACAGTTAATTTGAGTGATTTGTTCCTGTTATTTATCTATGCCGAGGTCCTTGGCATGGTGGCGATATTTTATAAGGATCACCGAATTCCCGTGACCCTTCCCATTATTATTGCAATTACAGCACTTACGCGAATGATTGTTTTGCAAACAAAAGGACTCGAGCCTATCAATATTATTTTCGAAGCCTCTGGCATATTACTGCTAGCTATTGCAGCTTACATTATGAGTGCAAAAGAAAAGTTGAGCTTGGACAAACTAAAAGCCAAGAAAGCAGCGGGTAAGGTATAAAGCTAACTCAAGAAAAAGGTAAGTTTGAATAAGCTCAAAGTAAAGAAAGAAATAGGCAAGGATTAGTCTTGTCTAAAGCGAAAAGGAGCTGGTCGTGGAGAGTCTGGGCATCGTGGGTTTCGTTTTCGGGATGATGGGTTTAGTCGCCTTTGTTCGATTAGAAAAGTTAACAAAAACCCTAAAAGAAAAAGGTATTCTCGAAGAGGATTACAAAAAAGAATAATCCTTGCTTAGGATCTATTTGGTTTTAGTGAATAGGTCTTGGTAATCGATAATAGCTCTTATCGTATTTTAAAGGGTAGTTTTCGGAGTTTCTGGAGTCTATAAAAAAAGAAGATTCAATGTTAGATGCAAACACTTTCAAGACCGTTATAGAAAATACACCTTTAGTGTCTATCGATCTGTGCTTGATCTGTAATGGTCAAATCCTCCTCGGTAAGCGACGTAATGAGCCGCTAAAAGGAATATGGTTTACCCCGGGCGGGCGAATCCATAAAAATGAAACCTGGCAGCATGCGTTGCTTAGGATTGTTGAGGTGGAATTAGGGTTAAGTGGCATCGCGGTAGAGGATTTTGCTTTGATGGGTATGTGGGATCATTTTTATAACAATAGTGCCCTTGATCAAAACACATCAACTCATTATGTGAACCTACCTCACTATGCAGGGTTTCAATCTGAACCTGAAATAACCTTAGATGATCAGCATGGTGACTTTAAGTGGTTTGATCTGGGAGTGGTATCTAGTGATGAAAAATTCCATCCTTACATACGCAACTATGCGAGCTGGCTATTGAATAAGATAGGAGATACAGATGATTAAAGCCGTGATTATGGCGGGTGGTTCAGGTACGCGCCTTTGGCCTCTATCTCGAGCCGCACACCCTAAGCAATTTTTAGCCCTCCATGGTGACGACACCATGCTGCAGGCTACGTTTAAGCGGCTTGATAGTTTGGATATCCAGTCCTCAGTCACAATATGTAATGAGGAGCACCGCTTCTTTGTGGCTGAGCAGCTTCGCGAAATTGATAAGCTGGGTTCCATTATTCTGGAACCCGTTGGCAGAAATACTGCGCCGGCAATTGCACTTGCCGCACTTTCAACGCCCGAGGGTGAGGATCCTTTGTTGCTGGTTCTAGCGGCTGACCATGTGATTCAAGATGAAGCGGCCTTCACCAAGACTGTAAGCAGTGCAGTCCCCTTGGCAGAAGCTGGCAAGCTCGTCACCTTCGGTATCGTAGCCCATGAGCCGAATACAGGTTATGGCTATATAAAGAAGGGCGAACCTCAGTGTCCCGGTTTTGCTGTCGATACGTTTGTCGAAAAACCCTCTATTGCAATTGCAAAAGAGTACCTCGAATCAGGTGACTACTTCTGGAACAGTGGTATGTTCCTGTTTAAGGCTAGCCGTTACCTAGAAGAGCTTAAAAAGCATCGCCCAGATATTTATCAGGTTTGCCAGTTATCGATGGTGGGTACCTCAACAGATAATGATTTTTTGAGGGTCAATAAAGCAGCCTTCAGTGCATGCCCAAGTGAGTCTATTGATTATGCTGTTATGGAAAAGACGGATGATGCCGTTGTTGTTCCGATGGATGCGGGTTGGACTGATATCGGGTCTTGGTTATCCCTATGGGATATTAGTCAAAAAGACGGCAATGGCAACGCAACATACGGCGATGTCATACTTCATGAATCAAATAACTCCTATATAAGAACTGATGGAAAATTAGTTGCCGCGATTGGTGTAGATGACTTAGTGATTATATCGACCAAAGATGTACTGGTTGTGGCTCACAAGGATAGCGTTCAGGATGTAAAAAGTGTTGCGCAACAGTTAAAGTCCGAATCAAGAGCTGAGTGGGAGTATCACAGAGAAGTCTACCGCCCATGGGGTAAATATGACTCTATCGATAATGGCAATAATTACCAAGTTAAAAGACTCACTGTTAATCCAGGAGCCAAGTTGAGTGTACAAATGCATTACCACAGGTCAGAGCATTGGGTCGTAGTTTCGGGCCAGGCTAGGGTTCATTATGGTGATGAGTCCCATGATCTTAGGGTTAATGAATCGACGTACCATGGAAAAGAAGTCGTTCATGCTCTAGAAAATTTAGGAGATATTCCTTTAGAGTTGATCGAAGTGCAGGTTGGCAGTTACCTTGGCGAAGATGATATTGTTCGATTCGATGATGTTTATGGCAGGGTCGCTAAGTAAATCTTTTACTCCAGAGGGAGTTAATAAAATTTTAAATTGGGGCGTAGAGAATTAATATGAGGAAAAAAGCATTAATTACTGGTATCACGGGTCAAGATGGCTCCTATTTGGCTGAGTTCTTGTTAGAAAAAGGATATGAGGTACATGGGGTTAAGCGTCGATCATCATCTTTAAACACTGAAAGAATAGATCATATTTATGAGGACCCTCACTCTTCGGAAGGTCGATTTAAGCTCCATTATGGCGACTTGACTGATTCTATAAATATTCAGGGACTCGTCTCAAAGATAAGACCAGATGAAATTTATAATCTTGCTGCGCAAAGTCATGTGGCTGTGAGCTTTGAAATGCCAGAATACACAGCAAATGTTGATGCATTAGGTACTCTAAGGATTCTTGAGGCGATAAGAGCTGCGGGTCTAGTGAAAAGCTGCAAGTTTTATCAAGCTTCGACATCAGAACTATATGGGATGGTTCAGGAGACGCCCCAGAATGAAATGACACCTTTTTATCCCCGGAGCCCGTATGCTTGCGCAAAAATTTACTCATATTGGATAACTATTAATTATCGCGAGGCTTATGGAATTTACGCGTGTAATGGGGTTTTGTTTAATCATGAGAGTCCAAGGCGTGGTGAAACTTTTGTGACACGAAAAATTACACGCGGAGTAGCAGGTATGGCTGTTGGTACACAAACATGCCTGCATCTTGGAAATCTCGATTCTTTGCGAGATTGGGGGCACGCTAAAGATTACATTGAAATGCAGTGGTTAATGTTGCAGCAAGATGTAGCAAAAGATTTTGTGATTGCAACAGGTCGTCAAATTTCGGTTAGAGACTTCGTAAGGCTGTCTTTTAAATCTATTGGTGTGACAGTTGATTTTAGTGGATCTGGCATTAATGAAGTAGGTATCATTTCAGATGTAGAATCGCCCAATGATTATTGCTTTTCTATTGGTGACGTAGTTGTAAAAATTGACAAAAAATACTATCGCCCAGCGGAGGTTGAAACTCTTTTAGGTGACGCCAGTTTAGCAAAGTCAGTGCTCGGTTGGTCTCCTAAAACTACAGTGCAGGAATTATGCCGGGAAATGGTTATGTCAGATTTGAGTAAGGCTAAACAACAAAAAGTAAACAGTAGTATGGAGCTCTCGGCTAATGAGTAATATTTTTAAAGAGCCAATCTTTGAGTGCGAAGTCACTGGGCTAAAAATTATTAGGCCAGAAATTAATTTAGATACAGTCAGAGATGGCAGGGGATTTATTAGCACCTACTTTCCTGAAGAGGCGATAAATGAATTTAATATTGTGTATTTCCATGCGGGCATGGTGCGCGGCCTACATTATCATCCACATTTCGTGGAGTATCCTTTGGTAGCGTCTGGAGAGGGGATGTTTGTCTACAGAACTGAAGCTAGTAATCCTAAATCAGAAAGGAGCTTTATTCTGTCTAAAGGGATGTGTTTAAGGATACCAATAGGAGTGGTCCATACAATATATTCAATAACTGAATTAACTATCGTCGCGTCACTTTCCAAGCGATGGGATGACTGTGATCCTCCGATTGTTCAAGTTGGAGAAATTCCAAAGCCGGTGGTTTCAAAATGACTAAAACTATCGCGATTATTGGCTCGAACGGTTTTGTGGGTAAGGTCATGAGTCAAAAAACTCAGGAAAAAGGATTTGATTGCATACAAGTCACTAGGGATAATTATCATTTAGCTGTCGGAAATGAAATGATTGATTGTGTGATTAATTGCGCCATGCCGTCAGGGCGATTTTGGGCTAAAAATAATAGCACTGCAGATTTCCAAGAAACGGTTGAGAAGACACACCAAATAAAAACTGACTTCCAAGGGGCTAAGCTAATACAAATAAGCTCTATTTCCGCTAGGCTGCAGCGTGACACGGTTTATGGTCGAAATAAACTCGCTGCAGAGGGATTGCTCAACCCTAAGGCTGATCTGATCATTAGGCTGGGGCCGTTATACCACCCCTCCATGACCAAAGGCGCCCTAATAGACATTATAAAGAACGAAAACGTTTTTGTGTCAGGTGAGACGAAGTACGCGTTTACACCGCTAGATTGGGCTTGCGAACATATACTAGCTAACTTGAGCTCTTGTGGAATCTTAGAGGTTGGATCTAAAGGGTACGTGACCCTTGGCGTTCTAGCCAGTGAGATTGGGTCTAAATCCATGTTTGAGGGTGAGATTGATGATCAGGTCTTTTTAGAGGGCGGTAGCGATCGACCAGATGCTACTAAAATTTTTGATTTTGCTCGTGCAAGAGTGGGGCTTTAGTGATATGGATACAGTATTTAGTCATGAAGGTAAAAAGGTATATGTAGCCGGTCATTCAGGATTAGCTGGGTCGGCTCTAGTACGGCGTTTGGCTGGAGAAAAATGTACATTACTCACAGCGTCTCATAGTGAACTAGATTTAACGAATCAAGAGGCGGTGTCTCAGTGGTTTATTTCAAATAGCCCTGACGTTGTATATTTGGCCGCTGCGACAGCTGGGGGCATTCATGCCAATTACGAGAGACCAGGTGAGTTTATATATAATAATCTGGCAATACAAAATAACGTGGTGCATGCTTCTTATATCCACGGCGTTAAAAAGCTATGTTTTTTGGGGTCATCTTGTATCTATCCAAGACTTGCCCCTCAGCCTATGACTGAGAAATCTTTGCTCACGGGATCGTTAGATAAGCACAATGTGTGGTATGCCGTTGCTAAGATAGCGGGCTTAATGTTAGTCGATGGTTATAGTAAGCAATATGGTTGTGATTTTATTTCAGTAATGCCGGCTAATCTATATGGCCCCGGAGATAAATATACTGAAAAAAATAGCCATGTCGTGGCAGCTCTAATCAAAAGGTTTCATGAAGCCAAACTAAGCAATGATGCAAGTGTTTCTATATGGGGCACTGGTAACGCTATGCGTGAATTTTTGCATTGTGACGATATGGCTGATGCGTGTGTTTACTTGATGGAGAACTACACCTCGCCTGATATTGTAAATATTGGTACTGGCTTGGATCTGTCCATTAAGGATTTAGCCTATTTAATCAAGGATGTTGTGGGCTTCGAAGGTAACGTTGTCTTTGATACAAGCAAACCTGATGGCATGCCTAGGAAGGTTGTTGATGTAAGCAAGCTTCAAAGCATTGGTTGGCAGTCAAAAATAAGCCTGAGAGCGGGCATAGCCTCAACTTATGAGGAATACTTGCGTCTTTAATTGAATACAATGTCGTCAGTTCCGGATAACCCTAAAAAATCCCCACACAGATATCTTAGAAATATGTTCGAATATTGGATCTGAATCTCGCATTGTTAACAGCTTAAAAATTTACGTCAGAACTAGCTTAATTATTTATCAGCGATATGTAACCTAAATGATGCAAGCTCTAATCTAAAATTCAGGGGGATAAAGTTATGTTTTTTGATAGTGACGACAACTCAAAAAAAAAATTGAGGTTGGCAGATATCCTTGATTTTTCCTACCTAGGTGATAGCAGAACTGTTGCGCTAAAGGTACTGTTTCGAATTTATCCGACCTACTCTTTTAAAAGAAAAATGGCCTTCATAATAAACTGCCTCTTTCAAATTTTTGTTGGAGGAACACCTCGAAGGCTTGGTATGAGTGCATCTTCATTGATTTCGAAATCTGGACTCAAAAAACACAAAAATTATGCGTTTCTCTTCCACAAAATAAACCAAAATCAAAGAGCATACATTTTTGAGATTACCAAAGATGGCGATATTTTATCATTTACAAAGGTTGGATTAACCGATAAAGCTTCTATCGGAATACAAAGTGAGCATAAAGCCTTGAGCTATCTTAAGCGCCAAAAACTTCCGATCATCATACCTAAAGTCATTAATTTTCATGAAGAAGAAAGTATGAGTGTTTTAACCACCGCTGGCCTCAGTTCTAATTTTAATCTGGTGAATAAGACAGAAAATATGGGTGACCAAATCCTACAGCGAATTAAAAGTTTGGCTTTGATAAACGGCACTACAATATTGAAACCTAATGAGACGTATTGGTTTGAATCAACTATGCCAAAAATTTCAAATAGCATCATATTAAAATATTTAAAGAATATAGATGTCAACTTTTGTTTTGAGGCCTCCCCGGCGCATTGTGATATAGGTTCAGAGAATGTCTTCGTAAGTAATGAGGTGAAAGACAGTCCAAAAAATATAGCGATAGTTGATTGGGAGTCTTTTAATATGCTTGCACCGATAATGACTGACGAAGTCTCTTTCTGGCTTGGTACTAAGCACCGAAAATTTAAGAGTGCAGTTTTTTCATGGGGCAATCAGGCGGCCACCAAAAATTTTGTAAAAAGATTTGGTGTCAGGGAAGATCATTTAAATGACGCTTTATTAGCCTTGATCTTCCTTGCCTCCATAGGGAATGATTTAGCTGTCTCATTGTGTGGGATTAAGAAATGATAATCTGCGATAATATTATCTTTGAATTGCAACGTATCGGTGGAGTGAGTAAGGTCTGGTCTAAGATAATTCAAGGTATAGACAAAACTAACCTAGATATAAATTTTCTTGAGGGGTATGGCGCAAGGAAGAATATCTTTCGTCAGGAGTTTGAGCTAAAACATCCTCTTATTTACGAGCGGTCACCTGCCTTCTTCAGGCGAGTGGCGAAAGCGAGGCAAAAAGCTGATATTTTTCATTCCAGTTACTATCGAATCTCAAAAAATGCGAAATCAAATATAGTTACGATACACGATTTCATTAATGAAATTTTCCCTGAGAGCTTCCGTGACAGGGCTTTAGCAAGAATGAAGAAGGAAGCCTGCTTGAATGCTGATAAGATAATTGTCATTTCACAGACTACGAAAGATGATTTGCTAAAGCACTACAGTTTTGTGGATCCTGGAAAGGTTGAAGTGGTGTATAACGGAGTGGATGAAGAGTTTTATCCTGATCCATGGTTGGGTCATCATAGGGTTGATGATAAAGAACTTAAGCCAAACTCATTTTTCCTGTTCGTTGGTGCCCGGGGCACATGTAAAAATTTTTCTTATGCTCTTAAGTTTTTACAAGCCAATTACAATCAAGGGTTGACACTCCCATTAATTCTGGTGGGGGGAGGTAGTTTTTCTGAGAAAGAGAAGAGATATGCAAGAGAGTTGGGGTTGCCTTCTTCTGCGATACGTCAGCTAACGAATGTAGATAATAATCTTCTGCGACGACTTTACAGTAGTTGCCAGGCTCTTCTTATTCCATCAATTTATGAAGGATTCGGTCTGCCTGCCCTTGAAGCATCTCGCTGCGGAGCGCTGGTCCTAGCTTCACGGGGAGGGGCATTAGGTGAAATAGTCGGTGAAACAGATTACGCATTCGACCTTAGGTCCAAAGATGATTATCTTCGTGTTATAGCAAAGGGATTCGATAATACGCTTGCTAAACAAGAGCGTGACAGGTTGCTTGTAAGATCTCAGAGATTTGGCTGGGAATCTGCTGTAAAAAGACATGCTGAAATTTATGGGGAACTGTAATATGACTGGCAAACTTCCTATTACAGTCATCATTCTTACTAAGAATGAACAAGAGGTGATAGAAAGGGCAATAGAATCGTCAATAAATTATTTTTCGCAGATTATTGTGTTGGATAGTTTTAGTGACGATTTGACGGTCGCTTTAGCAGAAAAATCTGGTGCTGAGGTATATCAGAGACGTTTCGACGGCTATGCAAGTCAAAGGAATTATGCTCTTAAAGAAATGCCTAAGAAAAACGATTGGATTTTGTTTTTAGATGCAGACGAAATGGTAACAGATGAGCTTGCCATAGAATTGAGTGGTAGCCTAAACGATATTTCTAACTTACGGTTTGGCATGGCTTATATGAGGCGCAAAGATTTTTTTATGGGCCGGTGGTTGAGGCGTTCTTCTGGCTATCCAACATGGTTTGGCAGGCTGTGTCATGCACCTTCCGTCAATGTGGAGCGCGAGATTAATGAAGAGTATCATTGCAGCTTACCAACTATTAAGTTGTCTTCACATCTATTGCATTATCCTTTCGCAAAAGGTTTAGCATTTTGGGTTGAAAGACACAACCGCTACTCCTCCAATGAGGCTCTGGAAAAAGTTTCGACCTCAAATGGTACAAAAGGAACATTATTTTCGATAGACCCTGGGTTAAGGCGTATCTTTTTAAAGAAAGTCTTCATGAAACTACCGATGCGTCCATTGATCGCTTTTCTGTATTTATATTTCTTTCGCATGGGATTTATAGATGGGAGAGCTGGGTTTCGATATGCCGTGTTGAGATCTTTTTATGAGTTTTTAATTGATGTAAAGTCCGATGAACTGATATTGAAAAATATGGATGATGACTAATTATATGACCAGTTCAAAATATATTGTTATTGTCGGTCCAGATGGCTGTGGAAAAACGTCAGTCGCAGATAAGCTTGCAGAAGCTCAACGGAGCGAGAGTCTTGTGAGAAGGATGAATTTTTCGTTTGGGATCCTACCCAGCATATCAACAATATTGCAGCGAGCGCCTAAAGAAGCACTTCCGGAGGGACAAAAGAATGCTGGAATGGTAGAGCCGCTTCATCCTTTAAAGGCTTCTATTCTTGCAATTTGGTACGGTATTGATCACTTACTTGGAGTTTTTGTTTTACGTAAAAATATTGGTTCAGTCACGATTTTTGCGAGGTCTTACCACGACTTTCTTTACCAGAGAGCATACAAGCGGCTTCCTAGATTTATCCCCGCGATCTTCTTAGCGCTGGGACCCAAGCCTGATCTAGTGGTTCTCCCGCTCAGGGATGCTAAATCTATACATGATATGAAACCTGAATTAACTAAAACGGAAATAATGGAACAATATGCCCGCGTTTCTCGACAATTCGGTAGGTTAGCATATTTTAATGAAATAGACGGAACGGCTGGCATAGAATCTGTGGTGTCCGAGATTCAGTTAACTGTTTTTGGAGAAAAGTGCTAAAGCTTGTAGATTTTAAAACTCTTTGTACCTTACGCTATTTTAGTTTCAGGATACTATCTTTTAATCCGAAAATAAAAGTCAGACATTCATCTTTACTCTCGATACTAATGATTCTTATAGGTAGCTATGCAATTTGATTTTGACTCGATAGTTATTGGGGCTGGCGTAATTGGGCTAGCAGTTGCTAATGCTTTGGCTAATTCCGGGCGTTCAGTTCTTGTTGTAGAGCAAGAGGACGGAATCGGGACTGGTATTAGTTCACGAAATAGTGAAGTTATTCACGCGGGGATCTACTACCCACATGGGAGCCTTAAGAGGCGTCTGTGCGTTGAAGGGAAAACCCTTTTGGTGAATCATTGTCGGTCTCATCATGTTAACTTTAAGCTGCTTGGCAAGTTAATAGTCGCCACAAATGAGGCTCAAGAAAATATATTGCCGACCATATATGAAAATGGTATTCGTAATGGGGTATCTGATTTAAGAATAGTCTCCGGACAAGACTTAAATGATTTAGAGATGAATTTGAGAGCTAGAAGTGCAATATTTTCTCCATCAACTGGTGTTGTTGACAGCCACGGATTTATGCTGTCTTTGCAGGGCTGTATTGAAAGACAAGGTGGAATTTTAGTTTTTAGAAGTCCTGTTACTAAAATAACTAAGCTTGATTATGGTTTTTCCTTAGTGGTCGGAGGTGATGAAGTCACAGAAATCACTTCGAGGGAAGTAATTAATAGCTCGGGATTTTCATCTCAAGGATTAAGCGAAAAGATCACTAAAATTAAAAAAAATTCAATTCCAATTTCACGATATTGCAAAGGCACATATTTTAGTCTTGGATGTGAATCACCCTTTTCGAAATTGATCTATCCGATACCTAATGATGCTGGGCTTGGGATTCACTTAACTCTTGATTTAGCAGGGCGAGCAAAATTTGGGCCCGATACAGAATGGGTAGAGCGTCCTGAATATAATGTTGATGAGGCTCGCAGAGATATGTTTTATGCAGCGATAAAAGAATATTATCCATCTTTGGATAAATATAATTTGCTTCCTGATTATGTCGGCGTTAGGCCTAAGGTTGTTCGGAGAGGTGAGCCCGCCTCTGATTTCATTATTCAGTTTGGGTCTGACCATGGTCTAAATGGTTATGTCGCCCTCTATGGCATGGAGTCGCCGGGGTTAACTGCTTCGTTAGCGATTGGGAAGTATGTTGAATCGAAATTGTAGCTTAATTTAAAAATAAAAGGAGAAAAAATGAAAATCTTAGTGACAGGAAATCTTGGGTATATCGGACCAGCAGTACTAAAAGCCCTCAGAGTAGCATATCCCTCTTCAGAGTTGGTTGGAATGGACTTGGGGTTTTTTGCACATTGCTTTACTGGCGTACCAGTGTCCCCAGATCTTGTTCTTGACCGTCAAATCTATAAAGATGTAAGGGCAATAACTGATTCTGATCTAGCTGGCTTTGACGCTGTTATTCAGCTTGCTGCCGTAAGCAATGATCCTATGGGAGATAAATTTGCAGTTGTTACAGACGAAATAAATTGTCAGTCTAGTTTGAAGATTGCTCGTGCGGCTAAAAGAGTAGGAGTAAAGAGTTATGTTTTCGCATCCAGCTGTAGCGTTTATGGGGCGGCATCAAAATATCCAAAAAAAGAAAACGATGAATTAAATCCTTTGACGGCCTATGCGAAATCTAAGATTGATACTGAGATAGGTCTAGAGCAGCTGGCTGGTGATAGTTTTACTATTACTTGTTTGAGATTTGCGACCGCTTGTGGATTTTCAGCTAGAACACGACTGGATCTTGTTTTAAATGATTTTGTTGCGGGAGCAGTATCTAGTGGGGTAATTGATATATTGAGTGACGGAACTCCTTGGAGGCCTCTAATACATATAGACGATATGGCCAGAGCTATCGACTGGGCCGTTACTCGTCGTGCTAGCAATGGTGGAGATATGCTGGTGGTGAATGCAGGAAGTGACGAATGGAATTATCAAGTAAAAGATTTAGCAAATGCGGTCGCACAGGTAATTCCAGGAACTGACGTCAATCTAAATTTAAACGCAGTGCCCGATAAAAGATCCTATCAGGTAGATTTTGGAAAGTTTCGAATTTTGGCACCTAATCATCAGCCAGAGGTCTCTTTATTGGATGCCGTGCGAGGTTTATATAAAGGTCTAAATGATATGAACTTTTCTGACAAAGACTTCAGAACGTCTCAGCTCATAAGGTTGAATACGCTTAATGCGCATATTGTCAGTGGCCGCTTGAGTAGTGGGTTAACTTGGCAAGAGAAATTTCTTTGAGGGAATGATGATATGAATTTTAAAGAAACGGAAATACAAGGTTTATATTTAGTAGATTTGCAGCAAATTTCAGATGACAGAGGTTTTTTTGCCAGAGCTTTTTGTAAAGAAGAGTTTGCCGAAATTGGCCTGGAGTCGGAAGTACTACAGGCTAATATGTCCTTTAGTAAGAATGCTGGGACTCTGAGGGGGATGCACTATCAGAAGAATCCTTATCAGGAGACCAAGTTAATAAGATGCATACGAGGTTCTATTTACGATGTCGTAATTGATTTGAGAAAGGACTCACCATCATATGGCGATTGGTATGGGGTAGAACTTAATGATAAAAATAGGACAGCTCTGATGGTTCCCAAAGACTTTGCACATGGGTTCATTACTTTGCAAGACGATACAGAAGTAATGTACCTCGTTAGTCAAAGTTATGTTCCTGGAGCGGAAATGGGTATTCGATGGAATGATCCGAGATTTGCTATTTCTTGGCCAGTTGAACCTACAGTTATATCCTCTAAAGATGCTGAATTAGTAAATTTTAATGATTGATCGCGGTTACTCGTTGTTATTTGGATATTAACTCAATGCAGGCGGTGTAAAATGAAAGTAGTTATTCTTGCGGGCGGTTTCGGAACCCGCTTAGGTGAGCTCACTGATGTAATTCCGAAGCCTATGGTAACGATAGGAGACAGGCCCATTCTTTGGCATATTATGAATCATTACGCAAAATTTGGTTACAACGAGTTTGTACTAGCTCTAGGGTATAAAGCTAGTTTAGTTAAAGACTATTTTTTGAATATTGGGACCACGGACTCGGACTTTACAATTTCTTTGGACACAGGCTCTCTAGTTTGGCACAAGAGGGCTGGGGTGAATTGGAAAGTGACACTAATCGATACTGGGCTCGAAAGTATGACAGGTGGTCGACTTGGAAGGTTAAAGGAATTCTTGGGTGATCAAACGTTTATGCTTACTTATGGCGATGGCCTTAGTAATGTGAATATTAGAGATTTGGTAAATAGTCATAAAAGGGCAAAAAAATTAGTAACAGTCACAACAGTGCATCCGGCAGCCAGATTTGGAGAGCTTGAAATAACCAATAATGAGGTTATTTCATTCCAGGAAAAGCCCCAAACAACGCAGGGCTGGATCAACGGCGGATATTTTGTGATGGAGCCCGCTTTTCTAGATTTTATAGATTCTGACAGTACTATCTTGGAAAAGGAGCCGCTTGAGCAAGCTGCTCGAGATAGACAACTTAATGCATTCCATCACGAGGGGTTTTGGCAATGTATGGATTCTCTAAAAGATAGAAACCTTTTAAACAATTTATGGAATAGCGGGGACGCTCCATGGAAATAAATAAACGACCTAAAATTTTAGTTGTAGGGGGTTCCGGATTCATTGGAGGAGCCATTGTTCGACATGCTGTTAGCAGAGGTTGGGATGTGCATAGCCTTGGCTTATCTATTCCCTCACAAGAAAGTCAGCTTGAAAATGTGCATTACTTGCAAGCTGACATAAGAGCTGTTGAGACTTTAGAAGCAATCTCATCCATGGAGTATGAATATGTGGTTAACACAGGTGGTTACATTAATCACATTCCATTTTTTGACGGAGGTAATGCCGTCGTGGATGCTCATTTTAGTGGTGTTATAAATCTTGTTAACAGTATTAATAGGACAAAACTTGTGAGATTTGTAAATATTGGAAGTAGCGATGAGTACGGAGACGCAAGCGCCCCTCAGAGTGAATCTTTGCGTGAGTCCCCAATTTCACCATATTCGTTTGCCAAGACAGCTGCCTCGCATTTTCTACAAATGCTCTACAGGACTGAAGGATTCCCATCAGTAACCCTTCGCTTATTTCTATGCTACGGTCCTGGTCAAGATAAACATCGGTTCCTTCCCTATTTAATTTCACAGTGTCTAGAGGATAGTGAAATTGAGACCTCAGCCGGAGAGCAATTTCGCGATTATTGTTATATAGATGATGTGGTGGAGGGTGTTTTTTGCGCGCTAGAAAAGACCGAAGCGGTTGGAAATATTTACAATATTGCCTCTGGACGGCCTATTGCGATAAAAAATGTCGTTAAGAAGGTTGTGGAAATTTTGAAATCAGGCAAACCAAATTTTGGAGCTGTCGGTTATCGATCGGGCGAAAATATGTCCTTATACGCTGATGTGCGTAAAGCGGAACATGAACTTGGCTGGGTTGCAAAAACCAGCTTAGATGAAGGTATGGTTAAAACTATTGAGTACTACTCGAGATGATTGAGAAACCATGTATCACAGTTGTTATGAGCGCTTTCAACGCAGAAGGAGAAATATCAGAGGCAATTGAGAGTATTCTTGCTCAAACCTATTCGGATTTTAAATTTATTATTGTCAATAATTGTTCATCGGACAGCACGGCGGAAATTATTAATAGCTATGCAAAAGTAGATTCGAGAATTACAACTGTCCACCTAAGTCAACCAGGAACTTATATTGATGGGAGAAATGCGGGTATTGCTCTTGTAACTACAGACTGGTTTGCAGTGATGGATGCAGATGATGTGGCAGAACCAGAGCGTCTAAGCATACAGCATAAATATATCACTTTAAAAGGCGAGCATGTGGCTGTTTTTGGAACCTGGGCTACTGTGATTAGTGGTAAAGGTGATAAGTTAGGAAAAATGAAAATGGGTCCAGTAACAGAGTCACAGTTCCATTCTTTGTTTTCTAAAAACGAGGCTATTGTGCCACTTGATCCATCAACTATTATAAAAAAAGATATATTTCTCCTTTCAGGTGGTTATCGTGCTGAAGCGGTTCCAGCGGCTGATCTTGATCTGTGGTATCGAATTGCAGAGATTGGCGGCATTATTCAAATAATACCTGAGCTGTTGATGCAATACAGGATTCACGGTGGTTCCACATCAGTTAGACAATCAATGTTACAAAGGCTTAAAACCCATTATATTAACTTTAATATGAGAAGAAGACGGTCTGGTATGCATGAGTTAACGTGGGATCAATACAACTCTCAAATTTGGACGAAGTGGACATATAGACTGCCGCGAAGAAGAAATGACTATGGGTTGGTTTTTTACAAATTTGCAGGCTTTTCCTATTCCAATGGATCTTACCTGAAACTATTTTTGTATCTCAGTCTATCTTTTTTGTTCAAACCAGTGCATGTAATTAAAAACGTGATTAAACAGAAGATGAATTGAAATTTAGGGGATGTATGACAAAAAGTAAATCACTTGTAAAAAGGGTTTTACCCGCTCTTGCTCAACTATTGTCTAAGGAAGGAGTAGTATTCCTGCCAGTTCGTAATTTTAATTTATTACCTGAAGAAAATATTGGTCGAGATATCGATATGGCAATATTGCGCTCGGATACAAAAAAATGGGAGCGGATGATTGCTGGTGTCGCGAGTCAACTTGGACTTGAAGTATTTTGGGGGCGCAATTACAAGTATTGCAGACAAATTCATTTGATCGATGAGGATGGCTCAGAATTGGAAATCGATCTGTTGCCTCGGTTTTTTTGGAGGGGGATAGAATGGCTTGATGAAAAGGATGTAATATCTTCAAGCGTTGTGCATCGGGGTTTTGTTATGAAGCCGTTAGAGAAGCACGAATTCCTAATAACTTTTAATCACTCTTATCTCCATGGGGGCTTCTATCCAGACAAGTACCATAATCGACTGATTCAGATATACAATCAAGATCCTAGAGCAATAGTCGAATTAATGGAATATGTGTATGGGAAAAAAGATTCTCAGGTTATTGTTAGAATGATGTTAGATCACGATCAACGGGGTTTGAATAAGATAAATCGTCAAGTGCGTATTCGTTGCCTGATTCGCGCACTCTTTAGGGATGGTGTGGGTGTCTTGTCTGGATTTCTTTCGAGTTATGCTTATGATTATTATTTAAAACTAAGCCATAAAACATAAATGGTGACTAAAAATAACGTAATTTTTTCTTCAGTTACCATTCCTATTGCAGAGCAGGGTCTCGCTAGCGCAGGGACATTTCTATTTATCCTGATTGGCGCAAAAGTTTTAGGTATTGAGGAATTTGGGCTAGTAGCACTCCTGTTTAATGTGATTATGACGTTCTCAACACTTATTTTTGCATTGGTACTATTGCCAATATCATCGAGCAAAGATGAATTCGCTAGTCCAGATCAAGTTGCAACACATTCATTATCGATGCTTTTAGTTCTCTCACTCGCCGCAGTACCAATTCTGTCATTGGCTCTATTTTTATTGGTGCCGGTCAATATTAATGCTGGAAATGAGGTATACATCATGCTGGTTGCATGGGGGCACCTACATTTCACGTTCGAAGTCCTTCGATGGCTAGTTATCCGATATGGCGATCTTAAAGTATGTCTGATGAGTAGTGCCATACGATGGGTGGGGTTTTTCACAGCACTAGCATTTTGCGAGGGTCAATATGAAAGTTTTTCTTGGAAATCGTATATCTTGCTCAATTCGCTAATGATGATTATTTGGATTTTGGTGGTTGGTCGGCACTTAGTAAAAGTCTTAGATTTGTCAAAGTTTAAAATTACTATTGATCTAGTTCAATTGAAGGCTGCTTTACCATTAACATCTTTTACACTAGCAAAAATTACATTCAACTATGGTGTAATTTCTCTTATTCTAAGATTTTGGAATTTGGAAGTCATTGCGGCACTGCAGGCCTTCAAAAGCATCGCGAATGTATTTGGAACAATTTCTCAGGTCATCGATAATCACCTTACGGCATTTTTGGCTCGCACAAAGCGGGCTTTGGAAATATCAACCAGAGCAATAATGTTGACTATTAGCGTATGTGTAATATTGTTGATTTCGGCCCATATGGCTAAAGACGTTGTAACGCCAATAATATTAGATCAGACTTATTTACCTTATTCATCTTTTTTTGTTTTAGCTTTGTATGGATCTCTTCTGCAGTTAGTTATTCGTCCTTTTGCTACCAAAGTTAGACTAGAGCGCGATAGCAAAGCATTTTATGCTGCAATTCCAGTTATAGGCATGATATTTTTTCCGTTGATTGCTCTAAGTGGCGACAGTGAAGAGCTTTATTTTTTGGTCTTCCTTGCTGAGAGTGCACCAATAGCCCTGTTAACTGTTTACTTGGTAAGGAAAGCATCTGCTCTAATGGATGCCGGCCATTTAAGGTGAATTACGTAAACAGAATAAGAGTGGTTGGAGCCAGAACAAGATGACAAATAAATCCTTTGTGATTACGCGCGCACTTTATATTGCAGCATTGTTAATTTCCTTAGTTTCATACACATTTTTTTCTTTGGGTTTTATTTTTGATTTTGCTTGGGAATTTGGCTGGATGGCACTTTTATTCCAGACAGTTTTTTGGATAGCGCTAGGTGTCCGATCTTTATATTCGAGTGTTCCTAGGTATGATGTTTTACTTTTTAATCTTGGCACTTTGCTTTTTATGGTCATTGATCCGTCATTGGTGGCCCTTACAGACGATGAATTTCCCACTGTTTGGACATTGATTAGCAATGAAGACTCGACGGGTAATCTCACAGGGATTGTTATTTCGATTTTTTCTATTGGTTTTCATTTGGGTAACTTTTTCAGTCATCCAACTGTGCCAGCGGATACCCAAAGGTTTGAAAGCTACTCTCGTTCAACCTTACTTCAATCATCGTGGATTTTATTATTTTCAATTGCCCTAGCTATTGGTGCCTTTTTTATTAGTGTCCAAAGTTTGACCATTGACGGCATGGCAGCGGTGCTGTTTGCAAGAAGCACGGGCAACGTTGCGTTTGCTACTGCCGGTCTGGGTAACGAGAGTCCTTTTATTACTTTATTAGCCAGCTGTATTCCTGCTACTTCGCTGATCTGTTTTTCTTCTCTGGAAAAAGGCAAAGGTTTCAAGAACATAGTCCTACTTTTTTTTGCTGCCCTATTTATGATTCTTTTCATGTTGACCGGCGGTCGTAGTGTTATGGTTCTTATACTCTTAAGTTGTATGATTTTCTGGCTAGTAAAAAGTCACAAAAAACCTCGTTTATTCTATGTGGGTGGTGTCGCTACTATCTTATTTGTTGCATTGCTATTTCAAATCAACTTTAGAGATGATGCCTCGATTAGTGATAATGAAGTATTTAGATCTCCTCTAGAGGGGTTTGCTTTGAATAGAGAAATAGCGTTCATTGTTGAAAGATTTGGGACGAAGGAAAAATTCACTAGTTCAGATTCACTATTCGTGAGATCTATTTCCCCATTACCGGAAACATTTGTGTTATTTTTCTCTAACCCTGTCCCGCGTATATTTTGGGAAAGCAAACCAATTGACTCCAGTTTCGGCCCCTATAATGTGCTCAGAACTGGAAGTAATGCGTTTGGGGCGAGCACAAACGTAACGCCTACCATTCCAGGGCGATATTTTATGAAGTATGGGCTACCGGGAGTCATACAAATAGCAATTGTTTTCGGACTTGTCTGGGGTACTATTAACAAGCAACTATTAAAAAGTAGTGGAAAATCAATAAGTCGAGTGCTTATCTTTTCGACATTGAGCGTAATAATGTTGCTGTCACTAAGGGACTTTACTCCAGGCAAGTTTTACCCCGTATTGTTTTTAATACTACCTGCCGTTCTTGACCGTCTCAGATTGAAAAAAGTCATTAATCGATAAGGCCTCAACAAAAGGTATTTTATGCGTTTACCGAAGATTTCAATAATTACAATTGTGTTCAATAACGTCGATGTGATTCTAGATGCTTTGAATAGTGTTAAAGATCAAACGTACTCTGGGATTGAGCATATAGTTATTGATGGTGGCTCTACTGATGGGACTGCAGAAATAGTTGGTGCCTTCCCTTTTGATGAAAGTATTCTGATTAACGAGCCGGATGAGGGCATTTATGATGCATTAAATAAGGGGCTTAAACTCGCTACAGGCGATGTCATTGGAGTGCTTCATTCTGATGATGTTTTTGCTGATGAACATGTAATTTCAGATGTTGCAAAAGAATTTAGTTGCTCGGAGGTTGATGCGGTATACGGTGATCTTGTTTATGTAATGAGAGACAATGTCGACATCGTAGCCCGAAAATGGCGATCCTGCGTTTATAACGATGGGCTATTACGGAAGGGCTGGATGCCACCCCACCCCACGCTGTTTTTGAGAAATGACGTTATTAAAAAATGTGGTAAGTTTGATCCTAAATATCGGATATCAGCTGATTATGATTTTATTTTGAGATGTTTTAGCAGTGAAATCAAAAATTCGAGATATATTCCTAATATCTTAGTCAAGATGCGTATTGGAGGCGTAAGCAATCGCTCGCTTTCCACTATTTTACTTAAAATGCGTGAGGATTATCTAGTTTTGAGAAAGAATAGAGTGGGGGGTATATTTGTATTGCTACGTAAAAATTTAAGGAAACTTAGCCAACTTTCATTATGTGGCCCTCTATTAAGGTTACTGATAGGTCCTAAGGGTAATAGAGATTAAAATAACTCTAAATCCCAACTTCTTAAATATTTCATGGCGGTCGAACCCGTCTGCCATCCCCCTCTAAGCATTATCTTTTCCAGCGGCTCGCCTTGCTCCAACAGATCAAGTGCCGCTCCCACCCTGAACGAATGACCGCTCAGCGGTTGTTGATTTGAACCAGTTTTTAAGCCTTCTTGTAGTGTCTTTAGGATGGTACTGATACTAGCTGGGTTTAGGCTATTCCCGATATGTCCGTGTTTATTGATGGATCTTAAGATATATCCCTCATCGCCAACAATTTCTTTCCATTTTTCTAATAAGTTAAGCAACTCCTCGCTGATAGGTAAAACTTTACCCGTTCCATACTGATCGGTTTTAGAGAAGTTCAGCCTGATAATTGGTTTGTCGTTGTGTGCACAATCTATATCTTCAAACTTAAAGGCGCAGAGCTCTGATCGACGGCGCATTGTTTCGTAGCCCAGTCTTAGTAGCACTTGGCTTCTTATTCCCATAATGCTGTTATCGCAGTTATTGAGTAGTTGTTTAAGCAGTGTTTTGGTCAGTGGTGTGGCCTGTTCTTGAGCTCGTCCGATTTTGCGGTGCATCCGCTTAAGGGCGAGTATCACTTCTGGTTGCTTGGTGGGGTCGTTGTTTTTGGAAAGTTTGAGTGCTGTGCCTAGGCTATTGATTCGCCTGCGGATGGTGGCGCTTTTGTTGTTCTCGCTTAAATAATCAACGTACATTGCCATGGTCTCTGCGGTTGTAGGGATTGGTTCTTGGTTATTTTGTAGGCACCAGTTTCGGTACTGGACAAAGTCTGATCTATAGGCCCTGATGGTATTTTTAGCAAAGGCGCCATCAAATTTGGCGAATATATCCTCAATCATGTTATTCTTCTCTTAAGTAAATAAAACCACATAAACGATGTAAAATACATCAATAATGATATATAAATGATTTCTGTTCGTCAAATAAAAGCTGGTCGTTCAATGTTAAATTGGAGTGCAGCGGATCTCGCAAAGGCTAGTGGAGTTGGCCCTGCAACCATTCGTCGTTATGAGATGCAGGCGGGAATTCCTACTGGTAATACTTCAACCATGTTGAGTATTCAGTCCGCAATGGAAAATGCCGGTATTCAGTTCACTGGCGATCCTTTGGTTAATCCCGGCGTTACTCTTAATCTTAAGGGGTAGGGGATATCTCTATGGCAGATCATAAAGAAATCAAACTCCCTCAATCTGCCAGTTACAGCAACCTTCCTGAATACAAAAACCATGTAGATCAAATCCTTAACAGCTATGACTCGCCCGAGGGTGTTTTGGGTGAGTTGGTGCGCCAGATGGCAGATGCGATGTGGTGGGTTAAGACCTATCAGAAGGATAAGGACCATCTTATTGTGATGAAGATGGCTACCTGCCTGGTTAATCGCAATGACTACCGTATTGATCCGTCTGAGTCTGCTCTTCAGATCTTTGAGTCAGTCTTTAAGTCCTGGAGTGGGGAATCCATTTCCGCTGACGAGCAGAGCGCTCTTGATTTAGTGATGGCATCCAAAGGTCACAATCTTACTTCACTGAGGGCAGAGGCTGTTCGCAAGTCGATCAAGGAGCTTGAGGTGATTGATCGTTTAATTGAGCGTCAGTTTAAGAATATGCGCCTGTTGATGCAGGCCTATGAGTCGGTTCGATTTGCACCGCAGCTTCTCAAAAAAATGACCTTAGAGATTCAGCAGCTAGAGCAGCGCATCGAGGGTGCGAATGAAGATCAGCGTAGAGAAGTTAGTCGCCAATAGGGCGAACGCACAAAAGTCCTCAGGGCCCCTGACTCGGGAGGGTAAACTCCGCAGCGCTAAGAATGCAGTCAAGCATGGCCTTAGTGGCTCGCCGAATTTTTCCTCAAATTCAACTCCTTCGCCCTCTAGTTTACCGGTCGATTTTCTGGGCTACTCTCACGAACTTACTGCCGCTGGCTATTGCTCCTCTCAGGCAAGAGATTTGGTCGAGGCGCTATTAAATTCGCGACAAGTGATTGAAGCAAAGCACGAGGCTTATACCGATCGGCTGAATGAGGAGAGGATGAGTAATTACTCAATCGCTGCGCTAAGGGAGTATGTGCAAGAGATGGCTAAACCGGGCTCAGGCGTGACCAAGAATGAGATGAGGCGCATCACGATGTTGCTCTATTACCAGGTCCTTAAAGATACTGACACCGCGGGCCTGCTATATGAGAAATTTGAGGCGCACCGCAAGTTAATGCGCTATGAGCAGCGGGCGTTTAATCAGATTCGCAAGAAGAGTCAGGTTAAAAAGTAACAAAACGAAGCCAAAGGCTTTGACGTGTGATAAATACCGTTATAGCGGATTAACTGACTTGCAAACACTAGAATCAAGATATATCATGATATAAAATGAAATTTCATGATGGTGTGCGATTATGTCAATAGCAAGAGAAAAATTTGCAACTCAGGTTGATTCAGCTCTTTTGGAATCAGTACGAAAGCTTGCCAAGTCAGAGGGTCGGCAGATTCAGGCCGTAGTCGAGGATGCTCTTCGGGAGCATTTAGATGCCAAAAATGGAGCGTCAGGTCGAGAGCATGTGATGGCCGCTTATTTAAAAAGTACTGAACGTTTTTCAGGTCTCTATAAAAAGCTAGCACAATGAGCTTTGACTATATTAGGGTCGATGACATTCTGGCTATTCATGCTGATCAGATAGAGCGTTATGGTGGTGGCGAAGGAGTAAGAGATCC
>JAQWIR010000020.1 GCA_029248755.1 Porticoccaceae bacterium
GATCTATTTACTCTAACTTTTGACATTAACTAATCGTTAGAGTTAATACAAAAAAGCCGAGCTTTTAGCTCGGTTTTTTTTGCTTTAAAATCACTCTGAGCTTAAAGCTAGTATGTATTTTTCCGACTTCCAAGGCTTATAAAGCCTTCGCGAAATAATTTCTGACTTAAGATTTTCTGTACAAATATCTGCTAGCTGCCAAAAAGGGGGTCTTCCAGGATCTGCGATTAGTATTCTCTTTACCCCCGTTTTTATCGCTCTTTGTATAAAATTAAATAGTGGATCAGTCATTTCATCCCAAAAGCAAATATCACTACCAATAATATATTGATAGCTCGCTAACTCATCTTCATTTATGGACTCAAAATTACGTACTTGAAATTCCATTGTACAATTATTAATTGAGTTTTGAAGATCAAAATAGGGTTGTACACTAGAATCTATATCAATACCTGTGACATTTACATCTTGGTTCTTGGTTAAAAATAGACCAGATAAACCCCAGCCACAACCAATTTCTAATACTTTTGACTTCGCTTTAAATGGATAGGTTTCAAGATAGTCAATTAAAGCAAAACTTGAGCGCCAAACTTTGTTGCCATGAGCACTATGCCCTTGCTGTAAGCGTTTTATTTTGCGAACTTCAGGGTGGGTTGATCGTAAAATCTTCAAGCCACAATGATTGATAATATGCTGTTCTGACACTTTTTTATATCCAAATTATATTGTTGGGGTATTTTATCTTTAATGCTTAGGTCTTTGGAATAGGGTGGTTGCCATAAATATTTTTTTAACGTTAAATGAACGCCCTCGAAGCTTATGTTAATTAAAGGCAATTATGACCAATTCTGTTTACCATCCGTATTTAAATGCAATTTATCGAAATACTGATGTGCAATTTTGGTTATTGCAAATTATCGGTTGGTTTGGGCTTTCTTTGATTAGCTTTTTAAGCCTTACTCTGTGGTACGACCAGCAGGGTAGTGGATATATTGGACATACATTACTTCAGTCGGCTCTTGGTGTTTTGGTTTCTTGGCCTCTGCGTTATTTATTTCACTTTTTTTGGAATGATATATTAATATTTCGTATATCATCTGCCATAGCTGGGATTATCGGTTGTTCTTTAATTTGGACAATCTTAAGAATAAGTACTTTTATGTCAATGACTGGTGAGCAGGATATCTGGTCTGACTTTGGTGGCTGGCTGTTTGGTTCGATTTTGATTTTTTTATGTTGGGTAGCCTTTTACCATTTTGTTAAATATTACCAATTACTGCAAAATCAACATCAAACATTACTAGAGTTGGCCTCAGATACTCAGCAAGAACAATTAAAGCGACTTCAAGCAGAAACCATAGCCCATGAGGCTCAACTTAAAATGTTGCGCTATCAGCTAAATCCGCATTTTTTATTTAATACACTGAATGCTATTTCTGCATTAGTGAAAGTTAATGAATCATCTAAAGCCCATGAAATGATCGTCCAGTTAAGTAACTTCTTACGCTATTCGCTTGATAATGATCCGATTAATAAAGTAAGCCTGAGACAAGAAATTGATGCAGTAAAACAGTATCTAAAGATTGAGCGTACTAGATTTGGCGAACGCTTAAAGTTACACTTCGATGTGCCCCAAATCTGTGAAAGTATTGATGTTCCAAGCTTGATTCTTCAGCCTTTGGTAGAAAATGCAATTAAATTCGGTATTGCACCCTCTGTATCGGGTGGGAAAGTATCTATAGTGGCAATCATTGAGGATTCCTATCTAATTACAAAGGTCATTGATACGGGTCCTGGAATGAATCCAATAAAAAGTCCAATTAAGTCAGCAGGTATAGGATTAAAAAATACCGATGAAAGGCTTAGGGAATTTTACAATGACGACTATGAGTTAAATTTAGATAACACTTCAGATGGTGGTCTTTGTGTAACATTAAAGATTCCAATCGATCATTTGTCGGATTAAATTTTTAGAAGGGTATTATGCAAAAACTAAGAACAGTTATTGTCGATGACGAACCGCTCTCACTTGATTTATTACGCGCTGTGCTTAGTGAAATTAGTGATATTGAAATTGTAGGTGAGTGCAGCAATGGAAAGCAAGCGGTTGAGGCTGCCATGAAGTTGCAACCAGAATTATTATTCCTTGATATTCAAATGCCGGGCATGAACGGGTTTGACGTAATTCGTTCCCTGCAAACAGATATTATGCCTATGGTCGTTTTTATTACTGCTTATGATCAGTATGCAGTTGATGCATTTGATCTTCATGCTGTAGATTATGTCTTGAAGCCATTAGACAGCGAAAGAATAGCTCGCTCAGTTGATCGCGCGGTTGATCGCCTTAAGAATGATGTGGATCGCAGTTTTAAAAGCCCTCTTATTGGTGCTATTGAAGAGATTTCAGAGCGCGCATCAAAAGAGGAGCAAGCTGAAGAGCCAAAAAGTACTATACCAGACGGTATGAAAAGAAAACTCTTGGTGCGTGATTCAGGTGTGGTAAAAGTGATCCCATTTGATGATATCGATTGGGTTGATGCTGCAGGTGATTATATGTGTGTCCATGCGGGCGGAGAAACCCATGTCATTCGAAGTACATTACGCGATTTAATGACCAAACTAGACGACAACCTGTTTGTTAGAATTCACCGCTCTACCATTGTTAATGTAGAGCGTGTAGTGAGTGTTACACCTCTGCAAAAGGGGGGGAGTTTATTGCATCTTACTCAGGGCGAATCGTTAAAAGTAAGCCGTAATTACCGAGATTCTATTAGGAAATTCTTTAATTAAATTTTAAAAAAATCTTTTGCGTTTGAGCTGGTTTCTTGAGCAATAGTCTCTAGTGTTTCTTCACGAAAGTTAGCAATCTCTCTTAGTACCCATGGTAGAAAGGCTGGTTCATTGCGTCTATTTTTTGGTTTTTCTGGTATATTTTGAGGTAACAAATAGGGTGCGTCTGTTTCGATCATTAGCTTATCTAAAGGTATACTAGATACAAGGCTTTGTAATTGTTTACCTCTCTTTTTATCGCATATCCAACCGGTAACGCCTATATGTAGATCCAGGTCTAAATAGCGGTAAAGTGTTTCCCGATCACCCGTAAAACAGTGAATCACTCCTTGTGTAAAGTGATCTCTGTATTCATGCAATATTTCGAGTTGACGCTTAGCGGCATCTCTTTCATGCATAAAAAGTGGCATATGTTTATTACTTGCCAGTTCAAGTTGTGCCTCAAAGGCTTTGACTTGGTCAGCTTCTGTAGAAAAATTACGATTAAAATCAAGACCAGTTTCACCAATAGCCACTACATTTTTGTGAAGGGCTAATTGCTCAAGTTTTTTTAAGACTTGGCTGTTATATTCCTTGGCATGATGCGGGTGAATGCCGACGGTCGCATATAGCATCTTCGGGAATTGTTGTTCGAACTTTTCACAAATTCTAATCACTTCTTCAGTTTCTAATACTGATGTTCCAGTCAAAATTAACTGGCCTATATTTGCGTCTTTCGCGCGCTGTAAGGTTTCCTCCAGATCATCATTAAATCGATTATTTGTGAGGTTTACGCCTATATCAATCAGTAATTCAGTCATGATCTTTGTAGAGTTCTTATAATAAAAGCCAAATTCTAACCTAAAGCCTCTATTAAAGTTAATTCTGTTGGCTAAAATCCATCTATTAATGTTTATAATATGAATGTTATGCAGTTTTTAAGTTGATTTGGAGCGTATCAATGGTTTGGCTATTAATAATCTTTTGTCTGGCAGTTGCCGTATCTCCGCTTATGTGGATGAAAAGCACACCGCGCCAACAACAGGTTATGGAAAATCGAAAAAAAGCGCGAAGTCTTACTATTAATGTCAATATTTGCAAACAAGCAGATGCATTGGATTCAGAAAGTCGCTTGGATGCTATTTTCTATTGGCTTGATTGGCAGCAAGATAATTTAAATGAATCATGGGTTTTACATCGTCGAAGTAAGCGTGGCTGGGAATCTTGCTTTGATGGATGGCGTTGGATTAATCAAGAAGCCGATAAAGTATGGCTTGAAGTAATCGGTTCCATTATTGATGATCTTCCCTCTGGCGTGAGTGCCATTGTTACTAATAAACAGGGTATAGGGGTTGTTTGGGATGAGCGTGGAGATGTGATTGCGGTAGAAAATTTGCACCAATGTTTAATCAAATTATGCAACAAAGGAAAAGAAATTTGTACTTGAGGCTTGACCTAGGGGTACTCTAAGAAGTATTTTTGCGCACCTTTACTTTAATCATTTGCTTATACTTAGCAAATTTAAATCTAAATATATAATGTGGAAAGCTCTTTTAAATGGGTAAATCATTAGTAATTGTAGAATCACCAGCCAAGGCTAAAACAATTAATCGTTATCTTGGTGACGACTTTATCGTTAAATCGAGCGTGGGCCATATTCGCGATTTGCCCACCGGTTCTAGCCGAACGCCCTCGGATCCCAAAGAGCGTGCCAAGCAAGCGGCATTGACCCGCAAGATGTCTCCTGAAGATAAAGTATTGCATCGTGAGCGCAAAGCTAAAACTCAACTCATTAAAAGTATGGGTATAAATCCGGATAATAATTGGGCCGCAGAATATGCTACCTTGCCCGGTAAAGAAAAAGTGGTATCTGAGCTTAAAAAGCTAGCTAAGAACGCAGACACTATTTATCTCGCAACTGTTATGGACAGAGAGGGAGAAGCCATTGCATGGCATCTAACGCAAGTTATTGGTGGCGATGATAGTCGCTACAAGCGAGTTGTATTTAATGAAATTACTAAAAAAGCCATTCGCCATGCCTTTGAAGACCCAGGCACATTAGACCAGCATAGAGTCGATGCTCAACAAGCCAGACGCTTTTTAGATCGTGTTGTTGGTTTTATGGTGTCCCCATTGTTATGGGAAAAAGTTGGACGTGGACTTTCCGCTGGACGCGTGCAGTCTGTTGCACTGAAAATGATTGTTGAGAGAGAGCGTGAAATCCGTGCTTTCTTTCCTGAAGAATACTGGACAGTCCAAGCAGACTTGGAAGCTGGTGATTCGTCGACTGATGGATTGGTTTCAAGATTTGATGTTAAAAAATATCAAGGCAAAGCATTTCGTCCTAACAACAAAGAACAAACTGATACAGCACTGGCTTATTTACGTGATTCTGATTACTCAGTGTCAAAACGTGAAGATAGAGCCACCAAATCTAAACCATCTGCGCCCTTTATTACATCAACCCTACAGCAAGCCGCGAGCACCAAGCTGGGCTATGGTGTAAAGAAAACCATGACTATGGCTCAGCGTTTGTATGAAGGTGGCTACATTACCTATATGCGAACAGATTCTACTAATCTAAGTAATGATGCAGTTGCTAATTGTCGTGATTACATACAACGTCAGCATGGGAAAAAGTATCTACCTGAAAAGCCCATCAATTACAGTAGTAAGAGTGGGGCACAAGAAGCGCACGAAGCCATTAGACCCTCAAATATAGATATCACTCCGGGTAGTCTAAGTGATATGGAGGTTGATGCTCGTCGCTTATATCAATTAATTTGGCAGCAATTTGTAGCTTGTCAAATGACGCCAGCTGAATTTACGTCTTCAACCTTAACCGTGGTTGCGGGTGATTATGAAATGACCGTTAAGGGTCGTGTTACTAAATTTGACGGTTTCTTGGCAGTTATGCCTGCCAGAGACGAAGATGCAGAGCTGCCAGACCTTCAAAAGGGAGATGCCCTTAAACTGCTGACGTTATTGCCGCAGCAGCACTTTACCAAGCCACCTGCACGTTATTCTGAAGCGGCGTTGGTAAAAGAGTTAGAAAAGCGCGGTATTGGGCGACCCTCTACTTATGCTTCAATTATTTCAACGATTCAAGATCGTGGCTATGTCCGCATTGAAAACAAGCGTATGTTTGCTGAAAAAATTGGCGACATAGTGACGGATCGCTTGAGTGAGAGTTTTACTGATCTGATGGACTATGGTTTTACTGCTACTATGGAGCGTCAGTTAGATGATATTGCAGCAGGAACATTAAATTGGAAAAAGCTATTAGATAAGTTTTACAGCGAATTTAATCAAAAATTAGCTAATGCCAAGGATTCTGATGGCGGCATGCGCCCTAATTCGCCTTCTGAGACCGATATTGAGTGTAACCTATGCGGCAGGCCTATGATGATTAGAACGGCAGGCACAGGTGTGTTTCTGGGCTGTTCAGGTTATTCTTTGCCACCTAAAGAGCGTTGTAAGAATACAATTAATCTAACCTCTGGCGATGAAGCCATCAATATTGATGAAGATGACGAGGCTGAGTCAAAGTCACTCTTAAACAAGCATCGCTGTAAACTATGTAATACATCCATGGACAGCTACCTGCTCGATACTTCTCGAAAACTTCATATCTGTGGTAATAACCCTGACTGTGCTGGATATGAAGTGGAGATGGGGCAGTACGTTATTAAGGGCTATGAAGGGCCGACATTAGAGTGCGATAAATGTGGCAGTGAAATGCAACTCAAAAATGGTCGTTTTGGTAAATATTTTGGTTGTACTAATGATAATTGTAAAAACACTAGAAAACTTTTGAGAAGCGGTGAAGCAGCGCCGCCAAAAGCCGATCCAATTCCGATGCCAGAATTACAATGTGCCAAAGTTGACGATCATTATGTATTAAGAGACGGAGCTTCCGGTATTTTTCTGGCAGCTAGTCAGTTTCCAAGACATCGTGAAACCCGAGCACCGCTTGTTTCTGAATTATTACCCTATAAAAAAGAGATTGATAAAAAATATCAATTTTTATTAGAAGCACCACTGAAAGATTCTGAGGGTAGGGATACCGTTGTTCGCTATAGTCGAAAGACTAAAGAGCAGTATGTCCGCAGTGAAAAGGATGGTAAACCTACGGGTTGGAATGCTTTTTACTCCAAAGGTAGCTGGTCTGTATCTGAAAAGTCTGGCAGTTAAATACAGTGAGCACCTGTTCTTATCTGTCAGCAGTCAATCAAAAGCTACTATTTGCCAAGAAGCTTATAAAGCTCATTAAAGCAAATCCTGCTGCGTCTCAAGATAGACATATGCGAGTTTCTTTAGCTCAATCAATCACCCTTCATCTTGGGCAAGCTTGGGCTTGGCACCTGCAAGATGTAGCTAGTAACTACAAGGTAAAAGATCCATCAATCATTAAATCAGTTGATGATCTAGAAGACAGTTTAATGGCTGACGGAAAACAACCTGCAGAATCATCAGAATTAAAACAACTGTTCTACAACAATAACGCTTGGGCAAATGATATGCTCTATGCCTTTAGCCAGCTTTCATCATTGCCTGTTATTCGCAAAGCCGAAATGGATGCAGATCGTTTGCCCATGCTATCCCTTGATGATGCGGCTAACTCAAAGAGAAAAGCGGTGGATTGGGATTTGGACCAAGCTATGGACTGGTCTAAACAAATGACTGAACTCGTAGAAAGACATAGAGATATGATGATCGAATTTTGATCAGACGATTAACCTTACTCCCTATTAATATTGAGAAAAAACCTAATGAGTACACCAGCATTTGAGCTAATCATTTTAGAAAATGGCGATATTGGATTACAGCGTGCCGGTGTCGATGAAACACTTGTACGAGTAAAATTTTCATCTAAGGTAAAAGAATATTTAGGCGATCAGCAGGTCGAAATTGCTAAACAAATGATTGATTCTGGTATCCAGGCAGTCATTGAATGGGAGCAGGCTACGGTCGTGGCGCAAGAACAAGAACCTAGCGATACGGTCCATTAAACTTCTTAGATAGGTACGTAAGAGATGTCTGACATTGATGTTTTAAAAAAAATTGCTGCTAACCATCATATCTCAAGTCAGCGTCAACACCTTATGTTGTGTACGGCAGGATTATGTAGCTCCCCGGAGTTGGCTGAAGATTCTTGGAGTTACCTAAAGACACGCATAAAAGCGTTAAAACTGATGGATGTTGACTCAGGAGTGTTACGTTCAAAAGTAGGCTGTTTAAGAGTATGTAAGCAAGGCCCCATAATGGTGAGTTACCCAGACGGAACCTGGTATCACAGTTGCACGCCTGAGGTAATAGAAATAATACTCCAAGAGCATGTTATAAAAGGGGTCCCAGTAGAGGAGTATATTTTTGCTAAGGATGATTTAGGGGCTTCTTAAGCGTCTTAAATTGCAACCCTTACAACGCCGACAGCCAGTCCTTCTATGGCAAAATCCTGATGACGCAAATCAACCATAATCGGGGAGTACTGTTGATTTTCAGGTAAAAGCTGTATTTCATGCTTACTTCTAGTTCTTTTTAACCGTTTTACCGTGACTTCACCATCCACTCTAGCAACTACAATTTGCTGATTTTCTGCAGTAGGTTGCTGATGAACGGCTAATAAATCGCCATCCATAATGCCCACATCAACCATACTTTGACCTTGTACTCTTAAAAAGTAATCGGCATGAGGATGAAACGTACTTGAAGGTACTTCTTGATAGTCTTCGATATTTTGCTCAGCAAGGATAGGCTCCCCGGCAGCAACACGCCCAACAATCGGGATTCCCAATACCTGCTCGGCAATACGAATTCCTCGAGAGGCACCAGGAATCATTTCAATCGCTCCCTTGCGAGCGAGTGCTTTTAGGTGGTCTTCTGCAGCATTAGCTGAACGAAAACCGAGCTGTTCAGCAATCTCAGCGCGGGTAGGCGGGTAACCTGTCTGCTCTAGGTTGTCTTTAATAAGATCAAAGATTTGTTGCTGTCTAGCGGTTAAACGTTCCATCTTAGACTCCTGTATATATATAGCCTGTTATTATATACAGTATTAATGGCTATGCAAGCCCTTTCAATTTAAAAAATCATGTTCTGTTTGTTAGCAATACATAGTTATAGGTAGAATGTGTTTTGTTTTTTTATAACTCTTTGGTGATTGGCAAGATGGAGAATCAGATATACGGACGCCTTATGCTCGATTTAGTGGGCACAGAATTAATGCCCACTGAGCGCGATCTGCTTAAGAATAAGCATGTTGGTGGAGTAATTTTGTTTGCTCGTAATATCCATAGCAAACAGCAAGTATGTGATTTGGTGGCAGATATTCGTAGCTGTTCTGAGTATATTTTGATCGCTGTGGATCAAGAGGGTGGTCGTGTTCAGCGTTTTAAGCAGGGGTTTACCTGTTTGCCGTCAATGCAAACTTTAGGAGATTTGGTTGCATCTAATTCAAAGGAAGGCCTACAACTCGCTAAAAATGTCGGCTGGCTTATGGCCTCAGAAGTTTTAGCCTGTGGTTTAGATATCAGTTTTGCGCCGGTTTTAGATGTGGACAGACATCACAGCAGTATTATTGGTGATCGGTCTTTTTCCGATTCTGCCGAGCAGGTTATTGTAGCCGCAAACGCTTTTATTTCAGGAATGAATGAAGCCGGTATGGCCGCTACAGGAAAGCATTTCCCCGGTCATGGTGGCGTAGTAGCCGATAGTCACTTAGAGGCACCGGTAGATCATAGATCAATGGCCGAGTTAGAAGAAAGAGATTTACAGCCCTTTGTTGCACTAAGCGCAGAATTAGCCGGTATTATGCCAGCGCATATTACATTCCCTAATATTGATTCATCCTCTGTAGGTTTTTCCAAGTATTGGTTGCAGCAAATACTGCGTTCAAACCTTGGTTTTAAGGGCGTCATTTTTAGTGATGATCTCAGTATGAAAGGCGCTGATGTTGCTGGCGGCTATATCGAAAAAACGGAGATGGCACTGAGCGCTGGATGCGATATGATACTGGTCTGTAATTGCCCTGAAGGCGCTAGTGAAGTTTTAGCTTATTTGGAGCGATTAGAGGTGAAAGGTTGTGAAAAAATTGCCACAATGAGAGCTAGTAAGTCCCTTAATTGGGAGCAGTTAAATAAAGACACGCGTTACCAACAGACAATAAAAACACTTCAGCAGCTGACTGATACAGGAACTTAAGATGAATGCACTTGAATCTTGGCTAGTAAATTTAACCGGTGAAACCTATTTATGGATAGGTGAGCTTTTTTTAATTGTTTTTGCAGCGCTGCTTGCAGGTTATCTTTTAAATAAACTATTTAATCGCCTTCAACTAAAAGCGGCTGAAACACCGACGGTGTGGGACGATGCTTTTCTAGAAGCCTGCCGTGCGCCGGCTATTTGGTTAGTATGGATACTGGGTATAAATTTTGCCGTTGGCATAACAGCCCAGCGAATTGACTCACCATTACAGGCGCTTATTGAACCGGCAAATCGCTTAGCATTTATTATTTTAGGCGCATTGTTTATCAATGGTTTTATTAAACGTGTTGAGCGCAATCTTTTAGATCCTTTGTTTATGACTAAGCCTATGGATCCAACCACAGTAAAGGCAGTATCTAAGCTATTTCGTGCCGCAGTTCTTATTACCGCTATTTTGGTGATTATGCAGTTTTTAGGTTATAGCATATCTGGATTACTGGCCTTTGGTGGTATAGGCGGTATTGCAGTGGGTTTTGCAGCTAAAGATCTTTTAGCTAATTTTTTTGGTGGATTAATGATTTATCTAGATCGTCCATTTTCGGTGGGTGATTGGGTGCGTTCTCCAGATAAAGAAATTGAAGGTACGGTAGAGGATATTGGCTGGCGTCTAACCCGTATTAGAACCTTTGATAAGCGTCCTTTGTACATACCTAATTCTATATTTGCCAGTATATCGGTTGAGAATCCCTCCCGAATGACCAATAGAAGAATCTATGAGTCGGTTGGTATTCGCTATGATGATATTTCCTGTATGACGCCAATTATTGATCAGGTGAATGCTATGTTGCGAGAGCATAATGAAATAGATTCTGACCAAGTCATAATTGTGAATTTTGATAAGTTTGCACCCAGCTCTTTAGACTTTTTTGTCTATGCCTACACCAAGACAACCCAATGGGTAAAATTCCATGAGATCAAACAAGATGTTCTGCTTAAAGTGGCGGCGATCATTGAGGAAAACAAAGCAGAAATAGCGTTCCCAACCTCAACCTTACATATAGCGCCCTCAGGACTTGAGTCGGCATCAGCTAAGTAATGCAGTGAAAAAGCTGAGGTGAGGGTAGGCTTAATGCGATATGTTCTAATTTTAAGTTGTTTAATGATAACAAGCTGTCTCTCTGTTCCCGATGGTGTTGTGCCGGTTAAAAACTTTGAATTAGATCGCTATCTGGGTCAATGGTATGAAATTGCAAGACTTGATCATTCGTTTGAGCGGGGTTTAGAGGCTGTTTCTGCTGATTATTCATTAAAAGATGATGGTGGTATTAAAGTTATTAATTCTGGGATCAATACGGAAACAGGTTTGCAAGAACAAGCAGAGGGCAGGGCGTATTTTGTTGAAGATTCAACCGTTGGTCATCTTAAAGTCTCTTTTTTTGGTCCTTTTTTCGGATCTTACGTGATCTTTGAATTAGACCAACAAGACTATCAATATGCCTTTGTTGCTGGCAACACTACCAATTATTTATGGCTACTTGCGCGGACGCCTGAAGTCTCAGATGATCTAATGAATCAGTTTAGATCCAGTGCTGAAGAATTAGGCTTTAATTTGGAAGATCTTATTCTGGTTAAGCACTAGACTATTAATTTACTATTTCTGACTCAGTTGGTTCTGTTGATAACTCTTCTTGTGGCGGAAGATTAATAGGCAATGGCTCAAAGCTTTTAATAGTAACCAGCGCACCCATTTGCGGGTGATCGATGTAATAGACTTCGTCTTCCTGTATCCGCTTTGACTGTCTTATTGGCCATATCTCTTTGATGGGGTAATGATGGTTAGAATCACTGTTAACTAACTGTTCGGTGACTTCAGGGTTACTATCCAGTAAAGCAATCACAGAATTAAGATTGTAGTTTTCAAGCAAAGCCTCGACACCCTGTGGTATATCACCTCTCTCTGTAACTGACTGATCATTGGATATTGAAGTATTAGGCACAATAGTTGAAAGTTTATTAGAAAATTTCAAGGCTTTTAATAGTGCTTTTTGTTCCGAATTTAGAGCCTGTTGAGGAATTTCTGGCAGTACAATTTCCATGTTTTGAGATGGTAAGAAATTAATTCGCCACAAATTAGTTTCAAAATGTAGGTATCTAGATTTATAAAAGCGCAATGACCCTTCAATGATTTGCCTGTTAGCCAGTTCTTGCTCTGTTTTAACAATTACCCAAGGACTTTTTTCTTTGGAATCAATTTGAAAGCGCCATGCTTCATGAAAGCGAACACTATACTTTCTTCTTTTTAGAGCTCTTGCAGTATCGTTGAGATCTCTAAATTTTTTGCTAAGGATTTGATAGGGTTGCTCATACACGGGTACAAAGCCAATCTTGCCAGTGGCAGCCGTAAATTCATCGGTCTCGTCCACTATATCCAAATCATCAAACTGAGTGAGTTCAGGTACATTAGGGCTTTCACTTTGGCTATTCTGGTAGGGGATAGACGCTTCGGGAACCAGTGTGGAACCATGGTTATAATTGTGAAATTGGTATTGGTTGGTACCTAATAAAACTGATAAGCGCGCGGTTAAGTTATTGTTCTCTGGCTGTGAAATTGATGCAGTGGAGGACGAATCAAAAAGAGGGCGACGCATTATGCCGCTATTGGGGTATTGGTCGCTTAACTCAAGCCAATTATTTGGAAAACCAATATCAAGGTCTTTTGGCGCTGATTCAGTTCCAGTAATGGACTGTTGATCGAATAATATGACTTCTACTTGGTACCAATTTTCTGCTTTGGGGTATTTTTCCTTAAGCTCTTGTTGGGCATAAAGAGGAGTGGATATAGGCAAAAACCCAACCATAGCAACTAGCAGATATCTGCGTAGAGGCGTTTTATGGTTTAAGAAAAACATCCAGAGTCCTTTTGTACTTTGGTTATAGCGTTTCAGTCAGTGAAGACAGCATAGCATAGACTGAACTAAGTCTAAGTTCAGGATTTCCCATAGGCATTGTGAAACTCAATTGGTCATTGTTCAACAATTTATATTTATTGGGATTTTGCTGGATCAATTTAATAATGGAAATGGGTTCAACTTTGGTATTTTGAAGAAATTTCAAGCGTCCACTGGTAGGTCCTGCTTCTATTTTTTTAAGCCCAATATGTTCGCCGATTTGTCGAATTTCAGCGATTTGAAAGAGTGCTTTTACCGCTTCAGGGAGAAGTCCAAAGCGATCAATCATTTCTACCTGTAATTCGTGTAACTGCTGTTTATCTTGACAGTTTGCTAGGCGCTTATAAAAAGTAAGACGCATATTAACATCGGGTAAATAGTCAGATGGTATTAACGCTGGAATATGCAGGTTAACCTCAATACCCTGATCAAAATTAATTGCTTTGTTAGGGCTTTCTCCACTTTGGATAGCCTCTACTGCTTGATCTAGCATTTCTAAGTAGAGCGTAAACCCAATGGACTGTATATGTCCGCTTTGCTCTTCCCCTAGCAACTCACCAGCGCCCCTGATTTCCAAGTCATTAGTGGCAAGGGTAAACCCAGAACCCAGATGCTCGGCAGCCGCAATGGCTTCAAGACGTTTGGTAGCATCAGTGGTGAGCTTTTTCTCAGGGTGCGTCATAAGATAGGCGTAGGCTTGATGATGGGATCGTCCAACTCTGCCGCGTAACTGATGCAGTTGCGCAAGACCAAATTTGTCGGCACGTTCGATGATAATGGTATTAGCGCTTGGAATATCAATACCAGTTTCAATTATGGTTGAGCAGACAAGAACATTAAATCGTTGATGGTAAAAATCTGACATGACTTTTTCTAGTTCTCGCTCACGCATCTGCCCATGGGCAATATTTATGCGGGCCTCAGGAACTAACTCAGCTAATTCGTCAGCAGCCCGTTGTATTGATTTAACATCATTGTGTAAGTAATAGACTTGCCCTCCGCGCAAAATTTCCCGGAGTATGGCTTCTTTGGCAACGCGCGATTCTTTCTTGCGGATAAATGTTTTGACCGATAGCCTCTTAGCGGGTGGGGTTGCAATAATCGACAGGTCACGAATGCTATGCATTGACATATTAAGAGTTCGTGGAATGGGTGTTGCTGTCATGGTGAGCATATCCACTGAGCTTCTTAGGGCTTTGAGCTGCTCTTTTTGGCGAACACCGAATCTATGCTCTTCATCAATAATCATTAAACCCAGTCGGCTAAAGTCGATATTGGCATGCAAAAGTTTATGCGTACTAATAAGAATATCCACTTTGCCCGCTTCAACCTCGTTTATCACTTGCTGTTGTTCTTTAGCAGTTTTAAATCTTGATAGCTCCTCGACTTGTATAGGCCAGTTGGCAAATCGATCGCGAAAATTATCCAAATGCTGATGTGCTAGTAGGGTGGTTGGGACCAAAATGACTACCTGTTTGTTACTTGAAACTACCGTAAAAGCGGCGCGCATAGCTACTTCAGTTTTACCAAAACCAACATCGCCACAAACTAATCTGTCCATTGGCTGTGGGCTTAATAGATCTTTTCTTACCGCATCGATAGTGGTCTGCTGATCTGCGGTTTCTTCAAATGGGAATTGACTACAGAATTGACGATATTCTTCTTCATTATCCTCGCAGGAAAAACCTTTTCGAGCAGCGCGACGTGAATAAATGTCGAGTAGTTCAGCAGCCGTATCTCTTACTTTTTCTGCGGCTTTCTTTTTGGCCTTATCCCATTTATCAGATCCTAAGCGATGGAGGGGAGCCATGGTTTCATCACCACTGCCACTAAATCGACTAATCATATGGAGAGACGCAACGGGCACATATAATTTGGCATCATCGGCATAGATAAGAGTCAGGAATTCTTGCTCTGACCCATCGACAGATAGCAGTATTAGTCCATTGTAGCGACCTACGCCATGGTCTAAATGAACCACTGGTGCGCCAATTTTAAGCTCAGCTAAACTTTTGAAAATATAATCAGGCGACTCAGAGACCGTTGAGCGTCTTCTTCTTTGCATGACCTGTTGGCCAAATAACTCACCCTCAGTGATAAGGCATATCTTACGTTGCTTTGAATAAAATCCTTGATCGATAGGGTAGGTACAAATACCCACTACTTCACTGGAAGATCTAAAGTCTTGCCACGATTCATAAGCCTCGGGTTTGATGTTGTTGGCAGCTAGCAATTCAGTTAAAGCTTCTTTTCGTCCGGCAGACTCTGCGCAAAATAGTATGCTGGTATCAGCGGGTATATCTAGAATAAATTTCTCAAGCTGTTCTAGCGGGTTATTTTGTTTGCTATTAACACTTATGTCCGGAATTCCAGACTTAATTTCTTCTGGGGTTACAGATGCGTTTTGTTCTTTGTGAATAATGTTGAGCTGTTTAAATTCAGAAAACAGATCTTCAACCGTTATAAATATTTCTTTAGGGGCTAGAAGGGGTCTTTCAGGATCGACGCCATATTCGGTGTATCGTCGGTTTATATCTTGCCACAAAGTATTAGCTGTGCTGTAAATATCTCCCTGCATAAATACCTGTGTTTGCTCGGGAAGATAATCAAATAGGTTGGCAGTTTGGTCGAAAAATAGACTTAGATAATACTCAATACCCTGGGGTGCAATGCCTTGTTTCACATCCTTATAAACTGGGCAGTTTATGGTTGATGGATCAAAGTGATCATGCCAGTGGTTTAAAAATTGATTAATACCTTCCTTATCTAGTGGAAACTCCCGAGCAGGTAAAAGTCTTAGACGCTCTACACTGGATAAAGTGCGCTGTGACTCAGGATCAAAAATTCTTAGGGATTCAATATCATTGTCTAATAAATCAATTCTAAATGGCGCTTTTTCACCCATAGGAAAGATATCAATGATCGAGCCACGAAAAGCATATTCACCATGCTCATAAACCGTTTCTACCCGATGATATCCAGCTCTGGTTAATTGGTTATGCAGCTTGTCTCGATCAAGTGTTTCATCGACTTGATAGTCAAATAACCGCGAAGCCAAAAAATCCGTAGGCGGAAGCTGGTGTAATAAAGAGGGCAGGGGCAGAACTAGCACAGCCTGAGTGAGTGTCGGTAGCTCACTCAGTATTTGTATGCGATCTGAAATAATATCCTGATGGGGCGAAAAAATATCATAGGGCAGGGTTTCCCAATCTGGGAAAACCTTGGTTTCTATATTGCTGTCTTGCAGAAAAAAACTTATGGCTCTGCGCAATGTTGAGGCTTCAGCCGTAGTAGCGGTAATTACTAGAGAAATGCCAGGGTAACTTAAAGCCCTTTCGGCAATGGTCAAAGCTTGTGCTGAAGACCCCTGGGAAGCCCAATCAGATTGACTATTTTTAGCTTTGCTCATGGACTAGATTCTCAAATCTGATGTTAGGATTAATACTTGTATACTGTTGCTTACACATTTTACTCTACTTGGTGAACCTGTTTGTAAAAAATTATCAATTCGCTGATTAATACTACATATTTTGTCTATAGTTTATAAAGACCCCAGTTTAATAATTATTTCACAATAAAAGGATTTATAAAGTGAATAAAGTAGTACGGCCGTTACCGGAAAATTTCTTTTTAGATTGGAAACAAAGAGAGGCATTAGCGGAGAGTATGATCCCGCTAATTGGAAAACTATATAGGGAGTCAAACGTATCGACCTATATGTATGGTAAAAGTATGGTGAACAAATCTGTCACCGATATTATGAAGTCTCATCGATTTGTACGGCAAGTTGAACAAAACGAGCTATCTGAATTTGATACAGCCCCAATATTGCAGGCTATAAGTCAGCTTGATTTAGGTCCGGCACATATAGACATTGGCAAGCTAGTCGTTAAATTCCAGAATAATAAACAATTGGTATCTATCCAAAAATTTGTTGCCACCGAATTGACTGGTTGTATAGGATCCAATTTGAAACCACTTATTCAGCCACAGGATATCGTTCTTTATGGTTTTGGTCGTATAGGGAGATTGTTGGCAAGACTCTTGATCGACAAGGCTGGTGGTGGAGACGTATTAAGGCTTCGTGCCATTGTGGTTCGCAAAGGTAATCAATCAGCCAATGACTTAGAGAAGCGTGCCGCATTATTGCGTCAGGATTCAGTTCATGGTTCGTTTAGAGGTACAATTCGTGTGCTTGATGAGAGCAACACACTGGTTATTAACGGCAACCCTGTCCGGGTTATATATGCCGATAAGCCTGAAGATGTCGATTATTCAAAATACCAAATTAGCGATGCTTTAATTGTTGATAATACGGGTTTATGGAGCGATCGAAAAAATCTTCAGCGTCATCTTCGTCCGGGGGCTAAAAAAGTGTTGCTTACGGCACCGGCAGGAGATGACATACCCAATATTGTTTATGGCGTTAATCATCATCAAATTAACTGCCAAGCTCAGGTTATATCTGCGGCGTCGTGCACAACTAATGCCATTGTTCCCGTGCTTAAAACTATCCTTGATAAATATGGCATTGAGCACGGCCATGTAGAGACAGTACATGCTTATACCAATGATCAAAATTTGATTGATAATTATCATGCGGGAGATCGCCGAGGGCGAAGCGCGGCTCTTAATATGGTTTTGACCTCTACAGGTGCGGCTAAAGCTGTGGCTAAAGCAATTCCAGAACTAGCGGGAAAGTTAACCGGTAATGCTATTAGAGTACCCACACCCAATGTTTCAATGGCAATTCTAAATTTACAGTTGAGCCAACCAGTGACAAGAGATCAACTGAATGAATTTTTGCGCCACATGGCGTTACACAGTGAGTATCAACAACAAATTGGATATACAGTGTCTACAGAGGCAGTATCAACGGATTTTGTTGGTTCAAGGCAAGCAACGGTGGTCGATTCTGAAGCAACGATTGTTACTGGTAATAATGTAGTGATTTATTGTTGGTACGACAATGAGTTTAGTTACAGTTGTCAGGTTGTTAGATGCGTCGAAAAGTTTGCAGGTGTTGATTGGCAGCGTTATCCTACTGAGATCGAATAATCATCTACTGTAGAACGATCTATGTTAATCGAGCAGATATGGACCAATAATGCTTGGCGTAATTTTAATTATTTAATTGCCTGCCCAAAAAGTAAGCAAGCATTAGCTATTGACCCTTTAAATTATCAACAGTGTCTTGATGTAGCGAAAAGTCACGGATGGACGATTACTAAAGTACTAAACACTCATGAACACCATGATCATATTGCAGGTAATAAACCTTTAATTGAAAAAACTGGGGCCATTTTGCTGGCTCATCATGCAGCACTGGAAGTTATCTCTGGTGTAGATGTTGCGCTGAAGGGCGGAGATGTTGTGGAGGTTGGTGAAACTGTACGGTTAAGGGTATTAGACACACCGGGCCATACCATGAGTCATATATGTCTATTATCAAACACCCAACCACCTGTACTTTTTAGTGGTGATACATTATTTAATGCGGGGGTGGGTAACTGTCATAGCGGCGGTCATCCCGAGGCGCTTTTTGCAACGTTTTCTGAGGTTCTTTCGAAACTGCCGGCTGATACGCAGGTTTATCCAGGGCATGATTATATTGTTAATAACTTGCAGTTTACCCTTGACCGAGAACCTAGTAATAAAGCAGCGTCTAGTCTTCTTGAGCAGGTTATAAAACAGGACACAAACAATCCTCTAGTAACAACCATCGGGCTTGAAAAGCATATAAATTGTTTTTTGCGATTAAATAATCCAGAAATAATTAGTCATTTAAAAAATACAATGCCTGAGTTGCCTGACAAACCTAGTGAGAAAGATGTGTTTATTGCTCTGAGAGCTTTGCGCAATAACTGGTAAGTTTTGACGGCAAATTGCGCAAGAGTCCCCGTAAATAAAAAAATAGTCAAAAAAAACATGAATTTTGGCGGTTAAACTGGCATCAAAACCCTAACAAGATTATACTCCCGCGCGAAATTGTTGACCAAATACACTTCTGAAGTTAGTGCGTATATTGTGTCAGATAATTAGATGGTTTTGAGTGCTAAGTGATTCTTGCCAAGGCAGTTTGGTTCGTAATCGCAGTTGTGTTCTTAAAATGTTTTTAATCTCGTCAATGGTATTTTCTATGATTAAAATTCGCCGCGGATTGGACCTGCCTATATCAGGTGCGCCAAAGCAGGAAATTCACGATGGCCCTAAAACCAGTCAAATTGCAATTATTGGCTCTGATTTTCATGGTATGAAACCCACTATGGAAGTAAAGGTTGGGGACAGTGTTAGTAAAGGGCAGTTGCTCTTTACCGACAAAAAGAATTCAGGTGTGCAATTTACATCCCCGTCCGCTGGTACTGTGGTTGAAATCAACCGTGGCGAGAGACGCATTTTTCAGTCATTGGTCATCGATGTCGAGGGTGATGAAAAAATTACATTCCCCGCGTTTGGCGCGGATAAGTTATCCAGCCTAAGTCGCGAGCAGATTGTCGATAATCTGGTTAATTCGGGTCAGTGGGTTAGTTTTAAGACCCGACCTTATTCAAAGGTTCCGGCCATTGATAGCGCGCCAACTTCTATCTTTGTCAATGCCATGGATACTAATCCCTTAGCAGCTAATCCAGAGGTCATTATTGCAGAGCGTCCGCAGGATTTTGCTAACGGTTTAACTGTTATCTCAAAGTTAACAGAGGGCTCAGTCAATCTTTGTGTTGCGAGCAACTCAACTGTCACTGCAGACAATGTAGCTCTTCATAGCTTCTCTGGCCCCCATCCGGCAGGTCTCTCAGGCACCCATATTCATTACATAGACCCAGTCAGTGCAGATAAAACAGTTTGGACTATTAATTACCAAGACGTTATTGCTATTGGTTCTTTATTTACCTCTGGCGAAATTGATAACAAACGAGTTGTTGCTTTGGCCGGACCTCAGGTGACAGAACCTCGTCTAATTAAAACAATTTTGGGGGCAAATCTTAATCAGCTGGTTATTGGTGAGCTTGCAAATGACGAAAACCGTATTATTTCTGGTTCGGTACTGAGCGGTCGAAGTGCTTCGGGAAATTATGCTTTTCTTGGTAGATACCACAATCAGGTTTCAGTGATCCGTGAAGGGCGAGAGCGAGAATTTCTGCATTATTTACGTCCGGGTATTAACAAGCATTCTGCATTGCCAATTTTTGCAGGTCGGATGATGAATAAGTTATTTAATATGACCTCTAGCACTAATGGTAGTGAGCGGGCCATGGTGCCAGTGGGTGGATACGAAAACGTAACCGCCTTGGATATGTTGCCAGTTCAGTTGTTGCGATCCTTAATTGTTGGCGATACAGAAATGGCACAAAAGTTGGGTTGCTTAGAACTCGATGAAGATGATGTGGGTTTGTATACCTATGTTTGTGTTGGCAAGTATGAATATGGCCCAATTCTTCGGGATAACCTTACTAGAATTGAGCAGGAGGGTTAATCCATATGCGTAAATTTCTTGATAAATTAGAGCCTAACTTTAAAAAAGGCGGCAAGTGGGAAGGTTGGTATGCCCTTTATGAAGCGATCGATACTGGTCTTTTCAAGCCATCGGATGTTACTAAGAATAGTTCACATGTTAGAGATAACATTGATCTTAAGCGAGTGATGATCACAGTTTGGCTCTGTACTTTTCCAACCATGTTTTTTGGCATGTGGAATATTGGCTTCCAAGCTAACAATATTATGGCTGATATGGGTATGGCCAGTCAGGAAGGGCTGCGAGGCCTATTTATAGGTCTGCTTGCGGGTTATGATGCCAACAGCATCTGGGACAATATGATCCATGGTGCGGCATACTTTATTCCAATTTACGCAACTACATTCATTGTGGGTGGTTTTTGGGAAGTACTGTTTGCTAGTGTTCGTGGACACGAAGTCAATGAAGGTTTCTTTGTAACCTCTGTCTTGTTTGCTCTTTGCTGTCCACCAGATCTTCCGTTATGGATGGTTGCTGTAGGTATTAGTTTTGGTATTGTTATTGGCAAAGAGATATTTGGTGGTACCGGCAAAAACTTCCTCAATCCTGCATTAACTGGTCGCGCATTCCTATACTTCGCCTATCCTGCTTATATGAGTGGTGATATGGTCTGGACGGCTGTAGATGGCTATACAGGGGCTACCATGTTATCTATTGCAGCTGCTGACGGAGTTGCTGCATTATCTCAAACTGCGACATGGATGGATTCATTTATCGGGACTATTCATGGCTCTATTGGCGAAACATCAACACTTGCTATCCTAATGGGAGCGGTGGTGCTGATTTTCATGAAGATTGCATCATGGCGCATTATTGGTGGCGTGCTTGTGGGTTCAGCACTTGTGTCCTTGTTATTTAATAGTATTGAATCAACCAACCCAATGTTCGCACTACCTTTCTACTGGCACTGGGTTATTGGTGGTTTTGCCTTTGGTGCCATCTTTATGGCAACTGATCCAGTCTCTGCTTCTATGACAAATACCGGTAAGTACATATACGGACTTTTGATTGGCGTCATGGTTATTCTAATTCGAGTGGTTAATCCGGCCTTCCCAGAGGGTATGATGTTAGCGATTCTATTTGCTAACTTATTTGCACCGCTGATTGATCATTATGTTGTTGAGTCTAATATCAAGAGGAGATTAGCACGTGGCTAATGAATCTGTTACCAAAACATTCGTAGTTGCACTGACGCTATGTATTGTTTGTGCTGTGGTTGTATCTAGCGCAGCTGTTTTTCTTCGACCTGCTCAAGAGGCCAACAAGCTGCTTGATCTAAAGACCAATATCCTAGCTTCTGCGGGATTATTGGAAGAGGGTATTGACGTTGAAACTCAGTTCGAAAAAATAAGTGTCAAACTGGTAGATATGGAAACTGGCCGCTATACCAATGCCGTTGATTCTGCTACCTATGATCAGCGTAAAGCTTCTTCTGACCCCGCTCTTTCTGTTGCACTAAGTTCATCAGAAGATATTGCAAAAATTAAGCGGCGCGCTAATTTTTCCAAAGTTTATATTGTGGAAAATGCCCTCGGTCTTGAGAAGGTAATTCTGCCGATTAAAGGTTATGGGCTATGGTCGACTCTTTATGGCTTTATCGCTCTTGAATCTGATTTAAAAACAGTGGCAGGTATTGGCTTTTACGAGCATACCGAGACGCCCGGTCTTGGCGGGGAAGTTGACAATCCTAAGTGGAAAGCAAGCTGGGTGGGTAAACGAGCCTATAATGGAGATGTTCTCGCCTTAGAAGTTATCAAAGGTAAGGTTGATACCTCTCGCGATGGTTCAGAGTCGCAAATTGATGGACTGGCTGGTGCCACCCTAACTACAAGGGGTGTCGACAACCTGATTAAGTATTGGTTGGGTGACCAAGGCTTCAAGTCCTTTATAGAAAATTTAAAAACAGGGGAGGCGTAAGAGATGTCAAAGACTAAAGATATCTTATTAGAGCCAATTGCTAGTAATAATCCGATTGCATTGCAGATACTAGGTATATGCTCAGCATTAGCGGTTACTACAAGTATGAAAGTGGCCTTTGTTATGTGTTTAGCGCTGACAATTGTATCGGCGTTTTCAAACCTTTTTGTTTCTTTAATACGCCATCATATTCCAAATAGTATTCGAATTATTGTTCAGATGACGATTATTGCATCTTTGGTGATCATGGTTGATCAAGTACTCAAAGCTGTTGCCTATGATATTAGTAAACAGCTATCAGTATTTGTCGGGCTTATTATTACAAACTGTATTGTAATGGGTCGTTGTGAAGCTTTTGCTATGAAAAATTCTCCACTACCGAGTTTCTATGACGGAATTGGTAATGGCCTTGGTTATAGTGTTATTTTGATGCTGCTAGCCTTTATTCGTGAATTGTTTGGTGCGGGTAAAATATGGGGTATTCAGGTGTTTCCTGTCAGTACTGAAGGCGGTTGGTATGTTGCCAATGGCATGATGTTAATGCCGCCAAGCGCGTTCTTTTTAATTGGTCTGTTTATTTGGGCACTTCGTGTTTGGAAAACAGAGCAGGTTGAAAAGCCTGACTTTAAGATTACCGCCAATAGTCGTAAGAGTGAGGTTGCCTAATGGAACATTATGTAAGTTTATTAGTTAGATCGATTTTTATCGATAACATTGCTCTTAGTATGTTTTTGGGAATGTGTACGTTTATTGCGGTGTCAAAAAAGATCAACGCGGCTATTGGTCTTGGAATTGCGGTTATTGTGGTACAAACCATTACGGTTCCCGTAAATTACCTACTAATGAACTACTTGCTTGCTGATGGAGCACTGGCCTGGGCTGGACTTCCTGATGTCAATCTAAGCTTTCTTGTTTATCTATGCTTTATTGGTGTGATTGCAGCCTTAGTTCAGATACTAGAAATGGTATTGGATAAATATGTACCTGCTCTTTACAGTGCGCTGGGCGTTTTCTTGCCACTGATCACTGTAAACTGTGCCATTTTAGGTGGCTCGCTGCTTATGGCAGAGCGGGGTTATGGTTTCACTGAGAGTGTTGTTTATGGTATTGGCTCTGGTACTTCCTGGGCTTTAGCTATTGCAGTTTTGGCCGGTATTCGAGAAAAGCTAAAGTACAGCGATATTCCAGAAGGTTTACAGGGTTTGGGTATCGTTTTTATTACCGTAGGTTTGATTTCCTTAGGCTTTATGTCGTTTGGCGGCATTGACCTATAAAATTGGAGAATTAAAGCAGTATGACGACTGAAATTATCCTAGGCGTAACCATGTTCACAGTTGTGATCTTGGCACTTGTCGCCTTTATTCTTGCCGCTCGTAGCAAACTGGTTGCTTCAGGTGATGTTAATATCGAAATTAATGGTGAAAAGACGATCACTGTTCCTGCTGGTGATAAGCTTTTGCAAACACTTTCAAATGCCGGCTTATTCTTGCCCTCTGCCTGTGGTGGCGGTGGAAGTTGCGCGCAGTGCAAATGTGTAGTGTCTGATGGTGGTGGCTCTATGCTGCCCACCGAAGAAGCACACTTCACTCGCAGAGAAGCTAATGAAGGTTGGAGACTTTCCTGCCAAGCACCGGTTAAACAGGATATGAAAGTTGAGGTCCCCGAAGAAGTATTTGGGGTAAAGCGCTGGGAATGTACCGTTGAATCAAACCCAAATGTGGCTACCTTTATTAAAGAGTTAACACTTCGTCTTCCTGAGGGCGAACACGTTGACTTTAAAGCCTGTGGTTATGTCCAGCTTGAATGCCCGCCTCATGTAGTTAACTACTCAGACTTTGATGTAGAAGACGAATATAAAGGTGACTGGGAGCGTTTTGGTCTTTATCAGTATTCATCTGAGGTTAAAGAGCCTCTTATACGAGCCTATTCAATGGCAAACTACCCTGAAGAACAGGGTGTTGTTAAATTTAACATTCGAATTGCCAGTCCGCCTCCAGGTTCTACCGGTATCCCGCCGGGCAAAATGTCCTCTTATGTGTTTAATCTAAAGGCTGGTGATAAGATTTCTGTTTATGGGCCATTTGGTGAATTCTTTGCCAAAGAGACCAAGGCTGAGATGGTATTTGTGGGTGGTGGTGCCGGAATGGCGCCAATGCGATCGCATATTTTCGACCAACTTAAGCGTATTAATTCTGACCGAAAAATTAGTTTTTGGTACGGTGCTAGATCGCTTAAAGAATGCTTTTATGATGATGAATATGATCAGTTGGCCGCAGAAAATGACAATTTTGATTGGCATCTCGCACTCTCTGATCCTCAACCCGAAGATAACTGGGATGGCCTTACAGGCTTTATTCACAATGTACTTTTTGAGCAATATCTTAAAAATCATGAGGCCCCTGAAGATTGCGAATTCTATATGTGTGGGCCGCCCATGATGAATGTTGCTGTTATTAAGATGTTAGAAGATCTCGGAGTCGAGCCAGAAAATATCATGCTTGATGACTTTGGTGGCTAGATATTCTAATGCAAGTGCCACGAGGCAAACTAACCTGTTTGCCTCGTGTTGTTGGTTAGTTATTTTAGCTAGCCTGTCCATAGTAGGCTGTAGCAGTAAGCCTGAAATTATAGAGATTTCAGGTAGTAAGATGGGTACCACTTACCATATTACAGTGATTGCTGATCAGTTGCCTCCCAGTGACATAGAGCAGCAAATCGATCAGCTACTTTCTAAGGTTGATCATTCAATGTCGACCTACAAAAAAGACTCAGAAATTAGCCGCTTTAACCGATTAACTGTGGGTCAGCAGCTAGAAATTTCCCAAGAATTTGCCGATGTACTTCAGATCAGTCGCGAAATATGGCAGTTGAGTGAGGGTGCATTTGATCCTACATTAGGGCCATTGGTAGACCTTTGGGGTTTTGGTCCAAAAACGACTGGTGATTTAATCCCGTCTGACCAAGCTATTACCGCTGCTCTAAAAAATACTGGCTTTGACGGCGTTGTTTTAAAAGGTCTAACCTTAATCAAAAATAAGCCAGTTGCGCTTGATTTGTCGGCTGTTGCCAAGGGATACGCGGTTGATCTAGTGTCGAATTATCTTGAGATGAACGCACTTCCAGACTATCTTGTTGAGGTTGGTGGTGAAATACGGGTTAGTGGCTTCAATTCAGAAGGTACACCTTGGCGTGTGGCTATTGAGCAGCCTCAGCTATTGGCTTCGGTCAATAAAATTGTTGGTTTGACCGATATGTCTATTGCTACATCAGGGGATTACAGAAATTATTTTGAGCGTGATGGTATAAGATATTCTCATACCATTAACCCTAAAACAGGCAAGCCAATTACTCATAATCTTGCCTCGGTCACTGTATTAATAGACTCATGCGCTGAAGCGGATGCTTGGGCAACAGCTTTTTCGGTTTTGGGACCTGAGCAAAGTGTTGAATTGGCAGAAAAATTGGATTTGGCGATGTATATGTTGGTTCGTCAAAATGATCAATTTGTAGCTTCGTCTTCGCGTCTTTTTAAGTCTTATATTGATGAATAGATACACATAGGTTGACTATCAAATGTTAGATGTTTTATTTGCAGTTGTAGGCTTCGTGATTTTGATTTCAGCAATGGCTGTGGGTGTCCTGCTAGGTCGTAAACCTATTTCTGGCTCCTGCGGCGGTGTTGCCGCTGCGCTAGGTGAAAAGGACTATACCTGCGAAATCTGTGGTGATGATCCCAATAAATGTGATGAGATATCTTCAGGCTCAAGTAATAGTGAGCAATTTATCGATGCCGCATTAAAAAAAGCTAAAGACCAGTAGTGCCAGAGTTGTACCCTTTAAGGGATTGCTGTTTAATCTGTGCATGAAATCAAATCTCCCATTATATATAGGTATTCGATACGCTCTTAGTAAGCGCAAAGAAGGCTTCTTGTCGTTTATTTCAGGGTTTTCATTTTGCGCTATGGCCATTGGCGTAATGACTTTAATCGTTGTACTTTCGGTGATGAATGGTTTTGATCGAGAAATTAAACAGCGGTTGCTTAATGTTATTCCTCATATTTCCTTAAAGCACGACAACAGTATTAGTCCGCAACAACTAAATCAGTTATCTAAACAGCTTAAAAGCAGCGACCCCAGAATTACCTCAATCATGCCTATTCTTGAAAACTATGCCATGTTGGCAAATAGTTCTCGTCAGCAGGGGGTATTATTAAAGGGTCTCGATGTTTCATGGGCTTCAGCTAAATTAGTATCTGACAATATGTTGATGGGTGATATATCCCAATTACAGCCAAGAAGTTACGGCATCTTACTGGGTAGTCAGGCGGCAAGAAACTTAGGGGTTGGCCTTGGAGACAGTGTCGAAGTTATATTGCCTAAGCTTTCAGTTACCCCAGTAGGCACCTTTCCGCGATTAAAAATCATGAAAGTTATAGGGTTGTTTGAAGTAGGTGCACAAGTTGATGCAACGACTGCCTATATCAATGAGCGAGATGCCCGAAAATTGCTTCAGTTAGGCGATAATTACCAAGGTTTGCAGTTGGCATTAGAAGATCCTTTTTTAGCTAATGACGTTATTAATTCAATGGCTTCAAATTTATCTAAAGATATGAGTATTGTTAGTTGGAGTGATCAGATGGCGACACTATTTCAGGCAATGCGAATGGAAAAATTAGTGGTTGGGTTGTTGTTGTCAGTCATTATCGCTGTAGCAGCATTCAATATTATTGCCTGTTTGGTGTTAATGGTTACAGATAAGCGAAAAGACATTGCTGTCTTAAGAACCTTGGGGGCTACATCACATCAAATTATGAGAATTTTTATTATTCAAGGCTCTGCTATAGGAATAGTTGGTGTGGCTTTGGGACTTATTCTAGGCTCTGTTATTGCATTGTATGTTGGTGATATTGTGGCTTTTTTTGAGCAGCTTACGGGCACATATATCTTTGACCCCACCGTCTTTATGATTAGCTCACTTCCCAGTAAACTTTTATTTTCAGATATTCTGCTAGTTGTGGCTGGCGCCTCAATTTTAAGCGTTCTAGCCACTATTTACCCAGCTTGGCGTGCAGGTCAGGTTCTGCCATCGGAGGCATTGCGGTATGACCGGTAAAGTTATTTTAAGGGCAACAAATTTACAGCGCGATTATCAGCAGGGTAATTCGGGTGCACCATTGAGTGTTATTAAAGGAGTTGACCTCGAGATAATGCAGGGCGAGAAATTGGCCATTATGGGTGTTTCCGGTTCGGGCAAGTCAACCCTATTAAATTTAATGGGTGGCCTGGATAATCCTACTAGTGGCAGTGTGGTGCTTCAAGAAAAACAATGGAACGATCTTGATGCTACGCAACGAGCCGCTTGGCGCAATCAGCATATCGGGTTTGTGTATCAATTCCACCATTTGCTGGATGAGTTCAGTGCTCTAGAAAATGTATGTTTACCCGGATTAATAGGCGGGGGTTCTTCGGGAAGCGAAGAATACGCAAAAGAGTTATTAGCCAAAGTAGGTTTAGCCGATAGATTACATCATCGGCCATCGGAACTATCGGGTGGCGAATGCCAGCGAGTAGCTATAGCTCGTGCATTGGCCTGTAAGCCATCTTTGGTGCTAATGGATGAGCCTACAGGCAATCTTGACCCGAAGACCGCAGAATCGGTTTTAAAGCTGTTAATGACGCTTAATGACGAGCTTAAAATAAGTTTTGTGGTTGTTACCCATGATTCACAGATTGCAAAACAATTAGATCGAACTATTTGTTTGGTCAATGGTGTATTGGGGCCAAGCCTTGATTAGAAACTTGCCTCTATTTATAGGCCTAAGGTATTTTTCATCGGGTGGCCGCAATAGCAAATTAGTCTCTTTTATATCGCTACTGGCGCTATCAGGCTTATCTCTGGGTGTTGGCTTATTGATTCTAGTTCTGTCGGTTATGAATGGCTTTGATCGAGAGATGCGCGAGCACATACTATCTGTTGTACCCCATGTGCAAATTATTAATTCAAATACTATGGGTGACGGGCAGTCCCAGCGTAAACTAATATCTAGCATCCCCAGTGTGGTGGAGGTTACCCCGTTTAATCAGGTTGAGGGTATTGTTTTTTCTCATAACAACACCAGACCGCTACAGCTTTTGGGTTTAGATCGAAATATTTTACCTAAGGGTTTAAAAACAGTCCTAGAAGAAGCAAATTTAACTATGCCTGCCGATGGTGAGTTACTGTTAGCTCAGCCAATAGTTGATTCACTTGGTCTCGCCTCAGGCCAATCGATTAATATTATTTTACCCTCCGATGCTAACCGCCGTGCAAAAATAGTATCACTGGTGCTAACCGGTATTTTTTCGACTCGAACAGAAGTTGATCAAATGCTAGGCATTGTCTCGCTCAAACAGGCAGTGCTTATGGCGGGCAATAGGGATGAAATTTATGGTTTTAGAGTGCAGCTGGATGACCTTTTTCAGTCGAGGGCTATGGCTCATCGTATTATTAATCAACTTCCCTACGGATTTACTTCAGTTGATTGGACTCAAAGTCATGGAAATCTCTATCAAGCTATACAATTATCGAGAAATATGGTCGCTCTATTAGTGTTTTTAATTGTAGGCATAGCGGCCTTTAATGTTATCTCAATGTTGATGATGATGGTGCTAAATAAGCGCAAAGATATAGCTATTTTGCAAACCATGGGTGCCTCTAAAAAGCAGGTGCTCAATATTTTTCTAACTCAGGGTCTCCTTATAGCGCTTGTAGGTATATCTATTGGAGTGATTATGGGCATTATAAGTTGTTATTGGGCGGCTGACTTGGTTCTTGCTGTAGAACATTTTATGGGTGCTCAACTGCTTGATACATCAATTTATCCAATCGATTATGTACCTGTTGATCTTCGGTGGCATGATGTGATTTTCGTCTCGCTATCAGCGTTATTTCTTTCATTATTAGCGACTGTATATCCTGCGGTAAAGGCTAGTAATACCATTCCTGCTGAGACGCTTAGATTCGAAAGTTAGGGCTACTCTTTGTCGCTTTGAGCGCGTTTTTCTTGTCGTTTCTGCCAGTTTTTAAGTACCTTCCAACGCCACAGCTGAAAAATAGCAAAGTAACTAATAACAGAAAGAACAATGCCTGATATAAGGCTGCCTAGTAGTAATGGCTTTAAAACGTCTGAGCCAAGGCTTTTAAACCACTGCCAATCCATTTGAGCTGAAAATTGAACAGACTGCGTATCAAGAATACTTGAACCTAGCTGATAGGTAAGGAAAAACATAGGTGGGATGGTGACTGGATTGCTTATCCATATCAAAATTACCCCTATAGGTAAATTGGCACCTAGCCAGTAGCATAACGCCACTGCAATTAATGTTTGCCCTGGCAGTGGTAAGAACGCGCAAAAAATGCCTATGGCAACAGCGAGGGATACTGAATGTCGATTGATGTGAAATAAATTTGGATCTTTTGCCAGCGACTTTATCCATCGCAAAGAGCGCACTTCCAATAATTTATTGATATTGGGTAAAAAGCGATGAATTATTTTTTTTGGCATAGTATTGGGCAAAATGTTTTGTCTTCAGTAAGTTTATGTCGATTATCGCTGTGAGTCACTATCTTTCGCCCTATAACAGCGGACAGACGATATGAAGCAGGCTACAATAGACTAGTACTTTAATTATAGACATAGAGAAAAATTAATTGAAAACCTTCGAAAATAACGCGCTACAGATTAAAGGCTTAGCTAAAACCTATGACAATAGCTTTCAAGCCCTTAAAGGGATAGATCTTGAGGTCTCACAAGGGGATTTTTTTGCGCTATTAGGGCCTAATGGAGCGGGTAAGTCGACTACTATAGGGGTTATCTGCTCGCTGGTTCGAAAAACCAGTGGTAGCCTTAAAATATTCGGCATAGATATAGATCAAGATTTTAGTGCTGCCAAGCAATATGTCGGGGTAGTGCCACAGGAGTTCAATTTTAATCAGTTTGAGAAGCCTATAGATATTCTGGTAACTCAAGCGGGTTATTATGGCATTCCAGCCCCTGTGGCCACAGAAAGGGCGTATAAGTACTTAAAGCTGTTAGGGTTATGGGAGAAGCACGATGTGCCTTCTAGAAGCCTATCGGGGGGAATGAAGCGCCGTCTAATGATTGCGCGAGCACTTATTCATGAGCCTAAATTATTGGTTTTAGACGAGCCAACCGCCGGTGTTGATATTGAGCTTAGACGATCAATGTGGGGCTTTCTTGAAGACATTAATCGTCAGGGAACAACTATTATTTTAACCACTCATTATCTTGAGGAAGCTGAGCGCTTATGTCGTAATGTTGCCATTATAGATAAGGGAAAAATTGTCCAAAATACCAGTGTAAAAAACCTAATAAAACAGCTTAATAAAGAAACCTTTATCCTTGATATTAAAGGAGAAATTAACGATATTGATGCCATTGATGGCTATCCTTTAACCATGGTTGATAACAGTACTTTAGAGGTTGCAATCGATAAAGATAAGTCGCTAAATCAGCTTTTTAACCATCTGACTAATGAGGGTATAGAGATTATTAGTATGCGTAATAAAGCCAATCGACTTGAAGAATTGTTTATTGATATGGTGGGAAAAAACCTAACAGCTGATGAGGTTTCTGAGGATGAATAATCAACAAAAATGGGTTGCCTTTGAGACCATTGTGCGCCGTGAAATTCGTCGCTTTATGCGAATTTGGCCACAAACACTGGTCCCGCCAGTTATAACCATGGCTTTGTATTTTGTTATATTTGGTAAATTAGTAGGGTCGCGCATCGGTGAAATGTCATCACTGCCTTATATTCAGTTTGTTGCCCCTGGTTTAATCATGATGTCTGTTATCACTAACTCTTATTCCAATGTAGTGTCGTCATTTTTTGGCTCAAAATTTCAAAGTAATATTGAAGAACTACTGGTATCACCAACCCCCAATTGGATTATTTTAGTGGGTTATATCGTAGGGGGTATGGCTCGTGGCCTTGGCGTAGGGCTAATTGTTACCCTTTTATCTATCTATTTTGCTGACTTTAGTCTTTACAGCTTGCCGGTGACTATTGGTATTGTGTTAATGACTTCGTTGATGTTTTCATTGGCGGGTCTTATCAATGCCATATTTGCCACAAGTTTTGATGATATATCTATTATTCCGACTTTTGTTTTAACGCCACTTATTTATTTGGGTGGTGTTTTCTATTCTATTGAGCTTTTAACCGGTTTTTGGAAGTCTTTAACGCTATTAAACCCAATACTTTATATGGTGAATGCCTTTCGATATGGCATGGTTGGCATTACAGACATCAATATCGTTGGCTCATTTGCCATGGTCGGTCTTTTCTCTGCTCTATTATTCTTTTTGGCCTTGTGGCTGTTGGAAAAAGGCTCGAGGTTAAGAAGTTAATGGCTGATTATAGATTTACAGAATTAGGAAAAGACACAAGGTATAGCGATTCCTATAACCCCAGCTTACTGTGCCCTATACCTCGAGTGAAAGCACGACAAACATCTGATGAGTCGATGACGTTACCCTTTATTGGCGTTGATGTGTGGACAGCCTATGAGCTGTCTTGGTTGAATCTTGATGGGCTACCCCAAATAGCCATTGTTGAATTTATGGTTCCATGCGACAGTGACTCTATTGTCGAGTCTAAGTCTTTTAAGCTGTATTTAAATTCCTTTATACAGACTCAATTTGTTTCAATGGAAGCAGTTCAGGCTCAATTGGCCAAAGATTTGTCCGCTGCTACCGGTGCTGTGGTCGACGTAGTTTTGTATGAGATTTCAGAATATCAAGGTGTACAGCCCATCAGCGAGCCTCAGGGTCTATGTATTGACAGGCAACCGTTGGTTATTGACGCTTACAGTCCAGATTCAAGTCTGTTGGCCCTTGAGAGCGACACAGAGGTTAATGAAACCCTTTATTCTCATTTGCTTAAAACAAATTGTCCAGTTACAGATCAACCAGATTGGGCATCGGTCTATATTTTTTACAAGGGCCCCAAAATTGCTCGGGCAGGGCTACTAAAATATATAGTGTCATACCGTCAACATCAGGATTTCCATGAGCAGTGCGTCGAGCAAATATTTTTAGATATTATGGCATCCTGTGCGCCCACCGAACTATCAGTTTATGCGCGCTATATGCGCAGAGGTGGCCTTGATATCAATCCATTTAGAAGTAACCATTCATCGCGACCGCCATTGTTTAGGCAGGTGCGTCAGTAATTAGGCAAGACTTGTTCTTAAAAACTCTGCAAGAAGATCAATAGCTTGGTTTTTAGTATTTTTACGGACGTTTAATAAGCTAATGCCCACAGTACCTAAGTCTGGATAACGCTGAGAGTGGGGGATGATCTTTAGATTTTCTGGCACTGTACTCTTGGCGAGTACAGTCACACCTAAACCTTCTTGTATTGCATATTGAATCCCGGTTAAATCAGGGATGTTATAGACAATCTGCCAAGGTTGCTTAATCTTCTTCAGTACCCTTATTGCTCTTTGGCGATAGATGCATCCTTCTGGAGCCACAATAAGAGGCATAGGCGGGGGTTTTTGGGCGTTATATTCAGGGCCTGACACCCAGACTAAATTATCAGTTTTGACTAGATTCTCTGATTCTTCTAATGGATTATTCTGCAGAGCTAAAATTAAATCATGAGCCGCTTTTCCCGAGCGGGATAAAAGCGTTTTGCTAAGTTCGCAGTTTACCTCAAGAGTTACATTGGGATAAGCCTTGGCAAATCGACCAACAATTTTAGGTAAAAGAATGGTCGCAAACTCACTGGGAATGCCCAGTCGAACCTTACCCATCACAGTGCTTTTAGTGCATTCGCTAACCGCTAAGTCGTTCAGTGAAAGAATTTGTTTAGCATAATCATAAATAGATTCACCGGTACTTGATAGGCTGAGGTTTTTACCGTCCCTTATCAGTAGTGTTTCATCCAGCATACCCTCAAGTCTATTGATCTGAAGGCTTATAGCTGGCTGTGATCTGCCCAATAGATCGCCGGCTTTTGTAAAACTATTAAATTCCACAACAGTGACAAAGGCGCGCAGTAAATCCATGGGTAAATTTTTCATTGTTTGGACGCTTTTTAAGTATTTATAATATTAATGGAACCATTATATCTATTAATTTAACTTATTTCATATCAAGTTATATTATTGCCTTATTCCATACACAAATTCGTTCTTCTTATGTCGTTAACAGAGCAGCCAAAAAACACGCGTTTTCACGATTATCATATCGAGGCTGGCGGCAAAATGGTTCCTTTTGCGGGTTACTCTATGCCCATTAATTATGCCGGTGGAATCATGGAAGAACACCTTCATACCCGCGATTCAGCAGGTCTTTTTGATGTTTCCCACATGGGTCAGGTTATCATTCGTGGCACCGAAGTATCTCAACAGTTAGAAAAACTGATGCCTGTTGATTTGCAGCAACTCGCTGTGAATAGAATGACTTACAGTACGCTGATTAATGCTCAAGGCGGTATTCTTGACGATCTCATTATTACACGTTGGGACGACAAGACCTTTTTTGTTGTGGTTAATGCGGCATGCAAACAACAAGATATTCAGCACTTTCGTGACAACTTGCTAGATGCAGAAATAATCGAGCTCGAGGATCACGGTTTGTTAGCGCTTCAAGGACCACTGGCTATAGACGTTCTGGTCAAATTAGCACCTCAGGTAGCTGATTTACACTTTATGCAGGGTTGTGCAATTACTATCAATGGTTGTTCCTGTTTTGTTACAAGATCGGGCTATACCGGTGAGGATGGATTTGAAATATCAATCAAACCAGAGGATTGTAAAGTCGTAGCAGATGCCTTACTTGCCAACTCATCAGTTCGTTGGATTGGTCTAGGTGCACGGGATTCACTGCGTCTAGAAGCCGGCTTATGCCTCTATGGTCATGATATGAATCAACAGACCACTCCAGTAGAAGCAAACCTGCTGTGGAGTATTAGCAAGACTCGTCGAGCGGGTGGAGACAAGCAGGGCGGTTTTTTGGGCTCTGAGACGATACTTAAGCATATTGACCAAGGGATCCCCCAGAAACGTGTTGGTTTTATGGTTGAGGGTCGTGCGCCAGTGAGAGAAGGTGCGGATATAGTCGACGAAGCCGGCCAAGTTATTGGGTCAATTACCAGTGGCGGTTTTTCACCTAGCCTACAAAAGCCAATTGCTATGGGCTATGTCCCACTTAATTATTCAACACCCGGCACTCAGGTTAATGCAATGGTCAGGGGTAAATTGCGTCCGCTTGTTGTTTATTCCATGCCATTTGTACCCCAGCGATATTATCGAGGATAACTCAGGAGAAGTTAGATGCTTCAAAAGAAACGTACGCTCAATGATTTGCAAAATGCTGAACAATTTGTCGCCCGTCATGTTGGGCCAAGTGTTGAAGATCAGCAAACAATGCTTAGCTTGCTCGATTGCAATAACTTACAGCAGCTTATTGAGCAGGTTGTTCCTGAGTCTATTATAAAGAACCAACCACTAGATCTTCTGCCCCAGTGCACAGAATCTCAAGCGCTCAAAGAACTTCGCCAAATAGCTAATAAGAATAAAATTTTCAAAAGCTTTTTGGGGCAGGGCTATTATGGCACTCTAACCCCCAATGTGATCCTTCGTAATATATTAGAAAATCCAGCTTGGTATACGGCCTATACCCCTTATCAGCCTGAAATTTCTCAAGGTCGTTTAGAAGCGCTTATTAATTTCCAAACCATGGTCACTGACCTTACAGGTTTAGAAATTGCCAATGCCTCTATGCTTGATGAGGGGACTGCCGCGGCAGAGGCGATGACCCTCTCTCGTCGCGTATCCAAGTCAAAATCCAATCGATTTTTTGTGGATGGAGATTGCCTGCCACAAACTATTGATATTATTGCGACACGAGCAGAGCCACTAGGTATCGAAGTCGAAGTTGGTAAGCCTGATGAGTGCAATGGTGATGTGTTTGGTATGTTACTTCAGTACCCGGGTGTCAGTGGTGCTATACAAGACCATAGAGAAACTATAACCAAGGTAAAGGCTCAAAAAGGCATTGTGGTCATGGCGGCCGATATCCTTAGCCTTGTGCTACTTGAATCACCGGGATCCCTAGGCGCTGATATCGCTATAGGCTCAACACAGCGCTTTGGAGTGCCTATGGGCTTTGGCGGACCTCATGCTGCTTATATGGCTACCAAAGAAGCCTACAAACGTAATTTACCCGGTCGTATTGTCGGTCTTTCTCAAGACGCACAGGGCAATCCTGCCTATAGGCTAGCATTGCAAACCAGAGAGCAGCATATTCGCAGAGAAAAGGCCACCTCTAATATCTGTACTGCACAGGTCCTATTAGCAGTAATAGCCGGTATGTATGCTGTTTATCATGGGCCCAAAGGTCTATCAGATATTGCCAATCGAGTGCATATGTTAACCACAGTCTTAGCAAATGGGCTAAATCAGCATAATATCGCTGTAGAAAATTCTAGTTGGTTTGATACTTTAACTATAAATACAGGCGCTAATACCTCTGAAGTAATACAAAAAGCTGAAATTAAACATGTTAATTTACGTCAAATTGATCAGAATCATGTGGGTATTTCTCTGGATGAAACATCCAGCGCTAAAGATGTAATACTTTTATGGGATATTCTTATTGGTCAGCATAGTTTATCTATAGACCAAATAGCCGAACAGTCTGTGCAAAACATACCAGGTAATATGATGCGTACAGAAAGCTTCCTTGATCATGAGACATTTAACAGTTATCACTCAGAAACAGAAATGCTACGCTATATTCGCAAGCTTTCTGATAAGGACATTGCCCTTGATAGAGCTATGATTCCTCTTGGTTCATGTACCATGAAGCTTAATGCAACCGCTGAGATGTTGCCAGTGACTTGGCCTGAGTTTGCTAACATCCATCCCTTTGCACCTTCAGATCAAACACAGGGCTATCAAACGCTGATTAACCAATTGGAATCTATGCTGTCAGAAATTACTGGCTATGATGGTATTTCACTTCAGCCTAATGCAGGATCTCAGGGTGAATATGCCGGTTTATTGGCTATAAAGTCCTATCACGAAAGTCGCGGTGATAGTCATCGTAATATTTGTTTAATACCAAGCTCTGCCCATGGAACCAACCCAGCATCTGCCCATATGTGTGGCATGAAAGTAGTGGTCGTAGCCTGTGATGAACAAGGTAATGTGGATATTGATGATCTAAACAAAAAGGCCGCTGAACACAGCGATAATCTATCAGCGATTATGGTCACCTACCCATCTACTCATGGTGTGTTTGAAGAAAATATCACAGAGCTGTGTGATATTGTTCATCAAAATGGTGGTCAGGTTTATATCGATGGAGCCAACTTAAATGCCATGGTCGGTGTCTGTCAGCCTGGGAAATTTGGCGGTGATGTATCTCACCTAAATCTACATAAAACATTTTGTATACCCCATGGTGGCGGCGGGCCGGGTGTTGGGCCTGTCTGTGTAGGTTCACACCTAGCTGAATTCTTACCACAAGATGATTCTGCAAACCGGCATGGCGGAAGGATATCCGCTGCACCTTATGGAAGTGCCAGTATTCTTCCAATTACTTGGATGTATATTCGAATGATGGGTTATACCGGGCTAAGACAAGCAACTGAAGTTGCTATACTCAATGCCAATTATATCGCCAAGCGCTTAGAGTCAAAGTACAGTATTTTATTTACCGGTTCCAATAATCGTGTAGCTCATGAATGTATCGTTGATACCCGAGATATTAAGGAGCAAACGGGTGTTAGTGTTGACGATATTGCCAAGCGATTAATTGATTATGGGTTCCATGCTCCTACCATGTCCTTTCCTGTGGCGGGTACCTTAATGATAGAGCCTACTGAAAGTGAATCAAAGCGAGAAATAGACCGTTTCTGTGATGCTATGCTGGCAATTGCGGATGAAGTAGCTGAAGTTGCCGAAGGCAAGTACACCTTAGAAGACAACCCTCTCGCTGGAGCACCCCATACAGCGGCTGTTGCAACTGCCGATGAATGGGCCCATGGTTATAGTCGCAGCAAAGCTATCTACCCTTCAGAGTTTAGCCGTGCCAATAAATATTGGCCGCCAGTAGGGCGACTTGATAATGTGTTTGGCGATCGAAATCTCGTGTGTTCATGTCCGTCAATTAAGGATTACCAATAGACTTAAAATTCCTAGCAACCCATCGTCATTATTTAGGTATTTTATGGGCTGAAAAAAGCCTTAAATCTTTAGATAGCCACTGAAATTTTGTAGATCGTCTCTCTATGCATTTAACTTGGCTTTTTACAAGATTATATGTGGTTTCAGATATGAGTATTTCATCTGGTTGTGCGATAGACTCTAAATGGCTAGCTAAATTGACTGAATTACCCACTGCGGTGTAATCTAATTTACTCTCATTGCCAAAATTTCCGACTCTGCAATCCCCAGTATTGATACCCATTCTAATGCTTGGCGGATTCTCGATTCCGGTATTTTTCCACTTTGTTTTAAGACGCTCCATAGCCTCTCTCATGGCAATTGCCATAAACACACAGGCAATGGCATCATTTTTCTTGCCGCGGCTATCAGGGTCACCAAAAAACACCATAATCGAATCACCAATCACCTTATCTAGCGTACCGCCAAATTTGAATACTATTTCTGACATCTCACTAAGATAAGAATTCATAAGCCAGGCTAGTTCTTCTGGGTACAATAGTTCGGAAAGTTGGCTATAACCCTTCATGTCAGAAAAAAATACTGTCAGTGATTTATCCATTGCATCTACATGGACATGATCTCCAGTAATAATAGACTTACTTAATCTAGGTGATAGGTATTTTGAAAGATTATAAACATGTAATTTTAAAGTTGTATTGGCTTTAAATTGTGATTCAAGTTTTTTATTGAGTGCTTTATCCTGATAGCCTCTGAAAAGACAAAATAACAAACAAAAAACAGTCATCAAAATCAAAAGAATAATCTCTATTGATTGAGTTACATCAAAGGAGGGAAATGAGCTGAGATTTGCAGTAACAATTGTACTAACTACACCCAAAATTGCAGCTAAAGTTAAAAATGAAAGGGTTTCAACGTATACCAATAAAAATAAACCAATAATGCCAACTGTAAGGCTATATTGAATTCCACATAACTTTATTAATAGACCTGTAATAATGCCATCAGTAAAGGCTATTAATAGGGTAATTTTGTGATTAGATGCTAGAGTGATTTTTGCATTCAAAAGTAACGCACATGACTGGTAAAGAATCATAAAGATAAGAATAACCAGCCCTAATAGTTGACTACTATGTTGATGCCATGAAGAGAGAATTAATACGCTCCCCATTATAAATTGAAGCATTCTATGTATATGGACAAGACTAGTGGGCAGGGAGTTAAAGCTATTGGTAATCATTCTCATATACTAGCACCTAAAAACTATACCTGCCGTTCGATTAAACAAATTAAATTACATTGCTTTTAAAACATGCATTGTGTAAAGTTCTGCCGCTTCAAAACGGTGAGGTGTCCGAGTGGCTGAAGGAGCACGCCTGGAAAGTGTGTAAGCGTTTATAGCGTTTCGAGGGTTCGAATCCCTCTCTCACCGCCAATTATCAAAACCCCTCTAGCGGTGCAATCCACCACTATAGATGTTAATCACAAGAATAATTGCAACTATAGCTAATATAGTTCTTATAGTTACTCGATTACTTGTGCTTTAGGTGAAGAGGAGGAGACGTCGGTATTTACTTCGGGAAAATACTGTTCAATATAGAAGATAATATCTGATGCACTTGATCGACTTGCATCTGTTGCCACTACTCCCTCAGTAAGAGAGTTACCAGTAAGACCAAATAAATATCTAAGTATTAGCAAGGCATCACTATTTGCATCAATTTTGCTATTGCCATCAATATCAAATATTGATTCAGCCGCTTGTAATTCAGCCTCTATCTGCGTTGGGTCAAGAGGCGAAGAAGTTGCTATAGCGCCATCAGTTAATTTATTGCCAGTTAGGCCAGATATATACCTGAATATTAATAACCCATCAGTTAAAGCATCTACATTACCATCATTATCTATATCAAAGTCTATGGGGCTTTTATGCAAGCTAGTTGTGGATCCACTGGGCAAAATTTTTGCGTCAGCACTTTCAGTTTTGTTTGAAAAGGTCGGAGATCAACGAACTTCTAGATTGGGATCTAGGGCATACCCACTAAAACTATAGACTACACATATTAGCAGGCATGATTTTTTCAAATAATGTGAAAACTTTATACATGTCTTCAAAGGGGGATAAACCATGTTGGATATGCTCTTCGTCTAATACCTATTAATTTAAGTCATCTAGGTTATTCATAAAATTCATTAGAACAAAGATGACAACATCATTAATATATTAGACCAATTTTCCAAGATTTCTCCATGAATCCTTTCTTTATAATCTTTAGCTTTACATTTGCTTGCACGATTACAGTGGAAAGTTTTGAAGTGGCAAGGCAACCAACAAGATTTCATAGTGATGTTGTTACCAACATCACTGATTCTTAATATCAATATATTCTTTTAATTTGCAAATTTAATTCTCAATAGGAACAAATATTGCTTGAATACTGGCATCCTGACTCGTGGTCAATACAGCGTTACTGTCAGCTTGATTTACAGCACCTTGCCAGCTTGAAAACTCATAGCCTTCATTTGGAACAGCGGTTAAAGAAACCGGTATAAAGTCGAAATATTCACCTTCCCAGCTTGAGCTATTTAAAGTCAAAGAATTCAATTGAACTGACCCAGCATCCGTGTTGTTGATACTCACAGTAAGGTTATACATGCCATTTATTCCAAAATTACTACGAACATGTCCGGCTAGGGAAGGCGATCTGTTATCAGTAAAGTCTCTGATCTTGTCTACTTCGTTTTGCCATTCAGAATAAGAAGACAGCATATATTGATTTTGCCAATAGGGTGATCGATTATTCCAGTTACTCCAATGTTCGAAATGTCGGGTAATTTCAGAACTAATGGTATCAGTAATGCCGCTTATGTGGGCTTGCAAATTGCTTGCCTTAAAGCGACCATTCATTTCATCGGCAAATTGATTGATGAATTTATTCTTAAACTGAGTGTTTTCGATTAATTTTCTCATGAGTAAGGTAGACCAAGGGGGGTTTGGCCAGCCAGGTCCATTAGCACTTAAAGCAAACGATAAAGTATCATTTTCATAAAAAGGCGGATTTTGCCAAGGGCGGCCAAAGGCAAAGTCAGTATCATATAAAACCCAGCGCCACTTAGTTTCTGGAGAGTTCCAGAATTTAATGTTATTACCAGGCCAATCCGTATTATCTAGATAAATTTGCGCAACTTGATAGGTGATTATATTATCAATATCAATCTGGCTGGCTACATAATCGTAATTTGACTGAACAGATAAGCTGTTATTTGTTACATAATCAATTAGCTCGTTATAAGACGTATTACTACCCTCAACAACCTCACCATTATTTGTAAGCAAATTGATTTCACTTTTGTCTACATTAATCTTATCGTCAAGGAAATGCTCGTTTACTTTTTCGCGAATATTGTAAAAGCCCCAGTATTGTCCATTAAGGTAAACCACAGCTGTACGATGGGCTTGATATTCAAGTCCACTACCTTCCATGAGACTAGTGGCTATTACATCTTTAATATTGGTTTTCATCCAGTCATTACCTGAGCTTCGCAAAACAATAGATTCAAATTTATCGTAGTCCAAAGAAGGAAAAATTGGATATTTTAACTTGCTAAAACCATAGCGTCCGCGAGCAAAAATAGACATAGATCGCTGATCATTAGCTCTACTCCAAGCGCCAAATATTTTAACCCCCGCATCAATTGCAACGCCCAGTTCACCTGATGGCTCATAAAAGCTAAAGTGTACATCACGCTCCCAATCCTGCCAAAAATTCGCACCAAAAAAGGGAAGATTATTTTCATAGTTTTCCGCGGGGCCGTACTCATAAATTCCTTGCTGTTGATCAAAAAAGTTATAGGGCTCGGAGATTAAAGAAACTATGGGTAAATCATGGGTATTAGAGGTGATATAAGTTCTACTATCCGTTCGGGAGGGAATATAGTTAGTTTTAAATATTTTGGCACGAATAACAGTATCCTGACTAATAACAATAGGTGAGTTATAAACATTTGATATTAAGTTCGGAATTGTAGCGTCAAGTGTGTAACGAATTTCTTCGCCTTCAGCGGCACCACTCAAAATAACACTTTGTTCGTTAAATTCACCACCCTGATGCGAGAACACAACTTCACTTTCAATTGCCCCTAGAAAGCCTATGCTGGGGTTTTGCTCGCCAGGCGTTGGATTCTCAAAATACAATATGCTGCCATCTACAGGTGAACGACCCATGCTATTGTCGTTTTCCATAGCAGTCACGTTCATGTAGTCGACTTGACCGCCATTAAGATCAAATAATGTAAGCTCTTCACCATCTGAAGATATTTTAAAATTTGTATGAAGGCTCGGGTCTTCAAATCCTAAGATAGTAGGTGGTGATTGGCCATCATTAGTTGAACCTAAGTAAAATGCTGATAAAAATGGTATTAAAGTCATATCAGAAGAGTTTGCATTGGCATTGTGAACCTGAATGCTTAATATATTTTCACCCTCATTCAGTAATGCTTGTACATCGTTAATAGGGAATCTAACAGGACTGCCACTTTGCCACATTGTAGCTTCACGATCGGTAATTGTGTAAGTATTAAAACTCGGCCTATCACCTAGTATGTTGGAGCGTGCAATTTCAACACCATTAATATAGGCCACAAACCCATCATCAAAGTCGATGTCTAACCAGAGTTTGTCCATTAATTCTAAATCGGCTACTGTGAAAGTTTTTCTTACATATACAGAGCTTGTGCCATTTGGAATTATAGTCGAATCATCACCATCAGCATATCCAAAGCCACTAGTGCCTTGTAGCCAGCTACTATCATTGAAGCTTTGGTTGATCCATGAATTACTTGGATTTGATGAGGGGATTAGATATCGGAAATTATCACCTTCATTAACAAGCGTTCTATATGTTCCGCCAGCTGTTTTATCTTTGTTTGATGCCCAAATACGCATATACGAACCTGGTGCTAATAACGTCTGCGGGAAAACCCACTTATTTGGTTCTAAACTGTCATCAGTTATAGTCCAGCCAGTAAGATCGACAATTGTGTCACCATTATTAAATAGCTCTATCCAATCTGGGCTATCGCCATCCTCATCATCAAAAGACGAATTTGACGATGACACTTCATTAATAACTACAGTATTAGGTATTCCACCAGAATTAGCACCCGGCATATTATCAATTAAATATTGAGTAATGGCTGGAGCAGATGATCTTGAAGCATTATTTGCAACAGCACCATCTATGAGTGGATTACCCCTAATACCGAATAGATAGCGCAGAATAATTAAACCGTCTGTCAACGCATCAAATTGACCATTATTGTCAATATCAATAATGGCTTCCATATCATTCATTTGGCTGCCAATTTCAGCAGATGAAAGGATTGCATCACTTGCAATTGCGCCTTGTGTAAGCGCATCACCTCTTATTCCAAATCCATATCTCAAAATTAATAGGCCATCAGTTAATGCATCCGCTTTACCGTCTTTATCAATATCCCAGTCAAGAGCATGACCTAATGTGCCAGTGATGGACTGAGACCTCATTGTTTTAGACGCATTAAAAGATAATTCACTAGGAGAATTTTCATTATAAATATTAATAGAGTTTTCGGCTGATTCTTTGTCTGAGTTGCAGCCAGCCAAGCCAATTAAAGCAAGTGACAACGTAAATAAACCAGTTATTTTATTGTTGCTGAACATGAAAACCTCTTTTTGATATTTTTTTGGTGTTTTATGCATGTTAAATTATTTTGCCCAAAAAAATAAACCTTTATTTTATTGATAGCTACTAATATTTGACTGATTGGTCAATTAAACAACAAAATGCTTAAATTCTCTGTGTTTACTTCTCAGGCATATATCTAACTCCCCATAATTAGAGTGATACAAAAAGAGTGAGATATCGTAAATTCTAGTTATAAATATATAAGGTATCTGTTTTGTCAGACAAACAAACTTTTTTTTCACAAGAAGCTTTATCTCGTATTATTGAAATGGCCTGGGAGGATAGAACTCCCTTTGAGGCCATTGAGTACAATTATGGTATTAATGAATCTGCTGTAATCAAGTTGATGCGCGCACAAGTCAAGCCAAGGTCATTCAGGCTTTGGAGAAAAAGAGTTACCAATCGTTACACAAAACATGTTTCGAAAAGATCTCCCGATGTTATCAGAGGTTACTGCCCGACTCAGTACAAGAATAGATAGGAATCTTCTTATGCCAAAGATCTTACGGTTTCACTTTTTTTTACTTAGCTTTTATATGATTGATGTCGGAGCTGAACCAATGATAATTGACGACTTTACTTCAAATGATCAGCCACAATGGAATTATGTAAGCGACCAGGTAATGGGTGGTATTTCTGAAGGTATCTTAGTTTTTAGAACTGATAAAGAAGAGTCTTATGCTCAACTTACTGGCGAAGTGAGTACCAAAAATAATGGGGGTTTTATCCAGTTTAGGCGAGATCTTATAATACCAGATACACAGGGTGTTCAGGGCATTTATGCCAAAGTCAAAGGTAACAATCAAAAGTATTTTATCCACATACGCACCAGGGGCACCATTATGCCTTGGCAATATTATCAAAGTGAGTTTTTAGCTGGGGACAAATGGCAAAGTATTAAATTACCATTCAATAATTTTGTCGCGTCTAGTCAATGGATTAAAAAGGAACTTAGAGCTAAGGATGTGCGCAGTATAGGGGTTGTGGCCTTTGGACGGGACCACAAGGCTGATATAAATGTATCAGAGATTGGATTTTTTTAACTAGTATTTAATTGTTTGATTAAATACTTCTCAATCATAGAAGGTTGGATAATATATCCTCTTTGACTTGCAATATTAGCCATGAGAAAAAAAAAGGCATATAGTTAATTAAATAATAAAATAATCATGATTTAACAGTCATCATGTTAATTAGGGGTATTCCAATGTTACCAGTAAATAAAATTATAAAATCCATTTTATCTCGAGCTCTACTAACGGTCAGTTTATTTGCTTTTAGTATCCCTCTACTAGCTGAAGATAGCACGATATACGTAAAGTTGAATACAAACCCATTTAGTTCCCCTTTCTATATTTTTTCCAATGAACCCAATGGTGAGTCCACAACAGTTTCCCTTGAAAAGGGATCTACATACACATTTATAAGAACAGATAGCGGTCATGCATTTAATATTGGCAATAGCTGGCGAGAAGCTAATACGCAGATTCAAGCTTCAAGTACCGGAAGCGGAGGTATGGTCGGCGAAGTAGCTTCAATTGTAGCTAATGAACAATTGACTATAACAATTCCGCTCAATTTTACTGGTGATCAATTATCCTATTTTTGTTATCCGCATTCAGTAATGATAGCTAGCTTTGATGTGGTAGAAAGACAGCAAGCAAGTTGGGATTTTGATGGAAGTGGGGATGTTGATGCTCTAACTGATGGCTTATTATTACTCCGATATACATTTGGATTGAGAGGTAACAATCTAACGAGCGGTGCGATGGCAACTAACTCTTCGCGTTCTTCTCTTCAAATTGAAGACTATATATCTTCTGGAGTATCTATTGCAGATATTGATTCTAACGGCCAGGTTGATGCATTAACCGATGGGCTACTATTATTGCGCTACCTTTTTGGCTTGCGTGGTTCTAACTTAGTGCTTGGCGCAGTATCGGTAGATGCCTCAAGAACTTCTAGCGATGAAGTTGAACAATATATTGCTTCGTTAATGCCCGAACAAATTTTAGCTCAAGCATCCGGTTTACTGGTTCCAATGAAAAGTAGTCAAGAATTTACCTCGAAACTTACACAAAGCTACGATAGTGTATTTGGTGAAGTTGCTTCGGCAATTGCCCTTGATGCGGTCCCAGAAATGGCGATGGATTCTGCAGTTGAAGCCACTGGCGGAGAATCATTTACTACCACTTATACGTTAGAAAAAACGATTGATGAGCATGATTTTGTAAAGTATGACGGCGATCATCTTTTTATAGCCCCTAGCTACAGCATGCATGATGATTGTTGTTTTATAATCAATGAGCCTGTAGCTATATTCGATGATGCTATAGAAGTGGACGAAGAATCCGTTGTTGCGGATGAACCTATCGTTGAAATTCCAGAGTTGCGTTCTATAAAAATCATGTCTACTGATTCTGATCAAGCCACAGCAGTGCAGGTAGGCAATATTATTGTTGATGAAAATAACACAATTGAAGGACTATACACCAATGATACTCAGTTAGCGGCCATAAATAGTTCTGGTTGGTGGGGAATGTATGGCGATGTGTTTATGTCACCAACTACATGGCGGGGACAAACCACAGGGCTTGATGTATACGACATTTCAAATACTTCTGACCCTGAAAAAATTTGGGACTTTGAAATAGAAGCTGGCTTTGTAACTAGTCGCAAAAAGGGTGATATTGTTTATTTAGTTGCTCGTCACACCCCCCAAATTACCAACTATGTAGACAATCCTTCAGCCGAACAAAAAGCTGGCAATCAAGAGGCTATCGATGAAACAGCTGTTAATGATTTACTGCCTAAGGCTTACATTAATGGTGAGCAAACAGATCTTCTAGCTGCTACCGACTGTCTAATGATTAATGAAGAGCATGATTTGGCACCCAATCAATATGGCTATCCAACTATGACTCTTCTGGTTGCAATAGATGTAACGGAAAAAACAGTAGTCAATAGTTCCTGTTATTTAGAATCTACATCGGGCGTTTATGTAAGTCAAAATGCGATCTATTTCATCCAGTCAGAAGGTTGGGGCTTAGATTCACGAACATTAATTCATAGATTTAATCTATCGGCGAATTTGGGATACAGCGGCTCAGGTCAAGTAAATGGTCATTTATTTGGTTCAGGTGAAATTGACTTTCGTATAAATGAACACGATGGCTTTCTAAGAGTAGTAAGTAGTCAATGGACAGGAGATTCAAACGATAACAGAGACCATCAGTTAACTGTTCTAAAGCTTTCACCTTCCGATTATTCATTAACAGAGGTTGCGACATTACCAAATGAACAATATCCAAATGAGATTGGCAAGCCCAATGAAGATCTCTATGGTGTAAGATTTTTTGGTGACACACTTTATCTAGTGACATTTGAGCGCACAGATCCACTTTATGTCCTCGATCTTTCTGATCAAGAAAATCCTATTATTGCGGGTGAGCTTGAGGTTACTGGATTTTCAGATTTTCTTCATCCAGTCAATGACGAATTGCTGTTAGGTTTAGGCCAAGATGAAGATGGCTTAATTAAATTAGAGTTATTTAATGTTGAATCTATGGATAACCCAGTGTCTTTGTCTTCTTTAAGTGTTGGCCAAGGCTCAAGTTGGATCCATTCTCCTGCCCGATATAACCGACATGCCTTTACATATCAGCAGATCAATGAAACCCAAGATCGTTTCTCTGTTCCGGTTACATTATCCCAAACATCAAGCATGAGCTATTCACAAGAAAATCGACTATACATGTTTAACCTTACTAACAAAAATGATCCTGAGAGCGCTTCGATTGTTAGTAATGGCTACTTATCCGGCGGCACAAACGATTGGTGGAGCAATAACGATCGTCAGCGAGCTTTTTTCCATGACAACTCTGTTTTCTATATAAATGGTGAGAATGTTATTTCAGCGTTTTGGGAATTTCCGCAAGATTGATAAAATGTTAAGTAATTTGTTTTTAAAAGTACTCATTTGAGTACTTTTTTTTTGTCTAATAAAATTAATTATATTAAGTTGCGATTTATAAACTTTTGGTCTAATTTTAAAGTAGTGACTGGTTTGCTTTTAGTTGTTGGCTTTCACGAGAAAATGGATTTAAGACGATGAGCGGAGCCTCAATATACAATGCAAAATTCTTTTATTAACGGCTTTTTAGCCATTTCATCAAGTGCTACAAGTCACCCTTACAGATTATCTTACTTAGCTTATAAGCCACTATTATGCTTATTTAATAAAGTAAATAAAGGTACTCCAAAGGGTATTCTGTAATGACAAATTTAAATATACGGCGACAAAAAACCGAAATAAAGTACATTTCACCAATAGAGCATAATAGTTTTTTCCAATCTATTGGTGATGTGTTATCAAACCACTGGGATCCATTAGGTATATTTGATTCACATTGGCCACATGATAAGTACGACCGATATATACCCGTTGTTTACACACGTGCGTTAAATTCTAACTGCACTAAGGATCTCATTCAGTACTTAACTTACCTGGCTTCTGATGTATTAGGTGTAAAGACCAATATGCAAAATGATAAACGAGCAGCTGAACTTATATTGGCTGTTAGAGATTATTACTTTAGGAATGTAAATCAATAATAGGATTTAAACAATGCTTCAAATCTCGCATATTAATCAAAATGGCGAAGCAAATATGGTCGATATAAGCCATAAATTAGATACTGAACGCTCAGCAATTGCTTGCGCTCATATTGTATTAACGCCAAAGATTATTGATTCAATGGTTAATAAAAAAATAGATAAGGGAGATGTTTACTCAACAGCTAGGATAGCAGGAATTCAAGCGGCTAAAAAATGCGCTGATCTAATCCCCTTGTGCCACCCTTTACCTTTATCAAAGGTATCTATAGATATAAAACATGACAAGACCATATTAACTATTACCGCTCAATGTAAAACTACGGCTAAAACTGGTGTTGAAATGGAAGCATTGACTGCGGTTTCAGTCGCAGCATTAACTTTGTATGACATGTGTAAGAGTATTGATAAAGGAATTATTGTTACAGATATCAGATTACTAGAAAAGCAAGGTGGTAAGTCTGGTTATTGGGCGTCTGATGATTAAACTTTTATTTTTTGGTCGGTTATCGGAATTAGCCTATGACGCACCAGCAATTATTAAGGCAACAAGCATCAATGAGGTCATTGATATGCTTAAAGTGAAGCATCCATTATTAGCAAAAGAATTAAATGCGCCTCAGGTTCTTGTAGCGGTAAATCACAAGTTATCCGATTGTAATGTTGTTTTGAAGCCTGGTGATGCGTTGACTTTTATGTCTCCAGTAACTGGGGGTTAGGCTATGCATACAATTTGTCGAATTCAAAATGATGCATTTGATGTTGTAAAACTTCACGATGCTTTATGTGAAAATTCGAAAAATACTGGAGCAGTAGCTACATTCACTGGACTAGTTAGAGGGTTTGATAAAAGTGGTGAACATCCTGCTATTGATTACATGTATTTGCAGCATTATCCACAGATGACTGAATCGAGCTTGAAGTTAATTATTGAGCAGGTTAATTCAAGGTTTGATTTATTAGCAGCAACGGTAATTCATAGAATAGGTAAACTCAAACCCGGTGACCCCATTGTTTTTGTTGGAATTGCTTCAGAGCATAGGCGTGATGGTTTTCAAGCAACTCAATTCATCATGGACTATATTAAAACTCAAGCAGCTATTTGGAAGCAGGTAAGTTTAAATGATCAAAAGTATTGGGTAGAAGTGAATAAAACTGATTTATTAGCTTTGAAGTACTGGCAATAAATGGCATATGCCCCTTTAAGTAATGAACAGTTGCTGCGATATAGCCGCCATCTTCTCATGGATGGTGTTGGCCTAGACGGTCAGTCCCAACTTATGAATAGTCATGTGCTTATTGCTGGGCTAGGTGGTCTTGGTAGCCCTGTATCCTCTTATTTGGCTGCGGCTGGTGTCGGAAGGCTATCGCTTTGTGATCATGATACTGTTGAGTTGTCTAATCTGCAGCGACAAGTGATTTATACAACAGCTAATATTGGACAGCTTAAAGTAGATTCTGCTAAAGAGACACTGATGCCATTAAATCCAAATATAATTATTGATTGCTATCCACAAAGTGTCACAAAAGGTATTTTAAATCAGGGTGCAGATGTAGTGGTTGATTGTACTGATAATCTTGATTCTAAATTATTAATGAATAAATTTTGTTATCAAAACGGAATAGATTACATAAGTGCGTCTGCAATGGGTTGGGAGGGTCAAGTAATTGGTTTTGATTTTAAAAAAAATAGAACTATATGTTATGGCTGTATTTCTAACTTTGACTCGAAAGATCAAGTATTAACTTGCACTAATTTTGGAGTTTTAGGCCCAATACTTGGTGTGATAGGAAGCCTTCAAGCTTTGACTGCGATAAAAATGTTACTTGGTAAGTTTAATTCTCATGGTGAGATGCAATGCTATGACGGTTTAAATAATCGATGGTTAAATTTAACCCTTGAACGAAGAAAAAAGTGCGACCAGTGCGGCTAAGAAATGGCTACATATCTATACGATACTAACAAATTTAATGGGCTTAACTCAATCTAACGAAAAGGATAGGATACAAGGATAGTGACCAAACAACGTAATCAAAATTTACGAATTGCGATATTAACTATTTCTGATACACGTCACTTGGCAACTGATGAATCAGGTAGATATCTAAAAAAGGCAATTTCTACTGCAAAACATGTTTTAGCAGATAGAAATTGGGTCAAAGATGATATTTATCAAATGCGTTCCGTTGTCTCAAAATGGATAGCGGATCAAAAAATTGATGTCATTATCACAACTGGTGGAACAGGCTTTGCGAAAAGAGACATAACCCCTGAGGCCTTGAGTCCATTATTTGACAAATCCATTGATGGTTTTGGCGAGTTATTTAGGAAGTTAACTTACAATGAAATAGCTACATCCACCATACAATCTCGATGTTTGGCAGGTATATCCAATAATACACTAATTTTTTGTCTTCCAGGATCAACAAACGCCTGTAAAACTGCATGGGAGCAAATATTATTATTTCAGCTTGATGTAAATAATAAACCCTGTAATTTTGTTAAACATACTGTAAATACATAGCTAATGCTAAGCGTTTCTGATGCCTTAAATATTATGTCAAAGAGTGTGAAAATTCTGGCAAGTACCGAAACTTACTCATTAAAAACATCATTAGGAAAAGTTTTAGCTGAAGATATATTCGCTTCTTTGGATATCCCTGCAACTGACAATAGTGCTGTAGATGGCTACGCATTATGCTATCGAGAAGCAAAAAAAAATAAGTTCGAATTACCCCTTAGCCAGAGAATTGTTGCTGGGCAAAAACCAAATACTCTCACTCCAGATACAGCTGCCCGAATATTTACAGGAGGGGTATTGCCTAAAGGTGCTGATACGGTTGCATTACAAGAGCATTGTTACGAGCATGCCGGAATGATTTCCTTAGATAAGAAGGTTATACGAGGAAAGAATATCCGTCAAAAAGGACAGGATATCGGTTGCGGGGAAAAAATATTATCAAAAGGTTTATTGCTAAGACCACAGGACCTCGGTTTATTAGCATCACTTGGAATCGATACCGTTAAGACCTATAAACCTCTGACTATAGGATTTTTTACAACAGGTGATGAATTGCTTCAGCCAGGTGATAAATTTAAAGAAGGTAAAATTTATGACTCTAACAAGGTACTTTTAGGTAATTTAATAAGTCATTTAGGTATGATTTCAGTGGACCTTGGAGTTGCGCCTGACAACTTAAACAAAACCATCAATCTCATTAAAAATGTTCCTGATACAGTAGATATAATTATTTCAGCTGGTGGAGTGTCGGTTGGTGATTGTGATTACGTAAAAGCAGCCATTGACTATTTGGGTGAAATAAATTTTTGGAGGGTTTCAATTAAACCTGGAAAGCCGTTTCTTTTTGGTCATGCAATGAATAGGCCATTTATGGGTCTTCCAGGGAATACGGCATCGGTTTTTGTTACATTTTTGATATTAGTGATGCCTTTTTTGTTTTGGTCTCAAGGCTATCATTCTTTTTTTCATCAGACATTTAAGGCTACTTCATTATTTTCGCGAGAAGCTGGAAATAGACAGATATTTCATCGTGCGAAAGTGTCAAAGGATGGAGTTCAGTTACATAAAAATCAAAGTAGTGGGGTTTTGTCGTCAGCTAGCTGGGGAAATGTACTGGCTATACAGCATCCACATACCACAATTAATGAGGGTGATTTAGTCGATGTTATTCCATTTAATAGTCTTACACTAGGCGCAATATAGAGATTAAATGAGTATGGATACTCCTGAAAAAAAAATACTGAAAGATACTTTTGGCCGTGAGGTTAGCTATTTGCGTTTATCGGTTACAGATCGATGTAATCTTAGATGTAAATACTGTATGCCTGAGAAAATGAAATTTGTGCCTAGAGAGCAAGTTTTAACGCTTGAAGAAATTTACATTCTAGCGTCTGTTTTTGTTGATTTAGGCGTTAATTCAATTCGTCTTACTGGAGGAGAGCCACTAATAAGAAAAAATATACTATGGCTGGTTAAGGCATTATCCGAATTAAATTATTTAAAGGAACTGACTTTGACCACCAATGGAATAAAATTACCAATGCTTGCGGGTAGTTTAAAGACAGCAGGTTTGTCTAGGATCAATATAAGTCTCGATAGTTTGAGGCCTCAGCGATTTTCCGAAATAACTAGGGTCGGAGAGTTAGAGCAAGTATTAAAGGGCATAGAGGCAGCTATAGATGCAAAGTTTAATAAAATCAGACTTAATGCGGTTATCCAAAAAGGGTTTAATGATGATGAAGTAAGCGATCTAGTTAATTTTTCGATTGATAAAGGGTTAGATATAGCCTTTATCGAAGAGATGCCTTTAGGAGATATTTCTTCTCACCAACGAAACAGCACACAAATTACTGGTTTTAGTTTAAGGGAGCAGTTGAGTGAAAAATTTAATTTACAATTATCTGATCATAGAACAGCTGGTCCATCTAAGTATTACTCTATTGCTAATTCGGAAACTAAAGTAGGTTTTATTTCCCCCATATCTGATAATTTTTGTGGTTCATGTAATAGAGTTAGATTGACATCTGAGGGACGGTTATTACTTTGCTTAGGCAATGAAAATAGCATTGATTTACGTGCAATTATTCGACAAAATTTCAACAATAAAAGCGCTCTAAAAAAAGCCATTAGAGAAGCGCTGACACTCAAACCCGAACGACATTACTTTGACCCAAATAAAACTGAAATTGTTCGATTTATGAATATGACAGGGGGGTAAATGATGCCCTGAAAGAATATCAGGGCATTTGTTAGATCATGTAGAGGACACCAAGAAAGCCAACAACAGTGAGCACAATAGTATAAGGCAGAGCCATGACTACCATTCGCATGTATGAAAGGCCAATCAATGGCGCCAAAGCTGAGGTAAGTAGGAAAAGAAACGCTGCCTGACCATTGGGTGTTGCTACGCTTGTCAAATTAGTACCAGTATTAATAGCAATGACTAACTTGTCGAAATGATCGCGATCAATCAAACCAGAGTCGAGGGCTACACGAACCTCATTAATATAAACTGTAGCAACAAAAACATTATCACTGATTGCAGATAGCAAACCGTTAGCTAGAAAGAAAACACCGGGTTGTGAAGCAGGGTCCATAGCAAGAACCCAAGTAATCACTGGTGAAAAAAGATGCTGTTCATGAATAACCGCTACAATTGCGAAGAATACAACTAAAAGGGCTGTAAAGGGCAATGCTTCCTCAAATGCTTTGCCAATTTGATGCTCTTCAGTGACTCCATTAAACGAAGTAAGTAGTACAATAACCATTAACCCTATTAAGCCAACTGGTGCCCAGTGAAATGCTAGCGCAAGGGCTAGAATTAAAGCAACAATTGCCTGAGTAATTAATATAGCAACTTGCTCTTTTGTACGATTCTTTTCATCTTCCTGACTATATTCGGTTAGTACGTGTCGCACATCTTCAGGCAGTTGTTCACCGTAGCCTAATATTTTAGTTTTTTCTAACAGGATGCAGCAAGCTAGACCACAGACGAAAACAGGCATAGTGACTGGTGCCATTCGCATGAAAAATTCTATAAATTGCCATCCCGCTTTTTCAGCAATCAGCAAGTTTTGAGGTTCGCCCACAACGGTAGTAACGCCACCCAAAGCAGTTCCCACAGCGCCATGCATGATTAGGCTGCGAAGAAACGAACGGAAGTTTTCGAGGTTTTCAGCATTTGCATCAATTACAGAGCTATTGTCGAGATGATTGTGAGAAGTGTCATTAACAGATTGACCTGAAGCCACACGGTGGTAGACAGAGTAAAACCCAACTGCCACTGTAATGAGCACTGCTGTGACCGTTAAGGCATCGAGAAAAGCAGATAATACAGCGCCTGAAAAGCAAAACAAAAAAGAAAGGGTAGTCTTTGATCGGACATTCAAAAGTATTTTTGTAAATGTATAGAGCAACATGTCGCGCATAAAATATATGCCAGCGACCATAAACATTAGTAACAGAATAACTTGAAAATTAGCCACTGCTTCTTGATACACATTTTCTGGGCTAGCTAATCCAAGTAATATCGCTTCGATAGCTAACAGACCGCCAGGTTGCAGTGGGTAGCACTTAAGAGCCATTGCAAGAGTCAATATAAATTGAGCAATGAGAATCCAGCCCAGTATAAATGGCGTAGTCACCATCAGTAAGATAGGGTTGATCACTAAAAAGGCAATTATTAGTTTTTGGTACCAATCTGGGGAATTACCCAAAAAATTGTTTTTAAATGCTTTAGCTAACGTTGCCGTCATATTTCTATCCTTTATAACTAAAATTGTACAAGCAAAATGGAGGCTCTTGAGCAATAACAGCGCTCAGTTATTACTGGGTGTAATCCAGTACTTTGAGAAAGCGCAAACCTTATCCGTACTCCCACTTTTTTGCAACCAAAAGACCCTGACATAGACGTAAATTTATAAAATAATATAAAGCAAACTCTTGGTGATGCTTATTGTTCAATTATTAATTTGGTCTATAATCCATGTCATTGATAATAGTCGTTAGATAATAAATTTATTAAATATTATCTAAAACATAATTTAATACGCAAAATATGGAGATTGGTTTGGAATTTTTAGCAGAATATGGTTTGTTTCTTGCAAAAGTAGTTACAGGGATTATTGGATTTGGCATTTTAGTGGCCATTATAACCAGTGCCAGTCAAAAAAATGGTCAGGGTCAAGACAAGGGTGAGTTAGAAATCAACCCACTCAATGACCAATATGATGATGTCAGTGAGACTATGTCTATTGCTTTATTGGATCCTGCTGCACAAAAAGCTGAGGCGAAGAAACTTCGCAAAGAGCAAAAAAAACGGGCTAAAGCTAAAAATTCTGAACTCGATACTAAAACTCAAAAAAGAGTTTTTGTGGTTAAGTTTAATGGCAATGTCAGTGCTTCGGCAGTGACAAACCTGCGTGAAGAAGTAACAGCAATACTCACTCAGGCGAAATCTGATGACGAGGTTGTTGTGAAATTAGAGAGCTCTGGCGGTATGGTTCACAGCTATGGTCTTGCAAGTAGTCAGCTGGATCGACTTCGCAAGCAGGGTATTCCAATTACAATTTGCGTTGATAAGGTAGCTGCCAGTGGCGGTTATATGATGGCTTGTGTTGCTGACAAAATTCTGGCGGCACCTTTTGCAATTATTGGTTCAATAGGCGTTGTGGCTCAATTGCCTAATTTTCACAGATTGTTAAAAAAACATGATATTGATTTTGAATTGTTAACTGCTGGCGAGCATAAAAGAACCTTAACTGTATTTGGTGAAAATACTGAGCAAGGGCGAGAGAAGTTTATTGAAGACTTACAGGATACCCATCAATTATTTAAAGCTTATGTTGCTGAACGCCGACCCAAAATTGACATAGATAAGGTTGCTACGGGTGATGTTTGGTTTGGCTCACGTGCTTTGGAGCTTTCACTGGTAGACGAGCTGATGACAAGCGATGAGTATCTCTCAAGCCAAGCTAAAGAATCTAAAGTTTACGAAATTAATTATGTTCAGAAAAAGAAATTACCTCAGCGCCTCGGAATTGCTGCCGAGCATAGTGCCGATAGATTGATCACAAAATGGTGGAATCGTTTAACAGATAGCTCAAATATCTATAAGTAAGACTAATCCCTTCTTAAACGCTCGCTGACGGCAATAGGATTTGGGAAATTGAATACAACTATATAGCTCGAAATCAAAAAGGTAATGATTGCGGTTGCTTGAATTAAATGTGACGCATCATTACCAATGAGCTGAGTGCTAAATGCCATGTAGGCAATTAATAGTGAGAATTCACTGTTTTGCCCAAGCCTAAATCCTATGTCCCAAGATAGGCTATTGTTTTCGCTTTGTGAGCGCAATAAATAACGGTATACAATAGGTTTAAGTGAAAGCATAACCAGTGCTAAAAGAATCGCAGGTATCGCTATTGATGGCAGTAGTGATAAATCGAAGCCACCCCCTAATGAAAAGAAAAATAATATCAAAAAGAAATCTCTTAAAGGTTTTAAGTTCAAGGCTATATATTGTGCAATAGGGCTGGTAGCTAATGAAATTCCGGCAATAAAGGCACCTATTTCTTTTGATAGCCCAATCACCTCAGCCAGCTCGGCAATACCGAGACACCAGCCAATAGTTAATAGAAAAATATATTCTCCAATACGATCAAAGCGAGTAAATAATGGCTGGAGTAGATAGCGCACTAAGAGCATAGAAAAGGCGATAAGTGCTGGTAGGGCAACAATGCTGATCGCTAAACTAGAGATACCATTTTCGCTAGAACTTGCGGACAACAACACAAGCAATACGGCAATCGCTAGAAAGTCTTGCATTAACAACATGCCAACCATTAACTCCCCGGAGTGTTTATGGTGAAGCGCAGTTGTGGGTAAAAGTTTAATACCAATAATAGTGCTTGAGAACATCATAGCGGCACCAATAATGGCACATTCTATAAATGTAAATTTAAAGCCATAAGCAATGCCGAAACCAATAAGCCCAAACAGCAGTGAGCTTATCAGGGTAATATGTGCTACTTGTTTGAGAACCTTAAAGAGTGATTGTGGTTGCATATCCAAGCCGAGCAAAAAAAGCAGAAACACAATCCCTATAGAGGATATTTGAGCGATAAGCTCTAGATCAGATACCCAGCCTAGTCCAAACGGTCCCAAAAGGGCGCCTAAGGCAATATAGGCTACCAGCAGGGGCTGACGCCCAAATAGGGCAAGAGACGCTAAAAGAGCGCCACCTGTGAAGATAAGAAAAAAGATAAAAACAACGTGCTGATCCATTGGTTAAACCTGTTTATTGATAAACTTAAAAGTTTAATTAGCGCCTTCTAAAGAGAGGATTTTTTTGCTCTACACTCACTTGGTAGTTTTCAGAAAAGTCCTGCAGTGATTTGGCAGACTCAGATAAATCAGTATCATCGGCAAATTTAAAGGCGTTAAATCCACAGCGACTCATTAAATATAGCTGGTCGCGAATAAAACCACCAACGGCACGTATTTCACCATTATAGTTATAGCGTTCGCGGAGAAGTCTCGCGGTTGAAAAGCCACGACCATCTGCAAATTTAGGAAAATTAATCGCTATCAGAGGAAGGTTAAGTAGGGATTCTATAATCTCTTCAATCTCAGCATTACCGTCAATTATAACGCCTACACCGCCATCATGGCGGGTTAGTTGCTCTGAAAAACCTTGCCATTGATCATAGGTCAGAAGTACATCACCCGAAGGAAGCGTTTCTGAAGACTCTTCTAATGTAATCCAGTCATCATTTTCAACACAGTTATCCTTAAGTACTTGGGGCATAAACTCTTTCCTTAAATTTTTCAATCCCTATACGCTGATAGGTGCTCAAAAAACTTTCATCTGCGATACGATTTTCTACATAGACATCTAATAGCTTTTCAATGCCATCAGTAATTTGATCACGTGACAATGAGGGTCCTAGCACCTTGGCAAGTGAGGCATTTCTACTGGCACTGCCTCCCAATTGAATTTGATACCACTCCTTACCCTTTTTATCCACGCCAAGAATACCAATATGGCCAACATGGTGGTGGCCACAGGCGTTCATACAACCTGAAATATTTAATTCAAGATCACCCAAATCATACACATAATCTAGGTCAGAAAATTTGCGTTGTATAGCTTCTGCTACAGGGATAGATTTGGCGTTAGCAAGGGAACAGTAATCACCACCTGGGCAGCAAATCATATCGTTAATAGTTCCAATGGTTGGCGTTGCCAAAGCTGACTCTTTAGCCTGTTGCCAAAGTTCCATAAGGTCTGATTCTATAACATCTGTAAGCACTATATTTTGATTGTGAGTAGCTCTTAATTCACCGAACGAAAAACGATCAGCCAAGTCAGCAATAGTTTCAAGTTGTTTGTCTGTAACATCCCCAGGAGCAACACCTGCAGGCTTTAAAGATAGTGTTACTGACCTATAGCCCGCTTGTTTTTGTGGCTGTGTATTTCTATCTAACCAGCGTTTAAATGCAACATTATTGATGGCAGTTTCAGCTAATTTATCGGCTGATTCAGACCCATCGACTTCTGTGTAATCAGGCGAAGGAAAAAAGCTTTTAACTCTAGAAAACTCACTATCTGTTAGGGTAGAAGGTCCATCCTTTAAATGCTCCCATTCAGCTTCAACTCGTTGAGCGAAAACTGCTGGCGTCCAAGCTTTAACTAGTATTTTGATGCGCGCTTTATATTTGTTGTCACGATTACCATAGCGATTGTAAACGCGAACGATTGCATCTAAATAAGATAAAAGGTGTTGTTTAGGTAAAAATTTCCGGATGGATGAGCCGATAATTGGGGTTCGTCCTAAGCCACCACCAACGAACACTTCAAAGCCGAGTTCTCCGCTATCATTTTTAACTAATTGTAAGCCAATATCATGGAGTAAGAAGGCCGCACGATCTTCAGTTGAACCGCATACAGCAATTTTAAATTTACGCGGTAGAAAAGCGAACTCGGGATGAAGTGTTGACCATTGTCGTATAAGTTCACACCACGGGCGAGGATCTTCAATTTCATCTTCAGCAACGCCAGCAAATTGATCAGTGGTTGTGTTACGAATACAGTTACCACTGGTTTGAATGGCGTGCATCTCAACATCAGCCAGTTCTGCCAAAATATCCGGGACTTCTTCAAGGGCGGGCCAATTGAGCTGAACATTTTGTCGCGTCGTAATATGGACGTAACCTTTGTCAAAGACACGTGATATATGTGCTAGCCTTCTTACTTGACGACTGGAAAGCATCCCGTAGGGAACAGCGATTCTGAGCATAGGAGCTAAACGTTGAACATACAGCCCATTTTGTAGTCGCAAAGGAAGGAACTCTTCGTCGGCAATTTCTCCGGCAAGATAGCGCTGAGTTTGATCTCTAAATTGCTCAACTCGCTCGTTTACAATTTTATGATCATAATTATCGTATTTATACATCTATTGGCTACGGTGACGTCTTTTATTATTGAAAGGTCTAATGATACAGATTGAGAGACTGCTTTTATATTACTATTTCCCTATAAGGGCCAAATTAAAAGGAATAAAGTTAAATTATTAATTAGTATTATGTTTTGGCAAGACAGTTTGTAAAATGATTGTTAGAATGCCGCAAATTAAGCTGGAACCTATATAATCTAGGTAAATAACCTTACAGGATAATTTAAATGAGTAGCTCAAATAATCAAGACGATGGCGATGGAATGGCTGATGCATTAGCAGCTGTTGCCGTAGTATTAATCTTAGTAGCTGGCGTTATTTACTGGTTAACAACCGTATAAGACTCGATTGTTATGCGCCAAAACCAAAATTCAGTCAAAAGCGACGACCTTAGCAGTGTTGTTCAGGAATATCTGAACAGGGTATCAATTGATGAACCATTACCTGCTGACGAATTAGATATAGTCCGTCATCATATAAAGCAGCTACTCATCGAAAAAAATGCTGTTATCGTCGCTCATTATTATACAGATCCTCTTATTCAGGCATTAGCTGAAGAAACCGGCGGTGTCGTTGCGGATTCATTGGAAATGGCACGTTTTGGTAGCAAGCATAGCGCAGATACGCTTATTGTCGCGGGCGTTAAATTTATGGGTGAGACGGCAAAAATTCTCACGCCAGACAAAACTGTATTAATGCCAACTTTAGAAGCAACCTGTTCCTTAGATGTCGGTTGTCCAGCCGATGAATTTACTACGTTTTGCGATAAGCACCCAGACCGTACGGTGGTGGTCTATGCCAATACCTCGGCCCAAGTGAAAGCGCGTGCTGACTGGGTTGTTACCTCGAGTATAGCGGTTGATGTTGTTGACCATTTGGATTCTCTTGGAGAAAAAATTATCTGGGCACCAGATAAGTATCTTGGCGCCTATGTAGAGCAGAAAACCGGTGCAGATATGATAATGTGGAACGGAAGCTGTATTGTTCATGAAGAATTCAAAGCCAAGGGTATCATTGATCTAAAACAGGTTTATGAAGATTGCGCCGTTTTAGTTCATCCTGAGTCACCCCAGTCTGTTGTCGAAATAGCGGATGTGGTTGGCTCAACATCACAGTTGATATCTGCCGCTAAAAATTTACCGCATCAGCGTTTAATCGTTGCTACCGATCAAGGCATTTTTTATAAGATGCAGCAGGCAGTCCCAGAAAAAGAATTAATAATAGCCCCCACAGGAGGAAGTGGTGCTACCTGCAGAAGCTGTGCTAACTGTCCGTGGATGGGAATGAACAGTTTACAAAACCTTTTACAGTGTTTAGAGCAGGGTAGTGGTGAGGTCATTGTTGATAGTGGCGTGGCTAAACTTGCCACTACTGCGCTTGATCGAATGATGAGATTTACACTTAGCCGCTAGAGTTTTTTAAGATTTTTTTCCATAGCTACAATGTCAACCATACGCTGCTCCACTATAGCCAATCCTTTAACATCCTTTTGTAGTAGTTTTTTGGCAAAATTCAATTGTCTCTTTGCATTTTCTAATGCGCCAATCAAAATAAAATATTCTGCTCTAGCTTTGTGAACGCCAGAAATATCGCCAGCAAGACCCCTTACTTCGGCCAGCTGATACCAAATACTCGGATCTTCAGGGCGCTTTCTGCTCAGTTGAGTTAATACGCTAGCGGAGGCCTGATATTGATGTGATTTCCATAATACATCTGCTTGAAGTACTTGCAGTGGGTAATTGGTTTCATTAAACGTTAGTTGTAATTTAAGTTTTTTTAATGCGCTCTTATAGTTTCCAGCAGCAATATCTATTTCGATATCAGTGTATATATAGGGAGCATAAATAGGCTTTTTCCTTAAAAGTTCAGCTAAGTATTGTGACGCTGCATCATGATTCCCAGCCTTTGAATTAGCGATAGCAAGCCCATAGTGGTATGCATCATTATTAAGACTATTTTCTTTTAATTTTTGACCAAAGAATTTTACAGAATAAGTCGCGTTATTTTGATGCAAAACTTGAGTTCTTGCCCGCATAATATAGAAATCATAATTATCTGGATAATGGCGATTTTGATATTTTAATGTTCTTGATCGGGTGTCAGATACACGTTTCTGGGTAATCGGGTGCGTGAGTAAAAACTCGGGTAACCGACTGCCGCTATATCTTGTTAAAGCCATCATTTTTTCTAACATATCCGAAGCTGCGCGGGGGTCGCGACCTGCGTTTCGCATAATCTTTAAACCTTGACGATCTGCCTCTTTTTCATTATTTCTACTATAGCGTAGTTGTTGATCTGCGCTGAGGGCTTGGCTTGCTGTAAGGGCGGCTATGCCTGCATCACTGCCTGCTTTTGAGCTGAGAATGATTGTCGCTAACAGGCCTGCTAAGTTTATGCTCATCGAACTACGTTGAGCTTCTAACCCACGGGCGAAATGTCGTTGGCTTAAATGGGCGAGTTCATGGCTAATAATCGACGCCAGTTGATCCTCATTACCAGCGTGGGTAAAGATACCAGTATGGATGCCTATTATTCCTCCTGGTACTGCGAAGGCATTAATGGTTGGGTTATTCACTAAAACCAAGGTAAGTCGTGTGTCGTCAAGATCACTATGGGTTACTAGGTCGAAGGTTAATTGTTCTAAATATGCCTGAATAAGTGGGTCATCATGTTGTTCGACATGCCTTCTAAATGCTTGTAGCCATGCTTTTCCAAGCTTGTATTCTTGGTTTTTTGATACAATTCCAGAGCTACTATCCCCAAGCATTGGGAGATTGATATCGGCAGCGACACAATTAAAGCTAGCAATCCAAAGCATTATTATAAGATGAGCCTTTGCTAACAATAATTGGTTTTGACACTGTGATAATTGCTTTAACATAGACTATCTTTTTAAATGCCTCTTTGTTGGTTTAAACGCTTGCTACAGACTAAGTTTGACAGAAAAAAAACAGATTGGTTTCATTAGGGATATCTGTATGATCTGCTTATAATATGACATTTTGGCAATATAAACTTCTAATTTAATTATGGGGCAGTTATGAAGAAGGTATTACAAAGATGGATGGCGCAATATTTTGGCACTGAAGAGGCTGTTTTATTAAGTATTTTTCTAGTGGCCTCCATTATTATTGTTGCTACACTTGGTAATGTTTTAGGCCCAGTCATTGCTGCGTTAATCTTTGCATTTTTATTGCAAGGTGTGGTGAATGCCTTACAAAACTATGGTCTGTCAAAAATAGTCGCGGTACTTTCAACCTACATACTTTTTTTGGTGACTTTTATCACTGTGTTAGTGGTTTTAATTCCTATAGTGGGAAGGCAAACTTCACTGCTTTTAAAAGAATTACCCAATATGGTTGGCCAATTAAAACAATTGTTGAGCTCATTGCCTGAAAGAGCATCAGAGTATATTGGTCCAGAGCAAATACAACTTGTTGTAACTCGCGTTTCACAAGAGATAGCAAATCTTGCCGAGCAACTATTAAGCCTTTCAATAAGTAGCTTTCCCAGTTTACTGGCTATTATGATTTATCTCTTTCTAGTGCCGCTGCTGGTTTTCTTCATGCTGAAAGATAAAGAAATACTGTTAAATTTTATCTCTAATATGCTTCCAAAAGAGCGTCGTGTAATGACAGTTATTTGGGATGAGATGGATATTCAATTTGCCAACTATATTCGCGGTAAAGCTATAGAGATCTTAATTGTCGGGTTAGTTTCTTTTATCACATTTGTATTTCTAGACCTAAAATATGCCGCACTTCTGGCATCCCTCGTGGGGCTATCTGTACTCATTCCTTATATAGGCGCCACGTTGGTAACTATCCCAGTGCTGTTGGTAGGGTACCTTCAGTGGGGAGTAACAAATGATTTTTTCTGGCTACTAGGGCTTTATACCATTATTCAAATTATTGACGGTAATGTATTGGTACCGCTGTTGTTTTCTGAAGTGGTTAATCTTCACCCAGTAGCTATAGTTGTTGCGGTACTTATATTTGGTGGAATATGGGGATTTTGGGGGCTGTTCTTTGCTATTCCTCTGGCTACCCTGGTCAAGGCCATTTACAACGCTTGGCCAAGAACAATATTAGAGCCAGACTAAGATTCAATCACAAACGCCAGTTTAGGATAGTTATGAATAATAAGGCATTGCGCATATTTTCTTGCCCTAATATATCTGGTGCTTTGGCTTTAATTATAAGTCTAATAGTCTGCGTTTCTTGCACTCCCAAAGCAGTGATATCCGATCTTGGAATTCAGTCTGATTCAATTGTTAAAAGCGCCAATGATAAACGTCAATATCAGCGTATAAAGCTGCCTAATAATTTAGATGTATTACTGATCTCTGATCCTGAAACTGAAAAGGCAGCAGCGGCATTAGATCTGTTTGTGGGAAGCTACCAAAATCCTAAAAGGCGACAAGGTTTGGCGCATTTTTTGGAGCATATGTTATTTCTTGGGACAAAGCAGTTTCCAAAGGCAGATGCCTATCAAACTTTTATCAGTGAGCATGGTGGAAGGCACAATGCCAGCACTGGCCTTGAGCATACTAATTACTTTTTTGATGTAAATGCTGAGTACTTGGCAGATGCCTTGGATAGGTTCGCACCATTTTTTACAGACCCACTTTTTGATGCCAATTACGTCGAAAGAGAGCGCAATGCCGTTCAATCTGAGTACCAATTAAAATATAAAAATGATGGCAGAAGGCAGTGGGATGTTTTAAGAGAGATAGCGAACCCCAACCATCCTCTATCAAAATTTAATGTCGGAAGTTTAGAGACATTAAGTGACAATGATCAGTCTAATATTCGCGCTGAATTAATAGATTTTTACAATAAATACTATTCAGCAAATCTAATGACATTGGCTGTGTTAGGTAAAGAGCCTCTTGACCAATTAGAAAAAATTGTTCGACAAAGATTTTCATCGATCAAAGATAAGAAAGTGTCTATACAGCCCTATAAGGCCAGTTATGTTGAGCTTTCAGCCCTCCCTATGCAGGTTAATATACAACCTTTAAAAGATACTAGAGAGCTTGGATTGTTATTTGAAATCCCTAAGTTAAGTAATTATTGGGAATCAAAACCTGCTCAGTACTTAGCATCAATGATTGGCTATGAGGGCCAAGGGAGCCTTTTGCAGGCCCTAAAAGCAAAAGGGTGGGCCGATAGCCTTTCTGCCGGCACAGTCCTTGAAGACAGAGGTGCTGGCTTGTTTTCAGTTGATATCGGGTTAACGCCAGAGGGTTATGAGTCTCGTGATCAAATTTTGGTAGAGCTTTTTGAATGGATAGCGTTGATCAAGAATAAAGGCATAGAGAGCTGGCGCCAAAAAGAGTATGCCAAAATGTCTGAAATAGCATTTAGATATACTGAAAAGCAAGATCCAGCTACCTATGTAACAGGCGTTGCTAGAAAAATGCACCATCATAAAGATGGCGAGATACTTCGTGCATCCTATGTTGCAAGTCAGTTTGATAGAGAAATTATTGAAGCTATCGTATCAAGATTAACTCCCTCAAACATGCTGATGTTTATTACCTCTTCCAAGGCACGGGTAGCCAATAATTCTAAGTATTATCAGACACCTTATTTATCTAAGTCTCTAGATAGTGAATATATTGATCGAATTAAAACAGGCATACCAGAGTTTCAGCTAAGCTTGTCCCAATCGAACCCATTTATACCTGAAGATTTAGTATTAATTAATGCTAAATCCTACCCTCAGCCCGTGCTTTATCAAAAAAAACCTGGTCTTCAAGTATGGCATCTTCAGCATACTGACTTTCAAACACCTAAGGCCCAGATTGTTGTTTTGCTTAACAGTAAACTAAGTCACAGTTTAAACGGTTTATCTGCGGCTAAGCTCTATGCCGCCTACATTTCTAATCAACTCAATGAAGAGCTGTATCCGGCACTTATGGCGGGGCTTGATTACAATATTTCTGCAAACGAGCAGGGGCTATCTATTGCTATAAGTGGTTATTCAGACAAGCAAGAAATATTATTGCACAAGCTAATACATGCAGTAACAAAACCACAATGGGATCAAGATCGATTTGAGTTAATAAAGCAACAATTAATAAGGCAAAAAAATAACGCTAAGCGAGACTATCCCTTTAGACAGGTGCTGTCTTTTTTCTATACTATTCTAGAAGGTAGGTGGTCACCCACTGATCAAGCCCAGGCTATGGAAAATATTGCTATAGATCAATTAAAGATATTTTCTAAAGATTTTGTATCATCATTCAATGGTCGAGTTTTAGTGGCGGGCAATCATGATCAAAATTCCCTTGTAAGTATTATTAAGCGGTTAGAAATGCTTGATTTTGAAGATACTGCTATTTCAACGAAAGTAGCCAAGTTAGGCTCCTATGATGTTAATCGTGAAATAAAAGTTGATCATGACGATGCCGTGCTGGTTGAGTATATACAGGGTGATAACGACAGTATTCGTGAAAGAGCCACTGTAAGTTTGTTATCACAGATAATATCTGCACCATTTTACAATGAGTTGCGAACACAAAAGCAACTAGGATACGTTGTTTCAGCCTTTGCTATGCCTATAAATAGAGTGCCGGGTATTTGTCTAATTGCACAGTCGCCAGCTGCCTCAGAACAAGTGTTGAAAAATGAATTTAGTGATTTTACTCAAAATTTTAGACAACAAGTTGCGGCTATTGATCCTAAAGCACTTGATAGGCATAAGAATGCTCTTCTAGTAAATATAGAAAAGACGCCAGATAGCTTATATGAGCTCAATGCTCGGCATCTTCAGTCACTGGAGTTAGGTTATCAAAATTTTGATTTTCGCAGCAAACTTGCTAAAGCAATTCGCGCAGTAACAGTTAGTGAAATTAAAGCCGCATACCAACGATTAATTATCGATAAGCCTCGCCGATTATGGGTCCAAACCCAAGATAAGGATAGTTTAAATGGCGTTACAAATAACAATGTGCCGATTGATCAGCACTATGTCTTTTCATACTAACTATTAAAAAAGCATTTATGTAGTTAAACTAACTTGAAAATAAAATTAAATAATATAAATAAAATCAACAGTATAAGATTAATAATTAAAGTATATAATAGTAAAAATATACGCACCAAATCTATTCAATTTCATTGATTTTGTAGCCTCGCTACATTATTATGTGCGCCTTCATTACAGGGTCCAAGCGTCTCTTTATCGAGGCAAGAGGTTGTTTCAGCCGTGGGCTCTATAAATATTGATTCATTAACATTGATTGGTGCCGCATGTCTCAGGATTTAGATCCAACAGAAACCCAAGAATGGTTAGAGGCGTTTGACTCTATCTGTCGAGCCCAGGGTAGCGAAAGAGCTTCCTATATTTTAAGTCAACTTCAAGCCCGCGCTACAAATACCGGTGTTGGCTTACCGCAGTCAATTACCACGCCATACTGCAATACAATTCCTGCTAACAAAGAAAAAGTTATGCCTGGCGATCTTTTTATGGAGCGTCGCGTTCGATCTTTGATTCGTTGGAATGCCCTTGCAATGGTTATGCGTGCCAACAAGCAGAGTGAAGGAATTGGTGGTCACATCGCAAGCTTCTCCTCAGCGGCAACACTTTATGATATTGGTTTCAACTATTTCTTTAGAGGTTCTGAAGGTGATAATCTAGGTGATCTAGTTTTCTTCCAGGGGCACAGTGCACCAGGCATGT
>JAQWIR010000040.1 GCA_029248755.1 Porticoccaceae bacterium
TTTTATTTCGCTTTAAGTGATTGATTTATATGGTAGCTACGGGTGGACTTGAACCACCGACCCCAGCATTATGAATGCTGTGCTCTAACCAGCTGAGCTACGTAGCCACTAAGATGTTGGAAGTCGTTCCAACTATTGCAGTTACTTCTGGAACGGGCGCGCATTTTCGCTACAGATAGCCTGTTTGTCAAGCCATTCCCCTGTTATATCAATGATGTGAGGCTATTTTTTGTATTCGCTATTTATCGGCGGTTTTTTTGTTAGGCTTTTTTGGCAATAGCAGTGGCAATGGATCCGCTGACCACTAGTATTGCACCTAAAATAGATATTCCTGTCAGTGGTTCTACAGCCATATCTGAAATAGGTATTAGCTGGGCGATGGCAATGGTGAACAGCGGGGTAATGGCGATGATTGCGCTGACTCTGGAGGCTTCTAGATGCACCATGGCTTCGGCAAAGCATCCGTAGGCAATAAATGTGTTTAGCCCGCAAAATAGCAGTGCGGCCCACTGTAGGCTATTTAATTGTCCTAATGTGGAGAAGTCGCTTAGGGGAAGAAACACTAGGCTACCTATCCAGAAGAGAATGACCATGGTTTCGGATGATTGGAAGTCATTGAGCAGGAACTTTTGGATGATGGCATAGCCGGTCCAAAAGATGGCTGACAGGATGATAAATAGCAACCCTAGGCCATAGTCGCCAAATTCGATGAGTAACTGGCCTATCTGGCGTTCAAAAAATAGTATTAGTCCTAGGGAAAACCCAATAAAGCCTAGCCATTGAGTGCGGGTAAATTGTTCTTTAAATAACCACAGGCCTGCCAGTAGGAGCAACATGGGGGCGAGCTGAATCATTACCTGTGTGGCTTCGGCGGAGGTGCGCTCTAGCCCGAGAATATAAAAGCCGTAATTACCGGTAAGCATAAGCCCTGCGATTAAGGTCATGGATAATAGTTTGGGTGATTTTAGCTTATGCCCGTTGATGATTTTTTGGGTAATTAGTAAATAGGGGGTGAGCAGTAGGGCGGAGATAAAAAACCGAAAAAAAGTGCTGGTGGCGGGCCCGATGGTGGGAGCCACCTGTTGTAAAGTCACTGGCAGGGTACCCCACATGGTGGCTGTACCTAGGGCGAGTAGTAGCCCAAGTTTCCAGCGGCCTGTAACGGCGTTTAGTTTAGACATTAAAGCGGAAGTGGATTAAATCACCATCTTGCACGATGTAGTCTTTGCCTTCTAAGCGCCATTTGCCGGCTTCTTTGGCACCTTGTTCGCCATTGCCGGCTATAAAGTCTTCATAGGCAACGACTTCTGCGCGAATAAAGCCTTTTTCAAAATCTGTATGAATTTTGCCTGCGGCATTGGGGGCTGTTGCGCCGATGGGTATGGTCCAAGCGCGCACTTCTTTGGGCCCTGCGGTGAAGTAGGTTTGTAGCCCTAGTAGTGAGTAGCCGGCGCGAATTACGCGGTTTAGGCCGGGTTCTTCCATGCCCATTTCTGCTAGGAATTCCATTTTTTCATGGTCTTCTAATTCGCTAATTTCTGCTTCTAATTTATTGCATATGGGGACTACTACGGCGCCTTCTTGAGCGGCAATTTCTTTGACTGCATCGAGATAGGGGTTGTTTTCAAAGCCTTCTTCATCGACATTGGCGATATACATGGTGGGCTTTATGGTTAGGGGGCTTAGCTGTTTTAGTGTTGTCAGTTCGTCTTCACTTAGACCGAGTGAACGCAGTGGTTGTGCTTCATTTAGATGAGGTATTGCTTTTTCTAATACTTCCACTAGGGCTTTGGCATCTTTGTCATTGCCTTTGGCGGCTTTACTGGATCTGTGAAGGGCTTTTTCGGCGCTTTCGAGATCGGCCAGGGCTAATTCTGTATTAATAACCGCAATATCGTCAGCGGGGCTAATTTTTCCTTCAACATGGATTACATTTGCGTCATCAAAACAGCGTACTACATGGGCGATGGCATCGGTTTCGCGAATATTGGCGAGAAATTGGTTGCCAAGGCCTTCACCTTTGGAGGCGCCGGCGACTAGGCCTGCGATATCAACAAATTCCATACTGGTCGGAATTTGTTTTTCTGGTTGTACTATGGCTGAAATTTTATCTTGCCGAGCATCGGGGATGGGCACAATGCCGGTGTTGGGTTCGATGGTACAGAAAGGGAAGTTTTCTGCACCAATACCGGCTTTGGTGAGGGCGTTAAATAAGGTTGATTTACCGACGTTGGGTAATCCGACAATTCCGCAGTTAAAGCCCATGATGTTTTCCTTTTGCCTTAATTTCTTTAGTTGCTGTGTAGTTTATTCATTGCCTGTTCCCATTGGCCATCTGTGGCGAATGGTAGGCAATTAAGTGCATTATTGATGCTTTTTTCTATCAGTTGCTGATCGCCTTTGGAGGCTTTTTTTAGTACGTAGTCTGCAACTTGGTCTGCGTGCCCTGGATGACCTATACCAATGCGTAGGCGAGCAAATTCTTTGTTGTTGCCAAGGCTTTTTATGATATCGCGCAGCCCATTATGGCCTCCATGACCGCCACCGATCTTGAAGCGAACCGAACCGGGATTGTGATCAAGTTCGTCATGGGCAACCAATATACTCTGTGGTGCAATTTGATAAAACTTGGCCATGGCGTTAACGGATTGGCCGCTGCAATTCATGTAGGTGCTTGGGATGAGTAGACGAATATCTCTGCCGTTAAGGCTAATGCGCGCTGTTTCGCCAAAAAACTTTGTTTCAGTACTGAGAGTTGCGCCAGCTGAATGTGCAAGTTCTCTAACGAAATCGGCTCCGGCATTGTGACGCGTCCGTTGATATTTGGAGCCGGGATTTCCCAGCCCTACGATCATGTCTACGGGCGTTTCCAATGTCGGAGCCTCAGATTAAGCAAGTATGAAGATTACTCTTCGCTTGCTTCTTCTTCGCTATCTTCTTCAGTTGCTGGAGCCTCTGGAGCTTCATCAGAAATTTCTTCTACTGCTTTTGGCATATTAACAGCAGCGACTGGAAGATCGTGATCACTACCATGGCTAAGGGCAACACTTTCTACACCCTTAGGTAGTTTGATGTCAGACAAGTGTACTGTTTGACCCACTTCAACGTCTGCCATATCGACTTCGATATACTCTGGCAGGTCTTTGGGTAAACAGCTAATTTCTATATCGGTCATGCTGCGTGCAATTAAGCCGCCACCCAGTTTAACGCCAGTACATTCTTCTTCATTAATGAAGTGAAGTGGTGCTCTTGTTTGTAGCTTGGTGGTTTTGCTTACACGAAAGAAGTCCATATGCATAACCACAGATTTTGCTGGGTGACGCTGGATGTCTTTGATAATGACATCTTCAGATTTGCCATCTATCACTAGCCCAACAATATGGGAGTAGAATGCTTCATTCTCCAGTGCTTTTGCCACATCTTTTTGTGTCAATGAAATTTGCGCTGGGGCTTTTTTTCCACCGTAAACGATGGCGGGTATTTCTCCGGCCAGACGACGCAGGCGGCGGCTCGCACCTTTCCCTGTATCCTCGCGACCATTCGCATTTAAAGTAAAATCAGTAGACATGATTGTCTCCTATAATTTGCCATTTCAGACCGCGACCAGACCTGAAGTGGAGTTAAGTGCCCAAAATTGGGCGTTTAAATCAGTACCCGTTGTTTATTGAACAAACATGGCGCTGATGGATTCTTCGTTACTCAGACGTCTTACTGATTCGCCGAGTAATTTTCCTAGGGTTAGAGTGCGTATTTTGCCACACTTTTTAGCTTCTTCTGTGAGTGGAATACTGTTGGTAACCACTAAGTAATCAAGGCTAGAGTTGCTAATATTTTCTATTGCTTTACCCGATAAAACTGGGTGTGTTGCGTAGGCTACGACTTTGTCTGCACCGAATTTTTTAAGTGCTTCTGCGGCCTTACATAGTGTGCCGGCAGTATCAACAATATCGTCAATGAGTAGACAGGTGCGTCCTTCTACTTCACCAATAAGGTTCATGACTTCGCTTTCGTTGGCTGAAGGTCGACGTTTATCAATAATAGCCAAATCACAGTCTAGTTGTTTTGCCACAGCGCGTGCTCTTACAACACCGCCGATATCGGGGGAAACAACTTGTAAATTTTTGTAGTTCTGACGTTGAATATCGTCTAGAAGTACGGGTGCACCATAAATATTATCTACGGTGCAGTTAAAGAATCCTTGAATTTGCTCTGCGTGTAAATCTACGGTTAGTACACGATCTACGCCGGCATTAGATAGCATATCTGCTACTACTTTGGCGCTAATGGGGACTCGCACTGAGCGAACGCGTCGATCTTGTCGGGCATAGCCGAAATAGGGTACTACTGCAGTAATTCGTTCTGCGGAGGAGCGACGAAGTGCGTCGACCATTAGGACTAGTTCCATCAAGTTGCGATGGGTCGGCTCACAAGTTGGTTGAATGATAAACACATCGTGACCGCGAACATTTTCGCGAATCTCGATATTAATTTCACCATCAGAGAAGGTGCTGACAAGTGAATCACTTAGTTTAACCCTAAGGGACTTAGCAACTTCTTTTGCGAGTTCCGGATTAGCGTTTCCGGTGAAAAGCATTAATTTAGACACATCTTTTTCCTGACTTTGCAATTATAAAGATGGCTGGGGCGGGAGGATTCGAACCTCCGAGTGTCGGGATCAAAACCCGATGCCTTAACCACTTGGCCACGCCCCAGTTATAAATTTTCCAGTTGTTTATGTAGCGGGGATTGATTTATACCCTTGGCTACAAATGAGTTCCAACTGTTTGGCACTGTTTGTTGTGCCTTTTTTGCCTCTTGTTGGCTGTCGAAACGGCAGTAAACACTTGCTCCGGTACCCGTCATTAGTGGGTTTCCATAGCGTTTAAGCCAATCTGATACCTGTTTTACTTCTGGATACAGGGTTTCTACAACAGATTGACAGTCATTTCTGTACAGCTCTTCCGAGAGGGCGCGTATTTTGATGGCTGGAGCGTTCCTTGTCAATTCACTGTGGCAAAAAATTTGCTCTGTTGAGACCTTTATTTTTGGTGTAACCACCAGATACCAAGTTTGGGTGAGTGAAATAGGGGTTAATTTATCACCAATACCTTCGGCAAACGCACTTAATCCTTTTACAAATACGGGAATATCTGCACCTAAATCACTGCCAATTTCTGCCAGTTGGTCATGGGATAAATTACATTGCCAAAGACTATTTAATCCCACTAGGGTTGTGGCTGCGTTACTACTGCCACCGCCGAGGCCTGCGCCCATAGGTATTTTTTTATCCAGTTGAATTTCACAGCCCCAGCTACAATTTGTGGCTTGCTGTAATGCCTGTGCCGCTTTAAAAACCAAGTTATCCTGAGGTTTTACATCTTTAAGATCACTTATGACATTTATTTCAGCTTGTTTATTGATGCTAAAACTGAGTTGATCGCCATAATCGAGTAGTTGAAATAATGTTTGTAGATTATGGTAGCCATCTTCTCTGCGATCGAGAATATGCAGAAAAAGGTTTAATTTTGCTGGCGATGGCAGGCTGATTGAAATCATTTTATGCTTCAGTATGTTTTATGATCTATTGAGTGAAAAATTGCCACTCATTAATGACAAGCTTAAAGGAAACATCCCCATGTCGACCAGATATTTTTTTAGGGATCGTATAAGCACCGTTCGCGAGGTAGCCAGAAAAGTTGAGTTGCCAACCATTTTGTTGAAAACTGCTAATAAGTCCATCGTCACGAAAATTAATATTTGATGCTTGGTTATGATTGGGGGATATAAGCCCCTTTACCCACCAGCTCATTGCATCGACTGATAATGGCACACCCAAAAGCGAAGTACCTAATTGTTCTGGTGTCTTGATTAATTCTCGAGACCCCTTTTGTATGGTTAGCTGTTGCTGATTACCTTTAATAGTGGCTGCGCCAAAACCTATTGGGCCATTAAGTTTTATATTAAAGTTATTGTTTTTTTGTTGCCAGATTAGATTGATAGATTGTGCCTTTTGCGGGGTTCTTATGCCTAATTTACCGGTTATGTTCCAATTATTTTGCTGGGCTAGGGCTGGGCTTTGGGCAGATGCCTGATCGGGCTCTTGGTCTTGCTCTTGCTCTTGCAAGGGCTCTTGAGAGGAAAAAGAGGCACAGCCGGATAACTGTATTAATATTAGTGCGCCTAATAGAAAAATAATCTGATATTTCATAAGGTCCGTTTAATAGTCGATTGGTTTGTAAGCACAACTGTTAGCATAGATAGGCCATGATGTTATCAGTTAAGGGTCAGACTGTCCTCTATGTTGCTATGCTTTATATAATATTTGCTAGCAATTTTCCTATTGACCGTAACTCTAGTGTAAAATTGAGGTTTTGGTGCTTTGTGCCCATAAATTTAAAAATCTAATGGTTATGGATAGAAACGGATGGCTTTGGATATCATAGCGTTTGGCATTAATCACAAGTCTGCGTCAGTAGATCTTCGTGGTCGTGTGTCTTTTGCGCCTGAAGTGGTGGTTGAGACTTTAGGTTCAGCACTGCCCATTTTACAGATCGACGAAATTGCTATTCTTTCTACCTGTAACCGCACTGAGATTTATGCAGTGGGTGATTTATCTGATCAGCAGTTGCTCGAGTGGTTGGCGACAACCAAGGCGTTGGATGTTCGGGATATTGAAAATTGCTATTACTGTTATCGTGGCAAAGATGCGATTCGTCATCTTATATGCGTCGCAAGTGGTTTGGATTCTTTGGTTGTTGGTGAGCCGCAAATCTTTGGTCAAATTAAGTCAGCTTATTCTGTAGCGCAAAAAGCGCAGACGGTGTCGGGTCAATTGAATATGGCCTTTCAGTGGGCCTTTGCTGTGGCTAAGCGCGTTCGATCTGAGACGGCCATTGGTAAGAATCCAGTATCTGTAGCCTATGCTTCGGTCTGTTTGGCAGAGCAAATTTTTTCTGACTTAAAATCAGCAAATGCTTTGTTAATTGGTGCTGGCGAGACCATAGAATTGGTTGCACGTTATTTGCAGGATAAAAAAATCGGGCAAATTACTGTGGCCAATCGCACTTTAGAGCGTGCTAAGGAATTGGCGGAGGATTTTTCTGCAGAAGCTATCTTACTTGCGGATATGCCCGAGCATCTTCATAGGGCGGATATTGTTATTTCGTCCACAGCAAGTCAATTACCAGTATTGGGCAAGGGAGCGGTTGAAGCTGCGCTAAAAAGACGTCTTCACAAACCCATGTTTATGGTGGATGTTGCTGTTCCTCGAGATATTGAACCTCAAGTGGAAGAATTAGATGATGTCTATCTTTATACGGTTGATGATTTAGAGGAAGTAATTCAAGATAATCTCAAAGCGCGACAATCCGCGGCGGATCTTGCCCAGCAAATTGTAGATGAGGAAGTAGAAAACTGGTCATCCAAGCAGCGTGAACTTAGTGTAGTGGATACTATTAAGGCATTTAGAGATAGTGCTGAAATAATTAGAGATACGGAGATTGAGAAAGCATTAGCGGCTTTGGATCGCGGACAGGACTCTTCTGAAGTCATTACTATTTTGGCTCGCAATCTTACCAACAAGCTTTTGCATAAGCCGACCACCAAGCTTAAACAGGCGGGTGAAAAAGGGTGTGATGACACTATTAATGTGACTCAAGCATTATTTGATTTAGATAAGAAATAGCCTATTTAGTATTTGTATTCTGTAGTTGATCGTCGGTATTAGGTAGAGGTTTAAAATTATTCTTGACCGCAAATATCTAACCACCCTTTAATAGAGTATTGTGTAAGATGTTATTGAATAACATCGATTAAAAATTGGGGTTTTACATTGACTGAAGAAGCTAAGCCAAAATCCAAGCCAAAACCAAAGCGGTCATCAGCTGATAGTAAAGCTGCTGATAAAAAACCTGTGGTTAAAAGTAAATCAGAAAAAACCCCTAAGTCATCTTTTGGTGTGTTAAAAGCTTTCACTAGAATGATGGTTATTGTGTTTATTGTAGGAGTTTCATCGGCGGGTTGGTTATTTTGGCAAGACTGGCAGGTACAAACGCGTGCCATTGCCAGTAATAGTGGTTTACTTTCATCGCTAAAGTCTACTGTAAGCTCAGCCCAAAACTACTCTAAAGATGCCATAGAACAACAGCGCCAACAGCAAAAAATAATGGTTCAGCTTGAAAGTCATTTGCAAAATATTGAGTTAAGAGTCAACGCTCAGGGCCGGCGATTGGTTGAATTGGGTTCAACCACTCGCAGTGACTGGTTGCTGGCTGAGGCAGAATACTTAGCGCGATTAGCTCAGCAAAGATTGCAAACCGAGCGCAGTGTAAAAAGTCCCTTAGCGCTATTGCAAAGCGTCGATGCTATTTTGAAGCAAATAGATGATCCTAATTTATTACAGGCTCGCACTGCTGTGGCGGCTGATATAACCCGTCTGCGCTTGGCGGCGGATGTGGATAGAGCGGGTATTTATCTAGAACTCCAAGCATTGGCTAGCAGTGTGGATAAGCTTTCTTTAGTTGAATTAGCTGAGCCACAAAAGACAGAGCAACAGCCTGTTGAAATAGCTAATCATCAAAAACAAACAGTATTGGATGAATTTTTGGCTGATTTAAGCGGGCTAGTTAGGGTCCGTCACCGTCAAAATCCTATTGAGCCCCTATTGGCGCCTCGGGAAGAGCGTATGGTTAAGCGCAATATGCAGATGATTTTTGAGCAAGCTCAGATATCATTATTGCGCGAAGAACAGAGAATTTATCAGGTCACTCTTGAAAAGGCGCAAGCGTATCTGTTTAGATTTTTTCAATCAAACCCTAGCAGTGAGACGGTAAGTCAGCGTTTAACTCTATTGCTGGATACGCCTATTATTCAGCAGTTACCCGATATACACAGCTCACTTGATGCTATTCAGACTTTATTAATTATGCGTGAGCAGCGATTGCTTGAGGATGAAAACCCATTACCTTTGGAGCCTGATCAGTGAGGCGATTATTACTGGTTACGCTGGGTGCATTATTATTGGGTGCGTCAGCTATAGGTCTGATGCAACAGGATCAAGGCTACATTCTTGTTAGTCTTGGTACCGTCAGTGTTGAGATGAGCTTTTGGCTGGGTGCCATTATTTTTGTAGCCACTAGCTGCCTTTTTATATGGTTATTATTGTTCTTAAAATGGCTTTTGGCTGCCGGTGGTGTCAGGCAATGGTGGGTCGCGAGACGAGCGGTAAAGCAAACCAGTCAAACCGCTAAGGGCTTGATGGATTTTTTAAGCGGAGATTGGTCATCGGCGGGTCGTGGACTAAAACAGTCAGTAAAAGATCCTGCATTGTCTAAGATAAGCCTGTTGTTCGCGGCAAAAGCAGCGGCAAATAATAAGCAATTAGATCAAGCAATGGCGTTATTAAACCGCTTTTCTATGGAATATCCAGAGCAAAAAGGATTTGCTGATTTAATTCTAGCTGAGACATTAATTGATGCCGCGCAAATTGATCAAGCGATAGAGATTCTTGAGGCGGATAAATCAGACAATAAAATGGCCCTAAGATTACTGGCCGATGTCTATTGTATGCGCTCTAATTGGATGTCTTTAAGTGCCTTGATGCCAAAGCTAAAGCGTAAGTCTGTGTTTGATGAAAAAGATTTTAAAGCCCTTCAAATTGTGTGTTTTTGTGGTTTATTGACTAATATTGACGATAATCTGCCGGTTAAGATAAAACTTCAAAAATTAGAAAGCATATGGTCTGATGTGCCTCGATCATTGCGCCAAATACCCGAAATTCTAGCTGCTTACAGCGATGGCTTAGCAACTGCAGACGCCCCAGAGCAAGCATTAAGTCTGTTGGCGAAAGCACTTAAAGTAAATTGGAATCGATGTCTACTAGAAGCCTATGGTCGATTAGAAATTAAAGATGGCACAAAACAGTTAGCTTTAGGCGAGCAATGGCTGGCAAAATACTCTGATGACCCGCTTTTGCTATTTTCTCTCGGTCGTATTTGTCGCAGGATGGGGTTTCTAGGTAAGGCTAAGGATTATATGAAATCGACCATTGAGCGGGCCCCTTCAGTTCAGGCTTACCATGAGTTAGCGGCGATACTTGAATTACTTGGGGATACTCAAGCTAGCTCAGAAATATATCGACAGGGTTTAAAGTTTGCTACGCAATCAAATACCGAAAAAGTTTAAATTTTTCGCCGTTTTAGATCTCTTATTAAAAATCTTGCTGGATGCATTGCCAGCCTAAGATCCCTTTCGATAGGGGGAATTTCACCACTAATTTCTGCAGCTAAAATTTCTGCTGTTAGTGGCCCATAACTCAGGCCTCTTGAGCCCAAGCCACAGTGCATATATAGGCCTGGTTGATAATTGCCAAAGCTATCTATATCTGATGTAGCATCCTGTCGCAGAGCTTGATGTTGTTGAATAAACTGGTCTGCGTTTGGCACTGCACCTACTATGGGTAAATAATCCTTTGTGGTACAGCGAAAATTAGCTCTGCCATCTATATGTTCTAGATCATCTCTCTTTCCAGATTTTATAGCCTTTGCAATACCTGGATCAGTTTTGCTGAGTGTATCTATATTGGCTAAATGATCCTCTACTCGGAGCGCCTTGGATAGCAGACCCTTGTTGTAGGATGCACCACAACTTTGCACGCCATTACTTGTTGGCGCTATATAGCCTTTACCACAAATCACTGTTTTTAAATCATTGATCGCGCTGTCGGTAGTGATATGTGTAACCTGACCGCGCAATTGGTTGACTGAAAGGAAATTGGTTTGAGAAAAGTTAGCGCATTCATAGGCAGTGGCTACGACTAATGTTTCGGCACTGTCTACAATATTGGCCTGCGGGTCTTTGAGTATCCATTGGTTGTTTTTAGAACAGCGTTCTATTTGATCAATATCTGCACTTAGAAGTGTAATATTTTCTTCTTCCAATATTTTCTGACATAACTGTTGTGGCGGTAGCCAGCCTAAACGCGGAAAAAATAGTCCCAATTGGGCTTCAAGTGCAAGACCACTGATAGCACAGATTTGTTGATTATCTAATGGGGTGACTAACTCTTTATGATCGGCATAACGCTCAGCTATTTGTTGCAAATTTAGAGTGGATTTATCGCTGTCAGGCAACAACATAACACCACATTGTGAGCCTAAACCCTGATCCCAAAATTGTTGATAGTAACGACTAGCTAATGTCATAGCGGTGAGATTAACTCTTGGTAGAGCATCATTTTGGCGAGATAGTTTAGGGTAGACCACCGCTTGAAGGTTTCCAGAACCCTCGTTAGCTACAGAGTTATGCCGATCGATTAATCTTACTTTAAAGCCCTTTTTACTCAAGGCAGCAGCAGTTAAACAACCGGCAATACCTGCGCCAATAATAATTACATCCTTATTACTTTTTTGATTTGGTAGTTGATTAATATGCCAATGTGTAGAGGTCAGATTTTCAGTTTTTAATTGTCCGGTGAAGTTGCCTTTTAAAGATTCTCTCTTTTTGCCAAATCCATTAATTTTAATAGCTTCAAACCCGGCATTTACAAGGCCCTTTCGAACTTCTGAGGCGCAGGTAAAAGTTGAAAATGTTGTTTCTTCGAATGATAAAGAGGCCACAGTTTCAAATAGTTCATCAGTCCACATATCGGGGTTTTTGGTTGGAGAAAAGCCATCCAAAAACCACGCATCTACGGATTTTTTTTGATAGCTAGCTAAAAATGACTGAGGACTTTGGGCTATGCTTTTTAGCATCTGATTGGCTTCGCCAAGCAACAATAAAAGTTGAATACGCCCTTCGGCTAATTCAACGAGATGAACCCCTGGGGTTAATACCGGGTATTGATCAAGCAATTGCTGAGACAATTCAGAAAAAACAGACCATCCTTGATGAATTTCTTGTATATCAGATAGGGAAATAGGTCTTATTTCAGTGGAGATAAACTGTAGACGCCAATGTTTGGGTGCGGTTTTTAGCCACAAATCACAGGCGGTTAAAAAATTGAGCCCGGTACCAAAGCCCGTTTCACCAATAACAAAAACAGAATGACTAGAGTCCTGTTGGGCGGATAAATTTTCCCAACGCTCTCGTAGCTGGTTTTGCTGTAAAAACAGGTATTCAGTTTCTTTTAAGCCATGTTCAAAAAAAGGTTGATCGCTACGATAATAAACATCATCGTAATCATTACAAAAGGGAATATTATCCCGCCATTCAATGGTGGCAGTCTTAACGTCTAACCCGAGGGCTTTAGTCATGATGGGGTAAGACCAAATTCTTCTAGTATCTGTTGACACCACTGGTCTATATATTGATCGGTAAGGTCAAATTGATTTTCATCGTCTAAGGCTAAGCCCAAGAAGAATTTTTGATCCTTGGTTAGCGCCTTTGACTGCTCAAATTCATAACCCTTGTTTGGCCACAATCCAATTGCCGATGCCCCTTGATTGACTGCTTTAGCCCATAGATAGCCAAGAGCATCTTGAAACCACTGAGGATAGCCTATTTGATCACCAAGCCCAAAAATGGCGACCTTGGTGTGGGATAAATCTATGTCATCTAGGCGGTGCCAATGGGTTTCCCAGTCCTCTTGAAGCTCTCCATAATCCCATGTGGGTATGCCGAGAATAAGATGCTGGTACTGCGGCAATAATTGTATGCAGTCATTGGCAATATTATGTACATCAATTTTTTGCTCAGGTATTTTGCTTTGGATACAGTCGCGAATTTTTTCTGCCGCCATTTCGGTATAGCAGGTTGAGCTTCCGTAAAACAGTCCGATAGTATTTTGCATTTACTTGCCTTGCTCCTGTGAGTCAAAACTACCGGCAAAATCTAATTGACGCCATGCCTCATAGGTAACAATGGATACCGCATTAGATAGATTAAGACTGCGACTATCTGGCTGCATAGGTAGGCGAATGACGTTATCTTCTCCTAAACTTTGACGCAAATCCGCAGGTAAACCCCGTGTTTCTGGGCCAAAAAGTAGGCAGTCACCAGGCTTGTATGTAACGTTTGAAAAACAATTTTTGCCTTTGGTGCTAAGCCCATAAATAGTATTAGGCTTTACTGTTTCAATATAAGCTTTCCAGTTTTTATGAACCTGGAGAGATTGAAATTCTAAATAGTCCAGACCCGCGCGGCGTAATTTTTTATCATCCAAATCAAATCCAATAGGCTCTATTAAGTGCAGCGTAAAGCCGGTGTTGGCACAAAGTCGAATTATATTGCCTGTATTGGGCGGAATTTCAGGTTGATAAAGTACAATATCGATCATAGGTAATATTTTATTCGCACAGTAGTATTTTATGGGACAATGCTATTATCGCATTAAATGATGATGGGATTACAGAGGCGATAAGCCTTTTTAAATCTAAACTTAACATGAGGTCAATTGGATGATTGAAATACCGTTCCAGCGATTGGGGGATGACATTTTGCAGGCCATTATCGAAGAATTCATTCTTCGGGAAGGGACCGACTATGGCGCTTATGAAGCAGATTTTGAAAGTAAGGTGGCTCAGGTGCACAAACAATTAGCCTCAGGTGAGATTGTGATTACATTTGATCCAAAAACAGAAAATTGTACAGTGCTAACGCGCCATCAGTTTCAGCGCAACAAGCGCACACTTATGCAAGAAAGAAATTTTGCTCAACAAGATTTAGATACGTATCAAGACTATATTCATGATACGGGTGGGATTGAGTAAGCATGTCTGAATCATCGGCTTTAAATTCGGCATTAATTCCCTGGAAGCAGGCGATTGACGATGCGCCACAGATTTTGCTAGGTCTAAGTGGTGGTATGGATTCGATACTGTTACTAACACTGCTTAAAGAACAAGTTGATTCTCAGTGTATCCAAGCGGTTCATATTAACCATGGGTTATCGGACAACGCTGATCAGTGGCAACAGTTTGCTAAAGACTATTGCGAAAACATTGGCGTGGATTTTTATGCGAAAAAAATTCAACTTGTAGCCACAGGTGATGGCATAGAGGCGGCAGCACGAGAAGCCCGATATTCAGTATTTGAAAAGCGACTAAAAGTGGGAGGGCTATTATTTTTGGCTCATCATGCTGATGATCAGGTAGAAACAGTGCTCTATCGACTATTGCGAGGTGCCGGCTCTAAAGGTTTGTCAGGTATGCCTGCAACAAGGCCACTGGGTGCAGGTAAGCTGATTCGTCCGCTATTAGATTATTCAAGGCAAGACCTTCATGCTGAAGCTTTAAGTAGAAAGCTTAAATGGGTTGAAGATGAAAGCAATCAAGATAGCCACTTTGATCGCAACTATATCCGTAATAAAGTGATTCCTGCTATTGCTCAGCGGTGGCCAAATTATGCTCAATCAATAATGCATTCAGCTGCATTGAGTCATCAATCAGATCATTTATCAAAAGCGTTGGCGATAGAAGATTTAAACCAATTAGAGATGAAAAAAGAGCGTGCTGGATGGTCTATTTCCCTCTCGTTATTCACTGAACTTTCAAATCTTAGGCAAAAAAACACATTGCGCTACTGGTCGGAAATTAACGATATTTCCGCTCCTAGCAGTAAGATTATTAATGAAATTTTGTCGTCTGTGGTGAGTGCTCGACAGGATGCTTCGCCAGAGGTTGTTTGGCAATCCCAATGCTGGACACGATTTCAAAACCGACTATATTTATTAAATCATGACAATAAACAACTTCGATACAAATCACCCATTAATTGGGATTTAAAAGATTGCCTATTACTTCCTGATAACAGTAGCCTCAATACTCGATTGAGTATTGGAAAGGGCTTAGGGCAAAACATAGATAAAGTTGAGATACGTTATCGACAGGGCGGCGAACGATGCAAACCCGAGGGTAGAGGACATTCTAGTAGTTTAAAAAAGCTTTTATTAGAGTACCAATTACCGTCTTGGCTGCGAGATAGAATTCCTTTATTTTATGTGCAAGATCAGCTGGTGGCTGTAGGTGATCTTTGGGTTTGTGACGGCTGGGGGGTTAAGCCTAAAGAAACGGGTATAGAGATTCTCTGGCAAGTAGATTCTCTTTAGATGAGAGTGGAATACTAGCCACCTTTGTGGCAATATACTAACCCATCTTGATTCGGATGGGTCAAAGGCTTTAATCACTCACTTGATTAGCCAGATCACCTTCCAAAAAGACAATTAATACTTAATTTCTGATCTCTACAGGGTCTCTATGACGCGTTTTATTTTTGTAACTGGTGGTGTTGTTTCTTCTTTGGGTAAAGGTATTGCTGCCGCATCATTGGGCGCTATCCTTGAAGCCCGTGGGCTTAGTGTCACTATCTTGAAGCTAGACCCTTATCTTAATGTTGATCCTGGAACTATGAGCCCTTATCAGCACGGTGAAGTTTATGTCACCCAAGATGGTGCTGAGACTGACCTTGATTTAGGTCATTATGAACGTTTTTTGCGCTCAAAAATGACGCAAAATAATAATTTTACCAGTGGTCAGGTTTACGAGACTATTTTGCGACGTGAGCGTCGCGGTGATTATCTGGGTGGTACGGTTCAGGTAATCCCCCATTTAACTGATGAAATTAAGCGTCGGGTCTACGCTGGTGCTGGCGATCATGACATAGCCGTGGTAGAAATTGGCGGCACGGTGGGTGATATCGAGTCGCAACCATTCCTTGAAGCAGTTCGTCAGTTAAAAGTTGAACTGGGATATCAAAAGGCATTATTACTGCATCTTACTCTGGTTCCTTATATAGCTACAGCTGGAGAAACTAAAACCAAACCTACGCAACACTCGGTAAAAGAAATGCGTTCAATTGGTTTGCAGCCTGATGTCCTTTTATGTCGGTCTGAGGTCGAACTTGAAGAAGCCCAGCGTCAAAAGATTTCGCTTTTTACTAATGTTGAAGAAAAAGCCGTTATTCCTTTAATGGATGCAGTTTCCATTTATCAGGTGCCACGTATGCTGCATCAGTGGGGCTTAGATCAGTATGTGTTAGATCGCTTTAATCTTAGTCATCCGCCAGCTGATTTGTCAGAATGGGATGCCGTGGTTGATAACCAGCTTAATTCCGAAGGCGAAGTTACAATCGCGATGGTTGGCAAATATATGGAATTGTTGGATGCCTATAAGTCGCTTACAGAGGCCTTGATTCATGCCGGAATCCATAATAAAACTAAGGTTAAAATCCGTTATATAGATTCAGAGAAATTAGAGTCAGATAACAGCCTAATTGATGGTGCTGATGCAATTTTAGTACCTGGTGGCTTTGGTACGCGAGGCACAGAAGGAAAGATTTTTGCAGTCAAAACGGCCCGTGAAAATAATATTCCTTACTTAGGTATTTGTCTGGGAATGCAAATTGCAGTGATTGAATATGCGCGTAATGTATGCGGCATGGAAGGTGCAAATAGCACCGAATTTGACCCTCAAACCAAGTATCCAGTAGTTGGCTTAATTACCGAGTGGATCGATGATCAAGGCAACAAAGAGATGCGCTCTGAAGATTCTGATTTAGGCGGTACCATGCGATTAGGTGCTCAGGTTTGTCACTTAATACCCGGTTCAACAGCCCATAAAATTTATGGTAGTGAACAAATTGAAGAACGCCATCGCCATCGCTTTGAAGTTAACAATAACCTCCTGCCCAAAATTAAAGAGGCGGGTCTGGTAGTTGGCGGTTTATCAGCGGATAAAACACTGGTAGAAACAGTAGAGTTACCAAATCATCCTTGGTTTTTTGCCAGTCAGTTCCACCCAGAATTTACCTCAACACCTAGGGATGGCCATCCTTTGTTTCAGGGTTTTGTCGCAGCCGCATCCGCTGCCCAAAAAACCAAAGAGAGCTAAATTATGAGTGCCAAACTAATTAATGTAGCATCCATAGATGTCAGCAACGAAAAGCCTATGGTGCTTTTTGCGGGCATGAATGTTTTGGAGTCTCGAGATATGGCTATGCAAGTGGCAGAAGCCTATGTCGAAGTCACCCAGAAGCTGGGAATACCCTATGTTTTTAAAGCCTCCTTTGATAAAGCCAATCGTTCCTCGATTCACTCTTTTCGCGGTCCTGGTATAGAGGAAGGGTTAAAAATTCTTCAGGAAATAAAACAAACATTTGGCGTTCCGCTTATTACTGATGTTCACGAAATTGATCAGGCAGCGCCAACGGCTGAAGTATGTGATGTAATCCAATTGCCGGCTTTTTTGGCAAGACAAACTGATTTGGTAGCAGCAATGGCTAAAACCAATGCGGTAATTAATATTAAAAAGCCACAGTTTTTAAGTCCCAGTCAAATGGGAAATATTGTGGATAAGTTCCGCGAGTGCGGAAATGAAAAAGTGATGCTTTGCGAGCGCGGCACTTGCTATGGATATGACAATTTAGTGGTTGATATGCTCGGCTTTCGTACCATGAAAACCGTCAGCGGTGGGTTGCCACTTATTTTTGATGTCACCCATGCCCTGCAGTGTAGAGATGCTTTAGGTGCAGCCTCTGGTGGTCGCCGTCAGCAAGTAGCAGAATTGGGTAGAGCGGCAATTGCCCTAGGGATTGCGGGATTATTTTTAGAAGCACATCCCAGCCCTGATACGGCAAAGTGTGACGGCCCCAGTGCCTTGCCTTTAGATAAAATCGAGCCTTTCCTTACGCAAATGAAAGCCTTTGACGACTTAAGTAAGTCACAGCCTGATTTGCAGATACTATAATTTTAGTCTGGATGGTTTAGCCGTTCAGATTTTTGAATATGAACAACCCCAACTTTATGGAGAAATTTTTGAATGAGTAATATCGCTGATATTAGAGCCTATGAGATTTTGGACTCGCGAGGCAATCCAACAGTACAAGCTGACGTTATTTTGGATAATGGCATTGTAGGAACTGCCTGTGCACCCTCGGGCGCATCCACTGGCTCAAGAGAGGCTCTTGAACTTCGCGATGGTGATAAAAATCGCTATCTAGGTAAAGGTGTTTTAAAAGCTGTAAATAACATTAATACCACCATTAAAACGTTATTAGTTGGGGATGATGTAACAAACCAGCAAGCTTTAGATCAAAAAATGATTGATGCTGATGGCACAGATAACAAATCAGTATTGGGCGCCAATGCAACTTTAGCTGTTTCACTAGCAGCTTCAAAGGCAGCAGCCCAGGCTAAGAATATGCCACTGTATGCCCATATTGCAGAAGTGAATGGCACCAAAGAATACAGCATGCCTGTACCGATGATGAATATTCTCAACGGTGGTGAGCACGCAGATAACAACGTTGATATTCAAGAGTTCATGGTACAGCCAGTATCGGCAAAAAGTTTTTCTGAAGCGCTTCAAGTGGGCGCTGAGATCTTTCATGCACTGAAAAAAGTGCTTGGAGAAAAAGGTTTAAATACGGCAGTGGGTGATGAAGGTGGTTTTGCGCCAAATCTGTCATCTAATGCAGAGGCCTTAGCAGTGATCAAAGAAGCCACAGAGGCTGCCGGTTATGAGTTGGGTAAAGATGTCACTCTAGCTCTAGATTGTGCCGCTTCTGAATTTTATAAAAATGGTCAGTACGATTTATCTGGCGAAGGAAAGGTTTATAGTTCTGAAGGGTTCAGTGACTTTTTAGCAGAACTTTGTGAGCAGTACCCTATTATTTCAATTGAAGATGGCTTAGATGAATCCGATTGGGACGGATGGAAATATCAGACTGAAATTTTGGGCGATAAAATACAGCTGGTGGGTGATGATTTATTTGTAACCAACACTAGTATTCTAAGTCGTGGTATTGAGCTTGGTGTAGGCAATTCGATCTTAATCAAGTTTAATCAAATTGGTACATTATCTGAAACTTTAGCAGCTATCAATATGGCTAAAGAAGCAGGTTATACTGTTGTGATTTCACACCGATCTGGCGAAACAGAAGATACAACTATTGCTGATTTAGCCGTAGCTACAGCCGCTGGTCAAATTAAAACTGGCTCATTGTGCCGCTCGGATCGTGTTGCTAAATATAATCGTCTACTAAGAATTGAGGCGGAACTTGGTAATGCTGTAGCTCCTTACAAAGGAATTGCTGAATTTAAGTAATCACTGCTGGTTAGCAACAGTTTCACATATATGGTTAGATTGATTACATTATGCGTTGGTTAATGTTTTTTTTGGTTGCTATTCTCGTGCTTCTTCAGATTCGTCTGTGGTTTGGTGAGGGTAGTATTTCCAATAAAATAACATTAGATAAGCAGTGGGATTCGCAGCAGCAGATTAATGAACAGCATAGGCTGCGTAATCGGTTGATTGCGCAAGAGGTGGAAAGCCTAAAAACCAATCTCGATTCCCTTGAAGAAAAAGCGCGCAAAGACCTTGGTATGATTAAAGATGGTGAAGTTTTTTATCTAGTGATAGACAAAAAGAAACAGTCTGCAACTGACAGAGCTGAACCCTAACCGATGACTGGATTTATATCAAAAATATGGGCTATTGTTCCGGCAGCGGGGCAGGGACAGCGTTTTTCAGATACTAAACCAAAACAATTTTTTGAGCTCAACGGTCAGCTAATTGCCGAGCATAGTTTAAGTCGCCTGTTAGCGGTTCCTCAAATCGAACAAATAATAGTTCCCAGCGATATTGATTGCATCTGGTGGTCACAGGTTCTATCCATTAAACATTCAAAAACTAGGCAGGTTAAAGGCGGTGAGCAAAGGGCGCATTCAGTACTAAATGGCATCCTATCCTTAACTGAATTAGCCTCAGATAATGATTGGGTGCTGGTACACGATATAGCCAGACCCTGCGTTACTAAAACAGATATTAATCAATTAATTATGGCGGTCAAAGATCACCCGGTGGGTGGTATTTTAACCGCTAAAATCGAGGAAACTGTAAAACAAGTAGCCTTGGATAATCACATTTCAGCCACAGTGGACCGCACTCATCACAGATTAGCTCAAACACCACAGATGTTCAGATACGGTTTATTAAAACATGCCATTAGTGCCTGTTTGGAGGAAAATATCATTCCAACCGATGAGGCATTTGCCATTGAACATGCAGGGTTAAAAGTTCTGAGTGTCGAAGGTCGTCGCGATAACATTAAAATTACTCGCCAAGAAGATTTACCCATAGCATCTGCAATTATAAACAGTCAGGAGGTATAAATAATGCGTATTGGGCAAGGATATGATGTGCATGCCTTTGGTGAAGGCAATAGTTTAACCATTGGTGGCGTAAAGATTCCCCATAAGCGTTCATTAATAGCCCATTCAGATGGTGATGTTTTAATCCATGCATTGATGGATGCTATTCTCGGCGCCCTTGCATTGGGCGACATTGGCCATCATTTTCCCGATACAGACCCTCAGTATAAAGGTTGTAGTAGCAGAGAATTGTTAAAAAATATATACCAATTAATGTCGGAAAAAGGTTTTCACCTTGCCAATGCAGATATAACTCTAGTTGCAGAGATGCCAAAAATGGCACCTCATTTAAAGGCAATGATTATTAATCTGGCGCAGGATCTTCAGTGTTCAGCTAATCAGTTAAATATTAAAGCGACAACTACAGAAAAGTTAGGATTTATTGGTCGCGGTGAAGGCATAGCTTGTCACGCAATTGTTTTATTAAGTGCCAAAGAGGTCTAGGTATATCAGTTTAGATCGTTACAGGTTCGACAAGCTTAAAAGACTGCATGGCGACCCACTGGCAACCGCCAGTTTTCGCAACTGTCCCGAAGATTTTATAGTGGATGAAATCTTCGATTTCCAACCTACTAACGAAGGTGAGCATCTACTACTTCACATAAAAAAACGCGATCAAAATACTCAGTGGGTAGCAGGTCTTTTAGCTGAGTTGGCGGGTATTGATCATAGATCAGTGGGGTTTTGCGGACTTAAAGATCGATTTGCAGTCACTACTCAGTGGTTTAGCTTACACCTTCCAGGACGCCATATTGAGAGTGACCAGTTAGCCCATGCAGATTTTCAAATACTCACTAGTGCACGCCATAATAAAAAATTAAGAAGAGGCATGCATGCAGGCAATCGATTTTCAATTGTACTGCGCGATTTTTCAATTGATCTCGAGATACTTGAACAAAGACTTGAGCTGATTCAAAAATCCGGTGTACCCAATTACTTCACCGAGCAGCGATTTGGCTGGGATGCAAACAACCTAGTAAAAGCCGAAGAACTCATTGCTCAAAGAAAGCTAAAAGGCAACCGTCATGGCACAGGTATCTATTTATCCGCAGCGCGCTCATGGTTATTTAATCTCCTTTTAGATCGCTACTTAGCTCTTGGAGAGATAAAGCAACAAGATACGGGCCCATTATGGGGTCGCGGGCGATCTACTACAGAGGCTAGTTTTAGTGAGCACGAGCAGCAGCTGCTCAGTGACTGGCCAACTTGGTGTCATGCACTTGAGCATGCTGGACTTCAGCAGCAGCGTAGGACGTTTATCCTGCACCCTCAAAAATTTAGTTATAAAGGGTCCGTGCAGGGTCAATTTGAATTTAACTTTGAATTACCCAATGGCGCCTATGCCACTGCAGTATTGCGTGAAATTGCTGAATTATTTCGCCCCGAGATCACCCGCCTGTGATATATTTGATGCAAGTATTTAGATCCTTAGTTATTCAAAACTTATGCAGTTTTATTTTGTTAGGAGCATTCGGTGAATTCGATTGATTTTGCTGGGATAGGTATGACATCTCAGCGTACAAGGGAGCGTTTAATCAAGCGCTTAAAAGAGCAGGGAATCAGCAATCAAAAGGTATTAGATGTCATTAGGTTAACCCCTCGTCATTTATTTCTTGATGAGGCCCTAGCTCATCGAGCCTATGAAGACACCGCTCTCCCCATTGGATTCTCACAAACCTTATCACAGCCCTATATAGTGGCTAGAATGACTGAAATACTCCTAAGTGCCGGTCCATTGCGTCGAGTTTTAGAAATAGGAACTGGCTCAGGTTATCAATCTACAGTATTGTCTCAGTTAGTCGACACCGTATTTTCAGTAGAGCGCATTGAGCCACTACTAAAAAAGGCTCGAGATCGATTTAGAACCTTGGGGTTAAATAATATCTTTACTTCTTTGTCAGACGGAGGTTTTGGCTGGAACAACAATGCGCCCTATGATGGCATAATTTCAACAGCTGCACCTCAGACAATCCCTGAGCAACTCCTGCGACAGTTAGCACCCAATGGTATTTTAGTGATACCTGTCGGTAATGGTGTGTCACAAAGTCTAAGTGTTATAAAACGTGTGGGTGACTCTAACGAATTTGATGAAGATATTGTTGAAAAGGTAAAATTCGTCCCCTTATTAACCGGAGTCACACATTAAAATTTACAGGTAATTGGCCACTGAATTTATGAAATCCACCCAGTACAAATTGTTGTTATTTCTTCGCGGCGTTGCCATGGGCGCGGTAGATTTAGTGCCAGGAATTTCGGCAGGGACCATTGCCTTTGTTACCGGTATTTACCAAGAGTTACTCGATTCAATTAAAGCCTTCAACCTTACTGCCCTAAAGACACTAAAGAATCAGGGTTTTGGTGCCGCATGGCGGCATATCAATGGAGAGTTTTTGTTGATTTTAATATCTGGAATTTTATTTAGTTTATTTACCTTAGCCGGTGTAATGGGTTACTTATTAGAGGTATTCCCGTTACAGCTATGGTCATTTTTTATGGGTTTAATTATTGCCTCAATCATTTATTTGTTGCGCCAGTATCCAGCCACAAAAGCCATAGATATTTTATTGCTAGCGGCAGGCACACTAGCGGCCTATGGTTTATCCCTAGCCACAGCAGGCACTATGGAGGGTAATTATCCCAGCATATTTTTTGCTGGCAGTATTGCACTTTGCGCTATGATTTTACCGGGAATATCAGGTTCATTCATTCTTGTTTTACTTGGTTTATACCCGCTGTTCATTAATGCATTAGTTAATATAGAGTTGGACTTTCTAGTGACATTCGCCGCAGGAGGTGTAGTGGGTCTAATGATATTTAGTCGATTATTATCCTGGTTGTTAGATCGCTATAAACATGCAGTGATTGCCACTATGTGTGGCTTCTTAATGGGTAGTTTGTCAGTGTTATGGCCATGGAAACAGGTCGCCTTAAAATCTACAGGTGGGTTTCAAAATATCACGCCACAGAGTTATCTTGAGGTTTCGGGGCAGGACCCTCAGATATTCTCCTGTATGCTAGTTTTTTTATTCGGTCTTTTTATGGTGCTTGTTATTGAAATTATAAGCATCAAATTAAAAAATAAAGTCATATAGGTGATCTGATGTTTAGAATATGGCTATCAATATTTATCTTTTTATTAGCAACCTTAAATCAGGGTTGTACACCCTACAAAGCACCCATTGTTAATTTAGAGCAACCCCCTAGCCAGATGATTAACACCCATCTAGTTGAAGAGGGAGAGACCCTGTATTCAATTGCTTGGCGCTATGATCTTAATGTGCGCGAACTTGCGCGAATAAATGGTTTAAATGAGTCCTACCGAGTTCGTAAAGGCATGGTACTTAATTTAGATAAAACTCGGCACACTAAATCTGTACCCACTATAGCAAGCCCTAAAGTTAAAAAAGTAGCACCTGTGGTAGTTGAAAAATCTGATGCAATAGACAAAAAACCATCAGTTAATCTGTCACTGAAAAAGATAAGTGGTAAGAAATTACGCTGGAAAAAACCGATCAAAGGAAAAATAATTGAAAGTTATAATCCAAAAGATTTACGCAAAGGTGTAGTAATTCAGGCTGCTTCAGGGGCTTCAGTAAAACCTGCCGCTCAGGGTGTAGTAGTTTATGCAGGAGATGGATTGCGTGATTACGGTAAACTGGTTATCATCAAACACTCAGACTATTTATTAAGTGCCTATGGTCATAATCAAAAGCTTTTGGTTAGCGAGGGTCAGATAGTCGATGGTAGTAAGAGTATCTCAAAATTAGGAACCAATGGACGGCTTTATTTTGAAATAAGGAAAGACGGTAAACCTATTAATCCTGTGGCTTATATAAAATGATTTATTGCCATTTGTATTATCGTTGGAACTGTTTCAGAAACACCTAATTAGGGACTAAAAAATAGGGAAGTTTAGGCGAACACCAGTTCGCCTATTGGAGTTATTGAAATGCAAAGGAGTTGCGAGTTATGGATAAACTGTCTGTAGTTGATGAAAAATCTAATAATCATTCAAAATCATGTACGGTAGATGCCACCAGTCTTTATTTGAAAGAGATTGGTCGATCGCCCCTGTTATCTGCTGATGAAGAGGTATTTTTCTCCATCAAGCTTCAAGAGGGAGATGAAGCCGCTCGACATCGTATGATTGAAAGTAATCTGCGTTTAGTCGTTAAAATTGCGCGCTGTTACCTAAATAGGGGACTCGATTTTCTCGATTTAATTGAAGAGGGGAATTTTGGTCTTATGCGTGCGGTCGAAAAGTTTGACCCCCATCGAGGTTTTCGTTTTTCCACCTATGCCACCTGGTGGATTAGGCAGACTATAGAGCGTGCCTTAATGAACCAGACACGTACCATTCGATTGCCGGTTCATGTGGTCAAAGAGCTAAATATATACCGCCGAGTATCCCGTAAATTGGCACAAAAGCTTGATCATACGCCAACCTATAAAGAAATCGCACATGAGGTGGATAAGCCAGCTGATACTGTCAATCGAATCCTTGAGCTCAATGATTCTGTTTGCTCTCTTGATATCCCTGTTGGCGACAATGAAAAGTCCTTTGTAGATACCATTCCCGATCACAAATCTAATAGCCCAGAAAGGGTAATCGATGACGATAATTTGATGCAAAAGTTAAATTATTGGCTTCAAGAGCTTCCAGAAAAACAACGAGAAGTTGTAGTGCGAAGATTTGGATTACTAAACCATCAGCAAGAAACTCTGGACCAAGTAGGGCGTGAGGTGGGTCTGACTCGAGAACGAGTACGGCAAATTCAAATAGATGCACTGCGTAGGTTAAATGATATGTTGAAAAAAAATGGGCTATCTAGCGATATTATTTTTTCCGAGCATGATTCGCATCTTAGTTAGTCTTACATTCTAAGCAATAAAAAACCCGACAAATGTCGGGTTTTTTATTGCTTGAGTCGAAATGGCGCGTTACTCGGCTAAATAACGTTCACGTGATGAAATAACTTCAGCTTTCGCTGCATCAGCATTATCCCAACCATCAACTTTAACCCACTTACCTGGCTCAAGAGCCTTGTAATTTTCAAAGTAGTGAGCAATTTGCTTAATAAGTAATGGATCCAAATCTTCGATTTCTTCAACATGATCATAGATTTTGGTCAATTTACTGTGAGGAACTGCTAAAAGTTTTGCGTCAATACCAGACTCATCGCTCATTTTAAGCACGCCAACTACACGGCTGCGGATAACTGAACCTGGTATAACAGGGTAAGGTGTAACAACCAAAACATCTAATGGGTCACCGTCTTCAGAAAGAGTCTGAGGGACATAACCATAGTTTGCTGGGTAAAACATAGGAGTAGCCACAAAGCGGTCAACAAAAATAGCATCGCTGTCTTTATCCACTTCGTATTTAATAGGATCGTGATTAGCCGGTATCTCGATGATCACGTTGATGTCGTTTGGCAGATCCTTGCCTGCCGGGATGTCATTAAAGCTCATGATTAAGAATCCATAGATTGCGTTCAGAAAGTTTGCGGATTATACCAGTCAGCTATAATTTGACTAGTCCAATATCAAGGATTTTAAATCTGATGTAAAAATCTAGCCAATTTTTTCCTCAAGAAAGTCATTTAAATTTTGGATAAACAGATATGGGATAGATATAATTTAATAAATTTAGCCAAAGATAACAGGATCTGTGTTGTTCGGCCAGTCGTATGGTACAGACAATCTTTATTATCGGCTTACCAACTGCCCATAAAGGAATATGATGAATACAAATGTAAGACTTGCACTGCTAATTATTTTGGCAACACTTATATGGTTAGCCAGTGGCTTGTTTGCCAATGAAGAACAGTCAAATTCTAATCAACCCTCCCTATCTCTTACAAAAGTCTCGCTGGGTCATTTTACAGTGCAAAAATTTGTACCGCAGCTCAGAGTTAACAGCCATACAAAACCCAATCGAGTGGTTAATTTAAGAGCACAGGTGGCAGGTTCAGTTGTATCTGTTCCCGGTCAGCGGGGTTCTGTGGTCGACAAACATCAAAGTATCTGCGTAATTGAAGCAAAAGAAAGACCGCAACAGCAACAACAAGCAAAGGCAAAATTAGAACAGGCCCAGATTGCCTACAAAGGAGCGCTTCAATTAGAAACAGCTGGCTATCAATCAAATTTAGCTATAGCTCAGGCAAAAGCTAATTTAGAAATCGCAAAACTTGAACTAACCCGTAGTCAAAATGACATTGAAAATTTAAACATTAAGGCACCCTTTACTGCCATAATTGAAGATCGACCCATTGAAGTGGGTGATTTTTTAACAGTTGGACAGCTTTGCGCAACGCTGGTTGAGCTAAGCCCAATAAAAATTGTGGCAGAGGTTTCAGAGTCAGATGTGGTAAATCTTCAAATAGGCGATATAGCACTTGCACTATTTGATGACTACCTCCCTAAAAATGCAATTATTTCCTATATTGCACATCAAGCCAATCCCACTACGCGATCTTTTAGGGTGGAAGCGGTAGTTGAAAATACTGAGTTGGAGCTAAGAGCGGGCATTTCTGGCCAATTACAGCTTCAATTAGCAACGGTGAAAGCGCATCTAATACCAGCGAGTTTGATTCTATTAGATGCAGAGGGTGACATGATGGTCAGAGCGGTTAATCAAGTTAAGCTTGTAACCCAATTTAAGGTTGAGGTTTTAGGTGAAGCAGAAAACGGACTCTGGGTAAATGGGTTGCCGTCCACCATCAATCTAATTACCGTGGGGCAAAATTACGTCTCTCAGGGAGAAGCCGTCGAAACCTATCTCCCGCACAGCAACCCATGACAGGTTAAGAGGTAGTTAATGGGATTCCTAAAAGCCGTCCTCAGTCGCTCACGGGCTACGCTCTCTTTGATGCTTTTATTTCTACTGGCAGGCATTATGTCGCGTGCCTTAATGCCTATTGAAGTTAATCCCAATGTGACCGTCCCTGCGGCCATAATCATGGTGCGACATGAGGGGATCTCCCCAGAAGATGGTGCAAGACTATTAATTCGACCCATTGAGAATGAGCTAAAAACTCTGGATGGCCTTGAAGAAATGATTGCCACAGCGCGTGAAAGTGCGGTCTATGTTTTTGTAAGATTTGATATTAATTTAGATATAGATACGGTAATTGCTGATGTAAGAGAGTCAGTAGACCGCGCCAAGGCCAAGTTTCCAGAAGAGACCAAAGAACCCATTGTAAAACCTATAAGTCCCAGTCCTGAGCCTGATGTCGTTGTCACTTTTTCTGGACAAACAGTTGATGAGCGCGATCTTTTTAAGGCAGCTAAGTTTTTTCAAAGAAAAATTGAGGGGCTAAGGGATGTACTTGAAACCAATTTATCAGGGCATCGCAATGAAGTAGTTGAAGTTGTTTTAAACCCCACTAAGCTCGATCTCTACAATATAACCACCGCCGAGCTTTTCCAGCGATTAAGCCAAAATAACCTATTAATTCCTGCGGGTGAAATGGATGCTGGTTATGGACGGTTTGGTATCAAGGTGCCAGCACTTATTGAAACAGAGCAAGATATCCGCGATATACCCATTAGGAGTAATAGCCAATCGGTAGTTAGATTAGGGGATATTGCGAATGTTGACCGCAAGTTTAAAGATGCCACTGGCTTTAGCCTACTCAATGGTAAACCGACTATAGCAGTGGATGTTCGCAAGCGCCTAAAAGCTAACTCAATTGAGACTATAGCCGCTGTGCGCGACGTGGTTGAAACCTATAAGACAGAATTCTCTCAGGATATTCAAATCGACTTTATGTTTGATAGTTCAGAATATGCCCAATCGATGGTCAGTGAGTTAATGGGAAATATTTTAACAGCCATGATTTTAGTTTTAGTCCTAGTAGTGGCGACCCTTGGAATTAGGTCAGGTCTGCTGGTGGGTTTTGGCATACCTTTTTGTCTACTTGGCTCAATGATTATCGTCAATTTGCTGGGTTACAGCTTTAACTTTATGGTTATGTTTGGGCTTTTGCTCTCACTGGGTATGTTAATTGATGGTGCTATCGTAGTGGTTGAATTTGCCAATACGAAAATAGTTGAAGGTCTCTCAGTTAAATCAGCCTACTTACAATCTATAAAGCGAATGGCAGTCCCAGTATTAGCATCAACAGGCACTACGCTGGCTGCATTTTTACCTATGTTATTCTGGCCGGGGGTATCGGGTAATTTTATGATGTATCTTCCAGTGACAGTTTTTTCAGTGCTTGCTTGGTCATTGTTATATGCTCTTATATTTGTGCCAACACTGGGCGTGACTCTAGCGAAAATAAATGCCACAAAACAATCACCAGTTACTGCGACAAGTTCTCCATCTACATTATTTTCGCCCTTACTAAATAACTATCTTAGATTGCTAAATATAGTCCTATCCAAACCAATAAAATCCGCATTCGCCGCATTACTTTTATTGATTGGAATATTCTATGGTTATGGAAAATTTGGCGCAGGCTTAGAATTTTTTACTGAAACAGAAAACAGATTCGGTATGGCGACGTTGCGCGCTCAAGGCAATTTATCTATCGAAGAACAGAAACAACTCACAGTTCAGGTGGAAAATCGTTTTTCTCATTTGCCCGGGATAAAACAAATCTATGCATCAAGCAGTGCTGGTCAATTAATGGGGCAAAGAGATGCAAGTCGCGATCAAATTAGTAGTTTTTTAATTGAACTCCATCCGCGCGCCAAGCGAGAAAGAAGTAGTTTAGAGGTATTTTCTGAAATAAGAACACTAACTAAGGATATTCCTGGCGTTTATGTTACTGCAGCCAGTGTCGAAGGTGGTCCGCCCGTGGGAAAGGATTTGCAAATCCAGATTTCCTCTAGAAAAAGAGAATTGATGTACAGAACCACAGCCCGTATTCGTCAGTGGATTGAATCAAATGTTGAAGGATTACGGGATATTGAAGACAGTCTTCCACTATCAGGTGTGCAGTGGGAAATGGTTGTCGATCGATCACAGGCTGCGATGCTAGGTGTCGATGTCAATGCGGTTGGGCAAATGGTGCAATTGGTTACCAATGGCATGATGATTGGTGAATTTAGGCCAGATGATGCAGACGAAGAAGTAGAGATACGGGTGCGGTTTCCAGCGGCTGATAGAAAGCTCGAATCGCTTGATAATTTGCGAGTTAATACGGCTAATGGAGCAGTACCAATTTCAAGCTTTACTCAGCGTAAAGCAATGAATCGTGTTGATGCTATACAGCGCATTGATCGCTTGGAGAGTGTATTTATTTTAGCCAATACCAAAGAAAATTATTTAACTGATACACAGGTTAGTCAAATTAGCCAATGGCTCTCAACACAGGTAATAGATCCCGCCATAAAAATATCGTTTCGCGGTGCCAATGAAGAGCAAGCTGAGTCCGCGGCGTTCTTATCAACTGCATTCACCTTGGCTATGGGGCTAATGCTAATACTGCTGGTGTCGCAATTTAATAGCTTCTACCAGTCTGTACTAATACTGTTTTCAGTAGTTATGTCCACAGCCGGGGTATTGTTGGGCTTACTGATTACACAGTCGGTATTTAGTACAATTTTAACCGGTGTAGGAATAGTTGCATTAGCTGGGATTGTGGTAAATAACAATATTGTACTGATCGACAGTTACAATTATTTGCGACGAAATCAGCCAGAGTTACCAATCAAAGATGCAGTTTTTCAGGCAGCTAAGTCCAGGTTTAGACCTGTTATGTTAACCACTGTTACAACCATAGCAGGACTATTACCACTTGCTACAGGTTACAGTATTGATATGGTAAACAGAAAAATTGAAGTAGGTGGTATGGTTGCCTCATGGTGGCAACCTCTGGCGAGCGCTATTGTAAACGGCCTCTTAGTAGCAACCCTTATGACCCTTTTGGTTACACCGGTTATGCTGTTATTGCCTAGTTTGATTAAAAGGCAGTTTAATCTTGAATTTATTAAAGGTGCACAACAGAAACTGCTCATTGCCCTAAAAAAGAAGATCATGCGTTAGTTGAATAGTGTGACAGGTTATTATTTGCTAATATCAAATTCAGCTTCTGCCATAAAAGGTAAGTATCTTGAGTAACGGCATTTCAAAAAAATCCCTTCGCAAACAACTTCGTGAAAAAACCGAAGAGTTTCTGGGTAAGGGGGGTGAAATTAAGAAATATCAACAGGGTGAAACCGGTGAGCCCGCGGATCAACCAAGAGCAAAATCAGTTTTTGTTAGCCCATCTCCCATCAAAAAAAGAACCTATGTTAACGAGGTGGTCGCCAGACTTGACGAGCGCAAACAAAAAAAGACCCCCAAACCAGCCCCAAAAGCCTCAAAAAAGCCGATAAAAAAGATTATTTATGATGATTTTGGAGAGCCTTTAAGAGAAGTTTGGGTCGATCAATAAATGACTGCACCAAACTAGGTGATATCTTCGCCTCGCGCTTGTTTATCAGCGTGGTAGCTAGAACGCACCAAAGGTCCACAGGCTGCTTGAGTAAAGCCAATGCTCTCAGCGTACTCGGTGTACTCTTGAAACTCATCAGGATGAACAAAACGCTCAACAGGAAGGTGGTTGGTTGATGGCTGAAGATACTGCCCAACGGTGAGCATATCAACATTGTGCTCACGTAAGTCGTCTAAGGTTCGCAATAATTCGTCCTTAGTTTCGCCAAGTCCAACCATAAGGCCCGACTTAGTTGGAACTGTTGGATTAAGTGCTTTGTACTCTTTTAACAGCTTCAATGACCACTGATAATTAGCACCTGGACGAGCCTCCCGATAAAGTCGCGGAATGGTTTCCATATTATGATTAAACACATCCGGCGGTGTTGCGCTTAGAATTTCTAGTGCAGGATCCATGCGGCCACGAAAATCAGGCACCAACACTTCCACTTTTAAACTGGGTGATAAGATTCGCGATTCGCGAATACAATCCGCAAAATGCTGAGCACCGCCATCGCGAAGATCATCTCGATCCACTGATGTAATCACCACATAACTCAGACCCATTTCACTGATTGCCTTAGCAAGATTTAACGGCTCGTCCTGATCTAATGGATTGGGTTTACCATGACCAACATCGCAAAATGGACAACGTCTGGTACATATTTCACCCATGATCATAAATGTAGCAGTACCATGACTAAAGCATTCGTGAAGGTTAGGGCATGCCGCTTCTTCGCATACAGTAGCCATCTTATGCTCGCGCAGAATACTCTTAATTTGGTTGACTCTAGGCGAGGCACTCAAGCGTATTCGCATCCACTCAGGCTTGGATTGATACTCGGTAGTAGGAATGACTTTTACCGGAATGCGTTCCACCTTATCAGCACTGCGAAGCTTTTCGCCTTGCTGAAGCCTTTTGGTTCTCTTCGGTGGATCAACCAGATTAATTGTCATTAAATTTCCTTGGATTTATATTCAGCCAAAATAGATTCACTACCCAACTGGTAACTATTATAACCCAGAGCCACCTGCAGCAGCTCGGCTAATTTATGGGTTACCTGTTGTTTACTGGGAGATGGCTCAACTAGATCTGCCAATTGAGTCATTTTTACCCCAAGACCACAAGGATTAATACGACTCCAAGGTGACATATCCATATCAATATTAAAATTTAAGCCGTGATAACTACAACCTTTTCTAATACGAAGACCCAAGGATGCAATTTTATAACCCTCAGAAGTATAAACACCCGGGGCATCAGATCTGGGACTAGCCTCAATATTCCAATAGTCAAGACAGTCGACCAAAGCTTGCTCTATAAGAGTGACCAAATCACGCACGCCAATACTTAAGCGCTTTAAATCAATCATTAAGTAGGCGGTAATCTGTCCTGGACCATGATAGGTTACCTGACCGCCGCGATCGGTTTTAATCACCGGTATCTCGCCCGGTGTAAGAATATGATCGGACTTACCGGCTTGGCCCTGAGTAAATACTGGGTTATGTTCTAAAAACCAGATTTCATCACAGCTGCTCTCACTGCGTTGAGCCACATAGGCTTTCATTGCTTCAAAGGTAACAGAATAATCCTGAAGCCCTAGATGGCGAATGGTTAGTGATGATTTATTTGTTCCTAAGGTCATGCCTAGAGAACCATTTTGACTCTACTGCTGGTTTTAAGATCAGCAAAAATAGCCTCTAACTGAGGTTTTCCAGTCGCTATAATGGTCACTGTTAGTGACTGCCACTTACCCTTACTGCTATTTTTAACCGTTAAATCAGATGCTGTTATTTTCGGAGCATGAGTATTCATAACCTTAACAACATGCTGATTTAAATCTGGATGAGCCTCGCCTAGTACCTTGATGGGGTACTTACAGGGGAATTCAATTTCTGGCTTTTTATCTTCAGGCACAGTCGCTAACTCAGGAAATTAGCTGTGTAAAAAACAGCAAAATCCAATCAAAGAGTCTGGAAAAGAATCCAGCTTGCGCAATATCTTTTTCAGCTACGAGTGGCACACTAACCATAGATTTTCCATCGAGTGTAACCTCAAGATTACCAAGAATTTGACCCGCTGTAATCGGTGCCTTAATTTCGTTATCTACAGTAATTTCAGCCGATAAATTTTTTCTCTCGCCTTTAGGGTAAGTAAGAGTAATATCTGTGGCGATGGTTAAATTTAAAAAATCTTCCTCACCATACCAGAGCGCTGCATTCTGTTTGATGACCTCACCCACAGTATAGATTTTTTTGGTTTCATAATGCCGAAAGCCATAAGAAAATAGTTTTTGTGATTCTCTAGCTCTAGCTTCATCACTTTGAGCGCCTAGTACCGCTGATATAAGACGCATACCACGACGCTTAGAGGAAGCTACTAGGCAATAGCCCGCTTCTTTAGTATGACCTGTTTTAAGTCCATCAATACTGCTATCTCTCCACAGCAGACGGTTGCGATTAGGCTGATTAATATTGTTATGACTAAAATATTTTTTAGAATAAATACTGTAATACTCTGGGTGTTGATTGATAATTTCCCGAGCAATAACGGTTAAATCTCTAGCCGTTGTGACCATGCCCTCAGCGGGCAAACCTGTAGAATTGGCATAGTAGGTATTAGTCATACCCAGCTGTTCTGCCTGAAAGTTCATATTGTCGGCGAATGCGGTTTCACCACCGCTGATATGCTCCGCCAAAGCGATGGCAGCATCGTTGCCCGATTGAATAATCACCCCATGCATCAAATCAATGACTGACACCTTTGATCTTGGGCTTAAAAACATGGTTGAACCATCTGTTTTAGCGCCGCCCAATTCCCAAGCATTATCGCTAATAAGAACTAAATCATCCTCTTTAAGACGGTTTTCCTTGATTTCATTTGAGGTTATATAGGTAGTCATCATTTTTGCTAGACTAGCCGGAGGTAAAGTCTCATCTGCATTATTTTCTGCAATAACATAGCCGGTATCGGCATCGATAATAATCCAAGCCTTGGCATTTATCTTAGGGGCATCAGGAAGGAACTGTTTTGCTGCAGCATGATGGATAATACTAGAGCAAAGTAAAATTACCAACGAACAAAAAAAGCTTTTTTTCAACATATTAGGGGTACCGAGCCAGCCGATCTTTAAAGAAAACTATTCTAACATTACTCGCCATAATGTTCCCACAATGAATATGCTCAGACCTAACGAATATTCAAAGACTGTAAGTTAGAATGCCAAAAAATCTTATAATTTCATACTCAATACTAAATTATAAGATTTAGTTTTAGAGTGCAAGATGAAGGACTAGTTCCCTGATAAACCAGTCTATTTAGATGAGTCGCAGGTTTCGATTACTTCACAGCGCTGTTCGCGAATCGTTAAACTCAGTTGGTAAACCGCCATTGCATATTTAATTCTGGGGTTATAGCGACCTATAGCATAAAAATTACTAAGTCCCAGCCAATACTCGTCGCCATATTTTCCGCTTAACATCATTGGAAAAGCCAAGCTGTCTTTGGCATAGTTTTGCGCCGGTATAAAACCTTGTTGTTCCATATCGGCAATGGTTTTCTTAGGTTTACGCATTTTGTTTAAGCCGTCAGTATTAGAGTTTTCCTTAATATGTGCTCTAGTAGCCACGGGCTGATCTTTTTTCCATTGACCCTTTTTAGACAGGAAATTGGCAATACTGCCAATCGCATCTGTTGGGTTTTCCCAGATATCAGTAAGATTGTCATCGTCAAAATCAACCGCATAATCGCGATAACTATCTGGCATAAATTGACCCCAACCCATAGCGCCGGCATAAGATCCTTCAAGGCTTAGTGGGTCTTTCTTCTGCTCGCGAGCCAGCAAAAATAGATTTTCAAGTTGAATAGTAAAAAACTTTTTTCGAGATTCACGCTTCTCAATTGAATGATAAAAATCAAAGGCAAGCGTACTGAGCGCATCAATTACGCGATAGCTTCCCGTATTGCGACCATAATTAGTTTCCACACCCAAAATACTCACAATAATGGCAGGGTCAACACCGTATTTCTCGTAGGCTCGATCAAGTGAAGCCTCATGTTGTTGCCAAAACTCCACGCCTCTTTTTATGCGAAGATCTGACACAAACAGTTTGCGATACTCATGCCAAGGTTTGACCTTTTCAGCGGGACGACTCATGGCCTTAACAATGGACGTTTGGTATTCAGCAGCAGTTAGCCATTCGACAATCTGTTCGCGCTTAAATTGATGTTTATCAACCATGAGGTCGATAAAATCAGCGACCTGTGGTTTTTCTGAATAATCCGCCGAGCAAATAGTTGCCACTGACAAGTAGAGCGAAAGTACAATAAATTTAACAATTTTCATTTAGCGCCAAGTCCCGATTCGTTTAGGTTCTGAACTGATAGCCATCAGGATACCAAATCCAAAAAACAGAGTCACAATTGCTGAGCCACCATAGCTTACCAGAGGTAACGGCACCCCAACGACCGGAAGTAAGCCCGAAACCATAGACATATTTACAAACATGTAAATAAAGAAAGTAAGACTGATACTTCCCGCCATTAACCGTGCAAATTGGGACTGTGCATTGATAGCAATAATCATGCAGTATCCTACCAATAAAAGATAGATGCTACAGAGGCCAATAACCCCTAAAAGACCAAATTCTTCAGCCATTACTGCAATAATAAAGTCAGTGTGGCTCTCAGGTAAGAAATTTAGCTGGGATTGAGTGCCCTCAGTCCAACCCTTACCTGAAAAACCGCCAGAGCCAATAGCGGTTGTTGACTGGATAATATTCCATCCCGCACCAAACTTATCATCCTCTGGAGAAAGTAGGGTAAGCACACGCTGTTTTTGGTAGTCTCGCATAACATAGATCCACAGCAGAGGTGCCGCAGCTAGAGTGGCAAAAAATGCACCCGCCAAATAGCGTTTTCTTAAACCCGCAAGAAACAAAACAAAAAACCCAGAGGTAAATACTAAAATAGAAGTGCCTAAATCGGGCTGTCGAATAATCAATAAGGCAGGAATTCCGACAATCAGTAGTGCACCGGCCACATGTTTTAGTTTAGGCGGTATAAGTCGTCGGCTAAGATAGGCTGACACCATCATAGGAACTGCAATTTTTGCAATTTCTGAAGGTTGAAATCTAGCAAACCCAAGATTAAGCCAACGAGTTGCCCCCTTAGCCTCAACCCCAAAAAACAAAACTGCAATCAAAGCTAAAAGAGCAGAGCCGTAAAAAAGGCCAGCCCAGCGCTCCCAAAAGCGAACCGGGAACTGAGCGACAATAAGCATGCCAGTAAATCCGGTCATCATAAACGTTGCTTGGCGCTTAACATAATACAAACTTTGCTCGCTAGCACTATAAAGCACAAACAACCCTGTCATGCACAGCACTAACAGTATAATCAGTAGGGTAAAATCTATATGCAGAACATTTTGCCGTCGATCCCCGCCCTTAGTATCCAACTGCCTAACAAAATCATATTTATACATTGATTAGTTATCCTCAATAGAGGCTGAAGAATATTTAGCCAGTTTCAAGGCATCATTATTAGGTCTTTTTTGTAGGTAATCGGATAAATAGCGATCAATGACTTTGCGTGCAATTGGCGCTGCAGTTCGACTGCCATGTTCGCCGTTTTCAACAATCAAGCCCAATGCTACTTTGGGGTTATCAGCAGGTGCAAAAGCCACAAAAAGTGCGTGGTCCCACTTGCGCTTATCAATTTTAGACGAGTCATACTTTTCTTTTTCATGGATACTAATAACCTGAGCCGTTCCTGTTTTGCCAGCTAGTTTATAATTAAGACCCTTGCTAATACCGCGCGCAGTCCCTCTGTCTGAGTGAACAACATCAATCATTGCTTTATGAATATAGTCCCAGTACCTATCATCATATTCAATTTGATCCGGTGCATATTCAGGTGCAATTTCTTCACCATTAATCGATTTTAACAACTTAGGGACCACTGTTTTTCCACGAGCAGCAATGCGCGCCGACATTACCGCAAGTTGTAATGGTGTAGTCAGCATAAACCCTTGCCCAATGCTCATATTAATCGTGTCACCATTAAACCAATCCTGTCGACGGTTCTCTTTTTTCCAATCTCGGGAAGGCATGATTCCACGTTTCTCCCCGGGAAGATCAATGCCAGTGATATCACCAAGCCCAAATAAAGCGCTCTCCTTAGATAATAAATCTATTCCCGCTTTAACACCGGTGGTATAGAAAAATACATCGCAGGATTCAATGATCGCCTCAGCTAAATCAACACCTTGGCCATGACCGCCCTGATCAGCATTGTGGTCGCGCCATGGTCTTTTGATCCCCTCCATAAAGAAATAACCCGGATCATTGATAGAATAATCTAGGTCAAAAACCTTATGTTGCAAGCCGATTAAACCAAACAGTGGTTTTACCGTTGAGCCCGGTGGGTATTGGCCTCGTAAAGCGCGATTAAAAAGTGGGCGATCAGGTGATTTTAGCAAGCCATCATACTGTTTTTGGCTTATCCCTGAAGTAAATAAATTAGGGTCATAACTGAGGGTGCTCACCATGCTGAGAATACCGCCTGTTTTGACGTCTATAGCTACCAGTGCACCGCGCTCATTCTTCAGAGCATCCAGAGCAACGCGCTGTAATTGGCTGTCGATATGAATGGTAAGATTACTCCCTGAAACGGGATCTTTTTTACCCAGAACACGCATCACGCGACCTCGGGCATCGGTTTCTACCTGCTCCGTACCTACCTTGCCAAGCAAGGTCTCCTCATAGTATTTTTCAAGGCCAATTTTGCCAATAAAATCAGTACCTCGATAATTTTCAGGATCGATAGTTCTAATTTCTCGATCATTAATGCGGCCCACATAGCCTAATGTATGGGTCAGTAATTCACGTTGCGGATAAAAGCGCATTAACTGCGCACTAACCTCAGTTCCCGCTAGCAAATGACTATTCACCGCAAGAATGGCGCGCTCCTCTTCAGTAAGGTTATATTTTAGCGGAACAGGAGCAAAGCCCTTACTGCGTTTTGCGCGTTTTTCAAAGCGTGCAACATCCTTATTGGAAATAGAGAGTAATAAGCCAAGTTGAGCAATCAAACTATCAGTGTTTTGCGTTCTATCAGGGATAATATTGAGTGTAAATGCTGGACGGTTATCCGCCAGTAATTGGCCACGACGATCAAAAATCAGTCCCCGAGTGGGTGCTACAGATCGAATATGAATACGATTTTTATTAGAGTTAGTTACATAGTCAAGATGACGGTTTATTTGCAGATCAAAATAACGGTATAAAACAACGGAGGTTAATCCAAGCACAATGCATAAAGACAGCACCACCCGCGTAGAGAATATTCTCTGCTCTTGCTGGCGGTCTGAAATAGCAATGTCTCGCATCATATACTATTGCTCTAACTGCGATGATAGGGATGGTTTTGATTAATGGTCCAAGCCCTATAAAGCTGCTCCATTAATAGAACGCGAACCAAAGGGTGGGGCAAGGTAAGATCTGATAGCGACCATTTCATATCTGCCCGCTCAAGACAATCCGAAGACAGCCCATCAGGGCCGCCGACAAGCAAACAAATATCCTGCCCATTCATTTGCCAGTCAGACAGTTGGGTTGCCAGAGATTCTGTAGACATAGATTTACCCAACACATCCAACGCAACAACTCTATCCTGTTTGGCGATGTGTTTAAGTATAGCCTGTCCCTGATTTTCTTTTGATTGAACAGTAGATCCCTTACCCTTAGGACTAAGCGGTATTTCAATGGTTTCTAGTTTAAGCTCGCTCGGCATTCGCTTATGGTATTCATCAAAGCCAGCTTCTACCCAGCTCGGCATGCGCGTTCCAACGGCCAGCAATTTGAGCTTCATAGGCTTATCAATAACCTCAATGTTTATCCAATCAAATTAATATAAGGGTAACCCTTAACCTTCTTCAGTATCATTAGGTCTTACTGACCACAGGCGTTCAATATCATAAAAAACCCGGGTAGCAGGGAGCATGACATGAACAATCACATCGCCAAAATCCACTAAAACCCATTCAGCTTTATCATCGCCCTCAATGCCAATCATTTCATGTCCCGCTTCTTTAGCATCCACCACCACACTATTAGCCAGAGCCTTTACCTGACGATTAGAATTACCAGAGGCAATAATCATAGTGTCCGTAATACCCGTAAGATCACGCACATCAATAGCAGTGATTTCAGTGGCTTTAACCTCTTCGAGGGCGTTGATAATAATATCTTTTAAGACTTGGGCCATAACAATAAATTACTCATATAAAGAATGTTGTTTAATATAGTTAACCACCGACTCAGGGGTCATATGGTCGATATTTTTTTCGTATTTTATATTGTCTCTAATAGCAGTAGAGGAAATATCCAATAGCGGTATTTTACACAGATGAAGGCAACCATGGGATTGCTTTTTTACCTGCGTTAAATCATTACATAAATGCTGATCAATCCACTTAGCCACAACCCCATTACTGGGTAACTGATAGTCAGGTCTAGAGCAAGCTACAATATGACAGTAGTCCAATAACTCAGCCCAACGGTGCCAGCTATGGATAGATAACAGAGCATCCATGCCAATACAAAAGAACAGTGGCGTTTGCAAACCAATAGCCTGTCTTATACAGCCAACAGTATCAATACTAAAGCTAGTGTCGCCCCGTTTTAACTCTAGGTCATCGGCCACAAGGGAAGGGTTGCCATCAATTGCCAATTCCAACATAGCCAAGCGTTGCTCAGCACTAACATTCGGTGTTTCACGGTGGGCAGGAATAGCGCAGGGGAGCATACGCACCGACTCAACCTGCAAATAATCAGCTAATTCAGAGGCTAAATTAAGATGACCAAAGTGGATTGGATTAAACGTACCGCCAAATAATGCAACCGACATATTATTGGCGGATTTGCCCATCGCCAAACACCACCCATTTTTGACTGGTTAAACCCTCAAGCCCCACAGGGCCTCGGGCATGAATCTTATCCGTTGAAATACCGATCTCAGCACCCAAACCATATTCAAAGCCATCGGCAAAGCGAGTCGATGCATTAATCATCACTGAACTTGAATCTACCTCAGCAATAAACCGTTGGCCGCGCTCATGGTCCTCAGTCACAATAGACTCAGTGTGTTGCGAGCTATAAGTATTGATATGCTCAATCGCCGCATCAATACCCGCCACCACCTTGATGGCCACAATCGGGGCCAAATACTCCTCACGCCAATCGCTCTCGCTAGCCACAGAAATAGATGACAAAATTTCACAGCTTCTAGCGCAGCCACGCATGTCTACCTGTTTGGCAGCATAAATATCAGCGATTAAAGGTAACACTTTTTCAGCCATAGACTCGGCAACCAACAGCGACTCCATCGCATTGCACACCCCATAGCGATGGGTCTTAGCATTAACCGCAATCGCCACCGCTTTATCTATATCCGCATTATCATCAATATACACATGGCAGTTCCCGTCTAAATGCTTAATAACCGGCACTCGCGCATCCGCACTAATTCGCTCAATAAGACCCTTACCACCGCGAGGAACAATCACATCCACATACTCAGCCATAGTAATCAACTCAACCACCGCCGCGCGATCGGTGGTATTAATGACCTGCACCGCAGATTCTGGCAAGCCAGCATCAGCAAGGCCTAGCTTTATACAACTAGCTATTGCTTGATTGGACTCAATCGCCTCGCTACCACCACGCAAAATAGTTGCATTGCCAGATTTAAGGCACAGACTAGCAGCGTCAATGGTTACATTAGGGCGGGACTCATAAATAATACCAATAACACCCAGTGGAACCCGCATTTTAGCCAATTTAATACCGCTAGGGCGGGTACCTAAATCGGTTAACTCACCCACAGGATCAGGTAACTCAGCCACCTGGTGTAAGCCCTCAATCATGCCATTAATACGCCCATCATCAAGCGCAAGGCGATCCAAAAGGGCCTCATTAAGACCATTATTGCGGCCATTTTCCATATCCACCTGATTAGCCGTCAAAACAGCACTGCGGTTAATATCCAGTTGGTTAGCAATAGCCACAAGCGCATTGTTTTTAACAGCGCTACTGGCACGCGCAAGAGCGCGAGAGGCGTCTCGGGCACCAATGCCCACCGACTGCATATAAGCTTTAATATCCATAAAATTCCACTAATCACTAACAGGGTTTTAAATCAAAACCCCATTATACGAAACTCAGAATATAATTCCTTATATTTGGCAATAAATAGCTTCTCAACAGGAAGGTTGATCAGTCTAGTGTGAAAGGGATAAGCGTTTTTCTAAAATACTCACCAGGGCATCAATATGCACTGGGTCATCATTTAAACAGGGAATATAATGGAAATGCTCACCGCCACTCTCAATAAAGCTCTCGCGGGCTTCCATATTAATTTCCTCAATAGTCTCAAGGCAATCAGAAGAAAACCCAGGGCAGATAACCGCCACATGCTTAACCCCATCCTCTGGCAACTGCTCCAAAGTTTTATCAGTATAGGGTTGCAGCCAAGGTTCGCGACCAAAGCGCGACTGAAATGTCGTCATCACTTGGCTTTCATCAAAGCCAAGCTTCTCGCGTACCAAACGCGTGGTCTGATGGCAAAAACAATGATAAGGATCGCCATTTTTAAGATAGCGCTCCGGCGTACCATGATAAGAAAAAACAAACTTATCCGGCTGACCATGCTGTTCAATATGACGCTTTATAGTTGTACAAAGTGCGTCCAAATAGCCCTCAGATTTATGGTAGCCATTAATAAACTGCAACTCAGGTACCCAGCGTAGTTTAGTAAATGTTTTAGCGATAGCATCAAAGGTAGAACCCGTCGTTGCCCCAGCATACTGCGGGTACAAAGGTAACACGATAATATCGCGCACATTTTGATCGGTTAACTGCTTAATCGCCGATGCCATCGACGGGTTGCCATAGCGCATCCCCAGTACCACCGGAATATCACCGTATTTTTCCGCAAGACGTTGCTTAACCGCCTCTACCTGCCCCTGACTGTAAAGCATTAATGGCGAACCCGCCTCAGTCCATACCGATTGATATAATTTAGCCGAACGCCGCGGGCGAATACGCAAAATAATAAGGTTTAAAATCATCCACCACAGCAGTCGCGGTATCTCAACCACCCGCGGATCGCTTAAAAATTCCTTTAAATAGCGTCTAAGTTCAGCGGGTCTAGGCGCATCTGGCGTTCCCAGATTACACAATAAAATACCCTGACGCGGAGACGCACCCTCATGGTCATAGTCAGTTTGACCAATATATTTCATGTATTGCTCCAAAAATTTAGCGATTTAGCGATCAATAACCACAACCATAAAGCACTCAGTTGCTATCAACAACCATTGATATGCCGATTATACGCCACATCTTAAATTTAGGACTCTTAGTTTCAAAATGAACGATTTTAAAATAAATAACAGCAAAATCCACTTGAACAAATCTGCATAGTATTAGATACTGTATAAATAAACAGTATCTAAGCTAATAATAACACCTCGAGATTCCTATGAACCTATCACTACTAGGCCGCAGTCATGCCCTCGCATGGATCAAATCACACTGCCTTAAAATACCCCTATTTAGCGAAGCCGTATCCGCAGGCTTCCCCTCACCAGCCCAAGACTACATCGAAAAAACCCTTGATTTAAACGAGCTCTGTATCAAGCGACCTGCCGCCACCTTCTTTGTGCGAGTCGAAGGTGACTCAATGATTCAAGCAGGTATCTATGCCGGCGATATTCTAGTGGTTGATCGTTCAGTGACCGCCGAACACAGGGATACAGTTATCGTCGCCATTCATGGTGAAATGACCGTTAAAGAACTAGAGTTGCGCCCAAAAGTACGCCTAGTGCCACGCAACCCAGACTATCCTGTGATAGAAATCCCCGAAGGCACAGCACTGGATATCTTTGGCGTGGTTACTAATGTTATCCGCAATATACGCCATAAAGCCTAAGCTAAAATGACCCCTATTTTTGCCCTAGTAGACTGCAATAACTTTTATGCCAGTTGCGAGAAATTATTCCGTCCCGATTTAGCCCATACCCCAGTGGTTGTATTATCCAACAACGATGGTTGTGTAGTGGCGCGCTCCAAAGAAGCCAAAGCCCTAGGTATAAAAATGGGCATTCCAATCTTTAAAATAAAGCAACAGATTCAGCAGCATGGCATCCAAGTATTCTCCTCAAATTACAGTCTATATGCCGATATGAGTGACCGCGTGATGCGAACCCTAGAAGATATGGCACCAAGGGTTGAGATTTATTCCATTGATGAAGCATTCTTAGACCTTACCGGCATTCAGTCGGCTGTATCACTGATTGATTTTGGCCGGCAAGTAAAACACACCATTGATCGCTGGATAGGCATTACCGTCTGTGTCGGAATAGGGCCCACCAAAACCCTCGCCAAGCTCGCCAATCACGCCGCCAAAAAATATACAGCAACCCAAGGCGTAGTCGATTTAACTGACCGCAAAAGACAGCGCAAACTATTAGCCCTAACCCCAGTGCAAGATATTTGGGGTGTGGGGCGCAGATTGTCAGCGCGCCTGCAAGCCATGGGGATACATACAGCACTTGATCTAGCTGATACCTCAGCCAAATCAATACGTCAGCATTTTTCTGTAGTATTAGAGCGCACCCAAAGAGAGCTCAATGGCGAACCCTGTATCCAACTAGAGCAAATACCGCCTACCAAAAAGCAGATTATCTGCAGTCGCTCCTTTGGAGCCAGAGTCACTAGCCGTATACAGATGGGCCAAGCCCTGTGCGAGCATGTCACGCGAGCCGCAGAAAAGTTGCGCAAAGAACAACAACAGACCAAGCTATTAACAGTGTTTATTCGCACCAGCCCCTATCAAAATAATACACCCCAATATAGCAACGCCCTGAGTGCACAACTATCACGCCCCAGTGACGATACCCGCGACCTTATTCAGTTATCCATGAGCCTGCTCGATCAACTATGGCGCGACGGCTACCACTACGCAAAAGCCGGTGTTGTACTCTCGGATTTCTATGATATTGGCACCTATCAAGCAGAGTTATTTGATCAGCCTTCAACCCATACAAACAGCCGCCAACTAATGAATGTAGTCGATACAATAAATCACAGTGGTCGAGGTCAAGTATTCTTTGCCAGACAAGGCGTAAAAAAAAGCTGGGCAATGAAACGCGAGCATTTATCACCAGCCTATACAACTCGTTGGAATGGGTTAATACAAGTGAATTAAGGCACTTGTAACATCAGCAAAAAAACATAAATAATAGTAAAAAATTATTTTTTAGCTAAAAATAGCTCAAGCCTAGAGCCAGCAAAACATAGAGCAAAAAAACGCCGTAGCCCAGTCAATTCAATAAAGAATAGATTACACCAATCGACAGCAAAATAATGGAAAGTCCAAAAATGCTTTGCTACTTTTTAGGAAGTAAAGTTTGATTGTAGCGCCCCAAAAAGTTTACTAAACAGGAGAAGGACTTCCAGAATTGTAATCTAGGGCAAAAGTTAAATTGGAAGGGATGCCAATGTGTTTAACTGATCAAAGTACATTTAATGGGATATTATTTCTAATATCCACCTATAGGCCCTGTTTATCGCGTGGCCAGACTTTGTCTTTATCTACCCAAAACCCTTTCTATTTTGCCGTTGACCTCTGCTTATTTGAGTGTTTAGCCGGTAGCAATCCAACGTAAATCACGCAGTAGCAACGCTCGAATAGCAAGGCCCTGCTCCATCCATATTGCATGGCCTGAAAAGGCATATTTGATAGAGGTATCTCACCATGGAAAATATTAACGCACATTTAACTTCAAGACTTACATTAATACGATATCTATTGGCCCCTTTGGTTTTAGCTTTAAGCTTTAGTGTTACAGCTGAAAACAAAGATCAATCGGAGGTGAACGACCGATGGGAATCATCAGCATTGAATACACGTTATGGAGATAATCCACGTTATGCTTTTGAGGTTAAAAATTCGGCTATTATAGATATGAGGCTTGAAAACAAGACATTTTGTGGAGGAGGTGCTGGGGCGGACCCCTACCTAATTCTACTAAATGAGTCAGGTGACGCACTTGGAAAAAATGATGACTGGGATGCGGATAATGTACCTAATGATAAAGTAACAAACTGCTATTTAAATTCAAGAATTATTAGATATTTACCAAAAGGCAATTACATATTGGTTGCTGCGACATATCGTTCGGGGGATAGTGGTGATTTTGTAGCTAGCATTAGGGGCCCCAGAAATAGCATTTCAGCGTTACAATCTGAGGCTGAGCAATTTTCATGCACAGAATCATGGAATGAGTCTGGCGGTAAAAGCATAGGAAGTGAAAAAAATCCAAAATTCAAATTTCATCTTAATGAAAAAGCACAAGTAAAAATCGATCTAACATCCTCAGCAGATACTTATTTATATCTGTATTCAGATAGCTCAGAATATCCGTCTTTACAAAATCCAATAAAAGATGATGATGGTGGTCAGGGTTACAACTCACGAATAAATCAAGAGTTGGACATTGGAAGCTACACAGTGATTGCGGCAACTTACTGGTTTGGCGTCAGTGCTAATTTTGATTTATCAGTTACGTCAAAGGAATCTATTGAATTAAGATGCGAAGAAGAACAGAAGGCTCAGGATGCTTTTACTGCTGGCGATGACCGAACTATACAATATGAACCTAATGGTTCTTATACCCAGCAGGCCACAGGTGGAAAAGGAAATGGGGAAATAACTTATAACAGTTCTAACCAGGAGTTTAGCGTCGATGCCAATGGTGAGGTAATTTACCAGAATGCAGGAACAACCACAATTACAGCAACCATTGAAGGTGATAATCAATACCTGGGGGGAAGTGACCAATACGTGCTCACTGTAGAGCCAGCACCCCAAGCGAATTTCGATTTGGGTGATGATCACACTGTAGAGTATAGTCATGATGGCAAATTGACCCGACAGGCTTCTGGCGGTAGTGGTGTTGGACAAATAAGTTACAGCAGTTCAGCTCCAAGTATTGCAACAGTTAACAATAATGGAGTAGTTACATTTAAAAATGCAGGTGTTGTAGCTATTACAGCTACAAAAGCAGCCAGTCAAAATTACCTTTCAGCCCAAGACTCGTTCAAATTAGAGATTTCAAAAAGTCAAGAGCGCATTAGTTTTGGTTCAAGCGGAACTGACAATGTTAAAGTTACAACTTCTCGCTCGTCTTTCACGAGAAAAATTGCAACACCTAATCGCCATGTTACTTACCGCATTTATCGTGAACAACCGTCCGCAGCACTTTTTTCAATGGATAATGTCAGTAAGGGTAAGGTCTCTTTTAATAATGCTACTGGCCGGATCATGGTTTGTGCTCACTCATTAGACAGTCATAAATATGTGAATTCAAGTGCTTGTTATAACTTATATGTAGAAAAGCGGCATAGGGAAAACTTTGAGTTCAAAGGGAGCCCCGAAATTAACTGGAATAGCGATGATAAACCCATAACCAAAACAATAATAGATTGGCCTAGTGTAGTTTATTCTGTGGATAGATCAGATCTTGCAACTGTAGACAACAAAGGAATGGTAACAATAACAAATCCTAAACAAGCTGAAGGTCAAGTGATTAAAGTTACAGCACAGAAGCAGGAAGATATGAATTATAAAATGTCAACCGCAAGCTATAACATAAATGTGCTAGTTGAAGCTAAAGACTCGGATCGCGAAAATGCTAACACTACATTGCCGGATTGGGCTTATACCCAGACTAACTATACAATCACTAAATTTAGTGATGAAAAGCCATTTATAATTAACCAAGTGTTTAAGGGGATAGAAGAACAATTCAAAAACAATTCCGGAATAATAAGTTACACGCTAAAAAACGGCGAGAGCATTAAACTTGATAAAGATGGAAGAGTTGAAATAAAAACCTCTGGAACAAGCATAGTTGAAATAGCTAGAGGCTTGGGTGCTAATAGTTCAGTCACAATAAGGGTGGATATTCTTGATTCCAATGATAAATTCACATTTAACGATGATGCTAAGGTAAATATTAGTGATAAAACTTATAAGATTAAATGGCATCCTGGTCACGCCACAAATAAACAAATTTCACTTTACTACTCACTCCGGAAACTTGAAACGTACAGTGATCATTATTTCCATAGGTATTATCATTACTGGCAATTGCTGCCTATAAAGGGGGCAGAAAATATAGCTGCTAAGCAGGGTGAATTTACCTGGGACACATCAAAAATCCCAGAGGGTGAATACTATATTGTTGCCAAATATCAAAAATATTCCCGTGAGTACTTCAAAAATCACTCATGGGGCAAAGATATTAAAGATAGTTTGGGGATTGTTGCCGAGAATTCTAATAAGTTGATTGTTGAACATGATCATGGTTTTGCCAAAGATTGTTCAAAATTATTTAACGATCCCTATTACACTGATGGTGAAGAAACGCGAAGTTCTCTTTATAATAGTAGAAATTTATGTGAATCAGAGAGGGGATTTGCTTACATACATCCAGATGATGGACGAATTGTTACTTGGAATCAAAAGGTCCCATATACTTCTGTCCCTGGTGTTTTGAGGGAAGGAAACTATGGTTACAAAAAGATTTACCCATACAGCCGCTATGGTTATGTTGCCTTTAAAATAGAGGGCGGTAATAGCCAAATAAAAGCTTGGGGTCATTCTAATTATTCAGAAAATATTAAGGGTGAAATTACAGCAATAGAGGCCATATACTTCAGCAACTACTACAGGAGCCCCCGAGCATTAGGTCTTATGCTAAGAATGAAAGATGGCACTGCTCGAGCTGTTGGTAGTTGCCTACCACCATTAACTTGTAAGGTTCAGAATATAAATAAACCAGTTATTGGTGTTGATGCAGCAAGACCCATTGATCCCAAAACTGAGTACTATGGTGTGAACGGTTTTACAAAGCACTACGAAAATAGAGAACTATTTATTAGTGTAAAAGACAATGGTCATGCCAGTATTTACGATGCAACTGCTTCAAAGACGAAAGTGCAGTGGACCGGTTTTTCTGATTTTGGCCCTGAGGTAAAAATATTTGGCAATGGACGCACAGGTATGGTTGCGCTCAAGCGTCACAGGGAATTCCAATCTATAACTTTTAGTGACCCCTGGCTGACTTACACAGATGGTGTTACGTCTGTTTTTTCGGATAGACAACAAGAAAAAATACTTCCAGGGTCTGGTAATAAGGATGTTACTAAGATTTATTCTAATGCTGCAGCCTATGCAGCTTTAAGAAGTGATGGTTCTATTATTACTTTTGGTAATAAAATGTGCGGAGCTGGCTCCGATTCCCCAAATCCATCAGAGACGGGTTTTGTAGCCATATACTCAAATCACTGTGGTTTTGTTGCAGTTAAAGCTAATGGTGAAATGACGTATTGGGGGGATTTTTCATATGATGAGTACTACGAAGGATTTCGTGAGCATGTCGATAATGGTGGCGAGGTTCACAGCTATGATGTTGACCTCCTTGCAATGCACCGGCAGAGTACTTCGCCAAAAAAATTAGCATTTGTTGACGCTGTAGATGAGAAATATAAAGTGCTAAACCCTGTATCTGTTGAATTGTTGTCAGATGGACAGGTGAAGGTTGATTGGACTGTTTTTCAAAATACCATAAAAAATATCTATCACGATGGTAATATCCTTTACTCAAGCAAATCATTTGCTAATTTAGAGCCAGACCTATTTAGTGCAAATGTAGAGGGTTTTTCTCCTCGATTTACACCTGATGATAATCCATACCTATTTTTAGGCGATCTTGATTTAAATAAAACCTACTATCTGACCATGGTACTTTTGGATGCATCAGGTAAAACTGTTGCCTATACAAGAGAGTCGAAAATATCTGTGCCTAGTCTGATATTTACCGGTGATAAAAAGGCTGATCAAAGCTATGATATTAGCTGGAACTCTGAATCATTGAGTAATAATAAAATTAGCCTGTTTTATGGTCACAATAATCGTCCAAATGGCGGAATTAAAATCGCTGATAATTTAGTAGCTAAGAGTGGGACTTTTACGTGGAACACTGCTAATTTACCTGAGGGAAATTATTATATTTATGCCCAGTTAGATGATGTTGATCAGACAAAATATTACAGTCAAAAACCTGTAGTTATAGACCATGAACATAATATTTCGGACTGTTCATCTTGGTATAGTTTTCCAGGAGGCAAGAACAATAGCCATATAGGTTGGTGTGAGAATATTGTAGAACTTAATGATACCGGTGAAATCAACTTTATAGCCTCCAATGTTACTCCATTTGAAAATAATTCTTCAGGTGCTGTATATAAATCAATATTGCAAGGTGCAACAGGTTATTCAGTAGAAACCGATAAATTTGTCCAGTGGGGTGATTATAAAGGCTCAAATCCTTCAACTAAATATGGAAATTTTGAAAGCGTTACTTCAAATAGTGATTCCTTTGCTGGATTAGATGAAAATGGCGCCATAACAGTTTGGGGCAATACCGACTTTGGAGGTAGTCCTGATGATGCCCCAAATGATCAGGGTTACACAGCCATAGCTTCTACAGGATTTGCCTTTGCTGCCTTGAAAGACGATGGAATCACCTCTTGGGGTTGGAATATAGGCTCGGCAGAGGGGTTTAAAACCCTTAAAGGTAATAATTTTACGCAGATATATTCTAACAATAATACCTTTGCTGCAATGGATGATGATGGAAAAATTACCACTTGGGGAGGCCCTTTAAATCATGGTAATGGTGATGGTCCAGCAGATGGTGGTTATATTGCAATAGCCTCCAGTGACGCAGGCTTTACTGCAATTAAAGCCGATGGATCTACAATTTTTTGGGGTAATGACTTTTTCATTGGTGGTAAATTTGTTCGACCTTTGGAAAAATATGAGGACAATGTTGAAATATTCGCCAATGATAATGCATTTGCGGCCTTGTCTAGTGAGGGTCAAATTAGTATCTGGGGGTCCTCGTTAAGCGGTGGCTCTTGGTTATTAGCAGCTTCAGAGGATTCATCAGGTATACATAGTGAGCCTTCAATTAAAAAAGGCTTTCAATCAATAGCGGCTACTGAAAGTGCATTCGCAGCGCTTAATCATGATGGTTCAATTTTATCTTGGGGAAATTGTTCTGATACTAACTGTGACGGCTTGGAGCCAACACAGGGTGTGTTCACCAAAATTTATTCAAATGCTAAGGCTTTTGCGGCTCTAGATAAGGATGGATTTATTAAGTCTTGGGGAGATGAGGATTGCGGAGGTGGAGGTTTTGGCGCACCAGACGATGGCGATGGTGGCTATATCTCAATTTATTCCGGTAGGTGCACCTTTATTGCCTACAAGGCAGATGGTTCCACAAAAATTTGGGGTAAGGTTGATTAAAACTACCAAAGCCATGCTGAAAAATACTACAAGCAACTTTTATGAGTATTTTTAGAGCTGAAGTTGGCAGAAGCGTTATAGGGCGATCACTAGGTCGCCCTTTTTTATTTTAAAAGGAAACTTTGCGCTAGTTTTACCCCCCTTGTTTAATGATTAGCTGAAACCCTTTTGCGCCGAGGGTATAATGCGCGGCTTTTAACCTTTGTGAATAATCTACATGACCCAGCCAGTTTCTGATCGGCGTACCTTTGCCATTATTTCTCACCCCGATGCGGGTAAGACCACTATTACTGAAAAGTTACTGCTGTTGGGTAATTTGATTCAGGTGGCGGGTACGGTTAAGGGTCGAAAGAGCGACCGCCATGCGACTTCTGATTGGATGACCATGGAAAAGGAGCGGGGTATTTCGGTCACTTCATCGGTGATGCAGTTCCCTTATCGCGATTGCACGGTTAACCTTTTGGATACACCGGGGCACGAGGATTTTTCTGAGGATACTTACCGCACTTTAACGGCGGTGGATTCTTCGTTGATGGTTATCGATGGCGCTAAGGGTGTGGAAAAAAGAACCATCAAACTAATGGAAGTTTGCCGTTTGCGCGATACGCCTATTCTTTCATTTATTAATAAGATGGATCGTGATATTCGTGAGCCCATCGATCTGCTGGACGAAATCGAAGATGTACTAAAGATTAAAGCAGCGCCCATTAACTGGCCTATTGGTATGGGTCGGGGTTTTCGCGGGGTGTATAACCTGTATACCGATACTATTCATGTGTATGTGCAGGGTAAGGGCCATCAGTTGATGGATGATATTCAGATTAAAGGCTTGGAGTCCCCTGAGGCGCGTGAGGCATTGGGTGATTTTGCCGATGATGTACTAGAAGAATTGGAGCTGGTTAAGGGCGCTACTCATCAGTTTGAGTTGGATGAGTTTTTAGCGGGTAAGTTAACGCCGGTATTTTTTGGTACTGCATTGGGTAATTTTGGCGTGCGCGAGCTATTGGATGATTTTGTGCGCTGGGCGCCGCCGCCTCAGCCGCGAGAAACCTCGGTTAGGCAGGTGCAGGCCAGCGATAAACAATTCAGTGGCTTTGTATTTAAAATTCAGGCCAATATGGACCCTAAGCACCGCGATCGTATTGCTTTTATGCGTATTTGTTCGGGCACCTATACCAAGGGTATGAAAATGAAGCATGTGCGTACGGGTAAGGATATGCGGGTATCCGACGCCTTTAGCTTTAAGGCGGGGGAGCGTATTTCGGTTGAGCAGGCGGTGGCGGGGGATATTATCGGCTTGCATAACCATGGTTCTATTCAGATTGGCGATACCTTTACTGCGGGCGAAGACTTAAAATTTGGGGGTATTCCCCATTTTGCCCCTGAACTATTCAAGCGTATTCGTCTTAAAGACCCGCTTAGAGCAAAACAGTTACAAAATGGTATTCGCCAGTTATCCGAAGAGGGCAGTACTCAGGTATTTTTCCCATTTAAAAATAATGACATTATTGTGGGTGCTGTAGGGCAGTTGCAGTTTGATGTGGTGGCGTTTCGGTTAAAAGAAGAATATGGTGTTGAGGCTATTTATGAGCCCGTCAATGTGTACACTGCACGTTGGGCTGAAGCGGACGATGATAAAAAAATAGAGGCCCTTAGAAATAAGGCGGATGATAACTTGGCGATTGATGGCGGTGGGCACTTAACCTACCTAGCGCCAACCCGAGTTAATCTGTCCCTTGCTGAGGAGCGGTTCCCCGATATTGATTTTAGGTCAACTCGGGAACATTAATAGATAAGCTGAGGAAAGTATGGCTAATAGGGCTAATAGGGCTAAAAAGCAACCTACCTTTGAAGATAACCCAGTTCCACAGCATTTGCGCGCTAACCGCAGTGCTTTTACTCGCTGGTTTGGTAAGGCTTTTTTACGTTTTTTTGGTTGGCGGGTTGAGGGCAGTATTACTAATGCCGAACGGGTATTAATCACCGCCGCGCCTCATACATCCAATTGGGATGCGGTTTTGGGCATTGCCGCGGTGCTTGGTTTAAATGTGCGGCTGCATTTTTTGGGCAAACATACTATTTTCGTGCCGGGTTTACGATGGTTTATGCGCTGGCTGGGGGGTATTCCGGTGAATCGGCAGAACCCAGAGGGCGTAATCGAGCATGTTAACCAGTTGGTTGAAAAGCATGATGGACTGGTAATTGTAATAGCCCCTGAGGGGACCCGCAAAAAGACGGAAAAATGGAAAACCGGTTTTTTGCGTATTGCTGAGGCTAATAACTGCAAAATTCAGATGGGTGCCTTAGATTTTGAACATAAACGCATTGTATTGGGTGATCTTTACCAGCCTACGGGTGATAATCAGGCGGATATTGCCAATATAAAGCAGTGGTATACCCAGTTTGAGGGTAAGTACCCCGATCAGTTTTAATAATGAGTAGCTTTATTGCCACTGTTTTACTGTCATTTGTTATTCTGATTATTGCATTGGTTGTTTTTCGCTATGCGGGGGTGCCGGTGTATCAGGTGCGCGCGGTGAATATCCAAAATATCCTTAAATTGGCTATTTCAGGTAAAGCAACCCCTGCAGATTGGGAGGTGTTTATTAGTATACCCATCCGCCAAGATACTGAGTTGGACAAAATACGCCACGAATGTGCTATGTTATCGGCTGAGATAACCGAACGGCAGGGCAAGCTAGTATTTTCAGCGTCTGGTCGTCAGTTATTAACTAATCTGCTACGGCAGGTGGATTTAAAAATTGAGGCTTCGGAATAATCTATGACAACCCAACAAGCACCTATCGCTAAGTTCCTTATTGTCTTTGCCGCCTTTGTTATTGTGGTGTCTGGGCTAAAAATGGCTTCCTCTTTAGTCGTTCCGTTTTTATTGGCGGTTTTTATCGCCATGATTGTCTCACCTTTATTGGCCTGGTTAAAAAGCCGCCGAGTGCCGGGCGGTATTGCCATAGTGTTGATTATTTCATTGATTTTATCCATTGGGCTTCTATTGGGTGCGGTGATTGGCGCTTCGGTGGATAGCTTTCGTCAAGATATTCCAGTGTATTCGGCAAAATTGTCGTTAATCAGTGAGTCGATTCAGCAAAGCATTGCCCAAAGCGGTATTGCGATTGATACCGAGCAGTGGCAAAACAGTTTTGACCCCAGTGCGGTAATGCGTTGGGTGGGTAGTACCCTAGCCTCCTTTGGTAGCGTGATGACCAATTCAGTGCTTATTTTGTTAACGGTTATTTTTATTTTGGCGGAAAATACCCGTTTTGGCGATAAGCTGCGCATGGCGCGCGGTGATAAAAGCTCACAGGCATGGCTAGCAGAACTTTCTACCAGTATTCATGGCTATTTAGCCATTAAATCAGCGATTAGTGCGGTGACTGGCCTATTGATTTATATCTGGTTGACTATCTTAGGGGTCGATTATGCGGTTCTTTGGGGGTTGCTGGCCTTTTTGCTTAACTTTGTGCCAACAGTAGGTTCTTTTATCGCCGCTGTGCCGGCGGTGTTGCTTGCCTTGGTGCAGTTGGGTGTGGGTAGTGCGGGTCTAACCCTGCTAGGCTTTGTGGTGGTTAACTTTCTGATGGGTAGTGCTATTGAGCCGCGTTGGATGGGTAAGGGGCTTAATCTTTCGCCATTAGTGGTGTTTGTATCCTTAGTGTTCTGGGGTTGGATACTTGGCCCTGTGGGGATGCTGCTTTCTATTCCACTGACTATCATGGTAAAAATTGCCTTGGCATCTAATGATGATACTCGCTGGATTAGTGTTATGTTGGGTGATTCTGAATCAGCATTGGACAATGAGTCTTAGCCTTTCGGTGTAGATTTATCGGTTTGACCCACAGTCTAAAATTCTTATTTATTACTAATTAAACTATTGACTCCTTGATTTAAATCTTGGAGTATAGGTTAGTGGTGTAAGTAAAGTAGCCGAAATTTCCCGTTATTTTAGACGAACTTTTCGCCTTGAAGTCCACGCAGAACGCGGCCTTAGCCGTAGAAAAACGAATATAGATAGATAATTTGATAGTAATAATTTCGACTAGTCATATTGTCAATCTGATAAAAAAAGTAATAAAAAATTAGTAGTAAGAGGGGTATCCGGGTAAATATTGTCATATCTATTTAATAGTGGATAGCAATTTTTCTCGCGATAACAAAAAAAGTAATTAAGTATGGAAAATAATAATATGTGCCATTTAATATCAAACTTAAAAAGTATCTTTTCAAATTTCACTCAAGGTGTTGGTTCTTTTGCAAAGGTTGTTGTTGCAACTTTGCTCCTTGGTTCGTTCAGTGTTTCTTCATTCGCAACTACAACAGTAGGCGAGAGCTCAGACTTTAATGCAATGTCTAATGCAACATGGAAAGCTAATGTTGCTTTAGCGCTTCAGTCGGATGGTGCTTCTAGCCAAGCTACTCAGACATTGTCGATCAATGTCACTGGGTTGCCTGATGGTGGTGCGAACTATAGAGTCTATAAGACAACGGCTAATGGCGGTGACTTCTTTGCTACTCCTGTGGCATTGGCATTGGGTGAAAACTCCATTTCAGTTGGCGGTGTAGCCTTTGATAGAGCTGTTAAGTTCCAGGTTTCAAGCACTGCAATAGAATTCGATAGTCTTGTTGTTAATGGTGTAGTGCTCTATGCAGAAGAAACTACAGATGAAGAGCCTGTGGATGAAACTCCCGCAGAGCCAGCAGCCGGAATAACGCTGGATGATAGTTCTGACTTTTATGATAAGAATAATGCAACTTGGGTCAAGGTTATTGATTTGGCACTTGTTAGTGATGGTGCTTCTAGCCAAAATCAGCAGACATTATCAATGAATGTAACTGAACTACCTGATGGTGGAGCCAACTATAGAGTTTATAAAACGACATCCAATGGCAATGATTTCCTTGCTAGTGCGCAAGCTCTGACCTTAGGAGCCAATACTATTTCAGTTGCTGCTGTAGCCTTTGATAGATCGGTTAAGATTCAATTTACAAGTGTTGATATAAGATTTGACGCCCTCTCCGTCAATGACAATCAGTTGTATCCAGAATTACCTGTTGCTACAACAGCATCTGTGACATTCCAAGTGGATATGTCTGCAGTAGAGACAAACGCTGATGGTGTTTATATTGCTGGTGGCGGTGTGTTCGGACAAGACGGTGTATTGATGGCAGACAACGGCAGTGATGTATGGACTGCGACG
>JAQWIR010000013.1 GCA_029248755.1 Porticoccaceae bacterium
CGATGCTATCTCTAACTCTGCTGACCTATCTAAATCTTCTGCTGCTCGTGCTTTAGACGCTGTTATAGAGTCAGTTCAAGGCGCTCTTGCAAATGGTGATCAAGTTTCACTGGTAGGTTTTGGAACTTTCTCTGTTAAGCACCGTGCTGCTCGTGCTGGCCGTAATCCGCAAACAGGGGCTGAGATTCAAATTAAAGCTTCTAACGTACCAAGCTTCAAAGCGGGTAAAGCTCTTAAAGACGCTGTGAATTAATAAGCGAACTCTTTCCTCTTCTTTTAGAAGAAAGTGTTTCGTGTTTAAAAGGCGCATACTTATGCGCCTTTTTTTAATTTTGGAAGAGATAAAATGTTACTAGATTTTAGAGACAACATGCGCGGTGTCGCACTTGGTATAACCATTGTAATTGGTCTTATTTTTGCCCTGACTGGAACCGGGTCACTATTTATAAGCACTCCAGACTCAGAGTCGGCTCTAGTGGTTAATGGTGATGAAATTAGTGAAAGGGAAGTTCTTCAGGCTATAGCCAGAGAACGAAGCTTAATTCTTAGCTCTAATCCTGAAATGGATAGAGCGTCATTGGACGATGAGGCACTACGACCTCAGGCCATGCGTCAGCTAATTAGCAGAGAAGTGCTAATTCAAGCGGCAAATCAACAGGGTATAGGTGTTGCTCCATCCTTAGTTAATGATTTGATTTTAGATGTTGAGTCATTTCAGACGGATGGAAAGTTTGATGAGGATCGATTCCGTTATGCTATTCGCAGTCAGGGTTATACCTCAAGTTCGAAATTTACTGAAATGTTAGCCGGACAATTTTTAGTTGAGCAACTTTCAAATGGTATTATCAATACTAGCTTTGTAACATCAGCTGAGGTTGTTAGCTTAGCGGTATTAGTCGATCAAACGCGTGATTTTGAATTTGCTCGTCTGGCTTATCAGCCATTTAAAGATGCAGTAAAGCTTTCAGAACAGCAAATTGCTGATTATTACAACGATAATCAACAGCAGTATATGACTGAACGCAAGCTAGCCATTGAGTATATTGAGCTAAATACAGCTATGTTGTTGGATTCGCAGTCTGTCACTGATGAACAGGTACAGGCAAGATTTGAACAGGAAGCACAATCCGCGGATAACAGCCCATCATTGCGTGCGGCACATATCTTGTTAAACGATAACTCAGAAGAGCTTATAGCAGAAGTTCAAGCCAAGCTTGATGGTGATGCTGACTTTGCTGAGCTAGTTAAAGAGTATTCTCAAGATGTAGCCACTGCGGAAACTGGCGGTGATCTAGGCTTTACAACGGGCGATACCTTCCCAGACGCTTTTGAACAGGCTTTGGCGGCACTTGAAGTAGGTCAGGTCTCAGCACCTGTGGAAACTGAATCGGGTACACACTTTGTTAAATTAATCGAAGTAGACAAAAAAGAATTTCTATTGGATGAGCAACAGGCGCGTATTGCCCAAGAACTTAAGCAAGAGGCGGCAGAGGATCTATTGGTTGAAAAGCTAGAGATGCTAAAAGAAATGGCCTTTAATGCTGATAACCTTGAAGAAGTGGCTCAAGACCTAGAGTTAGAAGCTAAAGTTAGTGAACCATTTAGTGAAAATGGTGGAAGCGATGTTGCATCGTCACCTATGGTGGTCAGTGCAGCCTACAGTCCCGAAGTAGCGGAAGATGGCTACGCTAGTGAAGTGCTTGATTTGGGTGATGACAATTATATTGTTCTTAAACTACAAGAAGACTTCCCGTCGCGCCAGCAATCACTTGATGAGGTCCGTAAAAGCCTTAGTGACAGTCTAACGGTCTCAATGGCTAAAGATAGCCTTAATGCTAAAAGTGCAGAAATTACAGCTGCATTGGCTGCTGGTGAGACTCTAGAGGCAGTAGCTCGCTCTTTTGAGCTAAAAACAGATAGGGTAGAGGCTGGTGCAAGATCTAATCCTGCGGTTGACTCTGAAGTTAATGTTTATGCGTTTGATCTTCCTACACCAAGAAATGGTGTTATAACGGATAATTTTACAACCGCCAATGGCGACTTTGTTGTGATTCAGCTTTCAGAGGTACAACTTGGTGATACGGAATCAGTCAATGATGAGCGTATGAAGCTTATTCGCTCAATAGCTGAGACAGCTACCAGTGGTAAAGAGTTTATCTCTTACCAGCAACAGCTAATAGAGCAGGCCGATATCGTTCAGTAATAATGCGATAACAGACGTGTAATTATTAGTTTAATAAATACCCGTCTATTTAGTAGTATTCGAAAAGATATAGCCCCAGTGGCTATATCTTTTTTTTTGCCTCAAACAATACTGCCCATCTATTTAGTCTATATTGAGCTGTAAGCTTTATATAGATAAGGAAAGAATAGTGGATCATCAGGAAAAAGCTAAACAGCAATATGTCCGTGAGGAATTAGTAGAACAGAGTAAATTGATAGATAAAAATCTTAAAAAAATAATATGCCTAATATTCGCTTCAATTTTAATTCCCATTGCGCTATTGCTGTTAAATTTCTGGCTTACTTTGGAGCAGAATTATGGCCAATGGTTTGCGCGTACTGGGTCTATTATTGTTTTTTTCAGTATTACCGCTGAGTTTTTAATTTTTTCAAACTATGAGCATATGAAACCTCTTTCAGAAAAGGAGAAGGGTTTAACATGGGGTGGTTTAGAGGCATGGCAAAAACTTGCCCTGAAATACTATGAAAAAAATAGAAACTGGGGTTATATGGTTCTATTGCCGGCTTTAATAGGCACCATAATCTGGGGCTATGGGGATTTTATTTGGGGCTTTTTTAGCAGAATATCCTAAACCATGCTTAAAATATTAAATCCGCAAAGGATTAATATACAACGTTAACCTCTGTCCTGGCTGTAGATACTTATTTTTATCCAACTTATTCCACGAGTTAATATCGGCAACTTTTAGATCAAATCGTTTGGCGATTAGATAGAGTGAATCACCCCTGCGTACCTGATAGTTTAGCTTTCTTACTGGGGTGGTTTTGGGGCCTGATTTGGGGGCTTTTATAAGCAGCTCTTGGCCGATTTTAATAAGGTTTCCTTTGATGTTATTGGCGCGCTTGAGGTTACTGATTGATACCTTATGTTTTTGCGCAATTTCTGACAATGTATCACCTGCGCCTACAATATAGGTTCTGCTAGGCGGGGTTTTATATTCTGTGAGTACCGCGATTTCTCCCACGGGTGGTATGCGCAATACTTGGCCAATGCGCAAGAAGTCATTTCTGAGGCGATTGGTGATTTTTATTTGTGCCGTGGTTTGTTTGTAGCGTTTGGCGATATGGGACAGGGTGTCACCCGATTTAACTACATATTCGCGGTATTTGGCCCACGTTGCTGGATCGCTGGTAGCTAAGAAATGGCTCAATATTTCACTTTTCTCAATCGGCAATAATATATGGTAGCCTACCTCTGGTGGGGTTACCGAGCGTTTGTAGGCGGAGTTTAGCTTGGTAAAGATGGCATCATCGACGCCTGTCACTTCTATGACCTTATCTAATTCAATTTGCGCTGGTAGATCAACCACGGTGAAATAGGCACTATTGGCTATTTCCGGTAGTTTTACTTTGAGTTTTTCTGCTTCTTTAACCACGCTTGCCAGCGCCATTAACTGAGGCACGTAGTTTTTGGTTTCTCGGGGTAGTCTTAGGAACCAGAATTCGGTTGATTTGCCGAGCCTACGATTTTTTCTGATAGCTTTTCTAACGACACCTTCGCCGGAATTATAGGCGGCTAGGGCATGCAGCCAGTTGCCATTAAATTGTTTGTTTAAGTATCCTAGATAGGTGACTGCGGCGGCGGTGGAATGAACGACATCGCGCCTTCCCTCATACCATCGACTGCGCTCTAAACCTAATGAGGTGGCTGTGGCGGGGATAAATTGCCAAAGGCCTACGGCATGACTTGGGCTGTAGGCGAGTGGGTCATAGTTACTCTCAACAATTGGCAGTAATGCTAATTCAAGGGGTAAGTTGGCATTTTCTAGCTGTTCGGTGACATGAAACAGGTAGGGTGCTGAGTGCTCAAATAATAGATTGAGATTATGGGGATTTTTTAGATAGCGTTGTAATTGCAGATCTGCGCTATGGGGCAGTTTGGTCGGGGTTATTTTGAAGCCTTGTCGCAGACGTTGCCAAATATCTATGGGTGCTACAGGTTCTGGTAATTTTTGTGCTTTTACACGGGGTTTGGCTTGTGGTGTTTGGTCTAAACTTTGTTGTTTATCACTATTTTCGATCTTGGGGGGCGCTTTGAGAACCTGTTTAGGGGCATTTAGATCAATAATAGGCGCATTTTCGGTTGTTTGCTCAGTGTTTTGCTCTTCTGTGACTGAAACACAGCCCACTAGCCTTAGGCTTATTAGCAAAAGGCATAGGTAGATAATGTTAGTTTTAGACTTTAGTAACACAAAAAACTCTGTAGGGTGCAAATTTTAGGTGCGCGATTGTAACGGTGATGGCTTGTATTAACAACAGACTAATAAAATAGGCTTTTGATTGTTTTTCTTTTAAGTCTAATAGGGTAATAGTTTGTATCATGTTAGGATTTAGTCATAATAAATTTAGTTATGAGTTTGATCACTTTAAAATGACTGCAATTCGCCAATTACTTGCTAATTTGTATTTTAAATATCTGGCAATAACACCAGATAGTGTTGCTATGAATTTAGATAATTGGAATGGGAAAAAGTTCGGTCAGTATTTACTGGAGTCTGAGGATAAGTTGTTGGCTGATAACTGCGCGAATATTGCGGGTTATCGAATGATGCATTTGGGATTGGTGGGTGAGCGCTGTGTGCTTGAGCCATTTAATCAGTTACATCAATTTTATATTCGACCCTCTCGTAACGATTTGGCTTTTGATGGCAGTTCGGTGGTTGCGGATAATGAGGACTTGCCGTTACCCTCTGATGTTGTCGATGTGGCGATTGTTCAGCATGCATTGGAGTATTCTATTTCGCCTCAATCAGTTCTGGCGGAAACGGCAAGAGTTCTTGCGCCTGGTGGGCAAATGATTCTTTGTGTATTTAATCCTATAGGCCCTATGGGGCTGTTAAAGTGGCCTATGAGATTAATGGCTAAGCGTGTGGAGTATAATTTTTTGAGTTTGCGTAAAGGTCGTGTGTTTGACTGGCTTTCGCTGTTAAATTGTGAGGTGATCGGCGTGCAAAACGGTGCGTATAATTTCCCTATCGGTGGGGCTAGTTGTTTTAGTGAGCATAATAGCTGGCAAAAAATATGTGAAAAGGTTGGCTCTCCATTGGGTAATTTTTATATGATTCATGCTGTGAAGCGAGTAACGGGTGGTATTAGTAATCGCAACCGCGCTTGGCGTCCACTGACGGCCAAACCTTATGGTTCAAAGCGCACTAATATTAATCGAACGCCCCATGATTAGGTTTAAATTTAATGAAAACTGTTGAAATATTTACCGATGGCGCTTGCAGGGGTAACCCAGGGCCCGGTGGTTGGGGTGCATTGTTGCGTTATGGTGATAATGAAAGATCACTTTGTGGCGGTGAGCATGAAACAACGAATAATCGCATGGAGTTAATGGCGGTTATTAAGGGGTTGTCGGCTTTGCAAAGGTCTTGTGAGGTTACGGTTACTTCTGATTCTACCTATGTTTTGAAGGGTATTCAGGAATGGATGCCAAATTGGAAAAAAAAGGGCTGGAAGACAGCGTCTAAAAAGCCGGTTAAAAACGTTGATCTTTGGCAGCAACTGGATGAATTGGTTGGGCTACATACTATCGATTGGCAATGGGTTAAGGGGCATAGTGGTCATGCTGAAAATGAGATTGCCGATCAGTTGGCTAATCGTGGCATTGATGAATTGGATTAAGTGAAAATATGAGACAGATAGTTTTAGATACAGAGACCACTGGGCTTGAGACTTCTCAAGATCATAGAATTATCGAGATTGGCTGTGTGGAGTTGGTTAACCGCAAGCTGACGGGTAAACATTATCATCAATATATTAATCCCCAGAGGAATGTCGATGAGGGTGCTATGCAGGTGCATGGCATTAAGGATGAATTCCTTGAGGATAAGCCGCTTTTTGAAAATATTGTGGATGAATTTTTGGCGTTTGTGGGTGATTCTGAACTGGTGATTCACAATGCGCCATTTGATGTGGGCTTTATCGATCATGAGCTATCAAAGCTTTCAAAAAAACCTAAGTCTATTGCCAATATTTGCCAAATTGTAGATACCTTAGCTTTAGCTAGAAATAAGCATCCAGGTCAGCGCAATAATCTGGATGCGCTGTGTAAACGATATATGGTGGATAACTCTCAGCGTGATCTTCACGGCGCATTATTGGATGCCGAAATATTGGCAGATGTTTATTTGGTGATGACCGGTGGTCAGGTTAATTTAAATATTAATGATCAGTCTGCTTCTGATAAGGGCACAGTGTCGGGTGCTAGTGGTGTTCGCAGAATTTCTTCAGAACGTTCTCCTCTTAAAGTCATAAAAGCCAGCGATGATGAATTGGCTAGCCATAACAAGAAGCTCGAAACGATTAAGTCGGCGAGTGGTCATTGTGTGTGGCAGGATATATCTCAGTAAGATTATTGGATGAGTGACTCTAAGGCGGGATTAAACCTACCGGCCAAATTACCTTTCCAGCCCAAACAATTTCGGCTGCTTGAATCGCAACTTTTGGATGCGGTGGCCAGTTGTGATCTATTTCGTTTAAAACAACAATTAAAAAAAATTCAACAGGGTGCCAATAACCCTGATGATCTGGCTTTGGCATGGAAAAAATGGTCGACAGCGGTTGCTAAGTCTAATAGTTGGGTTGAGAGTAGAACCGCTGACTTTCCACAAATAAGTTTTCCCGAATTACCAGTGAGTGAGCGAGCAGATGAAATTCGCGATCTTATTAAAAATAATCAGGTAGTGGTCATTGCCGGTGAAACTGGTTCGGGTAAAACTACTCAGTTACCTAAAATATGCTTAGAGGCGGGTTGTGGTCGCCGCGGTATTATTGGTCATACTCAGCCGCGACGTATTGCTGCCCGTTCCGTGGCTAGTCGGTTGGCAGAGGAGCTTAAAACGAGCTTGGGCGACAAGGTGGGCTATCAGGTACGTTTTGCTGACCAAAGCAACCGAGATACCCTGATTAAGCTAATGACCGATGGTATTCTCTTGGCGGAAATTCAGCGCGACCGGTTTTTAAGTCATTACGATACTATTATTATTGATGAGGCTCATGAACGCAGTTTAAATATTGATTTCCTTTTGGGTTACCTTAAGCAGATACTCCCGAAGCGCCCGGATCTCAGGGTTATTATTACTTCTGCAACCATTGATGTAGAAAAATTCTCTAAACATTTTAATAACGCGCCTATTGTTGAGGTTTCTGGAAGAACTTATCCGGTGGATATTGTGTATGACAATGTCGATCAGTCTGCCATTGAGCTTGATCAGCAAATTATTGAACGCTTAAAGGATATTGAGGCCCTAGGTAGTCGGGGCGATGTGTTGGTTTTTTTAAGCGGAGAGCGTGAGATTCGCGAGTTAAGTTTAGCCATTCGCAGGGCGCAAATCCCTCATCTTGAGGTGGTGCCCTTATACGCCCGGTTGAGTCTTGCAGAGCAGAGAAAAATCTTCTCTCCCCACAAGGGGCGGCGGGTGGTGCTCAGTACTAATGTGGCTGAAACATCCTTGACTGTTCCGGGTATCGGCTATGTGATTGACGGGGGTCGAGCACGACTTTCTCGCTACAGCTATCGAACTAAGGTTCAGCGATTACCCATAGAATCTATTTCTCAGGCAAGTGCCAATCAGCGGGCGGGCCGTTGTGGTCGAGTGCAAAAAGGGGTCTGTTATAGACTGTATACTGAAGAAGATTTTATTAGTCGTTCTGAATATACCGATCCAGAAATTATTCGCACTAATTTAGCAGCGGTTATTTTACAAATGTTGCATGCTCGGCTTGGTGATATTCGCGATTTTCCTTTTATTGATAAACCCGACTCAAGAATGATCAATGATGGTTATAAGTTATTAGAGGAGTTGCAGGCGGTCGATAAAAAGGGTGCTCTTACCCGACTGGGGAAAATGTTGGTTTCTATTCCTTTAGACCCAAAGTTTGCACGTATGCTAATTGAGGCCTCTAAATTGGGCTCTTTAACTGAACTGATGGTAATTACCTCTGGTTTAAGTATTCAGGACCCTAGAGAGCGGCCAGCGGATAAAAAGCAAGCAGCAGATTTGGCCCATAAGCAATGGTTAGATGAACAATCTGACTTTATGACTTTATTAAATATATGGCAGCATTTTGAGGAAAAAAGGCAGGAGTTATCTCGCAATCAATTTGCAAAATACTGCCGTGCTCATTTTATTTCTCCACTTAGAATGAAGGAGTGGCGTGATCTGCATCATCAATTGCATGGTGCCTGTCGCAATCTTGGTTTTAGTGATAATAAACAGGCGGCTGACTATCAGACTATCCATTGTGCATTACTGTCTGGTCTTTTGGGTCAGGTAGCCAATCGGCAGGATAAGTGGGAGTTTTTAGGTACGCGAAATCGTAAGTTATTTATCTTCCCAGGTTCTGGTACGAGTAAAAAACCGCCAAAGTGGATTGTCGCGAGTTCGCTGATGGAAACGGCTAAACAGTATGCATTAAATGTTGCCAGTATTGATCCGGGATGGTTGCCTTCGCTGGCGGCTCATTTGGTTAAAAAAACCTACAGTGAACCTTTTTATCATGGTAAAAATGGTTTGGTTATGGCGAAGGAGCGTCAGACCCTGTTTGGTTTAACCATTGTTGAAGCTAAGTTGACGGCCTATGGAAAAATTGCACCCCGAGACGCGCGTTCGGTATTTATTCAGCAGGCTTTGGTTGAGCATGGCTATAGGGGTAAGGGTAGATTTTTAAACTACAACCAAACCCTTGTAGAGGAGTTGCAGGCGCTTGAGGATAGATTTAGGCGTCGTGATTTGGTGGTGGAGCAAAAGGTTATCTATGGCTTTTATGATGAGCGTGTTCCCGAGGGTATCTATAACCAAGTAGCTTTTGATAAATGGCGAAAGGAAGCTGAGCTTGGGGATAAAAATATTTTAAAGCTCAATCGAGATTTACTCTTGTTGCGGGGATTATCTGTAGATGAGCAGGCACAGTTTCCAGAGCAGGTAAGCTGTGGTGGTTTAGATTTTCAGTTGAGTTATCGCTTTGAGCCTGGTCATCAAGAGGATGGGGTTAGTGTGGCGATTCCTCTACCTATTTTGCATCAGGTGCCGCGCTTTTTCTTTGAATGGGTGGTGCCCGGTATGTTGCGGGATAAATGCATTGCCTTGATTAAAAGTTTACCCAAGCAGGTGCGCCGACATTTTGTGCCAGTGCCCGACTTTGTGGATAAGATTTTATTATCCAGTAGGGCTGAGGATAGACCTTTAACAGAAGTTCTAGCTGAGCAGTTACACCGTTTATCAGGATTTACGGTTGCAGAAACAGATTGGCGTCTAGAGGGTTTAAATCCATGGTATTTAATGAATTTTATTCTGCACAATGAAAATGGCGAGCGAGTAGTCGCTGGCCGTAATTTGCAACAGCTACAACAAGATTTTAAGCAACAGATTAGCGATAATTTACAACAATCAGATAATGATGAAATTAGTCGGCAACACATTACAGAGTGGGATTTTGATCACTTACCGCAAGAGGTGAGTATTCAGCGCGGTAATATTACTATTAAAGCCTGGCCTTGTCTTAGAGACCATGGCGATTGGGTGGATATAGAGTTACAAGATAACCCGTTAGTGGCCGAAAACCTTAGTTTGCATGGTCAATTGAGGCTGGCTCTTTTGAAGGGTCGCCAACAGGTTAATTATCTGTCTAAAAATTTGCTAAAAGGTTGTGATTTGGCGCTTAAGGCAGCGGCTATTGGTGATCGTCAGTCCTTAGTTACAGCAATCATCAATGCTAGTTTTCAGCAGTCTATGTTTGCTAACGAAACAGCTGTTCGTGAAAGGGAAGATTTTGAACAACAGTATTCTGAAGGTATGGGTAAAGTAATTGGTATAGCTCAAGAATACGCTGATATTATTCAGTCTCTTCTGCCCTTACTGCATCAATGTCGCAAACAGATACGAGCAATAAATTTGGCGGGGGTTTACGCTAAGTCTGATATTGAAGCACAGATTGATAGATTGTTTTCATTCAAAACGCTGAGTGGTATAAATCGCGAATATATTCTTCAGTATCCGAGATATATTCGTGCGCTTGAAATAAGGCTAGAAAAATTACCTATGCAGATTTCTAAAGATCGACAGTGGCTAGATGAGATACAACAATTTTTACAGCGCCTTGAAGATTATCAGTCTGCATCACTTTCGAGACAGCTTTCAGTGGAGTTAGAGTCCTATGAATGGGCGATTGAGGAGTATAGGGTATCCTTATTTGCCCAGCAGTTAGGCACTAAGATGCCCATATCCAGTCAGCGATTAGAAAAAATATGGCAGAAATTGCATGAGCAATTGAGAAGGTTTTAATCCAAAATGTATATATCCGCTTATTTTTTTCATGTATGGGTGGTTAGCGGTTGAATCTGTAAGCAATGAACTATTAGAATATAATAAACAGGCACAGGGTTAAGAGATGAAACGCACACCTTTAGTTACGAAGCGCATAATATCGATTGTTTTTTTATGGTCATGCGTCATTTGGTCGTTTTCTGTTGTTGCTGATCAGTCTCTTGAGATGGATCCCTACAAAAACGTCAATCAAAAGGTTTTCAGTTTCAATCAATCATTAGACGATAATATTGCTCGTCCAATTGCCCAATTATATACAAAAGTAACACCAGACTTTATTGAGCGTGGTATTGCCAATATGTTTGATAATCTCGATGAGATTACTAATGTATTTAATGATTTGTTACAGGGAAAATTCTTGCAAGCTGCAAATGATACTGGACGATTCGCTATCAATAGCTCGTTGGGTGTCGCTGGTTTATTTGATGTTGCTTCTTTGCTTAGTTTAAAAAAGAATGATGGCGAGGATTTTGGTCAAACATTAGGTTATTGGGGTGTGCCAGAGGGCGCCTATTTAATGTTGCCGCTTGTAGGTCCGTCTACCTTGCGTGATGCGCCATCTAGATTTGTGGATAGGATAACGGATCCATTAAAATATTTAGACGATAGTGCTGACCGTATGGCTGGCTCTGCTTTGAATTTGGTGAATACTCGAGCTTCTTTACTTGAATATGACAATCTGCTTTCGGGCGATAGTTATACTTTAGTTCGTGATGTTTACTTGCAGAGAAGAGCTTATCAGGTAAAAGATGGCGCTGTTGAAGATGAGTTCGATGATCTTGATGATTACTAGTTTTGGTCAACGCAATAGAGTCACTGTTGTATAATTATAATAATGCTAATGATTGCACTAATAAAGTGAAGGCTCAATGAGTGAGTTAAATGGCCCGGTGATTGTTGTAGATGACAATACCAAGGCAACACAAAGTTTGTTGGCAACTTTCCAGTCTGTTGGCTGGGAATGTCTGAGCGCTAAAAATCTTGATAATCTTCAAAATATTTGTACTGACCCCCTTAACCAACCGATTATTTTGACCTCCCAAACCATCAAAGATCAAAACTTTGATGATCAATTTATAAGCTCTCTTTGTGATGATTATTTAGTGGTGATTGCTCTAGATGACCAGTCTAGTGGAAGTGAGGCTCATTATTTTAGGTTGGGTGCTTCAGATATCTTAGAGTCTAATTCGGCCAAGCATGATATCGCGTCCATGTTCATACGTTTGTCTAAGCTTGCCTCGGTTCGGGGTCGGCAGCGGAAGTATGCTGAGCGTCTACAGAGTATTAATAGTAAATTACAGCAAAGTATTAAGCTCTTGGAGCATGATCAAAAAGCGGGTCTAGAGATTCAGAAAAATTTGATGCCAGAGGGCCCACTTCGTTGCGGTGATATTGAAATTGCACACTCGATGGCACCCTCACTTTATCTCAGTGGTGACTGTGTCGGATATCAATTTGTTTTGGGCCGCTATTTGTTATTTTATTTTGTCGATGTATCTGGACATGGCGCTTCGTCAGCATTTGTCACAGTATTGTTACACTTTATTGCCGGTCGAATTATTCGTCGACATGCGCGTGAAAAACAATATGATGCGCTAGCGCTGGCACCAGAGGGATTAGTGGAGTCGATTAACCAGCAGTTATTGAATACGGAGCTAGATAAGCATCTAACTATTGTTGCTGGGTCGCTAGATACAGAGACACGAAAATTGCGATATGTTGTTGGCGCACACCAGCCTTCACCTATATTAATAGTAGATGGTGACGCCCAGTATTTACCGGGTAAAGGTAAGCCTGCAGGTATCTTTAAAGACGCGACATGGGCAGTTGAAGAAATACAGTTACCCGAAAAATTTGCTTTGGTGCTGTTGTCTGATGGTGTTTTTGAGTTATTGCCGGGTAAAGACCTAATTGATAAAGAGACCCGATTGTTGCGCTATTTAAGCAATAGATCGGTAAGTGTTAAATCACTTAAAAAGGGTTTGTTTATTGAGGGTATTAAAGACCTTCAGGATGATGTATCCGTGCTTTTGTTAACCGGAGGTTCTTAGCTTGACTCAGGGGAAAATATTAATTTCTGATAAGGCGGATAACTATCTTTTAAAGTTAGTGGGTGATGTACGCTTAACGCTTAGTGGCACTTTAAACCGTTACATGGAAATACTTTTTGGTAAAAACCAAGTGAAAAGTGTTGTAGTGGATATGCTCGATGCTGAGGGTGTTGATAGCACCACCCTTGGATTGATTGCCAAGCTGGGCTTACACTGCCGTGAATGCTATCAGATGAATGTTAAGTTATTTTGTCAAAACCCTTCTATTATTCGTACCCTTGAATGCATGGGTTTTGATGAAATTATTGATATTTTCCAACAATCACCTGATGATTTTGATACAGAGTTGCAAAGTCTGGAAGAAATTCCTGCAGGTGTCGATGAGATTCGTCAGCAGGTAATTGAGGCGCATAAATTACTACTTAGGCTCAACCCTCAAAATAGCGCAGAATTTACTGATTTAATTAATGCCCTCGAATCAGAACAATAAATCTGGCTTATCACTGCTGTTCAAGCATCCTAATAAAAGCCACTGCTGCATTAGATAGACTGCGTTTAGTATGGTGAATATAGCCCAGTTTGCGCGCAATTTGGGTCATTTCACTTGGCATTACATGTAGATTTTTAATAAGAGTCTTTGGGAGCATGCTCCAACCTAGTCCAATTTCAACCATGGTACTGATTGTCTCTAGAAAGTTGGTAGACATTGGTGCTTTTAATGGCACGCCTTGAGCTTCAAAAAGCGTTTGAATAATGCGTCCTGTATAGGTATTGATCCCAGGCAGTATCACTGGGTATTGCGCTAAATCTTTAAGATTGGGCTGTTTTATTTTCGCCAGTGCGTGGTCTGGTGCACAGATAAACTTTAAAGGGTCAGTCCATATTTTTTGACTGTAAATATTTGGATGTTGTTCTAAAGCGAGTGTAATCACAGCAACTTCTGACTTGCCTTGAAGTACCTGTTCGTAGGCTTTTTCAGAATCCATAAATTCAATATCCAGAATTACTTCGGGGTATTGGCGTGCAAACGCTTTAAGAATAGGTGGCAAGCGGTGAAGACCAAGATGATGGCTTATAGCTAAATGCAAAGTACCGTTGGTATTACCAGATAAATCATTAATAGCCTGAACCGCCGCTGCATATTCTTGAAGTATATGCTGGGCTCTTGGAAGTAATGCGTTTCCCGCCTCTGTAAGGCTGACTTGTCGGGCAATCCGATCAAATAACCGTTTTCCTGTCTGATGCTCTAGGCTTGCAATACGCTTGCTTACAGCGGACTGAGTTAGGTGTAATTGTTCTGCAGCATCCGAAAATGAGGCACAGTTGGCAACAGTAACAAACGCTTTTAAACTCTGATTATCCATGGCTTGAATTTAATGTATTCTTATTAGGAATCATAAATATGAAAAATATGAATTTATTTCATCATAAAGTATTAGTAAACTAAGCGCAATATTAGAAATTTAGGAGAACAGCATGTCGCAAACAACAGTCTATGACAAACTGTGGGATAGCCATTTGGTTAAACAAAATGCAGATGGTTCTGCGCTTATATACATAGACCGCCACATTCTTCATGAGGTGACATCGCCGCAAGCGTTTGAAGGTCTGCGTATTGCTGGGCGAAAGCCATGGCGCTTGGATACTAATCTAGCTACGCCTGATCACAATATATCTACCGATCCCACTGAGCGTGCCGCAGGAGTTGCTGGTATTCCGGATAATACCTCGCGCATTCAGGTTCAGACTCTAGATGATAACTGCGATCATTTTGGCATTAAAGAATTCAAAATGAACGAAATGGGGCAGGGAATTGTTCATGTAATGGGTCCTGAATTAGGCGCTACTATGCCTGGGTTAACGGTTGTTTGTGGAGATTCCCATACTGCCACTCATGGTGCATTGGCTTGTTTAGCTCATGGTATTGGAACATCTGAGGTTGAGCATGTGTTGGCTTCACAGTGCCTTGTGACCAAGAAAATGAAAAATATGCGAGTTACTGTTGATGGTGTTTTGGGTGCGGGTGTTACACCTAAAGATGTGGTGTTAGCCATTATCGCTAAAATCGGTACGGCGGGTGGAAATGGCCATGCGATTGAATTTGCTGGTTCGGTTTTTAGAGATATGTCTATTGAAGGACGGATGACTGTTTGCAATATGGCTATTGAGGCTGGTGCTCGGGTAGGTTTAGTGGCGGTTGATGAAAAAACTATTGATTACTGTCGTGGGCGTAAATTTATGCCTGCAGGTGAATCATTTGCAAAAGCGGCTGAGTATTGGCGTACCTTAGTCAGTGATGCTGATGCAGTTTTTGACACTGAAGTCCATATGAATGGCAGTGAAATTGCCCCTCAGGTATCTTGGGGTACCTCGCCAGAGATGGTAGTTCCCGTGACCGGGAATATTCCAAGAGTAGAGGATCAAATAGACGCTGTGAAAAAGAAAGGTGTCGAACGAGCCTTGGAATATATGGGGCTAGAAGGTGGAGCACCTATTAGTTCAGTGGCAGTGGATCGCGTATTTATAGGATCTTGCACTAATTCTCGTATTGAAGATATGAGAGCCGCGGCGGCGGTAGTCGAGGGTCGCACTGTATCGGATTCAATTAAGCAAGCGTTGGTTGTTCCGGGTTCTCAGATGGTTAAAGAACAGGCAGAGGCAGAGGGCTTGGATAGAATATTTATTGAAGCTGGCTTAGATTGGCGCGAACCCGGATGTTCAATGTGTTTGGCAATGAATGCAGACAAATTAGGTGCCGGTGAGCACTGTGCATCAACCTCTAACCGTAATTTTGAGGGTCGACAAGGAAATGGCGGCCGTACTCATTTAATGAGTCCTGAAATGGCTGCTGCAGCTGCTATTACAGGACATATTGTGGATGTTCGAGAATTTACTGGAGATCAATCATGAAGGCATTTACTCAGCACTCGGGTTTAGTCGGTCCAATGGATCGCGCTAATGTGGATACTGATATGATTATCCCCAAACAGTTTTTAAAATCTATTAAGCGCAGTGGCTTCGGTCCTAATCTATTTGATGAATTGCGTTATATGGATGAGGGACAGCCGGGTCAGGATTGCACTCATCGTCCAGTTAACCCAGATTTCCCACTCAATTTACCCCGTTATAGTGGTGCCTCTATCCTGTTGGCGAGAAAAAACTTTGGTTGTGGTTCCAGCCGTGAGCATGCACCTTGGGCATTGGAAGACTATGGGTTTAGAGCCGTTATAGCACCTAGTTATGCAGATATTTTTTATAATAACTGCTTTAAAAATGGCTTGCTTCCAGTGATTTTGAGTGAGCAACAGTTGGATGTTTTGTTTGCTGAAATGTACGCAGACGAGGGTTACCAGTTAACAATCGATTTGGTAGAGCAGACAGTTGTTTGCCCTAATGGCGAGAGATTTGCATTTGAAATTGATCAATTTCGCAAAGATTGTTTAGTCAACGGCTTAGACGAAATTGGATTAACGTTACAGTCTGCGCAAGCAATAAAAGATTATGAAAAAACTCGGGCCGCACAACAGCCTTGGGTATTTGGAGCAATTAAATAATGGCAAAACAAGTATTAGTATTACCCGGAGATAATATTGGGCCAGAAATTGTCGCTGAAGCAGTCAAGGTGCTTCAGCGTGTGGATGAAATTTTTGGGTTGGATATTCAATTGGATTACGCCCATTTAGGGGGTGCGGGATTGGATGCAGAAGGCTCGCCCTGCCCACCGCAGACATTAGAAAAAGCACGTGCATCTGATGCCATCTTATTAGGCGCTGTGGGCGGTCCTCAGTGGGATAATGTCGAACGTCATTTACGCCCCGAAAAAGGGTTGCTGACTATTCGTTCAGAGCTAGATCTGTTTGGCAATTTACGTCCAGCAATTATGTATCCGCAGCTGGCCCATGCATCGTCATTAAAGCCAGAATTTGTTTCTGGCTTGGATATCTTAATTGTCCGCGAATTAGTGGGGGGTATTTATTTTGGTGAGCCAAGAGGTATTCGCACCTTAGAAGATGGTCAGCGCGAGGGCTATAACACCTATAAATACAATGAATCTGAAATTAGACGCATTGGTAAGATGGCCTTTGAAGCCGCTATGGTCAGAAATAAGCGGTTGTGTTCGGTTGATAAGTCTAATGTTTTAGAAGCAACGGTGCTTTGGCGTGAAATTATTAGCGATATGGCTGTGGATTATCCTGAAGTTGAGTTGAGTCATATGTATGTCGATAATGCGGCTATGCAGTTGGTAATGAACCCCAAACAGTTTGATGTGGTGGTTACTGGTAATATGTTTGGCGATATTTTATCGGATACAGCGGCAATGTTAACCGGCTCAATTGGCATGTTGCCCTCGGCGTCATTGGATAAGGATGGTGGCGGTATGTATGAACCCTGCCATGGTTCGGCACCCGATATCGCCGGTCAGAGTATTGCTAATCCACTGGCAACTATTTTGTCAGTGGCGATGATGCTTCGATATTCGCTGAATGCATCAGAGGCTGCAAATGCTATCGAACAAGCAGTCAGTCAGGTTTTGGATAGTGGCTTGAGGACTGCTGATATTCAAACTGAGGGTTGCAAGTTAGTAGGCACCGTTGAAATGGGCGATGCAGTGGTTGCAGCCCTATAAATAAATTTTTGTAATCAAGATCGAGAAAAGGTTATACCCATGAAAAAGACAGGTTTTGTAGGTTGGCGCGGGATGGTAGGTTCAGTTTTGATGGAACGCATGCGTCAAGAATCAGATTTTAAAGATATACAGCCAATATTTTTTACCACCTCTCAGGCGGGACAAAAAGGACCCGATGTGGGTGTTGAAATTCCACTTTTGCAAAGTGCTCATGATATAGAAGCGCTTGCCCAGATGGATATTATCGTAACCTGTCAGGGGGGTGATTACACCAAGCAAGTCTACCCTCAGTTGCGCAGTAGCGGTTGGCAGGGATATTGGATTGACGCCGCTTCAGCATTGCGTATGGAAGACAGCTCTATTATTGTTTTAGATCCTGTAAATTCCAAAGTAATCGAAGACGGCCTAGCGAATGGTGTCAAAGACTATATTGGTGGCAACTGTACCGTAAGTTTAATGCTAATGGCTCTAGGTGGTTTATTTAATGCCAATCTAGTGGAATGGGCTAGTTCAATGACTTACCAGGCGGCTTCGGGCGCTGGTGCGCAAAATATGCGCGAATTAATTACTCAGATGGGCGTTATTAAGCAAACTGTGGCAGATAGTTTGGCTAATCCTGCCTCGGCTATACTTGATATTGATCGACAGGTAACTGATACATTGCGCAGTGATAGCTTTCCGGTAGATAACTGGGGGTTTCCACTGGCGGGTAGTTTACTTCCCTATATTGATTCACAGTTAGACAACGGTCAAAGCCGAGAAGAGTGGAAAAATCAGGCGGAAACCAACAAAATTCTTGGCCGTGATGGAAACCCAATTCCGCTGGATGGGCTCTGTGTCAGAATTGGTGCAATGCGTTGTCACAGTCAGGCATTAACTATTAAATTGACCCAAGATGTCCCTATGGATGAGATTGAGTCTATGCTGGCAGAGGCTAATCCCTGGGCTAAGTTTGTACCCAATACTAAAGAAGCGTCTGTTGAACACCTAACACCTGCCGCTGTAACCGGTGGCTTGCAGGTGCCTGTTGGGCGCGTGCGTAAAATGAATATGGGTGATCAGTACCTTTCTGCATTTACTGTAGGTGATCAGTTATTATGGGGTGCTGCAGAACCATTGCGGCGCATGTTACGAATTTTGGTTGAGCGATAACTGACCTTACCTAAAAGGTTTATCACTATGAGACGAATAATTGCATTCTTGATAAGTTGGAGAGGCGTTATTGGCTTTTTTAAGCAGATGACCTGCGCAATTATTTTGTCTTTGTGTTGGTCAATAGCCGCCGCTGATAGTTCTGCTATATCGCCATCTCTAGCCGATAAGCCTAGTATTCCAACACATACAGTCGTAATCGGCGATACCCTATGGAATGTAGCCATTCGGTTGCGACCAGACAATATGCCTATGGCCCAAGCAATGGATATCCTTTATGAAAGTAATCCTGATGCATTTCTTGAAGGAGATAGCACCAAGCTGATAGAGGGATCAGTGGTTAGCTTTCCGTCATTAACTGTTGTTGAAAAAATACCTGAGATAATAGTTTCAAAGCAAAATTCTACTCTGATTATTCCCACTCTAGAAAGTTTACAAATTGAAGAGAGTGTAGAGAATGCTGTCGAAGTAACGGCTGAAGCTAAAGATAGCCCAGTCGATGCCATAATCGATGGCGTAGAAAAAGTCGAAAAAGCGACTGAAGAAGATGAAAGTTTACTGGCTTTAACTGATTCAGAAAATATAGCCAAAACAGAGAATCAAACCCAGTTGCCAGCGGAAATTATTAAGCCAGACCCACCTAATTTGGATTCACAGCTTCAAGATTTAAAGGAATCTGTGGAGATAGATTTATCTGACAATAATGGGACTACCAAAGAATTTATTCAGCCAGCGCAGACATTGAGTCAGCCGACAGAATATATCGATATTACAAAATCACAGCCAAATACGTCACTGGTTGAACAGTTAAAAACACTAATACAAAAAATTGATACCAAGAGTTTTTATCAGCTACTGTCCAAAGTAAAACAGCTTCCCATAGATTTTTGGATTTTTTTGGGTGCCTTTATTTTTGCCATAGTCATTAATCGCTTCAGAAAGTTAAATAATGCGCACAAATCAGAAGACCATTTAATTGAAACTGAAAAGCCAATAGAGGCTGTACTTGATGGACCATTTGCGGATAATTCTGGCGATGATGTTTTTGCTGATACAGCTGAAGATGATGAAGTTGATAAGGTACAGCAAAAAGATATTAAGCCCCAGCCTAAAGAAGACATTCAGCTTCCTGGTGTTGAAGCGTTAGAAGCACAGTTACGTGAAGATGAGGATGGTGAGCAGGTCCAAGTGGGTCATGCTCTGGAGGTTGATTTTGAAGATGACACATTGGAAATTGATCCACTTCAGATCAAACTCGATATGGCATCATTATGTATAGAAATGGGTGATATTGAGAGTGCTCAGGCAATCCTTGAAGAAATTATTGGCGAAGCTGATAAACAAGGCAAAGCCAAGGCTCGAGAAATATTGGATAGTATTGAAACCTAATTGGCGGATGCATTAGTGACTGATTGGATTTATACAGAAGGCTGCATGATACCGGAAGACAAGCATCTACCAGCTGGTGTGACCCGGTATGCGGCTATTGTTCAATATCAGGGCACTGATTTTTGTGGATTTCAACGACAAAAACATAGTCCTTCAGTGCAACAAGAATTAGAGCAGGCTTTAAGTTATGTTGCCGATTGTCCAGTCAAAACTCATTGTGCAGGTCGAACAGATACTGCCGTCCATGCTAGCCATCAAGTGATTCATTTTGATACTACGGCTGAACGTTCTGGTTACAGTTGGGTGCAAGGGGCGAATAGTCAATTACCTGATAGTATTGCCTTAATTTGGGCCGACAAAACAACCCAAGACTTTCATTCTCGGTTTAGTGCCGGGGCAAGAACATATCGTTATGTTATCGACAATAGTCCAACCCGGCCGGCAATTATGGCGGCGGCCGTCACTTGGATGAAAAAGCCATTAGATATCTCGCTGATGCAGGATGGCTGTCAATACTTGCCAGGGGAGCAGGACTTTTCTGCCTTTAGAGGCTCTGGTTGTCAGTCAAACTCTCCTTGCCGCAATGTCCATAGGGCTAATGTATATCGTCGCGGCAACCTGGTTATCTTTGAAATTACCGCCAATGCATTTTTATTGCATATGGTGCGTAATATAGTAGGCTCTCTTCTAGACGTTGGAACTGGAAGTAAACAGCCAGTATGGATTGAGCAGCTATTAGCCGCAGCTGATCGGCGTAAAAGTGCCGCCACGGCAGCCCCCGATGGGTTATATTTAGTGGCGGTTGATTATCCGGCTAAATTTGACTTGCCAGCAGTTGCGAAAGGCCCGGTTTTTTTGCCGGAAAATCTAGGTATTACAGAAGAATAAGTTATGACAGTTCGTGTAAAAATTTGTGGAATTACCAGTCCAGAGCAGGCGTTAATGGCGCAGCAAAGTGGCGCAGATGCTATAGGATTAGTGATTTATGAAAAAAGTCCGCGCTATGTGGATATTGAGCAAGCGGCAAATATTAGAGCTGTTATTGGTCAATCGACCCTCGCTATTGCTTTGCTGGTCAATCCTAGTGAGAGTTTTGTTAAACAGGTTATTTCCGAGGTTAAACCTGATTATATTCAGTTTCATGGTGACGAGACGGCTGAATTTTGCCATCAATTTAATGTGCCGTTTATAAGAGCTGTACGTATGCGTGAAGGCTTAGATATAGAGGCTGAAGTTGCAGCCTACAAAGCTGAGGGTGGATTTTTATTTGATGCCTGGAGCGATGATCTCTACGGTGGCACAGGACATAGTTTTGATTGGAGTAGATTACCTGACTCCGCTGATTACAAATTAATTCTTGCTGGTGGTTTAAACCCAAGTAACGTAGCTCAAGCGGTGTCTATAACAAACCCTTACATGGTAGATGTTAGTGGCGGTGTTGAGGCGAGCCCGGGTGTTAAAGATCCAGTAAAAGTTAAAGCTTTTATAGCACAAGCTAAAAAAATAACATAAAAATGTCATACTGATATAAATTCCTACGCTATAGCTTAGCGACTGTGGATTTCTCGTGTTAGAATGGCTGAATAATTTATTACCAATGATTGTCTGTCTATCATTGGATAACAGTTGAAAGGTAAATTGATGGATTGGCTGAAACGCATCCGACCTTCGGGTCCCGCATCAACAAACAGTAACCGATCAAGCGCTGTCCCTGAAGGCTTGTGGAAAAAGTGCCCTAAATGTGCGGCCCCGCTTTACCGGCCAGAGCTTGAGCGCAACCAAGATGTGTGTCCTAAATGCGGTCATCACATGCGTATTGGCGCTCGCCGTAGGCTTGATATATTTTTAGATGAGCAAGGCCGAGAGGAAATCGGCGCTGATATTGTTGCTATAGATCGTTTGCGTTTTAAAGATGTCAAAAAATACAAAGATCGCCTGACCGAGGCGCAAAAGAAAACCGGCGAAAAAGACGCATTATTAGCAATGTCAGGTAGCCTTCACTCTATGCCTATTGTTGCCTGTGCGTTTGAGTTTGCTTTTCACGGTGGCTCTATGGGCTATGCGGTAGGTGAAAAATTCACTAGAGCCGCAACTCTAGCATTAGAACAAAAAATTCCATTTGTATGCTTCGCTGCTACCGGCGGTGCCCGAATGCAAGAAGCGCTTATTTCATTAATGCAAATGGCCAAAACCAGCGCTGTCCTTGAGCGCTTAAAAATCGCTGGCGTGCCTTATATTTCAGTTATGACTGATCCGGTGTATGGCGGTGTATCTGCTAGCTTGGCCATGCTCGGTGATCTTAATGTAGCTGAGCCCGGTGCTCGAGCAGGCTTTGCCGGCCCTAATATTATTGAACAAACCATTCGTCAGAAGCTGCCTAAAGGTTTCCAAAGGAGTGAATTCCTGCTTGAAAAAGGCCATATTGATATGATTATTAGCCGCGCAGAAATGCGTGATCGTTTGGGAAGTATTCTTTCCAAGCTAACAGGTCAACCTGAACCGGCTAATGACTAACCGCTTACTAGCGGAATGGTTAGAGCTTCTTGAGCAAAGGCACCCCTGTGAAATTGATATGGGTGTTGAAAGAGTCGCCACCGTCTGGCAGCGCTACAAAACCAGCCAATCTTTAACGGGAGAGGTTGGTAAGTCCAAGGTGATAACCGTCGCCGGCACTAATGGCAAGGGCTCCTGTGTTGCCAGTATGCAGGCCATATTGCTAGCTAATGATTATTCTGTAGGCAGTTTTACCTCTCCGCATTTTCACACCTATAACGAGCGCATTTGTATCAATGGATCGCCCGTTGCTGATCATGTAATTGTCGCTGCATTTGAATCTATAGAACAATTAAGAGAGGAAATTTCTCTTACCTATTTTGAATTTAACACCTTGGCAGCGCTAATTATATTTAGCCACAGTGATTTAGATATGGTCCTTCTTGAGGTGGGTTTAGGCGGTCGTTTAGATGCTGCTAATATAATAAATTGCGATGTCGCGGTTCTCACTAGTATTGATTTAGATCATCAGCAGTGGCTTGGTGATACTAGAACTAAAATAGCTAAAGAAAAACTAGGTATCACCCGCGCTGATAGACCATTAATCATAGGGGAGAAAAATTATCCCAATGGTTTTGATAAATTGGTCCAAGACACCCAAGCCAATGCCTTATGGCTTGGAAAAGATTTCGATTTTACCGAAAATAATCAAAGCTTTTCTATTCGTCCAAAGGGTATTAAGAAAAATTCTGACTTTATCACTTTAGATAAACTATCAAATAAAGGGTTGTTAGCGGTTAATAAGACTTTAGCACTTCAGGCATTGGTGAGTGTAGGCTTTAGTTTGCATGCAAATAGATGTCGATCTGCATTAAATTCTGTCTCGGTATTGGGCCGACAACAGCATATAACTTTCAAATCTGTACCTATTATTTTAGATGTTGCACACAATCCTGCCGCTGCTGCCGTATTAGCCGGTAAATTGCGCTCAGAACCGGGTGAGACTATTGCCGTGGCGTCTGTTTTGGACGATAAGGATTGGTCTTCAATGATCACACAATTGAAGTCTGAAGTAGATAATTGGCATATTGCGGAATTAACCGGAATTTCTCGTGCAGCAAAAGGACAATCATTGCTTAAACTGTTATACAATACTGGTATTGAAGCTGTATTAAGCGAGAGTGTTGAGCAGGCTTTTCAATCGGCTGTCTCTGAGGCGGGCAAAACGGGAAAAGTAGTGGTTTTTGGATCGTTTCATACCGTTGCTAAGGTTTTGGATTTTATATCAATGGAGGTTATAGGTGAGTGATGGTTTAAAGCAGCGAATTATCGGCGCACTGGTTCTGGGTGCTTTAGGATTAATTCTGTTGCCACTAGCACTAGATTTCACAGACCCTAAGAAGATTGATCGCACCTCATTAATACCGCCTGCCCCCAATGTTGAAATTACTGATATTGTAATTGCCAAGCGGCCAGACGGGGTTAAGGATGGGGCGGATGTTGCGTTAGCTTTCGATGTGAATCGATTACAGCCTGTCCAAGAAAATGATACCAACTATCAGGGCTTAGATGACTCAGGACTGCCCCAAAGATGGTATTTGCAGGTAGGTAGCTACGAAGACCAAGTCTCGGCCAATAAATTAAAACAGTCGTTACTGGCTAAACAATATAAAGTGTTTCTAAAGCGCGTTAAGATAAACCAAAAAGTATTTCATAGGGTCTATATCGGTCCCGAAATTAGTCGTCGCAATGCTATCGCTGATAAAAATACGATCGATAAATTACTAGTAACAGATTCAATCGTTTTAAAATACGTACCCTAAATAAGGGATAAGTTATGGATATTGCAGTTGCAGATACCGGTATTGCCGTAATTGTTGCCATTTCTGGTGTGATTAGCCTTGTTAGAGGCTTCGTCAAAGAGGCAATGTCTTTAGTTATTTGGGTGGCTGCGTTTGTAATAGCAATGACGTTTAGCGAGGCTGCCTCGGCACTTCTTGTTAATTTTATTGATCTGGCATCTCTTCGACAACTAGCAGCATGGGGTGGCTTATTTGTAGGTACCCTTTTAGTGGGTGCGCTATTTAATTTTTTATTAGGAAAGCTAGTGACCTCAACAGGCCTTGGGGGAACAGACAGAACATTAGGATTAGTTTTTGGGGTATTTAGAGGACTATTAGTGGTTTTAGCGCTAGTCATTGCTCTACCAAAGGCTATTCCAGTAGAGCAGGACCCTTGGTGGCAAGAATCAACACTTATTCCAGTATTTCAAAACTTTGAAGACTGGGGTAGGGAAGCAGCAACAGACGTCAAAAACTTACTAACTGGTTGGATTTAACTCATGTGCGGTGTGGTTGGAATAGCAGGAAACTCAGATGTTAATTTAGAGCTCTACGATGCTCTTACAATGCTCCAGCATAGAGGGCAAGATGCTGCTGGTATGGTCACTGATAGTCATGGCGAATTGCATCAGTGCAAAGGCGAAGGCTTAGTGCGCGATGTTTTCCGTCGCAGCCATATGCTGCGTCTTGTAGGTAGATTAGGTGTTGGGCATTGTCGTTATCCAACGGCCGGTAGCTCTGGGCCAGCAATGGCGCAACCATTGTATGTAAATTCCCCCTATGGCATTTGTATAGCCCACAATGGCAACCTAACCAATGCCGGCGAATTACGTGAAAATATATTTAGAACGGATCTTCGTCATCTAAATACAGATTCTGATTCCGAAGTGTTACTTAACGTATTTGCCCACGAATTACAGGTTAGAGGAAAGCTCGAGCCAACTAGCAGAGATATTTTTGCCTCGGTATCAGAGGTTCACAAGCGCTGTCGCGGTGCCTATGCAGTTGTAGGCTTAATTGCTAACTATGGCATGTTTGCCTTTCGCGATCCTCATGGTATTCGCCCTCTGTGTTTTGGTGTGCGCCATACAGAGCAGGGTGATGAATATGCCGTCGTTTCAGAGTCCGTAGTGCTTGATAGCTTGGGCTTTGAATTAATTCGTGACTTAGAGCCTGGTGAAGCCTTATTTGTTGATATCAAAGGAAATCTGCACCTACAACAATGTGCCAAAAACCCTCAGTTGTCTCCCTGTATATTTGAGCATGTTTATTTTGCTAGACCAGATTCACTGATGGATAATATCTCAGTATACAAGTGCAGGCTTCGCATGGGTGAGAAGCTCGCAGATAAGATACTACGCGAAAAGCCAGATCATGATATTGATGTGATTATCCCGATTCCCGATACCAGTAGAGTGTCCTCTCAGGCTCTGGCTGAGCGACTAGGGGTTAAAATTCGCGAAGGCTTTATGAAAAACCGCTACATAGGCCGAACCTTTATTATGCCTGGGCAAAAAGAGCGTAAAAAATCCGTTCGTCAAAAGCTAAATGCGGTTAAATTAGAATTTGCAGGTAAAAATGTACTTTTAGTTGATGATTCCATTGTTCGTGGAACCACCTCCAAAGAAATTATTCAAATGGCCAGAGATGCCGGCGCCAAAAAAGTCTATATGGTGTCAGCAGCGCCAGGTGTGCGCTACCCAAATGTGTATGGTATCGATATGCCAACAGCCGATGAGTTGATTGCTCATGGCCGAACAGACGATGAAGTAGGTGAAATTATTGGTGCTGATTGGATTATTTATCAGGATCTAAAGGATTTAATTGCATCCGGAACCGAGGGGAATCCAGAAGTTAAACGCTTTGATTGCTCGGTTTTTGATGGTGATTACGTCACTGGCGATGTGGATGAGTCATACCTGAATCATATCCATGCAGCACGAAATGATGATGCCAAACAAAATAAAAACTCCTCTACTGACAATAAAAAGCAATCAGTCATTGGAATTCACAACAACAGCGTTAGCTGATTTTGCTAGATTTGGTAGAATAGTCCCATGAAAAATAAAGATACGTCATATCAGCAAGAAACAAACGCCATTCGTGGTGGCTATCAGCCTACCCATGAAAATGAGCATTCAGAAGCCTTATTTCTTACTTCTAGCTATGTATTTGATAGCGCTGAGATGGCGGCCCAAAGCTTTAGTAACGAGATAGAAGGCAATGTTTACTCGCGTTATACCAATCCTACGGTTAGATGCTTTGAGCAGCGACTAGCTATGCTGGAAGAGGGCGAACAGGCAGTGGCTACGTCCTCAGGAATGGCTGCTACCCTAGCCGTAATTATGGCGTTACTAGAAACTGGTGATCACATTATCTGCTCGCGGGATGTATTTGGTAGCACCCGTGTACTTATGGACCAATACATTATCAAATTTGGTGTTGAAGTCAGCTATGTGCCATTAACAAATTTATCGGCATGGCAGGACGCGGTTAAATCTAATACTAAAATGTTTTTCTGTGAAACACCCTCTAACCCGCTATCAGAAATAGCAGATTTGGAAGGTCTTAGTCAGATAGCCAAACAAGCAGATGCACTATTGGTTGTTGATAACTGTTTTTGTACGCCAGCGCTACAAAAGCCGCTTAAATGGGGTGCGGATATAGTGGTCCACTCTGCGACAAAATATATTGACGGTCAGGGAAGAGCGCTTGGCGGTGCCGTTGTGGGTAGCGCACAATTAATGGATCAGGTACAGGGCTTTTTACGCGCAGCAGGGCCGAGTATGAGTCCGTTTAACGCATGGATATTTTTAAAGGGGCTCGAAACACTCAGCCTTAGAATGAAAGCTCATTCAGCCAGTGCTAGAGCATTGGCGCTATGGCTTTCACAACACGCTAAAGTAAGTAAGGTATTTTTTGCAGGACTTGCAGATCATCCAGGACATAGTCTGGCAAAAAAACAGCAAACAGATTTTGGCGCTGTGGTTTCTTTTGTGGTTAAGGGTGGGCAAAAAGCCGCATGGAAAGTAATTGATGCAACCCAAATGCTTTCGCTTACTGCAAATCTCGGTGATGCCAAGACAACAATTGTTCACCCAGCAACCACTACCCATGGCCGGCTAGGTGCTGAGGCCCTTACTGAAGCGGGTATAGAGCAAGGTCTAATCCGAATCGCGGTAGGTCTTGAAGATTTAGAAGATATTAAAAATGATATAGAGTTGGGCCTTTCTCAACTCTAAATCATGATCTATAACCTCTGTGCAATAGTAGATAATACAAACCTACAAAGTCGATTGCATAATGTTTCTAAATAAACTACTTAAACAAACTATGGTCAGTGCCCAAGATGCTCTAGTTGGTAGGGATCAGTCTATTCAGGTGACTAATTGTCATCAAATAACCCGACAGCCTATTCAGCCACCTTTTGATAAAGCCCTAGAGCAAGCTGTAGTCGCTATGGGCTGTTTTTGGGGGGCTGAGAGACGTTTTTGGCAGCAACAAGGCGTGGTATCAACGGCCGTTGGTTATGCAGGTGGTTTTACCCCAAATCCCAGTTATCATGAAGTCTGTTCAGGTCAAACCGGACATACAGAGGTTGTGCTTGTAGTATTTGATCCTCAGCAAATAAGTTACAACCAATTACTCAAGGTTTTTTGGCAATCTCATGACCCTACTCAGGGAATGCGTCAGGGAAATGATACTGGCACTCAGTATAGATCCGCTATCTACTGTAGCGATGAAAACCAATTAAAACAGGCTAAAGACTCAGCACAAATAGTACAAACGCTTTTGAGTGAAAGAGGTTATGGTGCGATTACCAGTGAGATCTGCTTGGCACCCATTTTTTACTATGCTGAAGATGATCATCAGCAGTATTTAGCCAAGTACCCTGAAGGTTATTGTGGTTTACGCGGCACGGGGATTAGTTACCCCTAATAGCTATTAGCGCTTAAGATCTGCGGTTGGAATTGCCTGCAATAATTCTTGGGTATAGGGCATTTTTGGTTTAGCCCAGATCGTTTCTGTATTTCCTTGTTCAACCAATTTTCCATGATGCATCACTGCAACTCGATCACATATAGAGCGGACTACTGAAAGGTCATGGGATATAAACAGCATGGTCAGATTACGTTGTTCTACCAACGCAAGAATAAGTTCTAATATCTGCGCCTGAATAGTTACATCTAGTGCTGAAACGGGCTCATCGGCAACAATAAATTCTGGGTTTGTTGCTATAGCTCGACCAATTGCAATTCGCTGGCGTTGACCGCCAGAAAACTCATGAGGATATTTTAAAACACTCGATCTATCCAATCCCACAGCATCCATTAATTTTTGAACCTGTTGGGCGACTGTCTTTTTGTTGGCAACAGCGTGATAAAGCAGTGGTTCTGCCAATGTTTCATAGACCGTCATTCTTGGGTTTAATGAGGCATATGGGTCTTGAAAAATCATCTGTAGTTTTGGTCGCCAAGGTAATAATTGGCTAGATTCTAATGTGCATAGGTCAGTTCCAGAATAAACCACCGAGCCGGAAGTCATAGGAGTCAGTTGAAGTATTGAGCGCCCAAGCGTTGATTTACCTGATCCAGATTCACCCACCAGGCCAAAAATTTCCCCTTTTTTAATATCAAGGCTGACATCATCTACCGCTTTTACTAACACATCGCTACTGCCAGAGAAGTCTCTAAAGTAGGTTTTTACATGGTTAACTTCGATTAAAGTTGAACCCGCTTGAGCCTCACTCGCTTTTACTTTGGCCCCCTTAGGAATCGCCGATAAAAGTTTTTTGGTGTAAGCGCTGGTACAGTTGTTAAAGACCTCTTTAGTGGTATTTTGTTCCTGTGTTTTGCCCTCACACATTACCAGCACCTTATCGGCAATGCCTGCAACCACACCAAGATCATGACTGATAAAAATCACAGCGACATCGCGGGTTTTTTGTAGTTGTTTAATAAGTTTAAGAATCTGTGCCTGAATGGTCACATCTAATGCAGTGGTTGGTTCATCGCAGATAAGTAGGCGGGGTTTATTTATAAGCGCCATCGCAATCATTGCTCGTTGACGCATGCCACCAGAAAATTCATGGGGATAACTATCAAAACGGGTATCGGCATTAATAATTCCCACTTCATTTAATAGATTAATTGCCTCAGTTCGGGCGGCTTTTCGACTCAGTCGCAAAGTTGTATCTGGGTGATAAATTAGGGGTTCAATTAACTGCTCACCAATGGTTAAAAAAGGATTGAGCGAAGTCATGGGATCTTGGAAGATCATGGCTATATGATTACCGCGCAAATGACGCATTCGGTCTGAACTACAGGCTAATAAATCTTCACCATCAAAGTTTGCTATACCGCCTTCAATTACGGCTGGTGGTTTGGGGAGCAGATCTAATAAGCTATAACAGGTAACTGATTTGCCAGACCCAGACTCACCGACAATTGCTAGAGTTTCGCCCTTATCAACACTAAAGCTAACCTCGTCCACAGCTTTAACCACACCGTTTCTAGTATGGAAAAAAACTTTAAGATCTTTGACGTCTAGAAGTGCCATATCAGTCCTTTGAAGCTCTTGGGTCAAGTGCATCGCGCAAACCATCACCTAGAAAGTTAAGCGCAAATAAGGTTAAAGAAAGAGTAATACCCGGAAAGATTAACAACCAAGGATACTCTTCCATCGTTTCAACGCCATAATTAATCAGCAGTCCCCAAGAGCTTTCGGGAGGCTGAATCCCAAGCCCTAAAAAACTTAAAAAAGCCTCCAATAGCATCACGCTTGGAATCGTTAATGTGGTGTAAACAATTACTGGTCCCAATGTGTTTGGAATAATATGTCGGCGGATAATAGCCCATCTAGACAGCCCCATAGAATAGGCGGCTTCAATAAATTCCTGCTTGCGCAAAGCCATCACCTGACTGCGCACAATGCGCGCCATAGTCAGCCATTCCACAGCGCCAATAGCGACAAATAACAGCAGAATATTACGCCCAAAAACAACCATCAGTAACACAATAAAAATCATAAAGGGCAGGGCATACATAATATCTACAATACGCATCATGATGGCATCTACGCGACCGCCAATAAAACCAGCAATAGCGCCCCACAGAATACCAATAACCAAAGCAACGGCAGTAGCGATAAAGCCAACCATAAGAGACACACGGCCGCCATACATAACACGCGTGAGCATATCTCGACCAAAGATGTCAGTGCCCAACCAATGGGCGGCAGAGGGGGGTGTCGCGCCAAGCATTAGGTCTTGTTCTTCATAGCTATAGGGTGCAATCCAAGGCGTTAGTAAAGAAACCACGCAGAGAGTTGCCAGTACTGCGAAACCAAATAATGCCATACGATTTTTTCGCAATTTAATCCAAGCATCTAGCCATAGAGAACTTCGTTGTTGTGATGTTTGAGAGGGACTATGCATTAGTTTCCTCCCCGAGCTTGCTGGCGAAGTTTAGGGTTAAGCCATATCGCAAGCATGTCTGATAGTAAATTAAATACAATAATTAGACCGGCAAAAAAGATGGTCATCCCCAAAATCATGGTGTAATCGCGGTTAAATGCTGAAGTCACATAAAATCGCCCCAACCCAGGGATTTGAAATATAGTCTCAACCACAAAAGAGCCACCCAAAAGACCGGCAAAGGCCGGTCCTAAAAAGGCAATCACAGGTATTAGCCCACCGCGCAGTGCATGTTTACAAATAATGAGTCGTTCAGATAAGCCCTTAGCCCGAGCGGTGCGAATATAATCTTGTGATAATACTTCGAGCATACCGCCTCGAGACAGCCGAGCAATATAGGCCGCATAACCAGTACCAAGGGTAAGTGCCGGCAAAATTTTATCTCCGGGAATATCACCCCAGCCGGAAATGGGCAACCATTCTAGCTGTATACCAAAAACTAAGATTAAGATAGGGCCCAGTAAAAATGATGGCATGCAAATACCCAGCATAGCTGCAGACATGGGGATATAGTCCTGCAGGGTATTGGGTCGAATTGCCGCAAAAACACCTGCGCTAATGCCAATTACTAACGCAACCAACATAGCATACAAGGCTAATTCAGCAGTGACAGGCAAACCTGCGGCTATCAATTCATTCACTGTGCGTCCAGAGTATTTAAATGATGGGCCAAAATCCCCTTGAATCACATCACTCAGATAGCTTATGTATTGCTGCCACAGAGGTTGGTCTAAATTGTACTGAGCCTCCAGAGCTCGGGCCACTTCAGGTGGAACTGCTTTTTCTGCAGAGAAGGGTCCACCCGGTGCGCTGTGAATCAACATAAAAGTGACTGTAATAACAACCAGCAATACAGGAATAGCTTGAAGTAAACGACTGATAATAAATCTTAGCATTACTGATCTACTCCCTCAGTCTTTATCGGCTCAAGATACATATCTCGGTAATTGGCTTGATTGAGAATATTACGACCAAAATTCTTTACTGAAGGATGGACAAGATTATTAGAGGTATAAACATAAATCGGAATAACCGGCATTTCCTCTAACAGTATTTTTTCGGCCTGCTTGAAAACCTCCAAGCGGGCATTATGTGTTTTTGCCTCGGGTGCATGCTTAAGAATTAACTGGTCATAGTCACTATTACACCAGTTAGTCCGATTATTTCCCCCATTGCAAAGAAACATATCAAGGAAGTTATTTGGATCTACATAATCGCCTATCCAACCTGCTCGAGCTATTTCATAGTGGCGATTGCTCACGGTATCTAGATAAACTTTCCATTCCTGATTAAGCAGTGTGACATCAATATTGAGATGTTTTTTCCACATCTGTTGCAGGGCCACAGCAATTTTTCGGTGTCCCTCGCTAGTATTATAAAGAATTTCTGTCGTAGGAAAGCCCTTGCCATTAGGGAAACCCGCCTCAGCTAACAATTTTTTTGCCCCTTGGGGATCAAATTTAAGATCGCTTTCAGGGTAGTAGCCCATGGTTCCCGGTGGTGTTATGGCATAGGCGGGTATTTGACCCCCTTTAGTGATTTGAGTGACTAACTGATCTCGGTTAATAGTCATACCCAGTGCGCGCCTAACTCGCTTATCCTGCAAATGTGGTTGATCCACATTTAAACGGTAAAAATAGATACCTAAATAGGGTTGAATGCGCAATGAGGGATTCTGTGATTCTGTATATACTTCAATCTTATCAGAGGGAATACCACTGTAATGCAATTGGCCGGCGCGAAACATACGCTCTTCAGTGGTTACATTTTCGGTGGGGTAAAACACCACTTGATTTAGACCGACATTATTTGCATTCCAATAATGGGGATTGCGCTCAACGGTGATTCTGCGATTAATCTTCCATTCTTTTAATTGAAAAGCGCCGTTACCGACAATATTACCTTCATAGGTCCAACGTGTACCCCGTTGATCGGCGGTGCCAAATTTTTCCACTGTGGCTCGATGAACAGGGTAGGTACTGTAATGGTCTAGTAACTGTAAAAAGTAGGGTATGGGGTTGGTTAGAGTAACTTGCAGTCTATAATCATCTAAGGCTTTTACACCCACCTGATCAAAATCACTTATGTCACCCTCATAATAGGCCTTGGCATTTTTAATCGGGAAATACATGTAGGCATAGAGATTGCCTAGGGCAGGTTGCAGTGCCCGCCACCATGACCACACATAATCATGCGCATTGTGAGGGTCACCATTAGACCAGCGTGCATCTTTGCGTAAATAAAAGGTATAAACACGACCATCGGCACTTATATCCCAAGCTTGAGCAACGCCAGGGCGGGGTTCAAGGGTCTCGCCATCTTTATGAATTAAGCCTTCCATTAATGCAGAGATAATATGATGTTCAGGGACACCTGTTGCTATATGAGGATCAAGACTCTGAGGTTCAGTGCCATTGCCCCAGTGAAGTGTCCCATTGAGGTTTCCTGAGTCGACATTGCTTTGGTAGTCGCCACAGCCCGACAGGCCAAGCATTAGGCTCAGAACGACCAACAGTAAAACCGATTTTGAACAATGTTTTTGATTTAGCATCCACTACTTCCTTATTCCTACTATCATTATATGGATAAACCGCAATAAAAATACACTTTGATTCAGTAATAGCTGTGTTTTGACCTGCTTTGCTTGTTGCACTTGGCGTGTAAACCTCGCATAATCTCGCGCCTCGAATCTTTTCAATGATGGCCCCCTTTGGTCCCCTCGCAATAGACGACTATTAACTCCGCCAGGCCCGGAAGGGAGCAACGGTAGTAGTTATTCTGTGTGCCGAGGTGTGGCTATTGGGGGTCATCGCCATTCTTCCTTTGCGGTCGTCGAATATATACC
>JAQWIR010000030.1 GCA_029248755.1 Porticoccaceae bacterium
GAATCAGCGATTCGAGAAATGCTGAGTATCTCTCTCGATGCTGCGGACTTTAATGTACTGCAGGCGTCAAATGCGCAGCAGGCTCATGCAACTATCTTAGACCGTCACCCCGATCTAGTGCTTCTAGATTGGATGATGCCGGGCACCTCGGGCCTAGAATTATTACGTCGGCTTAAGCGCGATGAATTAACCGAAAAAATTCCAGTTATTATGCTGACAGCTAAAGCAGAAGAAGACAGCAAAGTTTATGGTCTTGATTCGGGCGCTGATGACTATATTGCCAAGCCCTTCTCGCCGCGAGAACTTATTTCCAGAGTTAAGGCGATACTTCGCAGGTTGAGTCGTGAGGATTTGGTTGAGCCAATTGAGGTTGGTGAGCTGATCTTTGACCCTTTGAGCCATAAGGTTACCATTGCAGGACAGCCGCTTAATTTGGGTCCTACAGAATACAGACTTCTTCAATTCTTCTTAACTCATCAAGAGCGTGTTTATACGCGCGATCAAATCCTCGATTATGTGTGGGGAAGCAACGTATACCTCGATGAAAGAACCGTTGATGTGCATATTAGACGATTGCGAAAGGCAATTTCAGTTGCAGGTCACGAAAACTATGTGCAGACTGTGCGGGGGGCGGGGTACCGTTTTTCAACTAAACTAGCACATGCATAGAGGATATACATTCATTGCGACAGGGAATGCAAAACGAGATATGGCGAATTATTGCAATTGCGTTGTTTTCACTTATCTTTGGAATTAGTCTAGAGCGACCTTTAGAGGCGCTGCTATTTGGTTCCCTGCTATATATTCTGTGGGCGTCAAGAACCATTGGCCGGCTGTTTAAATGGATTGATATTGGGATGCGCGGCGTTCCTCCGGATATGGATGGCGTATGGGGTGAGCTTGCGGACACCTTTAACCGTCAGCGTCGACGCCATCGTGGTACCCAAGAAAAAATGCGCCGGGCAATCAATCGCGCCAAGCGTGTCACTGAGGCAGTGGATGATGCCGTTATTGTGTTGCGGCAAGACCGCACCATTGATTGGTGGAATAGTGCGGGTAAGAAGCTTTTAGGTCTTAGGTCCAGCGATCGCGGGGTGGCTATAACCAATTTAATTCGCGACCCCAAATTTGTTAACTACATTAATGGCAACCACTTCGAATCCACCTCCTTACCTACATCGATTCACAATGGTCGATTGTTAGAATTCTCTGCAGTTATGTTTGCCGAAAATGAAATTGTGGTTGTTATTTCTGATGTTACCCATATCAATGATTTAGAAAAAGTTCGCAAAGAATTTATCGGCAATATCTCCCATGAACTGCGCACACCATTAACGGTTATGCGTGGCTATATAGATACATTAAGTGATATCGAAGGTAACTCAGCCATAGCCACCAAAGCCTATCAAGAGATGTCTAACCAAGTCGATCGCATGAAGGATTTATCAGATGATATTATCTTGCTATCTAAGTTTGAGTCTGATGGTGCGGCTGCGGTTGAGCAAATTAATCTCAATGAGCTTCTAGCTGTGATTGTGGGAGAAGCTGAGCAGTTAAGCGCCGGCAAGCATAGCATCAGTCTTAACTGTGCTGAATCGGTTGTGCTCAACGGCGAAAATAAGATGCTGCGCAGTGCATTGGGAAATATTGTTTTTAATGCGGTGCTTCACAACCCTCAGGGTGCAGAAATAGCGATAGAAGTTACTCAGACTAAATCTAATACTGTGGTGGTTATTGACGATAATGGCGTCGGTATTGATAGCGATGAAATTCCCCGATTAACTGAACGATTCTATCGCGGCGATAGTAGCCGCAATTCCAATACTGGCGGCAGTGGTTTAGGGTTGGCGATTGTAAAGCACGCATTAACTCGCAGTGGTGCTGTGCTTGATATCAAATCTAGCCTGGGCAATGGCGCAAAATTTACCTGTACATTTAGCGGGCAATAAAAAAGGGCGCCTGAGCACCCTTTTTTAAAACAAACACTTTGCTTAGAATTTATGCTCTAAACCCAAGCCAAAAGTTTTTGTTGAAGATGAGTCTTCATTATCAGTGAAAAACACAAAGCTCTTGGTGTTTTTAGCCAATTTAAAATCAGCGCCTAAAGATAAAGTCGTTTTGTCTGAGCCGTCAGTATCATTTTCATTGCTGCCATACTGGGCCTTATAAGTGATATTGTCGATCTTATAAGCAGCGCTAGCAAAATAACCAGATTCGTCAGTTGTATCATTCTGTTGATACATTAAACCTAACTGCCATGCATCAATTTTATACTGAGAAACAACGCGAACAAGATCAGCGCCTTTAACATTGCTGTCGCCAGCCACAGCCACATATAGGTCACCTTTGCTGTAGTTTACAGAATAAGATTTAGCATCGCTAAGGCTGCCGTTATCAGCATCGCTTTCCATTACCGCATAGGTAGCAGAAAAGTTGCCATACTTAGGAGTGGTATAGGCCACAGTATCCGCCATACGGTTTTCACCGGCAAAGGTCTTCTTAATATCACCTTCTAGGTCATTAAATAGATCAATTTTCTTTTGTGCTAACTTAGTAGGTGTGTCGTTTTTACCTGCTAGTAATGAGCCATATTGACCTTTTATACCAGCATAGATATTTCTTTGTTTGAATACATCGCCATCGCCATCAACAGCAACTTGAAATTCAGTTTTGTAGAATACTGTTAAACCCTCAGAAACTTGGGTTGAGCCCTTAAGACCAATACGCGATGCGTTACTGTTAAGTTTCCACGTATCATCAGATCCGCTATCTGAGTTAACAACTGAAACATTGACCTTGCCATATAGCTTGCCATCAATAGGACCGTTAGCTGCAGCAAAAGGTGCGGTTGCAAGCATTGCTGTAGCAGTGCCTATAAGAATTACTTTATTCATAATTTTTCCCCGAAAACAATTAAATTAGTATTTCATTTACAGCTGACATGAAGCTTTTATGACAGCATTGTGAAAAATATATGATAGAAATATGACAATAATATGACAAGGGGGTTTTTTTAAGGGCTGTCATATAAATGTCATAAAACTTTAATAAAGTGTCATCAGTGTTAGCTAAAGATGATTTTTTAATTTCCAAGTTTAAAGGAACCGGAGTCTAATTATGATAAATAAAATAATCCCAGTTGTAGTATTGATGTTTGTTGCTCTAACGGGAGCTTCAACATCTATAGCGCGTGAAAACGTAGAAGTTGTTGGGTCTTCTACAGTCTATCCATTTGCAACGGTTGTTGCCGAGCGCTATGGCCGTGCCAGTGGCAAGCCTACACCAAAGATTGAGTCTACTGGCTCTGGTGGCGGTATGAAGCTATTTTGTTCGGGTGTTGGAACAAACTATCCCGATGTAACCAATGCTTCAAGACGTATGAAAAAATCCGAATTTGATAAGTGTCAGAAAAATGGCGTTAAAGATATTATCGAAGTTCAAATTGGTTATGATGGCATTGTAATTGCCAATTCAATCAAATCTACACCAATGAAAATTAGCCGCAAAGATATCTTCTTAGCCCTAGCGGCAAAAGTACCAGGCGAGAAAGAAGGCGAGCTGATTGATAACCCTTACACCACTTGGAAACAAGTGAATGCATCTTTACCCAATGTTGCGATTGAAGTGTTGGGTCCACCGCCGACTTCTGGTACCAGAGATGCATTTGCCGAGCTAGGTCTTGAAGGTGGTTGTAAGGCTTTCCCATGGATCAAGGCGCTTAAGAAAGTGAACAAGAGTGAATATAAGTCTGTATGTCACACAGTTCGTGAAGATGGTCGCTATGTAGAGGTGGGCGAAAATGATAATCTTATCGTGCAAAAGCTACAGGCTAACCCTTCAGCACTGGGTGTATTTGGATTTAGTTTCTTAGATCAAAATGCGGACAAGGTACAGGGCTCTTTAATTGAGTCTGTAGCGCCAACCTTTGAGTCAATTGCTGATAAGTCATACCCAATTTCAAGGCCGCTCTATTTCTATGTAAAAAAAGCACATATTGATGTAGTGCCAGGCATTCTTGGCTACCTAACCGAGTTCACCACTGAAAGAGCTTGGGGCGAAGATGGCTACTTGGCTGAAAAAGGCATGATTCCATTGCCCGAAGCTATAAGAAAGGCAAAAGCAGCTAGCGTGAGAGCATTAACGCCAATGAATGGAAAAGAACCATTGAAATAATCTCAATAAGTTGTCAAAGTACCGCCCGGCTCAGGTAGCCGGGTTGTTTTGTTTATAGTGGATTAGTTGTTACCTATGGAATCTTCGAATTTATTTTTATTAATGCTCACTCTAGGAGCAGTTGCCTTCTATATTGGTCGTAGCCGATCACTAGCAGTAGCAACGCCTTTGGGCGGTATTAGGCACCTTCACTCGCTGCCAAATTACTACGGACTCAATGCGCTACTCTGGTGTGCACTACCGTCACTATTTCTTTTAATTCTATGGCTAGTGTTTGATGAGGCAGTGATCAATAGTATTGTAATGAGCTCATTGCCGGCTGAATTGGTGCCAAGTTCAAAAGCTGATTACAACCTACTATTAAATAAAATTAGTAATCTCGCCGATGGCATAATGAGCTCAAAAGGTCAGTCTTCTGCATTAATTGCTGTTGCCGAATCTATGGCTGGTCTTCGTGTGATTTCCCAGTGGGTATTGACTGCGCTGTGCTTAATTTTAGCCACCATTGGACTGTATTGGGGTTGGAGAAGGGTTGCCGCAGATTATAGAGCGCGCCAGTCGGTTGAAAGGGTAATGGAAAACCTCCTACTTGGCTGTGCCTGCTTAGCCATTTTTACCACCGTAGGCATTGTTTTTTCGGTTCTTTTTGAATCTATACAATTCTTTCGTTCAGTGCCATTTTTTGACTTTGTGTTTGGCCTAGATTGGAGCCCGCAAACTGCAATTCGTGAAGACCAAGTGGGCTCCTCTGGAAGTTTTGGAGCAGTTCCATTATTTGTGGGTACGCTTTTGATCTCAGCTGTTGCCATGTTTGTAGCAGTGCCTATTGGTCTTATGTCGGCTATTTATTTAGCGGAGTATTCAAGCAAATCTGTGCGCACCTATGCCAAACCAGCATTAGAGGTTTTGGCCGGCGTACCAACCGTTGTTTATGGTTTTTTTGCCGCGTTAACTGTTGCGCCATTTTTGCGCGACCTAGGTGCCGATTTTGGCTTAACCATTTCCTCGGAAAGTGCCCTTGCAGCCGGTCTGGTTATGGGAGTGATGATTATTCCGTTTATTTCATCTTTGGCAGATGATGTCATTACTGCTGTACCGCAAGCTATGCGAGATGGTTCGTTAGCCATGGGTGCAACGCACTCAGAAACTGTTCGCAACGTAGTTATCCCTGCAGCACTACCGGGTATTGTTGCTGGCATTATGCTGGCGATTTCTCGCGCTATTGGTGAAACCATGATTGTAGTGATGGCGGCCGGTCTTGCCGCTAAATTAACCGCTAATCCACTCGAGTCGGTAACCACAGTCACTGTCCAGATTGTAACATTGCTTACCGGTGACCAAGAATTTGATAGTCCTAAGACATTAGCAGCCTTTGCGTTGGGTCTTATGTTATTTACAGTGACCCTGTTATTAAATATTTTTGCGCTACATATTGTTAAGAAATACCGGGAGCAATATGAGTAAGTCCATGGATAATTTAGACAAAATCAAAAGTTCACTTAAACGTCGAAGCCGCTCTGAAATCAGGTTTCGTTGGTACGGTCGCCTCGCAATTATTTTAGGGCTAGTTGCTGTTCTGGCTTTATTTGTGGATATCGTGAGTAAGGGGCATGGTGCTTTTAAGGCGACCTACATTCAACTTGATGTCAATTATGATGCTGAGCTACTTGGCGTGACCAGTTTAGCCGACGAATCCCAGTTGATGATGGCTAATTGGGATGCGTTGAGTAAATCGGCACTGCGTAACAAATTTTCAGATGTATCTGGCCGCAGAGATAAGCGTCAGCTATATAAGCTTATGAGTAATGGCGTTGGATTCGATCTTAAAGAGCGTCTAGTTGCTAATCCGTTACTATTGGATGAAACGGAAACTCTATGGTTACTTGCCGATGATGATATTGATACCTACTATAAATCTTGGCTAGACAACGAGCCCTATGATGCTCGCTTAAGTAAAAAACAGTTACAGTGGATTGATCAATTGCATGAGCAGGGACATATTAGGCTGCAGCTGAATACAAATCTGCTAACTCGCGGAGACTCGCGAGAGCCAGAACAGGCGGGTATTCGCGGTGCTGTAGTGGGTTCATTATTAACCTTATTGCTTACTCTGATGCTGTCATTCCCTATTGGGGTTGCTGCGGCGATATATCTCGAGGAATTTGCCGCTAAAAATAGATTTACTGATTTTATTGAAGTCAATATTAATAACTTGGCAGCGGTTCCCTCTATTATCTTTGGTTTGTTGGGTTTAGCGGTATTTATCAATTTTTTCCATGTTCCACGATCGGTTCCTATTGTGGGTGGATTAGTATTAACCTTAATGACCTTGCCGACGATTATTATTACCAGTCGAGCTGCAATTAAGTCGGTGCCGCCCTCTATTAGAGAAGCTGCACTGGGTATGGGTGCTTCTAGGTATCAGGTGGTCTTGCATCATGTATTACCCCTTGCGCTTCCTGGGATGTTAACCGGAGCAATTATTGGTATGGCTCAGGCATTGGGTGAAACAGCGCCATTGCTGATGATTGGTATGGTGGCCTTTATTGTCGATATCCCTCAGGGATTTTCCGATCCGGCTACCGTTTTGCCAGTGCAAATTTTCCTCTGGGCAGATAGCCCAGAAAGAGCCTTTATCGAAAAGACATCAGCAGCCATTATGGTTCTGTTATCATTTCTATTGATTATGAATATTTCAGCCGTTTGGTTGAGAAAGCGTTTAGAACGTCGTTGGTAAAAG
>JAQWIR010000003.1 GCA_029248755.1 Porticoccaceae bacterium
ATTGTTAACATCAAACATCAACAAACTTCAGGGCCACTTTGGCGATCACAAGAAAGATAACCATTCCCGTCGTGGGCTTATTCGTATGGTTAACCAACGTCGTAAATTGCTAGATTATCTCAAAGCTAATAAAGCAGAGCGTTATGGCGCTTTGATTAAAAAGCTTGGTCTACGTAGATAATCACTTAGGTATGCGGCCCAGTGTCCAGACACTGAGCCGCAATCCCAAGCGATCTACTTTATATATCCTGAAAAATGTCAGACAACAGCTGATCGAGTTACTTATAGCCATCTAAACAGGTGGCTATAAGTAACCCGAGCAGCATAAAAAATTGACAGAGATTCAGGTAAAACTTGAAAATTAAAAGGTAAAACTATGAACCCTGTAATTAAAACATTTCAATACGGTAAACATACCGTAACACTTGAAACAGGTCGTGTTGCTAGACAGGCAACAGGCGCTGTTTTATGTTCAATCGATCAAACCACAGTACTTTGTACTGTAGTTGGCGCAAAAACTGCCAAAGCGGATATAGATTTCTTCCCGCTAGGTGTTCACTATCAAGAAAAAGCTTATGCAGCTGGCAAGATTCCAGGTGGATTCTTCAAGCGTGAAGCGCGTCCTAGTGAAAAAGAAACTCTAACATCACGTCTTATTGACCGTCCCATTCGCCCGCTGTTCCCTAATGGGTTTAAAAATGAAGTTCAGGTTATCTGTACTGTAATTTCTGCGGAAAAAGATATAGATCCAGATATAGCGGCAATGATTGGTACCTCAGCGGCACTGTCTATTTCGGGTATACCGTTTAATGGTCCAGTTGGTGGTGCGCGTGTGGGCTATTCACACGAAGAAGGCTACCTTCTAAATCCAACTTACAGCGATCTTGAAACCTCAGCCCTAGATATGGTGGTTGCAGGTACTAAGGATGCAGTTCTAATGGTTGAGTCAGAAGCTAAAGAACTATCTGAAGATATTATGCTAGGTGGCGTTCTATTTGCTCACCAAGAAATGCAGACTGTTATCAGTGTTATCGAGGAGTTGGCTGCAGAAACTGGCAAACCCCGCTGGGATTGGCAGGCAGAAGAGAAAAATGTAGATCTAGTCAATGCACTATCTGGCGTTGTGGCGAGTGATTTAGATGCAGCCTATCAGGTCGTCAATAAACAAGAGCGTTCAGCTAAAATTGCTGAGTTAAAAGATGCAGCAATTACTCAGTTGTCTGCGGATGATCAATTCCCAGAAGATGAACTGAAAGATGCGTTCAAACAACTTGAAAAAGATATTGTTCGTGGTCGAATTATTCGTGGCGAACCGCGAATAGATGGTCGTGATACCACCACTGTTCGTGGTATCAATGTTGAAGTTGACGTATTAGATCGCGTCCATGGCTCGGCATTATTTACTCGTGGAGAAACTCAGGCTTTAGTTGCAGCCACTCTTGGCTCAACGCGCGATGCACAGATGATTGATGCCCTAGAAGGACGACGTGATGATCCATTCATGTTGCACTACAACTTCCCTCCTTACTCAGTAGGTGAATGTGGTCGTGCAGGATTTACAAGCCGTCGTGAAGTCGGTCATGGTCGTTTAGCGCGTCGTGGTATTGCCGCTGTACTTCCAACTGCAGAAGAATTTCCTTATGCAATGCGCGTAGTGTCAGAGATTACTGAATCAAATGGTTCAAGTTCAATGGCTTCAGTTTGTGGTTCAAGTTTGGCGTTAATGGACGCGGGTGTTCCACTTAAAGCCCCTGTAGCTGGTATTGCTATGGGTCTGGTTAAAGAAGATGCAGGTTATGCTGTATTGACTGATATCCTAGGAGATGAAGATCATTTGGGTGACATGGACTTTAAAGTAGCTGGAACTACAGATGGTATTACTGCCTTGCAAATGGATATTAAAATAGAAGGTATCACTGAAGAGATTATGGAAATTGCTTTAGAGCAAGCACTGCATGCGCGTGTTTATATTCTGGGTGAAATGAATAAGGTTATCGCTAAAAGTCGTGACGAAGTCGCTGAATCTGCTCCTAAAATGGGTACTATGAGAATTGATTCCGATAAAATCCGTGACGTTATCGGTAAAGGCGGTGCAACTATTCGCGGTCTGTGTGAAGAGCACAACTCAACCATCGATATTACTGATGATGGTGAAGTTAAAATCTACTCTGAAGACTCAACATCACTTAACGCGGCTATGGATGCGGTAACTGCAATCGTCGCTGATCCAGAGCCAGGTACTATTTATGACGGCAAGGTCGTTCGTATCGTTGATTTCGGTGCCTTTGTTAACTTTATGCCGGGTACTGATGGTCTAGTGCATATTTCTCAAATTGCTGATAAGCGAGTTGAAAAAGTGACCGACTACCTCAGTGAGGGACAAGATGTTCGCGTCAAAGTACTTGAAATTGATAACCGCGGTCGAGTGAAGCTCTCTATCAAAGAAGCACAGCTTGAAGAAGGCGGTGCAGAAGAAGCGCCTGCGGAAACAACAGAAGACTAATCATTCTGTTATAGACGTAGCACAAAAACCCCCACTGGTTAATCCTTTGGGGGTTTTTTAATATTAGGAGGTTGCTAAATCAAATAGCTCAGAAGCATGGGATAGGGTTTGTTGGGTCACCTTGGCGCCGCCAAGCATACGAGCTAACTCTTCTATTCGCTGAGATTGATTTAGATTAACAATACTGGATTCAGCACTGCTGTTATCGGTAATTTTGCTTACCACATAATGTTGGTGGGCATGGGCCGCAACTTGAGGCTGATGGGTTACGCTGATAACCTGCCCACGATCGCCAAGTTGTTTCAATAGCTTACCAACAATATCGGCAGTACTGCCGCCAATACCCACATCTACTTCATCAAAAACTATTGTAGGAATACTAGAATTGGCTGCCGCAACCACCTGTATAGCCAGACTAACCCTCGATAACTCACCGCCAGAGGCGACTTTTGCTAGGGGTTTATGTGCCTGTCCGGGATTAGTGGAAATCACCAGTTCAATATCTTCTAACCCATAGGATTTAAAACTATTTTCCTCAAGCGGTGTTATTTGAACTAATAATTCAGCACCTTCCATAGAAAGTTGCTGTAATTGTTGATTAATGCCCTGCGACATTTTTGCGGCACCCTGTTGTCGTACAAGGCTTAGCTTAGTTGCATTTTTTTGGTATTTTTTAGCCAGTTGATCAACTTGTTGTTGTAAGGCATCCATATTTTGATCACCCGCCGTTAGCTGCTCAAGTTCTGACTTCAACTCAACAAGCTTTTTACTCAGCTGACAAGTATCTACCCGATGTTTTCGTCCAAGCTGAAAGATCAGCCCCAGCTCATCTTCTATTTGCTGTAACCGTTGGGGATTCGCTTCAAAGCGATCGATATGTTGTTCAATACAACGAACGGCTTCATCCACCTGAATTAATCCAGACTCAAGTAATTGCTCTGCCTCGATAAGCGCCTCAGGTTTGTGCTTAAGTTGGCCTAAAATAGACAATGACTGATTAAAGCCCTCACGAAGATTAAAGCTTTCCCCTTGGTCACTGATAGCCAGAAGTTTTTGACTGTCCTGAATAATTTGCTCAGCATTAGCAAGGTTGTTTTGCTCTTGTTCTAATTGCTGTAAATAGCTAGATTCTAAATTAAATTCTTGTAGTTCTTCGACTTGAAATTGCAACAGCTCTCTGCGGGCAATAAGCTCATCTGAGCGCTCGGCCAAGTCATTTAATACCTTAGCTGCTTGATGCCAATCTTGAAAGCAATCTGTCACCTGGCTTGCAAGCTCGGTACTGGCATTAAATTCATCCAATAGTTTGCGGTGAGTATTGCGTCTAAGTAAGGATTGATGTTCGTGCTGACTGTGAAGGTCGACCAAAACATCACCCAGTTGCTGGAGTTGTTGCATCGTACAGGGTTGGCCGTTGATATAGCCCCGCGATCGGCCCTCAGTGGTATAAATACGTCGCAGTATGCATTCATCTTCAGCCGTGAAATCATGATTATCTAGCCAATGCTTGGCTTCAGAGATAGCAGATACATCAAAACTGGCGGTTATTTGCGCACGATCCTTTCCCTGGCGGATAGTGCTGCTATCAGCGCGATCTCCCAGAGCCATACTCAGGGCATCCAAGATTAGAGATTTACCAGCACCGGTTTCCCCAGTAATGGCTGTAGTTCCCTTAGAAAACTCTATTTCTAAGGCTTCCACTAATGTGTAGTTATTAATTGTAATCGACAGCAGCAAGGTAAAAAGTCACCAAAATAGGGTTAAAAATTATTTATAGGGCAAAGTAAAAGTTTTCTACTTGAAACTCTACGAATTGCCCCCATCTGTAGTATCAGTGTAAGAACAATTTTTATCAACAATCCAAGTAAATTATAAGGAGTTGGCGTGTCTCAAGATACTAATCAAGAAGATACTTCCCAAGAGAGTACTTCGGCTAAACCACAACAGTCAGAGGTGGAAGTAGAAGAAAAGCTACAAGCCGATGCTGAAGCAGTCCAGTCTCAACCATTAGAAGAGCAGGGTGACCATCAGGTTGAAGAGCTACAGCAAAAGCTAAGTGCATTAGGTGAGCAACTATTACGCGAGCAGGCTGAGATGCAAAATGTGCGTCGCAGAGCTCAGCGTGATATTGAAAGTGCGCACAAATATGCATTGGAAAAGTTTGCCACTGAACTTTTATCAGTAGTTGATAACCTTGAACGAGCTATTGATGCAATTGATACAGATGATGAATCGCAAAAATCAGTAGCTGAGGGGCTAGAACTCACACTCAAAAGTTTTTCCGAGGTATTAGCCAAATACAATGTAGAAGCCGTTGAGCCACAAGGGCAGCCTTTTGATGCAGATCTGCATCAGGCAGTAAGTACAGTTCCCAATAAGGACGTAGAGCCAAATACAGTTATAAATGTATTTCAAAAAGGTTACACCCTCAATGGTCGCTTGATTAGACCGGCGATGGTTGTGGTCTCGACCTCAGCCTAGCTAAAAACTTATTCCACTTACCCTTGAAATATCGAAAATAGTACCCACATTAAAGGTAAGTGATTAAAAATATTAAACTCCTGTTATTTACCCTTATGTAACAGGCTTTAGAAAAAGTGATGGAGAAAAAGTAATGGGAAAGATTATTGGAATTGATTTGGGAACCACTAACTCATGCGTAGCTGTGCTTGAGGGTGATGCCCCAAAAGTAATTGAGAATGCTGAGGGTGCTCGAACCACCCCATCCGTTATTGCCTATGCAGACGATGGAGAGATTTTAGCGGGTCAATCTGCCAAACGTCAGGCAGTGACAAACCCAGAAAATACAATTTATGCGGTAAAGCGTCTTATTGGCCGCCGTTTTGACGACAAAGTGGTGCAAAAAGACATTGCTATGGTGCCCTATAAAATTGTTAAAGCAGATAATGGTGATGCATGGGTAGAAGTTAAAGGCGAGAGCAAAGCAGCGCCACAGGTATCAGCTGAAATTCTTAAGAAAATGAAAAAGACGGCAGAAGATTACTTGGGTGAAAGCGTTTCTGAAGCTGTTATTACAGTGCCTGCCTACTTTAACGATTCTCAGCGCCAAGCTACAAAAGATGCTGGTCGTATTGCTGGTCTTGATGTTAAACGCATTATCAATGAGCCAACGGCAGCAGCATTGGCCTATGGTATTGATAAAAGCGAAGGCGATAGCGTTATTGCAGTGTATGATTTGGGTGGTGGTACATTTGATATCTCAATTATTGAAATTGCTGATGTTGATGGTGAAAAACAATTTGAAGTATTGGCCACAAACGGCGATACATTCCTAGGTGGAGAAGACTTCGATTTACGCTTGATTGAATATTTGTCAGCAGAATTTAAAGCCGATAGCGGTGTTGATCTAGCGGGTGACCCACTGGCAATGCAACGCCTTAAAGAAGCGGCTGAAAAAGCGAAAATTGAGCTTTCATCAAGTTCTCAGACTGAAGTTAATTTGCCGTATATTACTGCAGATGCCTCAGGCCCTAAGCATTTGGTGGTTAAGTTGACTAGAGCTAAGCTGGAATCATTGGTTGAAGACCTAGTTGAACGCTCTCTTGCGCCCCTCAAAGTTGCACTTAAAGATGCAGGCAAATCAGCCTCTGAAATTGATGAAGTGATTCTTGTTGGCGGCCAGACGCGTATGCCAATGGTGCAGGAAAAAGTAACTGAATTTTTCGGTAAAGAGCCGCGTAAAGATGTTAATCCAGATGAGGCAGTTGCTGTTGGGGCTTCTCTCCAGGGTGCTGTTCTTGCGGGTGATGTTACCGATGTTTTATTGCTGGATGTAACTCCACTAAGTCTAGGTATTGAAACCATGGGTTCTGTGGCAACGCCAGTGATAGAGAAAAATACCACGATTCCGACTAAGAAATCTCAAGTGTTCTCAACGGCAGAAGACAATCAAACAGCGGTAACCATTCATGTGGTTCAGGGCGAACGCAAGCAGGCGGCGCAAAACAAATCTCTAGGTCGTTTTGATCTGGCTGATATTCCGCCAGCACCCCGTGGCATGCCACAGATTGAAGTTACCTTTGATATTGATGCCAATGGTATTTTGAATGTGAGTGCCAAAGACAAGGCCACAGGCAAAGAGCAGTCTATTGTAATTAAAGCGTCTTCAGGTTTATCCGATGAAGAAATTGATGCAATGGTTGCAGATGCTGAAGCTAATGCGGCAGAAGATAAAAAGTTCGAAGAGCTAGTTCAGGCGCGAAATACGGCTGATGGCTTGGCCCATGCTGCAAAGAAAACCCTTGAAGAAGCCGGCGACAAAGCCTCTGATGAAGAAAAGTCTACCATTGAGGCGGCAATTGCTAAGGTAGAAGAAGTTGTTCAAGGTGATGATAAAGAAGCGATGGATGCCGCAGCTAAAGAGTTATCCGAAGCTTCAGCCACACTGGCGCAAAAGCTTTATGAAGAGCAGCAAGCAGAAGCAGGGTCTGCAGAAGCGGGCGAACAACCTGCTGATGATGCTATGGATGCTGAGTTTGAAGAGGTTGATGAAACTCAGAAAGACACTAAGTAAAGAGTAGGATTGATTTTTACTTTCTGCTAGGCGCGAACATTGTTTCGCGCCTTTATTTATTTTTCTAGGAATAAAAGCTAGTTATGGCAAAACGCGATTACTACGAAATTTTGGGTGTGGATAAATCGGCTTCTGATCAAGAGATCAAGAAGGCCTTTCGTCGGGTGGCGATGAAGCATCATCCAGATCGAAATCCTGATGACCAAAGTTCGGGCGAAAAATTTAAAGAAGCCCAAGAAGCCTATGAAATTTTAGGTGATGGTGATAAAAAAGCTGCCTATGACCGTTTCGGTCACGCCGGTGTGGATGGTAGTTCAGGTGCTGGCGGTGGAGGTTTTGGTGGGGCTGGTTTTGGCGATGCATTTGGTGACGTATTTGGCGATATTTTTGGTGGAGGCGGCGGTCGTCGCTCTGGTCCAGCAAGAGGCGCTGATCTTCGCTATGACTTGCAGTTAGATTTAGAAGATGCGGTCAAAGGCAAGACCATTAAAATTGATGTGCCAAGATCAGTTCACTGCAATACGTGTGACGGTTCCGGCGCGCGACCAGGGTCAGCGCCAACCACATGCCCAACCTGTGGCGGTTTAGGTCAAGTAAGGATGTCTCAAGGCTTCTTTTCAGTGCAGCAGACCTGCCCCCAATGTGGTGGAACAGGACAAATTATTACTGATCCCTGTGTCGATTGTAATGGGCGTGGCACCCGAGAAGAATATACAAAACTCTCCGTTAAAATTCCTGCGGGCGTAGATACTGGTGATCGTATTCGTCTTGGTGGTAAAGGTGAGGCCGGTCCCAATGGTGGCCCGTTGGGTGATTTATATGTTCAAGTGCATGTTCGAGAGCATTCAATTTTTGTTCGTGAAGACAGTCATCTGCACTGTGAAGTTCCTATAAGTTTTGCACAAGCAGCCTTGGGCGGAGTTTTAGAGGTGCCAACCCTAACGGGCAGAGTAAAATTAAAGATTCCCGCAGAGACTCAAAGTGGCAAGGTGTTTCGATTGCGCGGAAAAGGAGTAGCTCCTGTGCGCGGGGGTGGTACCGGTGATTTGTTGTGCCGTGTGGTGCTGGAAACACCCATTAACCTCGACGAAGATCAGCGTGAGCTTCTAGAAAATTTTGATAAAAGCCTAAAGGGTAAAGGAAAACATTCCCCAAGAACCTCAAATTGGTTTGATGGGGTGAAAAAATTCTTCGATAATCTCACCGGTTAGAGTAGAGTTACCCTTAATCACTAAATTTTGGATATAAAAATGATCAATATAGCCATAACTGGAGCCGGTGGACGTATGGGGAAAGCCTTAATAGAGGCAGTTACCCAGACTCAGGGCTTGCAACTAAGCGCGGCCATTGAGCGTCCAGATAGCACATTAATTGGCGTAGATGCTGGGGAGCTAGCAGGATTGGGTCGTAACAATATAAACGTTGTAGCGTCGCTACAAGAGGTTATTGACCAGTTTGATGTGCTTATCGATTTCAGTACACCAACGTCAACGTCGGCAAATATTGAGCTCTGTGCACAGCAGGGGAAAAAAATTGTAGTGGGTACAACGGGCTTTGATGAGCAACAATTAAAAAGTATCGATCAGGCAAGTAATAAAATCGCTATTTGTATGGCTTCAAATTACGCAACTGGGGTCAATCTCTGTTTTAAGTTAGCAGAGTTAGCAGCTTCCGTTTTGGGCGATGAGGTGGATATTGAAATTTCAGAAACTCATCACCGCCATAAAGTTGATGCGCCTTCTGGTACTGCACTCTCTTTGGGCGAGTCGGTCGCAGGAGCACTTAATAGAAACTTAAAAGATGTTGCGGTCTATGGGCGTGAAGGACAAACGGGCGCAAGAGATAGACAGACTATTGGCTTTGCCACGCAAAGAGCAGGTGATGTGGTGGGTGATCATACGGTTTTATTTGCCGCTGAGGGTGAGCGCGTTGAAATTACGCATAAAGCCTCTAGCCGCATGGCTTTTGCTCGCGGTGCACTTCGCGCAGCAAGTTGGTTGTATGAAAAAAAATCTGGTCTTCACAGTATGCAGGACGTGCTCAGCTTGGATTTATAAGTCCAACGAATAAAAAATAAATTTTAGATAAAATAAATTCATCAATGATGGACAAAACAGGTATGTTTACCCTAAAATGCTTTCTCAGATCCGTTAACTAATAACGGCACTGGTCCGAGAGGTTGATATACTGAATATTTCTTATAAAAGCGAGATGAGACAAATGGTCCCATCTCGTTTTTTTGCAAATAATCAAAAGGCTTTTCGGTTTTATCCTGCCAGATAGACTCAATATAATTTAGGAGGTTGTGTGAATTCCCAGATCAATCGGGAGGCTGTTCTTGCGCTCGCAGATGGAACAATTTTCAGAGGTACCGCTATTGGTGCTGAAGGTCAATCTATTGGTGAAGTGGTTTTTAATACTGCACTTACGGGTTACCAAGAAATTCTCACAGACCCCTCTTATGCTAATCAAATTGTAACCCTGACCTATCCACATATTGGAAATGTTGGTGTTAATAGTGAAGATCAAGAATCTAATCAAATCTGGGCAGCAGGATTGGTTATTCGCGATCTACCCTTACTTGTTTCAAATTTTCGTAGCGAGCAAAGCTTAGATAAGTATCTTACAGATCACGGCATAGTGGGTATTGCCGATATAGATACCAGAAAACTAACACGAATTTTACGAGAAACAGGCTCGCAAAGTGGCTGTATTATGGTCGGTGATATTGATGACCAAAAAGCAGTAGAGGCGGCTAAAAAATTTCCTGGCTTAAAAGGAATGGATTTGGCAAAACAGGTGACAACCACTGAGGCTTATTCTTGGCAACAAAAGAGTTGGCAATTGGGTCAAGCCTATGAGCAACAAACCGAATTTAAATTTAAAGTGGTAGCCTATGACTTTGGAGTAAAGCAAAATATTTTGCGTATGCTGGTTGATAGGGGCTGCGATTTAACAGTTGTGCCTGCTCAAACCCCTGCTAGTGAAGTGTTAGCTATGAAGCCTGATGGCGTATTTTTGTCGAATGGCCCCGGTGACCCAGAACCCTGTGACTACGCTATTAAGGCAATTACCGAGTTATTAAAAACAGATATCCCCCTATTTGGAATCTGCTTGGGGCACCAGCTTCTAGCACTGGCCTCTGGAGCAAAAACCGCAAAGATGAAATTTGGTCATCATGGTGCTAATCATCCAGTGGAAGATATTGCCAATAAAACCGTCATGATCACCAGCCAAAATCATGGTTTTGCGGTTGAAGAAGACGGATTACCAAGCTGTTTAAAAGCGACCCATCGTTCATTGTTTGACAGTTCATTGCAAGGGATTCACCGTACAGATAAACCTGCATTTAGTTTTCAGGGACACCCAGAAGCAAGCCCTGGTCCCCATGATGCGGCACCATTATTTGATCACTTTATAGAATTGATGGAGGCTAGACGTTAAGCGTCTTGACTGAGTAGCGACCCTATGCCAAAAAGAACAGATATAAAAAGCGTTTTAATTCTTGGAGCAGGCCCGATTGTGATTGGCCAAGCTTGTGAGTTTGATTATTCCGGTGCTCAAGCCTGTAAGGCGTTAAGAGAAGAAGGTTATAGAGTTATATTGGTCAACTCTAATCCAGCTACTATTATGACTGATCCGGCTATGGCAGATGCTACCTATATTGAGCCGGTTGAATGGGGCACTGTTTCGAAAATTATCGAAAAAGAAAGACCCGATGTACTACTGCCAACCATGGGTGGTCAAACAGCCCTTAACTGTGCCTTGGATTTGGCCAAGCACGGTGTGCTTGAAAAATTTGGCGTAGAAATGATTGGCGCCAATGCTGATGCTATTGATAAAGCGGAAGATCGCGAACGGTTTGATAAGGCCATGAAAGCAATTGGTTTGGACACCCCAAATTCTGGTATTGCTCACAGTCTTGAGGAAGCCTATCAGGTTGCCGATCGCTTTGGTTTTCCTTGTATTATTCGACCCTCATTTACTATGGGTGGATCGGGTGGCGGTATTGCCTACAATAGAGAAGAATTTGAACAAATTTGTCGGCGTGGTTTGGATCTTTCGCCAACCAATGAATTATTGATTGATGAATCACTGATTGGTTGGAAAGAATTTGAAATGGAAGTGGTTAGAGATCGCAATGATAACTGCATTATTATCTGTGCCATTGAAAACTTGGATCCTATGGGTATTCATACTGGCGACTCGATCACGGTTGCTCCCGCGCAGACATTAACCGATAAAGAATACCAAATAATGCGTAATGCATCGGTGAAGGTATTGCGTGAAATTGGTGTTGAAACTGGCGGTTCAAACGTGCAGTTTGCTGTTAATCCTGAAGATGGCCGGCTTATTGTGATTGAAATGAACCCTCGTGTTTCCCGTTCATCAGCACTAGCGTCTAAGGCAACAGGTTTCCCAATTGCCAAGGTTGCGGCTAAGTTAGCCGTAGGCTATACATTGGATGAGCTACAAAATGAAATTACTGGCGGAGCAACGCCAGCGTCATTTGAGCCTAGTATTGACTACGTGGTTACCAAGATACCGCGGTTTGCCTTTGAAAAATTCAATCAGGCCAGTCAAAAGCTCACCACACAGATGAAATCTGTGGGTGAGGTGATGGCCATTGGTCGAACCTTTCAAGAGTCTATGCAAAAAGCACTGCGTGGATTAGAAGTAGGTGTTTCTGGCTTTGATCCTTTGCTCGATCCATCAGACGATTCATCAACCAGTATTCTCAACAACCAATTAGCTGAGGCAGGTCCGGATCGCATTTGGTATGTTGCCGATGGTTTCCGCTTGGGAATGAGTCTTGAAGAGATGTTCAATATCACCAAAATTGATCCTTGGTTCTTGGTGCAAATTGAAGATTTAATTAAAGAAGAGCAGCAGCTATTAGGTGCTGAACTTTCAAATATTGATGCAACAGGGTTATTTAAACTTAAGCGTAAAGGTTTTTCTGATAAACGCCTGGGTGATATTCTAGGTTGCGGTGAGCAAGCGGTGCGTGAGCATCGACACCAGTTGGATATTCATCCAGTTTACAAGCGAGTGGATACCTGTGCGGCAGAATTCTCGACGGATACCGCCTATATGTATTCGACCTATGAAGAAGAATGCGAAGCTCAGCCCAGTAATCGCGACAAGATATTGGTGTTAGGTGGCGGTCCCAACAGAATTGGTCAGGGAATTGAATTTGACTACTGTTGTGTGCATGCCGCTCTAGCTATGCGTGATGATGGTTATGAAACCATTATGGTTAACTGTAATCCTGAAACTGTCTCTACCGATTATGATACGTCTGATCGATTGTTCTTTGAGCCAGTGACTTTAGAAGATGTACTGGAAATTGTTCGCTTAGAAAAACCTAAGGGTGTGATTGTTCAGTTTGGTGGTCAGACACCCTTAAAGCTAGCGCGCGCTTTAGAAGCCGAGGGTGTTCCTATTGTCGGCACTACACCAGATGCGATTGATCGCGCTGAAGATCGCGAAAGATTCCAGCATATGATTCAAAAGCTGGGTCTATTGCAGCCTTCAAATGCCACAGCTCGCAGCGCTGAAGACGCTGTTGTTCTAGCCGAAAAAATTGGTTACCCATTGGTTGTTCGCCCCTCCTATGTGCTAGGTGGTCGCGCTATGGAGATTGTTTATAAAGAGGACGAACTTCGTCACTATATGCGAACGGCTGTAGAGGTCTCAGAAGACTCACCGGTATTGCTTGATTTCTTTTTACCGAATGCTATTGAAGTTGATGTGGATGCTGTAAGTGATGGTGAGCAGGTAGTAATTGGTGCCATTATGCAGCATATTGAACAGGCGGGAATTCACTCCGGTGATTCGGCCTGTTCACTACCGCCTTACAGTTTGAGTGAAGATGTTCAAAATGAGATGCGTGAAGTGTGTAAGAAAATGGCTGTTGAACTCGGTGTTCGGGGCTTGATGAATGTGCAGTTGGCGCTTCAAGACGAAAAAATTTACGTGATTGAAGTTAACCCGCGCGCGTCCAGAACAGTCCCCTTTGTGTCCAAATGTATTGGTACATCCCTAGCTAAAATTGCAGCCCGTTGTATGGTGGGTCAAACTCTTGATTCTCAGGGGTTCACTAAAGAAATTGTGCCGCCTTACTACAGTATTAAAGAGGCGGTATTCCCGTTCAATAAATTCCCCGGTATCGATCCAATTCTTGGGCCTGAAATGAAGTCTACCGGTGAAGTTATGGGTGTGGGCGAAACCTTTGCTGAGGCCTATGGTAAAGCTGAGTTAGGTGCCAGTGATGAAATACCCACCAAGGGTACAGCCTTTATTAGTGTGCGCGACAGAGATAAGGGCCAGTTATCAGGCTTAGCTAGAGATTTAATAGCTATGGGCTTTAAGCTGGTTGCATCTAAGGGTACGGCAAAAGTGATTACCGATGCGGGTCTAGATGTTGAGTTAGTCAATAAGGTCCAAGAAGGCAGGCCGCATATTGTCGATATGATTAAAAGCGATAAGATCCAGTTAATCATCAATACCACTGAGGGTCGCAAAGCAATCTCTGATTCCAGTGCTATTCGCTCTAGTGCAGAACAGCATCAAGTTTACTATACTACGACAATGGCAGGCGGAAGAGCGGTATGTGAAGCCCTAATGTTTGCTGGTGAAATTCAGGTTAGAGATTTACAAACGCTTCATAAGGCAATTAGTTAATGCAAAAAATTCCGATGACAGTAGAGGGTGAGGCCGCACTTCGTATTGAGCTTGCAAAGCTTAAGAAAGAAGATCGCCCAAGGGTTATTCAGGCCATTGCTGAAGCCCGCGAGCATGGTGATTTAAAAGAGAATGCCGAATATCATGCCGCCAGAGAACAGCAGGGTTTTATTGAAGGTCGTATTCAGGATATTGAGTCTAAACTTTCTTTATGTCAGATCGTGGATATTTCCCAAATGCCAGAAGGTGATCGAGTTATCTTTGGCTCAACAGTCACTATCATAAACACTGAGACCGATGAAGAACTTAGCTATAAAATTGTTGGTGATGATGAAGCTAACGTCAAAGATGGCAAGATCTCCTACCAGTCGCCTATTGCTCGAGCGCTCATCAGTAAAGAGATTGGTGATGTGGTTAATGTTCATACCCCGGGGGGTGAGGTGGAGTATGAAATTGACGATGTATCCTACTCTGGCTAGTCATCAAAATTAGCCATCAAAATAAGCCAGTCCCAATTAAGACTGGCTAAGCAAAAATAGCATCAATGCCTTCTGCGCATGCAGACGATTTTCCGCTTCATCCCAAACCACCGAAATAGATTTATCTTCAATTAGCTCAGCTGAAACTTCCTCACCTCTGTGTGCTGGTAAGCAATGCATAAATAGAGCATTATCAGCCGCAAGAGCCATTAATTCATGATTTACCTGAAAGCCTGCAAAGTGTTCCAGTCTAGTGGTCTGTTCCGATTCTTGGCCCATAGAGGCAAACACATCAGTAGTGACAAGATCAGCACCAGACACAGCCTGTTTTGGATCCATAGTTACCACAACTCGATCACCCGCACTTTTTACAATATCAGGGTTGGGTTCATAACCTGTGGGGCAGGCGATCTGAAGCTTAAAATCAAACTGCATAGCCGCATTGATCCACGAATGGCACATATTGTTGCCATCGCCAATCCACGCCACGGTTTTACCTTGAATAGAGCCGCGTTGCTCCACATAGGTCTGCACATCAGCTAATAATTGGCAGGGATGAAAGCTATCAGTTAGCGCATTGATTACGGGCACCTCAGAATGTTGAGCAAAAGTCTCAATTTTGTCATGACCAAAGGTTCTAATCATAATAATATCGGTCATCCTTGAGATAACTCTGGCCGAATCCTCAATCGGTTCACCTCGGCCCAGTTGAGTATCTGATGGCGATAAGAAAAGTGCACTTCCACCTAGCTGAGCCATGCCAGCTTCAAAAGAGACTCTGGTTCTAGTGGACGATTTTTCAAAAATCATTGCTAATACTTTCTGCGCTAAAACCGGTTTCTGGGTATTTTCACGATGCGCTTTTTTTAAAGCAATCGCAGAGTCAATCACCTGATTGAGTTCATCCGGTGTAAGGTCATGTAGCGTAAGAAAATGTCTAACAGCCATGGGTATGACTCCTATTGGAAGTCTTTAATTAACGGTGCCAAAATACTCACAACTTGGTGAGCTTCTTGATCGGTCATAATCATAGGCGGTAACAATCTAATCACTGACTCAGCGGTTACATTAATGATTAAACCCTGTTTAAGTGCTTCGGTATACAGTGATTTACAGGGTTTGGTTAGCTCAACCCCAATCATACAACCACAGCCTCTAATATCTTTTACATGCTCAACATCTTTAAGCTCTGAAGCTAAGCCTTGCATAATAATATCACCAATTGCTGTGGCTCTTTCATAGATATCGCCACACTCCAGTAATTCAACTACTTTGAGTGCCACCGAGCAGGCCAAAGGGTTACCGCCAAAAGTCGAACCATGGTTTCCCGGTTGCATCAGATGTGCAGCATTTCCAGACGCTAAGCAAGCACCAATCGGCATGCCATTGCCAAGCCCCTTAGCGGTAGTGACTACATCAGGTGTTACACCACTGTGTTGATGATAAAAATATTTACCGGTTCTTCCATTGCCCGTTTGAACCTCATCGAACATTAGCAGCCAGTCAAGCTCATCACAAAGATCCCTTAACTGCTTTAGATAATCTGGCGAAGATAGATTAATACCCCCCTCACCTTGGATAGGCTCAACAAACACAGCACAGATATCTGGATTATTATCGGCAATGGTTCTTAGTGACTCGATATCATTAAATGGACCACGCACAAAACCTGAAACAAGGGGTTCAAACCCCGCCTGAATCTTTCTGCTACCAGAGGCCGTTAAGGTAGCAAGAGTTCTGCCATGAAAGGCATTATCCATAACCAAAACTGTAGGTAACTTAATACCTTTCTTATTGCCATGTAAACGGGCTATCTTAATCGCCGCTTCATTGGCTTCGGCGCCAGAGTTACTGAAAAAAACATTAGTCATACCAGAAATTTGGCATAACTTTTTAGCTAACTGCTGTTGGCTGGGAATGGAAAAAAAATTTGAACAGTGCATTAACTTAGAAGCCTGTTCAGAAATAGCTAAGCTGAGTTGAGGGTGCGAGTGCCCAAGGCCGCAGACGGCAATACCCGAAAGGGCATCAAGGTATTTTTTGCCTTTCTCATCATAAAGCGAGGCGCCTTGACCGCCGACTAATGTCGCAGCTCTATCACCGTAGGTATTCATTAGGGACTTATCGCCCATGATTATTTGCACTCACATTTAAAATATAATAGAAAAAGGGCAGCGGCGCTGCCCTTGGCATTTCATAATTATAGAAACATTTACCAAGCATCGCAATTTTTAGCCTTTCATGGCAAGGATTGAAAAAATTATCGGTTTAATCAATACCTTCAAACGCCGAAACAGGTTAAAATGCGTATAAATCACATTAAACGAAATAGGGCGCTTATTAATGGATATTATGGAATCAATTCGTGATCAAGTAGAAAGTAATTCAGTTCTACTCTATATGAAAGGATCACCCAATCAACCGCAATGCGGTTTTTCAGCGCGAACTGTACAAGCGCTAATGGCATGCGGCCATCGCTTTGCTTATGTAGATGTACTATCAAATCCAGAAATTAGATCTAATTTACCGCTTTATGGTAATTGGCCAACTTTCCCTCAACTCTGGGTTGCAGGCGAGTTAATTGGTGGTTGCGATATTGTCACTGAAATGCATGAAAAGGGTGAATTAAAGACCGTTATCGATGAAGCTATTGGCGATCAAGCTGAAAGCGAATAATTCAAGATCTAAAAAAACGCTCAATAATAGATATTATTGAGCGTTTTTTTATGCATTTTTAAACCAATAAAGCTAGGTTGCAGGCTTGGAAAAGTAAAACTTGCGCCACAATCTTAAGCCAAAGGCTAGTGATAAAATCCAAACAAAGAGTTCGATCCAGTTTGGATTGCTGTTATAGCCGACAAACCCCTTAAGAAAAACACCAATATGTCCTTTATCATGCAGTAAGTGGGTGTATTTCTGTTTGCCGTTTAGGTTAAAGCTATAAAAAGCAGGGTTATCAGATTCACCCAGTTCTGTCTTTGGCTTAAGAATGCTGTAGGGTCGAGCAATATCCTGTTTGGATTCTAAGCCAACTACCTCTAAATGATCGCCTTTCACTAGGAATTCTTCAATTTCGTGAGTACCATAGGTCATCATGCCTGAGGCGAAAACGACCAATAATAGGCTGGTGGCTCTAAAGAATGACTTAAGTTGAATGCGTTTACCCTGAATTACAATGGCATAACCAATAGCAATGGCAAGCACTAAGCCCGCTATAAAGCCTGTGTAAGAGAAAGTTTCGGTCATAGAGAAGCTACCCATTAGGAAAATAGCCGTTTCAAAGCCTTCTCTAAAGATAGCAAAGAATATAATAAGAAAAATTCCCCAGCCTGCACTTTCTACCGCTTGATTAGCCTCATCCTTTAGTGCGGCGGTTGCACCCACTTGCTTTGAAAGCCAAAAGATCACATACCAGATCAAACCAGCAGTGACGATCATGGCAACGCCCTCAAATAATGCTTCAATGGATGCATTACCGATAGAGCTTTTTACCTGAACTAATGCAAAGCCAGTAATAATACTTGCGATTACAGCACTTGCAACTCCTAGCCATAATTGACGGATTTCTCTGTTTAATCCTTGCTTAATAAGTAGGGTATAAATAATTCCGACGATTAAAGAGGCTTCTAGGCCCTCGCGGAACATAATGATAAATTCGTTCATATTAAACTGTTCTCAATGTATGAATGATGTTGTGAAGCAGAGCCCTTAGCTTAAAGCCTCTACTATTGATGTAGCCCATGAATTTTACATTTACAGCTCTTTAAATGCAATTAATTATCATTACGTAATTTTTAGTTGGTTGGATTCCAGCATGACTAGCTATGCTAAATTCAGCTACTTAGCTGTGTGGAGTTCATACGAAATTAATAAATTCTTGTAAAATATAATGATAACGATTATCATTACGTTTATGATTTTTAAACACTTCATATTTTTTACTTTCATTCATATAAAGGATTCTTAATGATGCGCTTATTAGCCATTTCTAAATATTTTGTAATGTTTTTATTCACTATGCTTGTTGCTTGTGGTGGTTCTTCTAAAAACACACCACAATCAGATGACGGCGCAGATAGTGATGAAGCTCCAGCACTAGCTGTTCCAGAAACCTACAACTTCACAAACTCAAGCTATACTTCAGAGCCAGCAGATTCAGTGAGTTACACGGGACAGGTTGCGCGCCAATTATTGATTTCAGGCATGGTTGACGAAATGGAAGCAATGACTGAGTCAGGTAAAACTAAAGCCCAGTATCTTCTTGACTTAGATTTCTACATGAATGGTGATGGTGCTAATGATGCACTAACCGGCTTTAGACTGAAGAATGGTGCAGCAGATGGCAGTGATATTCTTAATGCGGTTACTTATGGTGATATCTCATCAGGTAAAAACCTTGATGGCAAGATTGCGGGTGGTAACGGTGAAGGCAGTGGTGAAACCTCCAAGCTAATCAGTGACTTCTTTGGTTGGGACGG
>JAQWIR010000034.1 GCA_029248755.1 Porticoccaceae bacterium
CTACCTAAAATTGCTTAAGAAAACGCAGATCATTTTCAAAAAATAATCGCAAGTCATTCACACCGTAGCGCAACATAGCTAGTCGCTCTACACCCATACCAAAGGCAAAACCACTGTACTGTTCTGTATCTACATTACAGCTTTCAAACACATTGGGATGTACCATGCCACAGCCCATCACCTCAAGCCAACCGGTGTGACTACAAACACGACAACCTTCTCCATTACAGTTAGTACACTGGATATCTACCTCAGCAGATGGCTCGGTAAATGGAAAATAAGAAGGCCTAAAGCGCACCGGTAGATCAGCTTCAAAAAAAGCTTTCAAAAATTGATCAACCACACCTTTAAGGTCAGCAAAACTGATATTTTTATCCACCACTAATCCTTCCACCTGATGAAACATTGGAGTGTGGGTTAAATCGGAATCACAACGATAAACACGACCGGGGCAGATCACTCGAATCGGTGGCTCTTGTTTTTCCATAGTGCGTACCTGAACCGGTGAGGTGTGGGTTCGCAATACGGTATTAGAATCTATATAAAAAGTATCATGCATCGCCCTTGCCGGGTGATGACTGGGAATATTTAAGGCTTCAAAGTTGTGGTAGTCGTCTTCTACTTCTGGACCCACCTCAACGCTGTAACCAACACGGGTAAAAAAGGCTTGAATACGCTCCATGGTTCGCGTGACCGGATGCAGTCCACCCATATCTTCACCACGACCTGGCAGAGTCACATCAATAGTTTCTTGAGCTAACTTTTGATTTAGCACCTCAGACTCTAGACTTTGTTTGCGCTCGGTGATCTGCGCCATCAATGCTTGTTTGACCTCATTGATTTTAGCACCCGCCGCTGGGCGTTCTTCAGCTGAAAGCGCACCAAGGCCTTTGAGTAAACCAGTCAGTTGACCTTTTTTACCCAAAAATTCAACGCGCAATGCATCCAATACGGCTAGCTCAGTAGCTTCTGAAATAGCGGCTTGGGCCTGCTGTGTAATTTTTTCCAATTCAATCATTAGTTTTTACCAAATAGCTATTGATACAGCTTTACTTAGTTGTCTATTCTACAAGTCATCTATTCTACTTCTAGTTAGCTCTAACTGTAAAAAAAATAGGGAAAGAGCGTTGGCTCCTTCCCTATTTCGACAGACATTATCCATTTTAAGAATAATTAGCTGTTAGATATTACTTAGCAGCTTTAGCTAGGGCAGTCTTTGCTTTCTTAACTACCGCACCAAAAGCAGGCTTATCATAGACAGCCAAGTCAGCTAGTACACGTCGATCAAGATCGATCTTAGCTATGCTTAGGCCGTTGATTAGTCTGCTATAGCTCAAACCCTCTACACGAGACTGTGCATTGATTCGGGCAATCCAAAGTCTACGGAATGTACGTTTCTTAGCACGACGATCGCGGTAAGCGTATTGACCGGCTTTAGTGACGGCCTGTGTAGCTACTCGGTAAACTCGGCTTCTTGCGCCGTAATAACCTTTGGCTTGCTTTAAAATCTTTTTGTGTCGACGATTGGCTTCAACACCACGTTTTACTCTAGGCATATTATTCTCCTACCAAAATTAGTTAATTAAAGGCCACGCAGCATACGGTCGACACGAGGGCTATCAGCAGCAGTTAAGATGCTGGTGCCACGCAGTTGACGCTTACGCTTGGTAGTCATTTTGGTGAGAATATGGCTTTTGTGCTGATGCTTATGCTTATAGCCTGCAGCCGACTTTTTGAAGCGTTTTGCAGCTCCACTATGAGTCTTTACTTTTGGCATTTTGGTTCTCCTAATACTAGGGTTAATTTTCAGTAAGAGCCGCCCGGACAGCCTGCCAAAAACATTGGCTGAACGCGGGTCGCGCTGTGTTTCTTACTGCTATTGCTGTAGCTTTTTGCTACCTTTTTTTGCTAAAAGGTGCCATGACCATAGTCATCTGACGACCTTCAAGCTTGGGAAACTGCTCTACCTGAGCCAGTTCAGAAAGATCAGCTTCAACACGCTTCATCATTTCCATACCCAATTCTTGGTGAGCCATTTCACGACCGCGAAAACGCAATGTGATCTTAGCTTTATCACCATTCTCCAGAAACTTAATCAGATTACGCAGTTTAATCTGGTAATCCCCAATATCAGTTCCCGGACGAAATTTAATTTCTTTAACCTGCGTCTGCTTTTGCTTTTTCTTTTGCAGAGCGGCTTTTTTCTTAATATCAAAGACATGCTTTCCGTAATCCATTATCTTACAAACGGGAGGCTCTGAATCTGGTGAGATCTCCACCAAGTCCAATGTATCCTTTTGCGCCATTGCTAGAGCAGCTTCAATTGAAACCACACCCACCTGCGCACCATCTGCTGCAATTAGCCTAACCTCTGAAGACGTTATATCTTCATTTAGGCGTGCTCGCTTACTGTCTTTTTTAATAAGTATTACTCCGTATTCGTTTCAAGTTCACGACTGAATTTTTCGGTATCGCTTTGGAAGAGCGCTATAACCTCTTCTATTGCCATACTTCCCAAGTCTTTTCCGTCGCGTGTTCGCACTGCTACAGTGCCATTTTCAATTTCTTTATCCCCTACAACAAGAAGATATGGAACCCGTTGCATAGAGTGACCGCGAATTTTAAAGCCGATCTTCTCGTTTCTCAAGTCCGAATTCACTCTAAATCCTTTATTTTGCATGGTTTGAGTCACTTTTTTGGCATATTCGGCCTGAGAATCGGTAATATTAATCACAACTGCCTGTTGAGGTGCCAACCAAAATGGAAATGCCCCTTCGTGTTGTTCGATCAAAATACCTATAAATCGCTCAAAAGAACCCAATACAGCTCGGTGAAGCATAACCGGTGTTTTTCGGCTGCCATCTTCGGCTACATATTCAGCATCCAAGCGACCCGGCATTGAGAAATCAACCTGAATAGTTCCCATCTGCCAAACACGACCAATACAATCTTTTAGCGAAAATTCTATTTTAGGGCCATAAAATGCCCCCTCACCCGGCAATTCCTGCCAAGGTAAATCTTTTGCATCCAATGCCTCAGCAAGGGCTTTTTCCGCTTTATCCCAACTTTCGTCTGTCCCTACCCGCTTTCCAGGTCGAGTTGATAAACGATAGATAATTTCTTCGAAGCCAAAATCAGCATAAACAGCATGTAGCATATCCTTAAAGCTGGATACTTCTGATTGAATCTGCTCTTCAGTACAGAAAATATGGCCATCGTCCTGAGTAAAGGAACGAACCCGCATAATGCCATGCAGAGATCCCGAAGGTTCATTGCGATGACAGGCGCCAAATTCAGTCACACGATAAGGTAATTCGCGATAACTTTTAAGTCCCTGATTAAATACCTGAATATGGCAGGGACAATTCATTGGTTTAACTGCGTACTGTCTGTCCTCAGAGGAAATTGAAAACATATCGTCGCCAAACTTATCCGCATGCCCAGATTTTTCCCACAAACTATAGTCCACAACTTGTGGCGTTCTAATTTCAGTATAGCCATGCTGAACCTGTTTTTGGCGCATATAATCCATAATGCCGTTATATATTGCCCAGCCTTTTGGATGCCAAAAAATTGAACCCGGTGCCTCTTCTTGCATATGGAAAAGATCGAGCTTTTTACCAATTTTTCGGTGATCGCGCTTTTCTGCTTCTGCCATACGGTTGACGAAGGCCTTTAATTCTTTTTTGTTGGCCCATGCAGTGCCATAAATACGTTGTAATTGCTCGTTTTGAGCATCACCTCGCCAATAGGCACCCGATATTTTGGTCAGCTTCATATGCTTTAAAAATCGCGTGTTAGGCACATGAGGACCTCGACACATATCAATATATTCTTGATGATAATACAGCCCCATAGTCTGCTCATCAGGCATATCAGCAATTAACTGCAGCTTGTAGTCTTCGCTCCTTGCCTCAAAGGTTTCTATCACCTCCTGACGAGCCGTGACTTTTTTGATCACATCATAATCAGTTGCGATCAGCTTTTGCATGCGCTCTTCTATGGCAGTTAAATCGTCAGGAGTAAACGCGCGCTCATAGGCAATATCGTAATAAAAACCGTTTTCTATGACAGGCCCAATAACCATTTTCGCCGTGGGGTATAGTTGCTTAACGGCGTGACCTAGCAAATGAGCACAGGAATGACGAATGATTTCAACGCCTTCGCTATCTCTATCAGTGATAATTCTGATACTGGCATCGTCATTAATCAGGTCGCAAGCATCAACTAACTTGCCATCAACTTCGCCGGCAATAGTCGCCTTGGCAAGGCCTGGGCCTATATCGGACGCTATATCATAAACTGATACGGCAGAGTCAAATTCGCGCTGGGATCCATCGGGAAGGGTAATAACGGGCATGTCTTTTCCTTTCAGTGGTGACCCATACTAGAGGCCACTTGATATAAATTTATTGTTTGAGGCGGCATTTTACCCTCTATTGCAGGGTTTTCAAGTACTTGTTTTAGCTGTTTTTAGGTAAATATCCGTTACAATATTACAAATTGCCTTTTTAGGAACAAAACCTTTGAAAATTTATGTGGATGCCGACGCCTGTCCGGTTGTGATTAAAGATATTTTATACCGCGTATCACAGCGCACCGGTATCGAAGTTATTTTGGTCGCTAATCAGCCCCTAAGCACCCCGAGAATTCCAACGGTGCGTTCTATTTGTGTGAGTGCAGGTTTTGATGTTGCAGATGATCATATTGTGAGCTTGGTGGAAAAAGATGACTTGGTGATTACTGCGGACATTCCACTGGCGGCTGAAGTGATTGAAAAACAGGGTAAGGCACTCAATCCTCGAGGAGAGCTTTATACCTCATCAAATATTCGCGCCCGATTGAATATGCGCGACTTTATGGACTCTATGCGATCAAGTGGTGTGGAGGTGGGTGGCGGACCGCCGCCATTAAGCCAAAGAGACCGTATGGATTTTGCTAATGCATTGGATTCTTATCTAAGTCAATTTTTAAAGTGAATTATAATAAACTTTATATAAAATATTGATTTAAATAGCAATTAATTAATATAGCGCGCTATCTGAGCGGCGGTAAAAGGCCAGCCTTTTTCACGACCATCAGAGAAAATAATCACTGGAATACGCAGACTATATTGCTCGAAAAGCGCCTTGTCATCCTTTACATTTAACTCATTTAACTGAATATTTTTGGCTTCTAGCAGCGGGTAAAGTAGCGCCTTTGCGTTATCACAAAGATGGCAATTTGGGCCCGTTATTAGCGTTATTTTATCCGTCATAAGCGTTAACCAAACGAACTGCGTTTGTTAATTAACCACACATTATGTATGCGCGGATTACGCTCAAAATCCATATCCAACGTCTGTGCTGTTATGTTTTCACAGTTAAACTGACGTGAGGTTAATTCATCCAGCTTAAATTTGCGGAAGTTATTAGAAAAAACCAAAATACCCTCTGGATTTAACTTAGTCATGGCCTGACGTATTAGTTCCGGATGATCACGCTGAACATCTAAGACTGTTTCCATTTTCTTTGAGTTAGAAAAGGTTGGCGGATCAAGAAAGATGACATCAAAGGTTTGACTGTCTTCCTCTAGCCATTTTAAACAGTCCGCACGCAATAGCTGGTGCTTTGTTGGACTCAGACTGTTTAGATCAAAGTTTCGCTGGGCCCAATCTAGGTAGGTATTGGACATATCTATACTCAGAGAGCTTTTAGCGCCGGCTAATGCCGCCTGCACAGTAGCAGAGGCGGTATAGCAAAATAGATTAAGTAGTGATTTACCTTTGCAAAGGTCACCTAACATAGTTCGCACAGGCCGATGATCGAGGAATAATCCCGTATCTAAATAGTCACTGAGGTTTACCTCAAAACGTGCCCCGCCCTCTTTCACAATTATGCTTTCTGAGGTTTCTTCGTTTAAGCGCTGATACTGAGCATCCCCTTTTTGCCGGCGACGCTCTTTATAATAGACTTTTTTAAACCGATCCCCTGCAAACTCTTTGACTGCGCGCTTAATGGTTTCGAATCGCTGCTTGGCGACACGCTCTTCAATGGTATTGGGTGCAGCATATTCTTGCACATAGATACGTTGCTCATAGATATCAATAGCCGCCGAATATTCAGGAATATCGGCATCATAAAGACGATAACAGCTAATTGACGACTTCTTTAACCAACCTTTTAAGCGCCTTTGATTCTTTTGCAGGCGGTTAAATAGCATTGTTGCCTCTTCTGTAAGCGGCTGAACCGGCGCGGGCTTGCTTAAACGTTCGGCAATTTGCTCAGATTTAGACTGCATATTGTCAAATACCAACAATTTACAGGGAATTGAGCCATTGAATAAACTGTATTGCTTAGTCGGGGACAGGTCTAACTGGCGGGCTAAGTCTAAATTTCCGGTATAAACTGCGGCACGCCACTGGATAAAGTTTTTCTGCAGCACAGTGCCAAGCTTTTGGTAGAGAGGCACTAACTGCTCTTCTTCGCCCATTCTGGCGCCATAAGGTGGATTGGTTATCAGCAAGCCATTGTCCGCTGTTGCTTTACCAAACTGATCGAGTGGCTTATGAGCAATGCGAATATGTTCATCTAGGCCTGCATTTTCAATATTAGCGACTGTGACTTCTAATAAGCGACTATTTCCATCATAACCGCGAATATCATTTTCTAAGCCTTCAAGACCCGCATCTCGTCTTGCATGGGCATCTTTAAGCACTGAATCCCATAATTCCTCATCATGCTGTAACCAATGATTAAAACCAAAGTATTGGCGGTTAATTGAGGGCGCTATATCTGCCGCTATCATTGCCGCTTCAATTAAAAAAGTACCACTGCCGCACATGGGGTCAATCAAGGCACCGCCCTGCTTGGCAATATCAGACCAACCTGCGCGCATCAATAATGCGGCAGCAAGATTTTCTTTTAATGGCGCACTGCCCTGTCCCGTTCTATAACCTCGGCGATGAAGGCTATCGCCCGATATATCCAAAGAAACAACCACCTGACCCTTATGCTGTCGGGCCTGAATACGAATATCTGGGGATTTGGCGTCTACATTAGGTCGACCGCCGGCAATGCGTCGAATTCGATCGACCACTGCATCTTTTAATAATTGGGCGCCATACATACTGTTGTCGATATGTTTTGATGTGCCAATAAAATCGATGGCGATACTATTGTCGGCGCTAAGATGCTCTTCCCATGGAATTTCGACCGCATGGGTATATAGATCATCGGTACTATCAAGTTTAAAGCTCAATAATGGCATCAATATACGATTAGCTAAACGCGACCAAAGACAGGCCTTATAGGCCACTTCTAATATTCCATGAAAGTGGACTGCAGCAACGGTTTGCTTGATTTCTGTAGCACCAATTGCTTGAAGCTCATCGGCTAAAAGTTGCTCCATACCTTTTGGGCAAGTGGCTAACCAAGCTGTAACATCTGTTTTTAAAGGCACTTTTTTTGTATCCTAAAATGTATGGAACCATTAAGTCATTAAACGGTCGAAAATTAACTAGGGGAGCTTTTTACAGAATGTGACCTGCCAGCACCGATATAGGTCGCCATTCTATCTCTCTTTGCTCTCTGGTTGTTGAAAAATATATACAAAATATTTTATCAGCATTCAGACGTTAACTATTAAGAATGGAGATTCCTATGAAGAAACACAAAAAAGATTTGTCCCATCGTGCCTTTCTAAGAGGCTATCAAACTGCTATTCAGCAGCGCTCTAAATCAACTTGCCCCTATCAAGCTGATTCTATTTTGGGCTTTCACTGGTGTACTGGATGGCGCCAAGGACGTGCAGACTACTGGAGTGGTTTTAGTCAGGCTACCTTGCAACAAAAGGTAAGTAACCTGTAACACAATTTTCATCTATTATTTAATAGACTAGTATTTAATAGCCTAAATTGTAAATTATGGTTTTTTTTAACATCGATAATTGTTTCTTTTAAAGAGACTCACTAGAATCGGTGTTTGTTTTTCTTATTGCTTAAATTTTCACAGAGGTCCAACTTGCACCAGAATATAGATAGCCTTAAAACTTGGCTCAACAGCAGAATTGTCGGTCAACAACAACTTATTGAACGAATCATTATCGCCCTCTTAGCCGATGGCCATCTTTTGGTCGAAGGTGCCCCGGGTTTGGCCAAAACCAAGGCTATCAAGACAGTTTCTGAAGGCTTAGATGCTGATTTTCATCGAGTGCAATTTACGCCTGACTTACTTCCTTCTGATATTACCGGCAGTGATATATACCGACCTGAGCAGGGTATTTTTGAATTTCAGTCTGGTCCATTGTTTCACAATCTTGTTCTTGCGGATGAAATTAATCGAGCCCCAGCAAAAGTTCAATCGGCTCTTTTAGAAGCTATGGCCGAACGACAGATTTCAGTGGGTAAAAAAAGCTATCCACTACCGGAGTTATTTTTGGTGATGGCGACTCAAAATCCCATTGAACAAGAAGGCACTTACCCGTTGCCAGAGGCGCAAATGGACCGGTTTTTAATGCATGTCTCAGTTGACTACCCATCTCCTGATAGTGAGAGAACTATTTTGCAACTGTCACGACAGGAGGCACAGGGGGAAAAAGTTGCAGAATTTGAGCCAATTTCACAGCAGGATTTATTTGTCGCAAGAAAAGAAGTATTGGAAGTTCATATGAATGAAGCCGTGGAAGAATATTTGGTTCAGATTATTCTTGCCACTCGGAATACTGAAGCCTATGGCGGTGATTTGGCCAACTGGTTAGATTACGGTGCAAGCCCTCGAGCAACTATTGCCCTTGATCGATGCAGTCGTGCGGTGGCATGGCTAGACCATCGTGACTATGTTACTCCGGACGATATCCGTGCAGTGGCCCATGATGTATTGCGGCATCGACTGATTCTAAGTTTTGAAGCTGAAGCGGCTGGCATTAATACTAATCAGGTCATAGACACTCTTTTAGCGTCAGTCCCTTCCGCCTAATTAGATGCTATTGGCTAATGAGGCTTAAGGTATGAAATCCAATCCTGCAATTGCTGATGCCCATCAGCTGATTAAACTGCGCTATGGAGCCAAAGAATTAACTCACTTTCCAAAGTTACAGGCTCGTCAAATACTGGCTGGCGGCCATAGATCACATTTTCGTGGGCGCGGTATGGATTTTGATCAAGTTAGACTATATCAGCCTGGGGATGATGTTCGCAGCATTGACTGGCGAGTAACTGCTCGTACTCAGGTGCCCCACACCAAAGTATTTATTGAAGAACGCGAGCGACCTATTTTGATTATTTGCGACCTCAGAAGCTCGATGTTTTTTGGTAGTCAACGCCTAAAGTCTGTGGTTGCCTGTGAGGTTTCTGCCGCACTTGCATGGGCCGGCTTGGGTATCAATGATCGGGTGGGTGGTGTTATTTTTGGGGCTCAAAAGCAACTAGATGTTAAACCTAAACGCAGTCATCACACAGCATTACAATTTATCCATGGGTTGCAAAATTTTAGTGAAGCTTTATTAGAGCCCCAGCCTGATAGTTTAGATTTAGCCACTATCTTAGAAGAGTCAAGACGACTTGCTCTACCAGGTAGTACAGTGTTTATTGTTAGTGATTTCCATGATCTAAATAGCGACTGTGAGCCCCATTTATTTTCTTTGGCAAAACACTGCAGTATTAATTTTTGCCAAGTAATAGATAACCTTGAGCGGCAATTACCGGAGCCTGCTCTGTATGCCGTTGGCAATGGCGAACGACAGGCAATCTTAGATACTAGTGATGTAAAATTACGCGATCACTTCGCCCATCAGTTTTCCCAGCGGGAAAATCTTCTTCAAAAGCTATGTGAACAGTTATCGGCTGTGTTACTACCCTTTAATACATCACAACCTGTGATGCATCTATTAGCTAAGGCTTACGGCAAACGTCGATCAGCCCGCAAATCAAATTAACTGGGAGGTAATAGTGAATCCAACTGACCCCCTTGCTCAATTAAAAGATATTCATTTGCCTGAAGCCATTTCGTGGTGGCCACTGGCTTTTGGCTGGTGGGTTATTGGTGCTACTTGCATCTTAATTATTGTTATTGCCACAAGACTTATCCTTAAGCATTTTTTTGCTCAACGCTATAGACGGCAGGCTTTAACCCAATTAAGAACCCTTACTAATTCAGCTCAACATCAGCGGCTTATGGACTTATTAAGTCTCTTAAAACAGGTGGCCAGTAGTGCTTACCCATTGCAAAATTTTGCTAGTTTAAGTCATAACGAATTTATTATATTTTTACAAAAGAGCAGTCCTAAAATGGTATTTGAAGCACTACCTGCGGACTGGGAACAACTTTTATATGCCGAGAATACCACGGTGTCTTCAGATCTGGTTGACCAACTTGTTGTTCAAAGTCGATATTGGATTAAATCTCATTTTCGAGCTGAAAAGCTGGAGTATAACTGCTGATGCTTTCGTTACTCTGGCCATGGGCGCTTGCTCTTGCTCCCCTTCCTCTGCTCTATAGATATTGGCGGCAGCCGATTAATCAGACGATTAATGCCCTGAGAGCGCCGGCGATGTTAGCCATTAGCGAGCCGCAAAATAGTCAATTTAAAAGCGTCTCTTGGCTTAAAAACCTGTTAAAAATACTGCTTGGTTTATGTTGGCTGTGTACTTTACTAGCCTTATCTCGACCCCAATGGATTGGCGACCCTGTAGCTCTTCCCACCAGCGGACGTGACCTGCTTTTAGCCGTTGATATATCACCCAGTATGAGACAGCGAGATATGCGTATGGGTGGCCAAGCTCTAAATCGCCTTGATGCGGTAAAGTATGTCGTAAGTGACTTTGTCACAAAGCGCGAGGGAGACCGTCTGGGTTTGGTTTTATTTGGTGAGCAGGCCTATCTTCAAACACCACTCACTTTTGATAGAAAAACCCTTCAAACATTACTCAATGAAGCTCAGCTTGGCTTTGCCGGCAGTAATGGCACTGCCATAGGCGATGCTATCGGCTTGGCTGTAAAACGCCTTCAAGATCGCCCTGAAAGCCTTAGAGTGGTCATTTTATTAACTGATGGTGCTAATAACGCCGGAGCACTGGAACCGATTAAAGCCGCTCAACTTGCCAGTCGCGCTAAGGTAAAAATATATACCATTGGCGTAGGTGCAAGAGGCGCTAATGGCTTGGATGAAAATGCCCTAGCCGAGGTTGCAAAAATTACCGGCGGTAAGTTCTTTAGAGCCCGAAACCCCAAGGAACTAGAGGCTATTTATCAGGAACTTAACCGTCTAGAACCGGTTGATCAGGACACGGAAACTATTCGTCCGACTATTTCTCTCTATCATTGGCCCTTGGGTATAGCATTTGTGCTGAGTTTGTTAATTGCTATTGTTCGTCAGCGCGGAGGGTCTCATGGCTGATTGGCCGTTTTTAACAGATTTCCATTTTATTCGACCCTTGTGGCTTTTGGGATTATTACCCGCAGCATTCTGCTTTGGTATCATAAAAAAAATCAGTCAGCGAACAGGGAATTGGGGGAAAGTTATTAATCCTGCTCTACTGCCCTACCTAATGGAAAATGGCTCGGAGAATAATAATTATGCTAAATATTTTGTGCGAGGCCTTGCCCTTTGCTGGCTATTATTTTGTCTGAGTTTAGCCGGACCCACTTGGAGTAAATTGCCACAACCCGTGTATAAAGAAGATTCAGCATTGGTATTAGTGTTAGATTTATCGCCATCAATGCTTGCCCAAGATATATCCCCCAGTCGGTTGGTACGAGCTAGATTTAAAATGATCGATATCTTAAAAGATCGTAAACAGGGCTTTACTGGATTAGTGGTTTACAGCGGAGAAGCATTTGCCGTCTCTCCTTTGACCGAGGACAGCAATACCATTATCAGCCTGACTCCGACATTAAATCCAACATTGCTGCCTAGTTATGGCAGTAATACCGAAGATGCGGTCGCTACTGCTCTTGAGCTAGTCATTAATGGCGGTTATCAACAGGCAGATTTATTACTTATAACCGATGGCGTGGATAGATCTGCTTTTGCAGATATTTCTTCCCAGCTATCACAGGGCAATATACGCCTTCATGTTTTAGGTATAGGTACTTCTGAGGGGGCCCCTATCCCATTAGCCAATGGCGGCTTTGTTAAAGATCAGAGCGATAGCATTATCTTACCGAGACTTGAAACATCATCTCTTAAACAACTGGCGGCTATTGGCAATGGTAATTATTTTAACCTGACTAATGATGATGGCGATGTTGGCGCTATTTCTGAGGCTATAGCCCAAGAATTCCCCAATACTACAGAGGTTAATGATCGAGACTTTGATATTTGGCAAGATCGTGGTTTTTGGCTAATAATATTGCTTATTCCATTGTTATTAGCCAGCTTTCGTAGAGGTGCAATCTATATAGTAATTTTGGCACCAACATTACTCACCCACTCACCCACAGAGGCATCTGTTTGGCAGGATCTTTGGTATACCGCGGATCAACAGGGACGCAATGCCTTAGAAAAAGGCGATACGGCAACCGCCCAGCTGGTATTTAAAGATCCCCAATGGCAAGCCAGCGCTGCCTATAAAAATGGTGATTATGAAGCTGCGGTAAAACAGTACCAACAAGGTAATAGTGCCGATGATCAATATAATCTAGGCAATACATTGGCACGCTTGGGTAAATTAGACAGGGCTATTAAAGCCTATGATCAAGCACTCAAAATAGAGCCCGGCATGGCAGATGCAATTGCTAATCGAACGCTAGTAGAGCAACTTAAACAACAGCAACAAAATCAACCCCAAGAGAATGATCAGCAACAAGATCAGTCGCAGGACAGTGAATCACAGGATAGTCAGTCTCAGGATAATCAATCCCAACAAAGCCAGCAACAAAACTCATCGGAACAAAGTGAGCCTGAAGAAACTCAACAGCAATCTGAGCAAGAACAGGCTGAGCAAGATAATAATCAGCAGCAACAAAAAGAAGATGAATCTGAGTCTGAGAAGCAACAAAATCAAGAAAAAGCAGAGAATGAACAATCTGCTGAACAAGAATTAAGCGAAATACAAAAATCAGAACAGGAAAAGTCGGAACAGGAAAAACTCGAAGAACAGCAACAGCAAGAGCTTCAACAGTGGTTGCGTCGGGTGCCTGATGATCCCGGTGGTCTGTTGCGGCAAAAATTTCGCTATCAATCACAGCAACGGGCAAATGAACGACAACGTCCACCACCTAATCAGCAAGAGCGTTGGTAAATGAGCAGACAGTATAACAACAGTATCTTAACTATTTTCCTACTTATGATAGCGATCCCCAGCTGGGCTTCGCTTACTTCAAAGGTAGATAGAACCGAAATTGAGGCCGATGAAACCCTGCGACTTACTGTGACTTATTTAGGTCAAGCCGTATCAGGTGAGCCTAATTTTGGCCTATTAAATAGAGATTTTGAAATTATATCTAACAACTCACAACAGCAGTACTCATGGGTTAATGGGCAAACTACATCCTCTACTGACTGGAACCTATTATTATTGCCCAAACGTCAGGGACGGCTGAGTATTCCAAGGTTTAGCTTCAAGGGGGATGCTAGCAAGGCTATTAGTGTATTAGTCCGCGCAGTTAATGCAGCCAACAAGGCAAAGGGGAATCAACCTGTTTTTATTCAAACTAGCCTAGATAAAAACTCTGCCTATATTCAAGAGCAAATCATTCTGACTCACCGTCTACATTATTCTGTGCCACTTCAGGATATTTCAATCTCTGAATTTGAGATCCCCGATGCAGTTATTCAGCAGGTTTCGGAGGAGCGCTATAACAAGCCGATTAATGGCAAGAATTATTCGATTATCGAAATTAATTTTGCCCTTTTCCCTCAGTCAGTGGGCACGCTAAAAATTCCAAGTCAGCGCTTTACCGCTTTTGAGTCCAGTGGCTCACAGTTTGGTGGATTTTTCGCACGCGGCAATCGATTGGCTCGTCTTACCAAAGAAAAAACTATCGACATTATGCCGAGACCAACCCATATCAGTGCTAGTCAGTGGATGCCAAGTAGTCAAATTAAATTGGAACAATCATGGAGTGATAATTCATCCACTCTGACGGCTGGGGAGCCTATTACTAGAACCATAAAAATAAGTGCATTGGGTTTAACCGCGGCACAAATACAGCCCTTGCCTAGTATCAATAATCCTCAGCTAAAGCTATATCCAGATCAAGCGGCTTTAGAAGATAAAAAAACTAATCGGGGGATATTAGGTATTCGCTCTGAAAGTGTGGCTATTGTGCCTAATCAAGAGGGACAACTAACCCTTCCTAGCGTTGAGGTAAAATGGTGGGATACAGTAAACAACCGTATGCAGACTAGCCGTTTGCCAGAGAAAACGTTTACTGTACAGGCGGCAAAAAATACACCGCAAATAAGCTATGGTAATAACCTTGCAGACCAACCAGTTAATACCGGTGGTATCCAACTTAATGAATCTAGCTTTTCACAACTAACCAACTGGTCACTGGCACTAAATGCACTGCTGATTGCCATTGTTGCAGGGCTTTTATATTGGCGACGAAATACACAGCCCAAACCGATCGCAGAAGAGATCAACCAGTTACCGAATGCCAAGCAATTGCTGAATCAGATAGCTAAACTGGCGGCAGAAAATAAGTTGGCGGCGATGCGCGATAGCATTGTTTTATGGGGTGCTGAAGTATTCCCTAAACAGCCTCCTAGATCTTTAAATCAACTGGCAGATCTTATGGCTAATTCTGAGTTAAAACAGCAGTTTGACCTATTAGATCAAAGCTTATTTAAAGCAGATAGCAAAAATGCCTTAGAGGTTGATTCAACCATCATCATTAAGGGCTTAAAAGGCTTTAAGCCAAGCAAAAATACCGGCAAAAGTCATGGTACTGATCTTAAGCCGTTGTATCCTAACCAAGACCAATAAAAGTTAAGTTTATAAGGACTTGGTCACTATCTCTTGAATATCTTTCACTAACCCTTTGTGATTAGAGATTTGCTGTAAGGCATCGCGCATTAACTGACGATTGGGCTCGGGCAGTTTTTTCCATCGTGTTAGCGGGGTTACCAAGCGCGCCGCCACCTGTGGGTTTAGAGCATTGAGGGCAATAATCTGCTGTTGTAAAAAACCATACCCAGAACCATCTTGATGGTGAAAATTAACCGGGTTGGCACTACAGAATGCGCCCAAAAGGCTTCTAGCTTTATTGGGGTTATTGATACTAAACGCGGGATGACCCATTAGGTCTTTCACCCTTTCCAGTCCATTATTGAGTTTGCTGGTGGCCTGTATTTGTAGCCACAGATTCATGGCTAGGGTTTCGTCAGCATAATCTTGCTCAAAGGCGTGTAACGCTTTTACAGCGTACGAATCTGCCGCCTGACAATTGACCAAAGCGCTGAGGGCAGCGGCTTTATCGGTCATATTACTGGCATCATTAAACTGTTGCCATGCTAATTCTGGGCCCACTGTTTCAACCTGCATCAAGTAACCTAAAACGCAGTTGCGCAGTGAGCGCCGGCCTATTTGTTGGGCTTCTGGCGCATAGTCTTGGTTATCTGTAAGACGCTTGTAGGTTGCAACGAGTTGTTCTTGTAGTGCAGTTGCTATGGATTGTCGGGCAAATTCGCGCGCACCATGAATAGCGTCTACATAAATGGTCTCTGCCTGTTCATGCAATTGCGCTTCACTGGGTAATTGCAGCATTAGGTTGACCATAGCTGGGTCTAAACTATGATCCTTGAGCAATTCACCGAATACGGTTATTAACTGCTGATCCATCACTAGTTCGCGTTTAGCTTTGGCATCGTCAATTAATCTATTGAGTACTAACAAGCTTAGCTTCTGCCCAGCATCCCAGCGGTTAAATCCATCGGAATCATGGGCCATAAGATGGGCTAATTCATCACTTGTATAGTTGTAGTCAAGCTTTATAGGCGCTGAAAATCCGCGCAACAAGGATGGCACAGGTGGTTGCTGTATATTTTCAAAAACCAGTGTTTGGCTGTTGCTATAGAGCGAGAAAACAATACTTTGATCGCCCTGACTATTCAGGGGTAAATCCTGCCCATTTGCATCGACTAGACCTAACTTAATGGGTATAAAAAAGGGCTTTTTATGACTTTGCCCTGAGGTTGTAGGGCAACTCTGATTAAAGTTTAAACTATAGGTTTTTGCCTCGGCATCATAGCTACTTTGAACATTTACCACTGGGGTTCCAGACTGTTTGTACCACCGACGGAATTGTTTAAGATCTAGGCCACTTACCTCTTCCATAGCGCTGACAAATTCTTCAATTGTGACTGCTTGACCATCATGGCGTGAAAAGTACAGGTCACTGCCCTGCCTAAATTTTGCATCGCCTAATAAACTGTGAATCATACCCACCACTTCGGCGCCTTTTTCATAGACAGTTAGGGTATAGAAATTATTGATCTCCATATAGGCATCGGGCTGAACTGGGTGGGACATAGGTCCCGCATCTTCGGCAAATTGATAAGTTCGAAGATAGCTGACATCTTCGATACGCTTGACCACTGACGAGTTCATATCTGCAGAGAACTGGCTATCTCTATAAACAGTAAAGCCTTCTTTTAAACTTAGTTGAAACCAATCTCTACAGGTCACTCGGTTACCCGACCAATTGTGGAAATACTCATGAGCCACAATACCTTCAACCCTTTGGAACGCAGCATCAGTGGTGGTTTTGGGGTTAGCTAGAACGGCTGAGGTATTAAAGATATTAAGCCCTTTATTTTCCATAGCACCCATATTGAAATCATCCACCGCGACAATCATAAAGCGATCGAGATCATATTCCCGACCGTAGGTTTGCTCGTCCCACCGCATTGATTTTTTTAAGGACAGCATGGCATGATCGCACTTATTGAGATCCTTTGATTCAACAAAAATTTGCAGCAATATCTCTCGGTTGGTACAGGTGGTAAAGCTATCCTCAACTACGCTGAGATCCCCCGCTACCAATGCAAATAAATAGGCGGGCTTTTTAAATGGATCATGCCAAGTGACAAAATGCCGACCATTATCTAATTCACCCTGATCTAGAGGATTACCATTAGACAGTAAGACTGGAAACTGATGTTTATCCGCAATTAATTTGGTGGTGAATTCTGACATCACATCGGGACGATCCAAGTAAAAGGTGATATTTCTAAACCCTTCAGCTTCACACTGAGTGCAATACATGGTGCGAGACTTATATAAGCCCATCATGGTGGTGTTTAAATGGGGCTTTATAAGTACTTCAATATTAATCACAGCATTATCTGGCACATGATTAATGATCAAGCCATCCTCTGTGCGTTGATATTGGTCATCATTGAGTGGGCAGTCATCAACCTCAATACACTGAAGATCTAGATCTTTACCACCATGTAAAAACAAGGATGCAGAGCTTGATTGACTGGCTGGATTGCGACGTATAGCTAGCGAACTACTCACTCGACAATAGTCTTCATTTAAATCAAAAACCAAGTTGGTTTTATCAATAAGAAACTCCGGGACTTTGTAATCTTTGAGATAGATGGTTTGTGGTGTTGCGTCTCTCACAGTATTTGCGCCTTAATTATGCGGAAAATTGCACATTATATGCAGTGAATTTTCTAATATTGATGACGCCAGTATCTAGTATCAAATACTGGCCTTTAATGCCTTGAAGAACCCCTTCAATAATGGGCTGTTTATCAAGATTTAAACTTTTTACTTTTTCGGGAAATTCTAATACCGGAAAATTAATATCTACAATTTTTTGATGATAAAGTCGCTGAATAGCCAGCAAGCCAAATTTCTGCTCAAGGGCACTTATTCCAGCTTCTGACTGGGCTATTAATGTACCTCGAATTTGCTCTAAATCTATCGCGTCTGAATTACCTTTAAGCATCTTCTGCCAGTGAGTTCTATCAGAGACATGCTCTCGCAGACAATCCTCAATTAAACCAGCCTGATAACGCGACTTTACTCGAAAAATAGGCATCGCCTGAGTTGCCCCCTGATCGATCCAACGGGTAGGCACCTGAGAGCCTCGAGTAATGCCTACTTTAACCCCAGAGCTATTGGCCAGATAAACATAGTGATCGGTAAAACAATATTGTTCGCCCCAATTGGGATCACGACAGGTACCCTGATCATAGTGACATTTTTCGGGGCTCATAATGCAGGTGTCACACTGAGGTAATTTAGTAAAACAGGGGTAACAATAACCCTGACTAAAACTTTTTTTGGAACGTCGTCCGCAATGTGTACAGTGAATATCACCCAAATATTCCAACCGAATTGGTTTTCCTATTAACGCATTAAGTGGTTCACGGTGGTCATCAAGAGGCAATAAATATTGCACCTGCTCACCGAGTTCTACCTGCATTTTTGCCAAATGACCTGACACCGAAATAGACATTAATCGTCCCACTTAATCGGTTTCGGATTATCTTGCGGCGCGCAGGCGGGTTCTTTGGGCGGAACATAACCTGTTCGCTCAGACTCTGGATTGCGCTGATCATAAGCAATAATGGCCTGCATACAAAGGGATCGCTGTTCATCATTTATACTGCGACCATCGGGCCATTTACCAAGCTCTACCGCCTTTTGCAGTTGCTGGTAGATTTCTGGAGTAATACTGTTGAGTAGCTGTTGAAAATCCATACCTAATTACTCTCCGCTATTTTTACTTAGAACTAAACTTTTTAACGCAAAAATTAGTCCCATTAAAAGCCCAGCCACTAGGCCGCTTAAGTGTGCCGCATTGGCTACGCCTATTCCCAGTGCAATTTCTAATACACCGGTCATACAGAGTACTAACCAACCCACCATAAACCCCATTAAACCGCTGGGAAGTGGCGCAAAGTATTGCGGGGCAATTTTATGTTTTATCCAAAGATATCCCAATAATGCATATATCACACCGGACATACCGCCAAAGTATATAGTTCCTGACCAATAGAACTGAGATATATTTGAAGCAGCGCCACTGATAATAACTAACAACAGTAAATGCACTGAGCCTTCTAAGGATTCAATTCTAGCGCCCAGCATGGCCAACCAAAGACCATTAAATACCAAATGTAAGATTCCAAAATGTAGGAAAATAGGGGTAAATATTCGATAATATTGACCTTGATTTGGCTCGGCAAAGAATAAAGTATTTGTTATGGACGGACTCATTTCAACAATACTGGCACCCACTAAACAGCCAAGAATTAGAAGTGCCACAATTGGACTTTTCTTGATCCCATAGCGCCAACTAGCAATATTCCAAAAATTCATATATTCCCTATTAGATACAGGCAGTCATTTATCGTTCTTTCTTTACGCCCAAACGAGTACCCCAGCCTAATTTAGAGCGAGAAACTTTATAAAAGTTATTGTCTTTGGGGTGGATTAATGAAATTGCATGACGGTGCTTCACAATACGAATAGTGTCACCCGGCTCAGTAATAAGATCATCTTGACCATCACAGGTCACTGAGGGGTGCAGTTCATGCTTTGAATTAACCCTAATTTCTATTTCAGAATTGCCATGAAGTACTATAGGTCGGCTACTAAGTGTATGGGGATTTAATGGCACACAAACCATCGCATCAAGTTCTGGACAGATCAGTGGCCCACCGGCTGATAGTGCGTAGGCAGTAGAACCTGTAGGGGTAGCTACAATCAATCCATCTGAACGCTGACTATAAACAAATTCGCCATCCACATAGAGTTCAAACTCCATCATGCGAACCGACATACCGGGGTGAAGTACAACATCATTTAATGCAGTACCAGAGCCGATTTCTTTACCATTGCGAGAAATACTGGTGTTCAGCATAAAGCGTTCGGTTTGCTTGAATTCACCGGCTAATACAGGCGCAACACGGTCTTCAATTTCATCGGGAGTTATATCCGTCAAAAAACCAAGTCGACCTAGGTTTATCCCCAAAAGAGGCACATCGCTAGACGCTATTTTTCGGCAAGCACTAAGGATACTGCCATCACCACCAATAACCACCACCAAATCGATGGCCTTGAGAAATTCATTGATGGGAAGGGAGGTTTTTACCGGCCATTCAACCAGTTGCGCAGTATTATGTTCATAGACCACTTCCCGTCCCTGGGCCTGCAGAAACGAGTCCAGCTTTTGGATTGATTGCTTAACTTCCTGTGCATCTATACTGCTAAGCAATCCAATTCGTTGAAAATACGACATATTTTTAAAATCGACCTTAAACCCCAGATTATACAGGGTAGTTGCCTGTGGATGCATAATCATTAAATAATTATTTAATGATAGTAACAAGCTAGTGGATGATTTTAAAAGAAAAAATGGAATTTATACCAAACCAACAGTTTAGTAATCATAAGTGGTGCGTTTAAATTTGATAGCTTATCTCTTCTAATTGCGTCGCTGTCTGTAATTAAACAGTGTCAATAAAACCAGAAATACAAACAGGGTAATATCCGCAGGTTGCCCCTGAACGATTGAACAACCCCCCCTTTTCTTAAGCTTCACTAATAACCCAACTGGCCCAAGTTTAGCAGTGCCAAATTCATTGCTAATCTCCACCTCAATCGAGCTATTACTATACCATTTCGTGGTTGAAACAATTGCGGTATAGATACCCTGCCCCTGCTCTGAAATAGGCCCGATAGTAACTCCTCTACAGTAGTTGCAGGTAGCAGTAACATTAACCCCTTTTATGGGTGAGCCATCCTCACCCATGGCCTTTATAGTAATGATAGCTTTTTCACCAACAGTTAACTCTTTTCGATTGATTTCAAGGCTACTATATTCGGCAGATGGAGTAGATCCCATATTAGTATAAACCGCAATACCACTTGGATCTGTTACTATTCCATCGGCAACACCATCAAAATCATTTGGGCCTCCATCTTCAATAAATAATTGGATGCAGGTATCTCCGGGTTTAATTCCGCTATCATATAGTTGACTGCCGGGTTCGGGGCAAGCACCATTTATTGCAGAAGCACTAAATAAAGAATTTTTGGCGTTTTCAATAAAGTTTTGCCAGCCAATATGTGGGCCCATATATTTTCTTAATACTTGACCTTCCTTAAAAGGTACCTCTAACGGTAGGCTTAGGTAATAAGAATCCCCAGCAATAGCTCCAGACACAGTAAAATCATAAAGACCAAAGGGGTAACTGTATTCTTTATCTAAGATATGATTTGAGTTACTAAGTTGAAGTTCAGTAATAACATTAATAACCTGCTGCTTAGTTACCATTGCTGTATCTTCCGCATTCGAAAATGCTACTTCTCCCAACACTATTTTAGTGCCTACCTGGCTTTGTAAAACAATCGTTAAATCATCACTGATAGGCATTAAATTCGACTCAACAATATTATCCTTGTAATTAATGATGCCGTCATTATCTGAATCACCATAGCCCTCCTCAGCGTCCGATACTCCGTCATTATCACTATCCACATCAATTGATAAAATAGGGGCAGCCTGCATTAATCGCAAATCAGTTGTTACTTGGGTTAAAGATGAGGGATTACCATCATCTCTTGCTTTTGCTATAACCGTATAAACGTTTGGCGGAAGTTGGCTGGGATCAAATACAAAAATATTATTTCCCGAATTATCCAGGGATCTCTCAATATCGACTAAATCAGCAATTGAAGAAAGCCAGCTAAATGAAAGGGTATCTGATGGATTAGGATCGGATATAAGTGCGGTTAAAGTAACCCGTCCTTTATCTGAAGCAATAACTCGCCCTAAATTCCCCGCCTGCTCAACTTGAACCAAAATCTTAGGTGGTAGATTGCCATCTACAATCGAAATTTCTTGCTGTGTCACCGAGCCCAACTCAGCATTACTCAGTTGATTGATTGTAATTTCAATTGTTTCATCATTTTCGAGCTCTTCATCCGGCAAAATTTCAATAGTGAAACTGCCCTCTCTACCCTTTTCAATAGTTAATAAGCCAGTGTCGTCAAGTACTCGATAATCAACACCCCTAGTAGCTGAGCCAGATATGGTATAGGGAATTTCAACCGGATAATCTGCTGCATTGCCACTGATCATCACTGTAACTTCAATCTCGCTATCCTCAACACTAATAGAAGATGGTGTCAGGTTGGCTAAGGGGATAACTTTAACCACTTGTACCGCTTTAGACTTATTTCCCTGAGTATCAGTAGCAGACCATGTAATCTCATGTCGACCAGAAGAAAATGGGCTAGCAGCACTGGAGGTCGGTTGTATAGCCACCTGAGAGTTATCTTTGGCTGTAGCCTCACCCAAATTTACAGCCGTTAAACGACCTGTTGAGGTTATTACAATATCATCCGGAATATTCAACTGTGGCAACCCGGGGTTGGGGTTAACTCGAGGGTCTGTATCGGCTAAAAACTCATCTAAATTTGAAACCCCATCGCCATCAGAATCTGTATCCTTATAAGATGAATTGTTTATATCAAAACCATATTCTGTCTCAAATTTATCAGGCATACCGTCACCATCGGTATCTGATGAATAATTAGGATTCAATTTAAAGGCATCTTCGGCAGAAGCCACGCCATCATTATCTTCATCTGGGTCACAGGCATCACCCGACAAATCAGAATCAAAGTCTGCCTGATTGGTATTAGCCACATTTGGACAGTTATCGCCATTATCACCAATATTATCGGTGTCTGAGTCTGTGGTTTCATTGGCATCATTGGGGAAGCTATCAAAAACATCTTCCACAGTATCACCATCTGTATCTAGGGTTAATAGCGCCGTTATTTTCTCAATAGTATCTATGGCTGACGGGTCTTGCTCGACGATCACAATATTGACTCTATCGATATTGCTTACAACTATATTGGTAAGACCCAAATTTTCATAATCAGTTAACACAGGCAATGGGCTGTTAGCGCTATCAGCGCTATAGGCTTGAATGATATGACTAGAGACAACTTTATTAGCCACCGCCTGAATTTTTTCGACCTTATCCATGGCCTGAGGATCACTGGCAATAATTTGCTGAATAGTTGGTAAATGGTCGTTGGTAACAGCCTCAATACCCATTAATTCAAGTTGATCTTTGCTCAGATTTTCTGTCTGTTCTATTGCCGAAAGTGCCGCATTAACTAAGGCCTGTAACTTGGTCACAGTATCCACAGCCTCTTTATCGCCTAATGCAATCACATCACTCAATAAACTTATAACTGTTATATCATCAGATAAACCAGCAATCCCAATATTGCTGTAATCCTCAATAACCGGCGGGTTATTAACTGTGGTATCGTCAAACGCAAAATCAAGAATATTCGTGTAACTAATTACTAATTGCTGTATTTGAAGTTGATCCTCGACGCTAACAGCATCCAATATATCGCTGACTTCCGAATCTAGCGCATCATTAATTGAACCAATATTGGCCTCAGTAATGCCTGTAATACCAGCAGCCATATAGAGGTTAGCCGTATTATTTTTGGTATCTTCAGCCAAATGACTAAGTGCCGACTTTAGTATCTGGGTAGATGAATTACTGCTTACGACAGACTCATCTGTACCCTGATTATCGGTATAACTAGCAATAACCCTAATTTCTTTATTGATATCGGACTGGGTTAGTTGATAAGTCTCTTGGACAGCGCCCTGAATATTTTCATCATTGGCTTGCCACTGGTAGCTAATAGCATCCAAGCCATCGGCATCTGTTAGTGTATGACTGGCAGTTAAGATCTGATCCTGAGCCACTGTGCCACCGATAGTCACATCACCCACTGGCGCATCATTAATATTGGCAACTGTGCTGGATGGCTCGCTGGCTTCAGACTCTGCTGTGTCCTGATTATCGGTATAGCTAGCAATAACTCTGATTGTCTTATCAACTTCATTTTGAGTGAGCAAATAAGTACTTTTATTAGCACCTTCAACATCCTCAGTACCGGCTTGCCACTGATAGCTAATAGCACCCAAGCCATCTATATCAGATAGATTATTGCCCGCTGTTAAGAGCTGACCCTGAGTCACCGTACCACTGATAGTAACCTTACCCTGGGGCGCATCGTTAATATTGGTAACTGCAGTGGTTGGAGCACTGGACACAGACTCGTCATTACCCTGATTATCGGTATAGCTAGCCCTAACTGTGATTACTTTACCCACTTCATCTTGGGTGAGCTCATAAGTACTTTCGTTAGCGTCAACAATATTTTCACTATTTGCCTGCCATTGGTAGCTAATAGGCCCCAAGCCTTCTTGATCAGAAAGATTATGACTTGTAGTCAAGGTTTGCCCCTGTTCGATAGAGCCATTGATAGTAACCGTACCCTGTGGCAAATCATTTTGTTGCGTTAAGCCTGGCGTTGCAAAAGTAGAAGCAAAAGAAGATGAAGTTGTAGTTTCACTGTCTGCAGCATCAGATGAGCCACTTGAGCCCTCGTCTATATTAGAATCTGAGCTACTTGAGTCTTCGAAAGTATTTCCTTGCCCAACCCCGGAAATGCCGTCAATCACACCAAAGAGCGACTCATCAGGGAACTCAGAATCAAATTCGCTACCAGGAGATTCATCTGGGGTTGACGGCTGACTGGTATAGTTATCTGTAACCCTAAGACTAATCGTGTCTAGAGGATTACCACTATTAATGGTATCAATAGCCACTTGGGTCAATAAAATTTTCTGTTGTGCGGTATCAAGCACATATTGATTATTACTATTAGTGCCCTCTTCAAAGGTTACGGTTAATTCATCGCCATCGAGATCTTCAACCACATAACTAGCCGCCTCCGACATATTAGCAACCAAACCACCGGCATCCTCGACAAAGTTATTTACAGTTAATTCAATGGTTGGCAAATTATTAACGTCAGCCACAATGATGGTAAATATATGGCTAACGGTCACCGTTCCATCATCAGCTTCAATCTCAACAGTATTTTCACCTACATGAACATGTAGAGGGATACCCGTCAAAACCCCTGTTGACTCATCAAAACTCAACCAACCAGGGGTATTATTGGCTCTAAGGCTGACTGTATCTTCCTCCAAATCATTGGTAGTGACTGTATAGCTGTAAAGTTGATTTTCAGTCGCAGCAGTAATTTCAGCACTGGTAATGGTTGGTGCATCATTAATCGCGGTTACAGAAATATCAATTAGTTGGGAACTTATACCGCCCAAATCATCAGTAACAGTCAGGGTAAATTGATCTGCACCAAAGTAATTGGCATTTGGACTGTATTGCCATTCACCAGTAGCCTGATTAATAGTAGCTGTGCCCTGTAAGGAATTTACCGAAATAGCAAAATAATCTCCACTAAGTCCCTCCACATCAGTCGCTATCAGCGAGCCGCTAATATCACTGTCCTCATCACCAGTGCCATTTAAATCGCCAGAAAACTGCGCAACATCATTCACAGAATTGACCGTTAAAGAAATCACTTGAGTCGAAGTGGCACCGGCATCATCGGTAACCGTCACGATAAACATGTCTGCACCAAAGTAATCAGCATTTGGCTGGTACTGCCAATCACCACTGGACGCATCAATAGTGGCTGCGCCCTGTAAAGGGTTTAGCGTAACGGTAAAATAATTCCCATCTGTCAGGCCCTCCACATCCGTGGCTATCAGTGTACCGCTAATATCACTGTCCTCATCACCTATGCCATGGGTTTTGCCAGAGAATTGCGTAGTATCATCCACAGAATTGACGGTTACAGAAATAATTTGAATCGAAGTACCCCCCAAATCATCCGTCACAGTAACCGTAAATGTATCTGCACCAAAGAAATTATCAGATGGTGTGAACTGCCAATAACCACTGGACGCATCAATTGTGGCTATGCCATTTGAGGAATTTGCCGTAATAGCGAAATAATCACCACTCAGCCCCTCCACATCCGTGACTATAAGCGTACCGCTGATAACATTATCCTCATCACCTGCGCCATTTAAATCACCCGCAAACTGAGCAATATCATCCACAGAATTGACCGTTATAGAAATCACTTGAGCCGAAGTACCACCCAAATCATCAGTCACAGTAATGGTAAATTGATCTGTACCAAAGTAATTGTCAGATGGTATGTACTGCCAATCCCCACTGGACGCATCAATAGTGGCTATGCCATTTGAGGAATTTGCCGTAATAGCCAAATAATCACCACTCAGCTCCTCCACATCCGTGACTATAAGCGTACCGCTAATATCATTATCCTCATCACCAGTGCCATCTAAATCACCGGAAAATTGCGAAGGATTATTTACTGTAATGTCAATGTTCCGCTCAGAAGTACTACCAGCATCATCAGTCACAGTTACGGTAAATTCATCATTACCAGAGTAATTGAGATTTGGCTGGTACTCCCAATCACCACTGGACGCATCAATAGTGGCATTGCCATCCGTGGGTTGTGCCGAAACACTGTAATAACTCCCATCTGTTAGGCCATCCTCATCCGTGGCTGACAGAGTGCCGGTAATAAGGCTATTAGAGTTACCTAACCCCGTCATTCCACTAATAAATTGTGTAGGGTCATCAACTTGAGCGACCGTTACAGAAATAATTTGATCGGTAGTACTACCCGAATTATCAGTAGCAGTCACGGTGAATTCATCATTACCAAAGTAATTAGCATTTGGGGTATAGTGCCACCAAGAACCGGAAATAGTGGCTGAGCCGTGAACAGGCATTGTGTTAATTTCAAATTTTTGGATACCGTTATTATCTGTCGCAATTAACATACGGCTGATAACATTGTCCTCATCACCTGAACCACTGAATCCGCCAGTAAATTGGGTGGAATAGTCAAACACTCTCTGATTTAAGGTATAGCCATTGGGATGATAGAAATCACTATTCATTATTATTAGATTGTACGGATCCGCAGTTGCATTTCTGGCAGCCGGTAAGACCATATAGATACCAGCATCAATTTCCCTTTCAATAAAAGCATCTCTCGAAAAGCCTTGAATAATATGATGTTGCTGCATCCCAAAATAAAAGCCTCCCCATGAGCCAGAACTATCATCTGTAGTTAACAATGTATGCTTAGTAGACAACCCAATAGTATCAACATTGGTATAAAGCGACTCAACCTTAAAGAGAAATAGATATCCATCAGCTTGACTCGAAGTATCTAGTAAAATTCTAACGCGTTTTCTAGAATTAACAGAAAAGTAATATAGCTTCTCATTGATGTTTGTCATCTTGGAGTGATCAACATCATTATTGAAATGGCCGTCTCCATCGGACGGATATTGGTATGATTCTTTCCAATTTCCCACATAAGTAAGTTTAGGTTCTTCAGCATTAACTTTTAATGTACTGAGAACAGCCAAAAATATAAAAAAATAAATTCCAACTTTTAGCGGTGTTTTTTTAGAAACAAAATACCTACAGGGCTTTGTAAAAAGCATCCTTAAAATTCCAAAGAACTTCATGTTCTATATCCTTCCATGGCTTAGAAATAAATTTGGCCTTTATATAGAAATTAACTAAAACCTATACTATTCATATTAGTATAGATGTAGGAAAAGTTCTTTTACAAAAAATTACTTTCCTTATTAGGAGAAGCCGCGATTGAATTGGAGGAATTTACAGGATTTGTATAAAAATTTTTACAATGATTTAGTGTTTTTAGGGTTATTGCTGATCCCTATACCAATTTGGGTAATTATTTATTATCGAACACAAACCATTGAATTATTAAACCCATTACAACTATTGAACTTTATACTGCTATACCCTCTTGTGGAGGAGATTATTTTTAGAGGAGTGACCCAACCCTATATAGCAAAAAAATTACCGCATAATCTGGCTAATATCTCTTTAGCAAACCTTCTAACTAGTACGATTTTTGCAATAATACATTTATTTCAGCAGCCCATCATATGGGCACTGGCAACATTTTTTCCGTCACTGATTTTTGGCTACTGTAGGGATCGATACCAGAGACTAATGCCCTCCATTATCTTGCATATAACCTACAATGGAGGGTTTTTCTTAATCGGTTATGGCGCTTTTAAGAATCCAATACCGTTTTAATGGATTGGGTTAAATAATCGATATTATTGGAATTAATACCCGCCAAATTAACTCGCGTAGAACCGACAATATAAATGGCAAATTCTTCACGAAGACGATTTAACTGGTCAGAGGTAATCCCCAAGAAAGAGAACATACCCTGCTGTTGTTTAATATGACTAAAATCCATGCCCGCGGCATTATTATTAATACCATCGGTTAACAATGTGCGCATTGATTTAATCCGCAATCTCACCTCTTCCAACTCAGCTTGCCAATTAGCGCGCAACTGATCATCTCCCAGAATAAGCGATACCAGTAAAGCTCCGTGGGCTGGTGGCATAGAATAGATTTGACGGGCAATAGACATAGACTGAGCAGAAACGATCTTAGCCTGCTCAGCTGACTCAGCCACTAGGGTGATAGAACCGGTACGCTCGCGGTATAAACCAAAGTTCTTAGAACATGAAGAAGCCACTAAAAGCTCCGGCAAACGCTCAGCCATCATACGCAGACCATAGGCATCGGCATCCAGCCCCTGCCCCAACCCCTGATAGGCAATATCAATAAACGGGATAAACCCTCTCTCAAGGGCAATATCAGCAATTTGATCCCAATGCTCAGGTTGTAAGTCGGCACCTGTAGGGTTGTGACAGCAACCATGTAACAACACCACATCACCCGCCGGTACACGATTTAACGTCTCCATCATGGCATCAATATTAATACTATGAGTGGTTTTATCGTAATAGGGGTATTCTTCAATCTCGAAACCCGCGCTTCCCATTAATGGAATATGATTAGGCCAAGTAGGAACACCCACCCAAAGCTTAGCATCGGGACGCGCTCGCTGAACTACCTCAGCACCCACACGCAGAGAACCAGAACCACCCGGGGCCTGAAGGGTTACAAGACGATCTGAATTAAGAATACTGTGATCAGCACCAAAAAGAAGCGCCATCATCAACTGGTTATACCCAGCATCACCGGCAATACCCTGATAAGCCTTAGTATTTTCAAGCTCCATCAACTTAGCTTCGGCTAACTTCACAGACTTCATAACCGGTGTTCGACCACTATCATCCTGATAAACACCTACGCCCAAATCAATCTTATGATCTCTACTGTCAGCCCTGAAAGCTGCCATTAATCCTAAAATAGGGTCCCCTGCAACAGGTTTTAAATTCTCAAACATTTAGGTAGCTCCTAACTACAACCAGTTTATGCCGACATTTTACTACGGATTGATACTATTGTTCAGGAATTTTCACTAATAAATTGCAAAACAAGCTGGTTAAATAATTCTGGTTTTTCAGCATGCAGCCAATGACCGACAGCCTCAACCGTTTGAACAGACGATTGAGGAAATAAAGTATTAATTATGGGTAGGTGATGCGGTTCAATATAATTAGAATGCTCAGCCTTTAAAAATAGACATGGCGCGTTAAATACATCGCCCTGTGGAGCAACAGATATTTGGCTTTCATAGCTTGCTTTAATAGCATTAATATTGATCTTAAACTCAAAATTACCCGCCGTATTTCGACGTAAGTTTTTCAGTAAAAAAGCGCGTACAGAAAGCTCAACACCATGCTCAGATAAAAAGGAATCCGCCGTCTTTCTATCTTTAATATCTACTTTAGATAAATTATATAAAATATTGATTATATTGTTATTATTATCTTCATATCTTACAGGAGCCATATCGGCAACCACCAGAGATTTAACCCTATCTGGGCAAGTCATAGCCAACTGCATCGCCACCTTACCACCCAGCGAATGCCCCACAAAATAAGCCTCATCAATGGATAGGGCATCCATCAACTCAACCATATCCTCAGCCATTGATAATAGGCCCATTTTTGCGTCATGAGGCGAGTCGCCATGGTTGCGAAGATCAACGGAAATAACCCGATAATTAGACGCAAGAGCGCGGGCTAAATTACCCAAATTAGACAGGGAGCCAAATAAGCCATGAATAAGAAAAACGGGGTCGCCACCCCCATGCTCAGAATAATTAAGCTGCATAAAAAAGTATTACTCACAATAAAAAAAACCAACCCATATCTTACATTATTTAGTAAGCTGCGGGTTGGCCTTGTGATTGCTTATTGGTTTAAATGTTTCTACTGAGTATTTGCATCTGGTGTTGGGTCATAAAGAATTTTGCCATGCAATACTGAAGGTTTACCATCATTGATAATATTAACTTTAGGCTTAGTCCCAATTATATCAAAAGCATCTTTATCATCCTTGATATAAAGTGAATTACTGGAAAGCAACTTATCTTTACTGAAAGAGTAATTTTGCTTACCTTTCATGTCGGGAGCCTTAGCAAGCCATTCATCACCATCTAAAGCCTTAACCTTAAACTTATTGCCATCAGCATCCACAAGCTCAACACCATCTGGGATAACAAATCGATGTAAAAACCTGTAACTATCTTTCCACTCATTTGTATATTCTCCCATATCCTTATCGTTTAAAGAATCGTAAATATATCCTGGAATACCTCTTAATCGATCATCAAAATACTCTAAAGCAAAGCGTTTGCCAGCAACAGCAGGATCACTATCCATTGGCGCTCTGTAGTAAAGGGTTTTAGGAAGATCAAATATTAATGGTTTACCCCTCTCAGTAAGCACTTCAAAACTAGGCTCAACCTCAAATCGCAAAACATAGTAGGTATCTAAACGCTCATAGTAACGCTCTAGACAATAAAGGTTTTCGTTTTCACACTTAAGCTTGTCGATGTCGCTTTCTTTAATCAAAACTCCGACCTTAACACCATATGCCATAGCCGACCAAGAGCCCTCAAATCTTATATTCTCTAACTGATCATAGTAGTCTTCATTCGGATTGAGAAATTCACTTAAAGCGTTTTCTTTAAAAATTTGATTACTCGAAGCAATAGTATCCTGATAAATTTTATTTCCGGAAATTTTGTACTTTGGCAAATTTGCTAGTGCCAACGACTCATTAAGTGTTATATGGGGACTTGCAACCATAACCAGACTAGACTCTTTCTTGTCATTTTCTGCAAGTTTCTGCTTAACCTGATCAAAAGTTTGCTTAACTGAATTCACTGTTAAGCATTTATCCACACAGAACAAATCCAAATCTTCCAACTCTGAAAGGTTTACTGTACTTATAATCCCTGTTGTGACTGCCGTGTTATCAGTCGGGTCCCTCAGGGCATTCCCAGTAATTTTGTATGAATGACCAAGCTGCGGAGAATAAATATAAAAATAATCATCATCTGAGAAAATATTAACCAAGTTAGCTATATCAAAAGTATATTTCTCTCTATCCTCATCCTCTATGGCTTCACGCCTATGGACAGACTGACCATCCTCGTCCTCATTAAAAATATCTCTGTGAGTAAGAGCAATCGTCCCTGTTTTGGCATCATAGACCCCAACATAGCTGCCTGACATTATATTGGTTTCTTTTATAAGACTGAGATTCAAATAGTGCTTAGAGATTTCAAAGGGTATAGCATCCAGACTATTTAGAGAAAGCTTTCTATCCTCATATTTTTGAACACTAAACTGTGTTGGCTTTAAGCGATAAGTTGTATCACTGCTATCTTCATCATCATAGACTTGTTGCTTAAATAGCATGTTTTCATTGACCAAATGAGGATCATCAACCCATACATAGCGTGAACCTGCATAGGCATAAACTGTAACCTTATCACCATCATTATCAGTTGCTTCAGCCTGCAGAGAGAGTTGAGTTAAACCTGTGTCCAATCTTGAGCCATCTTGGTTATATACCCCGTAGTTAAACACATGTCGACGCGCATTTTTCCTGTCGGTTGAATAACAAACTTCATCAGCGCTTATACCAAGTTCGTTATATTCGGCAGCTGACACCTGTTCTTTTGTGTATAAATCCTTTTTGTCAGCCTTGGGCTTGACAGATATCTTTTGCACTTCAGCCAATTTTTTACAGTAGAATTTATTGTTATTATTTATATAAAACTGATAAAAGCCCTGATAGAAAGAGCTTAGCTCATCTTTTTCTTCGTCATATTCATGTATATCCAAATCGGCTTCAAAACCTCCTGTGATATCGCCATTCTCAAGGTAAGTTGCAGTCATTCTATCTGTATATTCCAAAGCCTCTTCAATAAAAGCAATAGTCGAACCCTCAGCTTTGAGTATACCCCAAGCTTGGAATTCGTCGGTTGGGGTATTTGGATGTTGCTCATCAGCTAGAACAGTAAAGTGCATTTCAAATTCGCCATTGGGCGCGCTATCTGAAACCTCTGCTGTCTGCTGGATTCTGGCGAAGACCTTAGCCTCCATTTCGGGATCATCATGTCCTATCCAAGCATGGGTTATAACAGGGTCAGCAGTTGAATTGCGAGTAACATTTAATAAGGACTCCAAGGTTGGCTTCTGGTCATTTTTCTTTTCTTCAGAGCTGCTACCAGTAGCGGCCTGTGTCTCTTTTTCATCTACTTTTTGGGCTTTAGCCGAGTATTGTTCTTCAGAAATATCCTCACTATCCTCAAAACAATCATCTAGGTAAAAAGCAGCTAAATAATAACCATCATTTACATAGGCATCTGGCCTCATAGAGGAGAGCATACAGACAATAAAATTTGCGAATTTTAGTGAATCATTCAAGGGGTCTTCTACATAAAAATACTGCTCATCTTTTTCAAAATCTGTAGCTGCCTGAATAGAACCTGAAAACCCTACAAAAAAAAGAACAATTAGTAGTATATTTTTCATCTCTAATTACTCCTCTACTTGCAAAATTTCAATTGAATCCGGCATCTTGTAACCAGCCATTGGAGTTTTGCCCGCGCCATCATCGCCTGAGTTAGAGCCACCGCCACAAGCAAACAAGGTCAAAGAACAAAAAATAACAAAGAGATATCGATAGAACATAAGCAAATCCTTTTACTCTGAATGGGAAATAAAACTTATCTAAGCAGCAACATACTTAGTATTAAATAAATTCTAAGAAGACTGCTACCAATTGAATTTTACATTTTAATTAAAAGGCCTCAGGCAACAACTTAGAAACATAAGCATAGTCGATACTAGTCTAGACCATGAATTATTATTTTTTGAAATTAAATAAAAAAATATTTACCAACAAATAGCTGCAACAAACTCATAACCACATCTTATGTTGATCTTCCCCGAGAAAAAACGTTAAGGTTAATTACTCAGAATTAAAGCGGATTCCCTATGGTGAAAATTTGGACTTTTTTCTACAGGCTTTATCATTTGGGCCTTAAACTACTAATCAGCGTACTTCCGCTGCCCAGTCCTATTTTATTTAAGGGCGATGGCGCCATTGATCATTTAATAAGCGATATAAAAGCCAACAAGCTAAACCGATTACTGCTGGTAACTGATCATCAAATTAAATGCTTAGGACTGCATCAAGATATACGCAATCTGCTTGAAGATCATTCCATCTCCACTGAGCTATATAGCGATGTTGAGCCCAATAACCCTATCGACAATATTGAACAGGGTTTAAACCACTACCAACAAACCCAGTGCCAAGGGGTTATATGTCTAGGTGGCGGATCAGTAATGGACTGCGGCAAGCTGATCGCCGCCCGAGTCGCTAGGCCTGAAAAAACCACTATTAAGCTTAAAGGATTATTTAAGGTGCGGCGCAAGCTGCCGCCGGTTTATGCCATCCCCACAACCGCTGGCACAGGCTCAGAAACCACTGTTGCCGCCGTAGTGTTTGACCCAATCGCTAAACAGAAATTTGCTGTCACTGACCTATGCCTATGTCCCAGAGCGGCAGTATTGATCCCTAAGCTGACTTATGGTCTCCCGCCGCCGATTACCGCTAATACGGGTATGGACGCCCTAACCCATGCTGTTGAGGCCTATATCAGTATTATTGGCACAAATTTTACTCGTCAAAAAGCCAGGGATGCCTGCGGCTTAATTTTCGCCAACCTTTTACCCGCTTATCAGCAGGGGGATAACCATCAATACCGTGAAAATATGCTAATAGCATCCTTTTATGCTGGAGAGGCCTTTACCCGCGCGCATATAGGCTATGTGCACGCCATTGCTCATAATATAGGTGGCTATTACGGCACAGCCCACGGCCTTGCTAATGCCGTTATATTACCCAAGGTATTGCGCTGGTATAGCCATTCCGCGGAACAAAAACTTGCCCAACTGGCGGACCATTGCCAAATAGGGGGCGATAAAAACACCCAAGCCGCCAAAGCACTGGCATTTATACAGGCAATTGAACAGCTAAACCAACAGATGGGTATTCCCACAGGACTAAATGACCTAAAATGTGAGGATATTCCTGCCCTGGCCAGAAAAGCTCTAGAAGAGGCTCACCCCGAATACCCGGTACCTAAATTTATGGATTTAAATAGCTGCCAAGAGATACTTAGAAGTTTATTGGTGGAAGAATAACTGCCTCAGAAGCTTTTCCGAAACGCAATTTATACCGCTTGAGAATAACTACCAAAACTAGACTCTAAGCAATTCACTAAGCGCACTGCGCAAGTCGCTATAGTTAAACTCAAAGCCCTGCTGTTGCAGTTTTTGCGGAACAACCGATTGCCCTTGAACCATTAACTCATCGCCCATTTGGCCAAACAATAATTTAACTATGGGTGCTGGCATAGGGGCTATAGCAGGTCGTTTTAATACTTTACCCAATGTTTTGGCAAATTCTTTATTGGTGACTGGCTTTGGTGCTGTGCAGTTTATAGGGCCGCTAATATTATTTTGAAAGACGTAAATAATAATAGCCACCATATCGTCAATATGGATCCATGGCATCCATTGTTGCCCTGTGGCTATGGGTCCACCCAATCCCAACTTGAAGGGGGGCAAGAGCTTGCTAAGTGCGCCCTGCTCTCCCAAAACGATACCTGTTCGCAGGTAACAGACTCGTGAACCCAGCTGTTCAAACTGCTGCGCGGCATTTTCCCAGCCTGCACAGAGTTGGCTGGAAAAATTGGGCTGTACAGCTCCGTCTTCGGTGACTGGCTGATTATTGGCCATGCCACCACCGTAATAACCAATAGCCGAGCCACTGATAACAATGGAGGGCGGCTTTTCGGCTTGTTTAAAATACTCATAGAGTACTTGGGTGGTTTGAATGCGACTTTGGCTAATCGTGGCTTTACGCTTCGCGCTCCAACGCCGATCTGCTATGGGCGCTCCCGCCAAGTTCACAAGGATATCTACAGGCTGACCTAATTGATTTAAATCACTGATAATCTGCACTGAATCAGGCAATACTTTTGCCGCTTTTTTCGGGTTTCTGCTAAGCACTATTATTTTTTCAGCTAAAATCTGCTTGTCTGCGCTAGCAAGCCTTTTGCTTAGGTTGCGGCCAATAAAACCGCTACCGCCTGTGACTAGAATAGTTTTCATTTCAATCCTTAAAAATATGCTTAATTTACTAATAATACGCAACTGTGGTTGATTCTGCTTAGATTGTTTTGCGTGCTTTGAGTTGTATTGCTAAAATATGCTCTTTAAGATCTTTTACTTCTCTTTTTAACTTTATATCTGGATACAAACTATGAGCCTCGCTGACAAAGTGTTGTCGGTAAATAATGATTTACCAATCCGAACCGATTTACCTGTACATAGTGGCAAAGTCCGCTCTGTTTATTGGCTAACTAAAGCTGATAGCCGTCGACTTATTGAAGAAAATAACTATGATGTTGCGCCTGACTCACCTCTGGCGATTATGGTGATAAGTGATCGGATTTCTGCCTTTGAATGTATCTGGAAAGGTGAAGGCAATATGCAGGGCGTTCCCGGCAAGGGCGCGGCCCTTAATACTATCTCTAACCATTGGTTTAAGTTATTTCGTGAGAATAACCTTGCTGATAGCCATATTCTGGATATCCCTCACCCCTTGGTATGGATTGTACAAAAAGCTAAGCCGGTAATGATTGAAGCAATTTGCCGTCAGTATATAACCGGCTCTATGTGGCGTTCTTATGTTAAGGGCGAGCGCAACTTCTGTGGTATTGAACTGCCCGATGGTCTTGAAAAAGATCAAAAGCTGCCTGAATTATTAATCACACCATCAACCAAAGGCATCCTCGAGGGCATTCCAGGGGTTCCTGAAGTAGACGATGTGAATATTTCGCGCTCTGATATTGAAAACAACCATGCTGCATTTAAGTTTAATTCACTCGAGGACATCAATGTTTATGAAACCCTTCTTCAGGAAGGCTTTGATGTAATCAGCGATGAGCTAGCTAAGTTAGACCAAATATTTGTCGATACCAAATTTGAATTTGGTTATGTAAAAGATGCTTGTGGCGACGAAAAACTTATCTATATGGATGAGGTGGGCACACCTGATTCATCGCGTATTTGGGATGGCGAGCAATATAAAAGCGGCTCTGTGGTGGAAAACTCTAAAGAGGTATTTCGCCAACTACTGCTCAACCATTTTGAAGACTCGGATATTTTATTGGATAAAAACCGTATGGATGAGCGCAATGCGCTAGCTAAAAATAATGAACTACCTGAATCCATGATGATGGAAGTATCCAATACTTACGTAAGTCTTGCTGAGAAGATAACGGGGCAATCGTTGCCTCTATCGTCTAATCCAAAGGCTGAGATTATTGATATTTTAAAGACCAATTACAATCTTATCGATTAACCACTATGACGACTGAACAAAACTTAAATATTGATCCTAGGCGCCTATTTAATTTGGGCGCTAATCTTGTTGCCGCGGCCTTTATCAAACAGGAGGCTAATGAAGCAAAAAAACTGTTTAAGGAGCTTAAAAAAGGCGAAGCGCTTAAGGGCGGACAACTTAAGTCTGAAAAAACCGGTGAAGTTATCCCAATAAAGCTGGAGTTAGATCGCAACGAGTATCGCGGACAGTTTAACTTCCCTAATTTTGATGTTGCAGTTCAGTCTTTATTAAAAAAGTTTGAAACTGAGGTGCGCAAAGATAAAGAGCTCAAGGAATTGCGAACGCTAACCAATAACGAAAATGGCGAGGTTTTGTTTAATATTCCTAGTGGTGTTCAGATTGATGGGGATATTAATGTACTGATGATGGCGGTAAAGCCAGAGAGCGACTGTATTATTGTTCGCTTGGTATTTATGGAGCCTGAACCTTTTTTGGTTGAGACTCCATAAACAAAATCATTTAGCTCTGATTTAAAGCAGTAGTCATCTCTACCACTGCCTTTTTACCATCACCATACACCATCAAGGTGTGATCCATAGCAAATAATGGGTTGGGTAGCCCAGCAAATCCGGGGCTTAACGAACGCTTTATCACCACGACATTTTTGGCCTTATCGACGTTTAAGATTGGCATACCATAGATCGGGCTTCCCTCCGCGTCACGCGCCATTGGATTGGTTACATCATTAGCTCCAATCACAATCACAACATCAGTGTCCTCAAAGGTTGGGTTTATACGATCCATTTCAACCAAATTATCATAGGGCACCTCTGCCTCAGCTAGCAGTACGTTCATATGTCCCGGCATACGTCCTGCAACCGGATGAATGCCGTACTCAACTTCGATACCTTTGCTCTCCATAGAATCAGCGAGCTCTCTAACTGCATGTTGTGCCTGAGCCATTGCCATTCCATAACCAGGGACAATGACCACCCGCTTGGCTACTTCTAACATCATGGCGACTTCATCGGGCTGAGCGCTGGTCACCTTGCCGGCATAAATCTCATCTGCATCAACCGCTTCACCTGCAGCAGCCATCTTGCCGAATAAGACATTGCCCAATGAGCGATTCATAGCCACACACATGATTTTGGTCAGAATTAATCCGGATGTACCTACTAATGAACCTGCAACTATCAGTACCGTATTGCCTAAAATAAAACCTGCTAAGGCGGCTGCTAGCCCAGAATAAGAATTAAGCAAAGCGATAACTACGGGCATATCCGCACCACCAATAGGTAGCACCAAAAATAAACCTAGCAATAATGCTAGTGCTATCAATGCTAAAACGGTCACTGCTTGGCTTGGATTTACAATCATGCAACCAAGCGCAACGAGACCACCGATTAGTAACAGCGCGTTACCAATTGGGCCTCCAGGTAGCCCAAAGTTTTTCTTAACTAGACCCTGAAGTTTAGCAAAGGCAACAAGGCTTCCCGTTAGGGTGACCGCGCCAATAAGAATAGTTAAACCAATGGATACTAGTGTTACCTGACCTTCTGCGCCGGTACCGAAGGCGTCTGCACCGAGGGCTACTGGCTGTAGAAGATCGGCAAATGTATGTGCATCTATATTTAACACAGAAAAATATTCAGCTGATGCGATAGTTAATGATGCGCCACCGCCAAAGCCATTGAGTAAGGCAACCATCTGTGGCATGGATGTCATTTGGATACGAAGAGCCATAAAAGCACCCACCACACCGCCAAATAGAACCCCTGCAACAATGTAGGTGAAATTAACAATTTCAGAATTAAGTAATGTTATCACCACGGCAATTAACATACCTGTAGCGGATAGCATATTGCCTCTTACAGCAGTAGCGGGCTTGGTAAGCCCCTTAATACCGAGTATAAATAGCACCCCAGCAAATAAATAAACCAAATTTACAATAGAAGAGCTCATAGGTTACTTCCTTTTAAACATCGAGAGCATACGGTTGGTGACCAAATAACCACCAATTACATTAATGGTTGCAAAGGTCACAGCTAAGAAACCCAACACATTAACTAACATAGGCGAAGTATCTGATCCTGCAGCGAGCAAGGCTCCAACTAGCGTAATCCCTGATACGGCATTGGTGCCGGACATCAATGGGGTATGCAAGGTGGGCGGAACCTTTACAATCAGCTCAACACCCAAAAACAGTGACAATACGAATAATGCGAGTAGTAAAATTAAAATTTCCAATGTCTTAGTCCTTTATTTGCTTTGCTGTTCAGTATCTAACGTAGGTAAATCCAAAAGTTTTCTCATATAGGGGTGAGGCACCTCACCATTATGAGCAACAACTGTTCCGGCTACGATCTCATCATCAAAATCTAGATTAATATTTCCATCCTGCAAAATTAACTCTAGAAGCGTTTGTATATTTTTTCCATACATCTGACTGGCATGATTTGCAACATCTGAGGCTAGATTCTCTGGCCCCAAAATAGTTACGCCATGTTCAACGGTAGTTTTTCCCATTTGAGTAAGTTCGCAGTTACCGCCTCTTTCAGCGGCTAAATCCACTACCACGGAACCGGCCTTCATAGCTTTCAACATATCTTCTGTCACCAGAATGGGAGACTTAGCCCCTGGAACCGCTGCCGTGGTAATAATAATATCCTGTCTGGCAACCACTTCTGTCATTAATTTTCTTTGCAGTTCAAGAAACTCTTCACTCTGCTCTTTGGCATAACCACCAGCGCCCTCAGAGGATTCTGTGGGTAAGTCTAATTCTACTGGTGTAGCACCGACTGAAATAATTTGCTCGCGCGCCGCAGGCCGAACATCGTAGGCTTCAACCACCGCCCCAAGACGCTTGGCGGTGGCACAGGCCTGAAGTCCTGCAACACCCACCCCCATAATTAATACTCGAGCCGGCTGAAGCGTACCTGCAGCTGTCATTAACATGGGTAATATTCTTGGTGCTGCTTCGGCACCGAGTAGCACCGACCTATAACCGGCAAGAGTGGCCATTGATGAAAGCACATCCATGCTTTGTGCGCGGCTAATACGAGGCACCATTTCTAAGGCAATAGCTGTAGCGCCTGTTTTTGCCACTTGTTTTGCCGCTTGAGGCTGTGCGAGAGGATCCATCATGCCAATAACGAGCTGTTTAGATTTTAACCGCTTGAGGTCATCATCAGCATTTTCGGTATTAGAGCCAAAACTTTGAACTTGTAAAATTATGTCAGCTTTAGCAAATAGCTCATCTCTATCTGACATTATCTTTGCGCCTACTGACTGGTAGTTTTCATCTGAGAATCCCGCTAGAGCGCCGGCATTCTGTTCGACCCAAAGGTCTGCACCTGATTCAATTAGTGACTGGGCGTTATCTGGGCTTAAAGAAACCCTGTTTTCCCCTGTAACTAGTTCCCGTGTAACTGCAATAATCACGTCATTCTCCTTAATGATAAATGCTCACTTTTTGTGAACTCTTATTATGGTATAAGTTTATCAAAAACACCCAGATTATATATCTGGGGGTATATTGTTAATTTAATTTAAGGCGTTTAAAGCTATCGCCCTTATCTGTAGCTAGTTTGCAAGCAAACTTAAATTCTTATTTATACGTCTCTGGATACGGCAAATGTAGCAAGCTTGGTTAAAACTTCTTTATATTGGCTGTCTGGCAAATTCTCTAAGGCTTTTAGGGCTTTGCTTGAATGCTCTTTTGCCTTGTTCAAACTATAGTCTAACCCACCAGTTTGTGAGACTATTTTTAAAATTTGATCAAAATTTTCTGCAGACTTATTGCTAATCGCACTGCGTATTTGATCTTTATGAACCGAATCGCAGTGCTCCCGAGCATAAATCATTGGCAGTGTCATTTTGCCTTCACTAAGATCATCACCGATATTTTTTCCTATTTTACTGACATCACCTTCCAGGTCCAACACATCATCAGCTATCTGAAACGCCATGCCCAAATGTTTTCCATAATCTTTCATCGGCTGTTTATCTGACCCAGAAAGAATAGCACCACACTCCATTGCCGCCTCGAAAAGCTTAGCTGTCTTTCTATAGATTACTTCTTTATACGTAGACTCATCTAAATCGGGATTTCCCGCATTGGCCATCTGCTGAACTTCGCCCTCTGATATAACATTGGTAGCATCAGCAAAAACACTCATAATCGACATGTCAGAAATCTCTACCAACATTTGGAAGGCTCTAGAGTATAGGAAGTCCCCGACTAATACGCTGGGGGCGTTGCCCCAGATTTCGTTGGCGGTCTCTCGCCCTCTTCGCAGAGCAGAGACATCAACCACATCATCATGTAATAAGGTAGCAGTATGAATAAACTCGATAACAGCCGCGATTTTAATATGATTTTTGCCATTAGAATAACCATTAGCTAGAGCGCTTAATAAAACTAGCACAGGACGCAGTCTCTTGCCGCCGGAGTCAACAATATAACTGCCTATATTCTCAACTAAGCCTACTTCTGACTTGAGGCTATCGAGAATAAGTTGATTAACCGACTGAAATTCATCAGCAACGGAATTGTGGAAATAAGCCATTTTTTTAGCACAATACCTACTAAGTTTAAGTATGCCGAATGCTAGGCAGACCGCGGTTCACTGTCAACCCTATATATGCATTTTAGAGCAAGTCTATGGATTTAACTATTGAAGCAAAAGGAATAACTAGTTACGATGCGCCCTTAAGTAGTAGATCAAAAAGGATCCCATGACTTTTATACCTGCATCTTCTTATTCGAAAGAAGAAATTTTAAAATGTAGCCGCGGCGAATTATTTGGCCCCGGCAATGCAAAACTTCCTGCGCCAAATATGCTAATGATTGATAGGATAACTACGATCAATAACACTGGCGGCACACACGGCCTTGGCCAGATCATCGCTGAAATTGATATCACTCCAGATTTATGGTTTTTTGACTGTCACTTTGAAGGTGATCCAGTTATGCCTGGTTGTCTTGGTCTCGATGCCCTTTGGCAGCTGGTAGGATTCTTTTTGGGTTGGAATGGCAATCCAGGAAAGGGAAGAGCCCTCGGAGCCGGTACGGTAAAGTTTTTTGGTCAAATCTTACCTGATGCTAAAAAAGTTACTTATAAGCTAGATATTACCCGCCTTATTCAGCGTAAATTGATTATGGGTATCGCAGATGGTAGCGTTGAAGTTGATGGACGTGAAATATATACAGCAAAAGATCTCAAAGTAGGTCTTTTTGAAAATACTGAGAATTTCTAACTATTGTTGGCTGTTTAATTAGAGGATAACCAATGAAACGAGTAGTAATTACTGGATTGGGAATAGTTTCTTGCCTTGGGAATGATAGAGAAACTGTTACAAAATCATTAAAGGAAGGTATTTCAGGTATTCGTTACCGGGAAGACTTTGCCGAAATGGGTCTTAAATGCAATGTTGGTGCAACACTAGACATAGATCCAAAAGAACATATCGATAGAAAAATTATACGCTTTATGGGCCCTTCAGCTTCTTATGCCTATATAGCCACTGACCGCGCGATTGCCGATGCTGGTCTTACCGAAGAGATGGTTTCAAACCCTCGAACAGGGCTTGTAATGGGTTCTGGCGGTGTTTCTGGTGAAATGTTTACCGAAACCATTGATGTGATGCGCGAGCGCGGCATCAAGCGTGCAGGCCCTTACAGGGTAACTCAAATTATGGCGAGTACAGTTTCAGCCTGTGTTGCTACCCCCTTTAAAATTAAGGGTGTTAACTATGCCCTCGCTTCTGCCTGCGCAACTAGTGCACATTGTATTGGTCATGCGGCTGAACTTATTCAGCTAGGAAAGCAAGATATTCTTCTTGCTGGTGGCTCAGAGGACATGCATTGGTCTATGGCAGGAATGTTTGACGCCATGGGCGCTTTGACAAGTAAATATAATGATAATCCTGAGGTGGCTTCTCGCGCCTACGACGCCGATCGTGATGGCTTTGCTCCGGGTCTTGGTGCTGGAACGGTGGTAGTTGAAGAGCTTGAACATGCCCTAGCACGCGGTGCTAACATTATCTGTGAAATTACAGGTTATGGAGCAACTTCAGATGGTGCCGATATGGTTGCCCCCTCTGGTGAGGGTGCAGAGCGCTGCATGAAAATGGCGATGGAAAATATCGATGGTCCGCTGGACTACCTCAATACGCATGGTACTAGTACACCGGTGGGTGATCTCGCAGAATTGGGTGCTATTCGCAATACCTTTGGTGATAACTGCCCAGATATTAGCTCGACCAAATCGTTATCCGGTCATAGTTTGGGTGCGGCTGGTGTTCATGAAGCGATTTATTGCATGCTGATGATGGAGGGTAACTTTGTCGCAGGCTCAGCTCATATCGATAACTTAGATGAGAAAGCTGATGGCTTGCCAATACTTCGCACAAGCAAAGATAAACAAGTCAATCGCGTTATGTCTAATAGCTTTGGTTTTGGCGGCACAAACGCCACCTTAGTGATGGAGAAATATTCCAGTTAGTTACTTTGGCATGTAACACAAAAAAGGCACCTAAACGGTGCCTTTTTTAATTGCTGAGAATCAAAACTATAGGGCTTCTAGTACTACTTCAGCACTGGAGGCTTCAAAACCGCTTTCATCAACATTAAGCAACTCCAATACACCATCATTGACTATCATGGCAAAGCGCTTGCTTCTAACACCCATTCCAAAACCGGTTCCATCAAGCTCTAAGCCCAATGCAGTTGCGTAGGTACCATTACCATCCGCCAACATAAGTAGATTTTCCGCATTAGAACTTTTGCCCCATGCATCCATCACAAATACATCATTCACTGAAAGACAGGCAACTGTATCAGCGCCTTTGGCAATAAAGTCATCATACTTGACTACAAACCCGGGTAGATGAGAAATGGCACAGGTAGGTGTAAAGGCACCTGGCACCGCAAAAAGAACCACTTTTTTTCCGGCGAAAACGTCTGCGGCTGACAGACCAGCAGGACCCTCTGAGCCCATAATTGTAAACATGCCCTCTGGCAGTTTATCTCCAACCTTAATTGTCATAAATAACTCCAAGTATTAATTGAGCTCTAGAAACACTAGAACGGAATATCATCATCAAAAACCGAATCACCCGATGGGGCTGCTGCTTGAGGAGCGGCTTGTTTCTGCTGAGTCTGTTGCGGCTGTTGCGGCTCAGATTGACCATAGTCTGGTTGAGACTGGTCATAACCGCCCTGACCTGCCTGACCGCGGCTATCTAGCATTTGCATTTCGCTAGCCACAATTTCCGTAGTGTAGCGATCCTGGCCATCTTGACCCTGCCATTTACGAGTGCGCAAAGAGCCTTCTACATAAACTTTTGAGCCTTTCTTAACATATTGCTCGACAATTTCAGCTAAACGATTGAAAAACACCACGCGATGCCATTCAGTGCGCTCTTGCTGATCGCCGGTATTTTTGTCTTTCCATGATTCTGATGTGGCAAGACTTAGGTTGGTGACTGCACCACCTGAAGGCATATATCTTGTTTCTGGGTCCTGTCCACAGTTACCCACTATGATTACTTTGTTAATTCCGCGTGCCATTTGTTTCCCCTATCTATTTACGATTTAAAAAGGGTTGTAAGCTTTCTAGATCTATTAAGGTTTTGTCTACCTTAATATACGCTAAATCTTCACCCTTGATGAGCAGTATATCTTCTACTCCAACTATATTTGAAACACTTTTTACAAATTCATTGGCTTTTGTTTTCTCGACTTGCAGTATTAACGTCTGCAGTGGTTTTGGCGAAGTCATTGTAAATGCCACAAAACACCAAAATAACAGCATAAACGCTAGCAACCAAAATACCCCATCTATACCTATACTACTCAACGCCCATCCACCAAGAATACCTCCTGCAAAAGTACCCAAAAACTGGCAGGTTGAATAAATACCCATGGCTGTCCCTCTATTACCAACAGGGCATACTTTGCTTAACCATGAGGGTAGTAGTGCTTCCAATAGATTAAACGCCGCAAAGTAAATAAATAGCATTAATACTATGATGAAACCACTCTGCGAGCTACCTAAGACAAACATTGCTAATGTCATAAGCACTACTGCTGATACAAATACTTGCTTTTGGATATTGCGCCTTTCTGAAAGAATCATGGCGGGCAACATAGCAATAAATCCACCGCCTAACAGGCTCAAATAAACCCACCATAACTGGTCTGGATTAATCGAAAGCTGATGCACCAATATGCTGGGTATTACAACAAAGGCGGCCATCAGTGTTAGATGAAGAAAAAATATACCAATATTAAGCCGAACTAATGAAGGCTCACACAGTAAAGTACCTAGCTGCTGTAAATCCGTCTGTGTCTCTCGATTTTTGCGTATCGAGTGAGTTTTTGGAATGGCTTTAAATATGATTAAAATGCCAATCAAACCGAGTAATGCTGTAAGCCAAAATATACCTGCCATGCCATAATTTGACGCTACAACTGGACCTAACACCATGGCGAAAGCAAAAGATATGCCTATACTCCCGCCTATTGATGCCATAGCTTTGGTACGATTTTGCTCAGCAGTGAGGTCGGTTACAAGCGCCATTAATGTACTTGCAATAGCGCCCATACCCTGAAGTGCTCGACCAGCGACTACACCGATTGCACTATCTGCATTGGCAGCTACCACACTGCCCAAAATAAATAATACAAGACCACCTAGAATAACAGGTCGACGGCCGATTTTGTCCGACAGTAACCCCAAAGGTATTTGAAATATTGCTTGGGTAAGGCCATATATACCTAGGGCAAGGCCTAACAAAAATGCAGAGGACTGATGATAACCGTCAAAATAAAGCGACATGACTGGTAGCACCATAAACAAACCCAGCATACGAAAACCGTACAGGCTAGCAATAGAAATTACCGCTCGCTTTTCTACTGGGGAAAATTTGTTTAAATTCTGAGGGCTATTAGTCAATGTAATCGCTTATTGATTGAGTTACTGTAAAGCTAACTATAGTAACAGTCAGATGGACGCGGGAGAATAACTATCGGCCATTTTTTCATCTATTTATTCGCCTATCGACTCATCTATATTCTTAATAGAAGAGTAAATAGTATTTGCATTTGTTCCATTTCACTTTGCTAGGCTAATGCTAAGCGCTTTATAATGGATCCCTTAACCTAATTAAAAGTAGTCCTAATGGAAACAATTCAAGTTCGCGGAGCAAGAACCCATAATTTAAAAAATATCGACCTAGATATTCCCCGCGATAAGTTGATTGTTATTACTGGACTCTCTGGTTCTGGAAAATCATCTCTAGCATTCGACACCCTTTATGCTGAGGGACAAAGGCGCTATGTAGAGTCACTTTCTACCTATGCCCGTCAGTTTTTATCGATGATGGAAAAGCCCGATATTGATCATATTGAGGGTCTTTCCCCCGCTATTTCTATAGAACAAAAATCTACAAGCCATAACCCGCGTTCCACAGTGGGCACTATTACCGAGATATATGATTATCTTCGTTTACTTTTTGCCCGAGCCGGCGAGCCCCGATGCCCTGATCATCATCTCCCCTTAAAAGCACAAACAGTAAGCCAGATGGTAGATCAGGTACTTGAACTGCCTGAAGGGTCAAAATTAATGCTATTGGCACCGGTGGTTCAGGATAGAAAAGGTGAGCATGTTCACTTGCTAGACAATCTTCGTAGGCAAGGATTTATTCGCGCTCGAATTGATGGGCTAATCTGCGATCTTGATGAAGCTCCTGCCCTTGATAAAAAGAAAAAACACAGTATCGAAGTTGTAGTGGATCGCTTTAAAGTTAAAGAAGGCATTGGTATACGAATGGCAGAATCCTTTGAGACGGCTTTGGGTTTGTCTGAAGGTATTGCACTTGTTAGTTATATGGATGGCAATGAAAAGGATTTAATGTTCAGTGCAAAATTTGCCTGTCCTATTTGTAACTACAGCTTAACCGAACTAGAGCCTCGGTTGTTCTCATTTAACAACCCTGCCGGAGCTTGTGAGACCTGTGATGGTCTTGGCATTCACCAGTATTTCGATGTTGATCGTATTATTCAACACCCTGAGGCTTCGATTGCTGAAGGTGCCATTCGTGGCTGGGATCGACGCTCATTATTTTACTTTAATATGCTCAGCAGTTTGGCGGAGCATTATGACTTTGATATCGAAACACCATGGAATAAATTATCGCAGCTACAGCAACAGAAAATTCTGTTTGGTAGCGAAGATGAAGAAATCACATTTAATTACGTTAATGACCGCGGCACTGTATTTAGACGTGAACATAGCTTTGAGGGCGTTATTCCAAATATGGAACGTCGTTACAGGGATACCGAGAGTAATTCAGTTAGAGAGGATCTGAGCAAGTATATGACAACCTCTGAGTGTCCAGATTGTAATGGCACCAGACTTCGTAAGTCAGCACGCAATGTATTCGTGGATGAGAAGCGCATTGAAGATATCGTCTCTATGCCAGTGGGTGAATGCTATGATTATTTTGAGCAGATGAACTTGCCCGGGCGCCAGGGACAAATTGCAGAAAAGATAATTAAAGAAATTCGTGATCGCTTTTGCTTCTTGGTGGATGTAGGTCTCAATTATCTGTCACTAAATCGCAGTGCGGATACTCTTTCTGGTGGTGAAGCTCAACGTATTCGACTAGCCAGTCAAATTGGTGCTGGTTTAGTTGGTGTTATGTATATTCTTGATGAGCCAAGTATTGGTTTGCACCAACGAGATAATGAACGCTTATTAAAGACCCTCGTGCGTCTTCGCGATCTTGGCAATACAGTAATTGTGGTTGAGCATGATGAAGATGCCATCAAGGCGGCTGATTATATTATAGATATTGGTCCCGGCGCCGGTGTTCATGGTGGCGAAATTGTTGCTATGGGTGACAGCCAATCAATTCTTGATAGCCCAAAATCTATTACTGGCCAGTTTTTATCTGGTGCCAGAGGCATTGTTGTGCCTAAAAAACGCCATAAAAGTAATGGTAAATTACTTGAAATTAGTGGTGCTAAAGCAAATAACCTAAAGTCCATTGATGCGAAAATTCCGGTTGGTTTATTTACCTGTATTACCGGTGTTTCTGGGTCGGGAAAATCGACATTAATCAATGAAATTCTCTATCCTGCGGCAGCTGTAGCCCTAAACAAAGCTAGCACTCTAAAACCCGCGGCACATCGTCAAATTAATGGGCTTGAACACTTTGATAAATGTATTGATATTTATCAGAGTCCAATTGGCCGAACACCTCGATCAAACCCTGCGACTTACACCGGTATTTTTACGCCAGTCAGAGAGCTTTTTGCAGGCACTCAAGAAGCTCGATCACGGGGTTATAATCCGGGTCGATTTAGTTTTAATGTGAAAGGTGGTCGCTGTGAAGCCTGCCAGGGTGACGGCGTAACTAAAGTTGAGATGCACTTTTTACCTGATATCTATGTTCCCTGCGATGTTTGCAAGGGTAAACGCTACAATCGTGAAACATTGGATATTACTTTTAAGGGGAAAAATATCCATCAGGTCTTAGACATGACCATTGAGGATGCCAGCGTCTTTTTTGAAGCCATCCCCAGCGTCTCTCGCAAATTGCAAACACTGATGGATGTAGGGCTGTCCTATATAAAATTAGGTCAGGCCGCAACCACCCTTTCAGGTGGTGAAGCACAGCGAGTAAAACTTTCTAAAGAACTCTCTAAAAGAGACACAGGAAAGACTCTATATATTCTAGATGAACCCACTACAGGTCTTCATTTTCATGATATAGAACAACTTTTAAGCGTGCTCCATAGACTCCGTGACCACGGTAATACTGTTGTGGTGATTGAGCATAATCTGGATGTAATAAAAACTGCCGATTGGATCTTAGACTTGGGTCCTGAGGGCGGTGCTGGCGGTGGTACTATCGTCGCCACTGGAACCCCAGAGGATGTGGCCAAGATTAAGAAGTCACATACTGGGGTATTTTTAAAGAAAATGTTGTAGTTAGGATTTTCTAGCTTCGTAATCTAGGATTAGCTGATCCATAGCTTGCTGGTCGTATTCACGAAGACCACTTAAAACCAACTTTTTTTCACCTCGGCCAACTGTTTTTTCACCATCTATAATCGAGAATTCTAGAGAAACATTGCCGCGTTTACCATTGACTTCCATGTGGGCATTTAAAAACTTTACTTCAGGGGAGGTAATTTCTAGCTGACTTAGGTTTAATGACATTGATTGGTACATCACCAGTGGGCGACTAGTGTTAATCATCACCTTGTGCTGCTCCATTAGCGGCACTAGAATATATGGGAAGCTATGCCCAGAAAACTCAACATAACTTCGAACTAGATGCTCAATAACAGACTGATCTTGTGAAAGATTGCCTTGACGATAAACACTTAGATAATTTTTTTCTCGATTATCTTCAATCGACAAATCAGACTCATTCCACTCAGGAAATATAAGCTCTTTATCAGCCGGTACTAACCCTGCAAAATCAAATCGCATTTGTTGGCTTAAACCATAATTATTTAGGGTTAAAGCAAATAATAGATCACCCGGCACACAGAAACGCTTGGATTCAATATCATGTATCGGGTTGTAATCATTACATATTTGCTTTGCAAACTGACTGCCCTGATCAGCACTAATACTGAGCTGGTTGCTAGTTTGGGAAAAAAAATTTTCTAAAAACATGTGCTACTCTAATTCTGATTCAAATTCTTCTAATAAATCTAGAGGCTCAACCTCTTGACCCTCAAGTTCAGTATTCCAATTAATGCCAACTCTTATAACATCCTCGTGCATACCCGTTAGCCAGTCATCAAGAAACTCTTCTATAGCGATGGCAACGGGCTTGTATACCGCCCATTGATCTTCACAAAGCTGCGATGCTAGGGCCTCATTAGACCAAAAAGGGATCACGCCTATTTTTGGGTTAATACTGGACTCAACCATTGCCCAGTTATCTTCATCATCCCTCAAACCCCATACACAGCCTTGCTCGAGACTTTCAATAATAAGACGATCATAATTTTCTTGAAGATTTTCAGAAAGTGGCTGCATTGATGCCTTCTTTTAATATTGAGTAGGGAATTGGCGCCATGTTAACCGCTTTGGTATGAGGCTGCCACTTTTAGTACATACAAAATTATAGAAAAATTATTTTAATAATGCATTTTGATTTTCTGAAAGCTGCATACCCCTTATATCAGATGTATCTATTGCCAATTCACTGGTTACACTTATTAGGCGAAGATCGACTGATGTTGATTGACTAATGCGTTTGAAATCACGACTCATTAATACCACAATACTATTAATGTCAGTTTGATAATTATCAAAAGTGATAATAAAATTCTGCTGAGTATAGCCAACAGATTCAATACTATAACCCTTTAGGTCATTAAATTTAGGTAGCTTTTGCTCAACCAGAGCATTAGTTTCAAAATTATATTCAAAGACTTTAAGAGAGTGGGTAAATATATACAGTTTTTTATCCAGTCCAAGAAGATAAACCGCGTCTTCACCGGGGTAATTAGTCAATTTTTGCATAGCTCCATCCACTAGCTTGTAGATAGCATTTTTCTCAAAACCTTCTAATGTTCCATTTGGATTATTGTGACTATGGCGATTAAGTACCATGAAGTAATCACTGTCTAGAAAAACACCAAGATGATTAAAAGGGATATCTTTATCCTCGGAAAACTGAGTGGCCTTGAATTCATATAAGACATCGGTTGTTTTAGCTGCAAGATCAATAGCCGTTATAGCGCCGCGCTGTTTTGAATAAAGTGTATGATTTTGAATCACGGAGTAACCCAAGTCCAAATCCAAATCTTTGGTAAAATGCAGGTGATCTAAATCAAAGTAAGCGGTTGGGGAAAAAAGCCTAAAACTTGTATTATTACTATCCTTGTAGCTTTCACCTGGCGGTGAATAGCCGTATGTAGGGGGCATCTCTAAAGGGTTTGTTTGTTTTAACAACGTTGTACTTAACAATAAACCGTTATCGTATTTAAGCGGAATACCTTGAATACCTCGGGCATTAATGGGGTATTCATTCTTTGCTCCAGACTCTAAATCAATAATGGCTATACCCGCATTACTACGATCTGCTTTTCTGGCACCATAGGGAATCACGATTCTATTATTGTCACAGTCTAAAAATGGGCTCAAAGGCGCCCAATCATCAAATACGGCTAACTGATTAAATTCAGTACTTTTGGGACGATGCTCAAACAAATATAGCTTTCTTGAGCCAGAGACAATAAAAGTATTTTCGCATTTAGAAAATAAACTAGAACTGGTGTTTTGTAATTGATTTTGGTCGGACCTAGGACTGCATGCAGAAAGCAAAGCCATACCCAAAAAAGATACCAATAAAGCGATTCTTAGCATTAAATCTATAACTCTTATTGTAAATTTTGCGTACTATTAAGAACGTACAAATAAGGCCCCAGGTATGGCTTTGAGATTGGGGTTTTGAAGAATATCTTTTGGCCATGACCACCAACCGCCATCTGCGTCTAGATCAATATCATATAAGTACTTATAGGCATGCCTTACCAGCTGTGAACTATGAGTATTTGATGGGCTATTTCTTTTATACAGTTTGGGGACAAGAGTAATTTCAGTTTGCGCATTATAAATATCACCAATATTAAACTTATTATTGGCTATGCTTCGTTTAGCCGGGTCTGATTGACCTGTAGTAACATAGTAACCCTCAATTAAAGACCATCCACCCTGATCAGCCCATTTATCAAGATTATTATGTCTGCGTATGGCACCATCGTCATCGCTATCGATAATATCTGGACTATTGTTCGCAACATAGGCGCTACTATCAATCATACCCATATGGTCTGTGTAGCCATTGGCCACATAGACAATGTCACCTTTATGCCAATTCTGATCAGCATTGGTTACATCATGAATATTTTGTGTTGTATTAGTATGTGTTTTATCCGTTGCAACAAGAAAGCTATTGTTTCTGGACTGCTCTTGATAACCGTTCACACAGCCAACGATAAAGGCAACCACGAAAAAGGTCGCGACAAAATAACCTTTACGATAAATGCGACTATTCAATTTGAATCGATAAAAACTCATTGTTTACATCCCTGTAATGTTAACTAGAGAATCCTTTTCTCTAGTGAAGAAGCAAAGCCCCTTTTTCAAATGACCCACTTAATACACTATTAATATTAGACCATTACAGAGCCACTTATTTAATAATTATTAATACTTTTTACAGCTGATTATTTTTTAAAATTAATTAATTTAAACTGTTTAAGTTGGAAGTTTGGTAAACTTCCACTATCACTAATGATGAAATTTATCGCTCTGATTCAGCTTCCCGCCACAACCTGTTTAGACTGGGTCTAATTCATGCTGTTGTTCTGGTTGGTCAAGGGCTTGGCTAGTATATTTTAGCCTTTTCCAACCCATTGACCTGCCGACAAACGCGATTGCATTCGTACTCACTATTTAAGCCTCTGTTACTATAGCCACGGCGAATAGAATTAGAGTTAATATACCAACTACCGATAAAGAATTTTTTGTTCATCTACTCATTGATATATTTTTCTTTAGCATGCTATCGCTGAACATAGTGAACAGCAATTGCAGGATGAGCAGCTTTTAGCTATAGGAACATTAGCAGCTGGCACAGCACATGAGTTGGGTACGCCTTTAAATACTATGAAATTATTGGTCGATGAATTACTCTTACAACAAAGTGATGGTAACGACCTTAAGCTTTTGAAACAGCAAATTGATCAGTGCAGAATAACCTTAAAACAATTACAAATTACGGCTAACGGATCTTCTTCTGAAACCTATAGTTCGCAGCCACTATTTGTTTATTTTAACCAGTTGCTTGAGCGCTGGCAGTTAATGCGTCCTGAGCTTAACACTAGTATTAGTTATGCTGACAGCTCAATACCAGCACCGGAGTTAAAGTTTCATCCCATAATTGCACAGTCTATTTTAAACCTCCTAAACAATGCTGCAGATGCAAGTCCTGAATTGGTCGATGTCAACATTAGTTGGACCAAAACAGAGATTGCGATTCATATAAAGGATCGGGGTAAAGGCTTTGATAAAGCAACTATTGGTAGACCTTTTTATCCGATAAATCTAAAGGGTTGGGGCTAGGTTTATTTTTATCTCAAAGTACTGTGACTCGTTTTGGCGGCTCAATTAAGTTACAAGATTTAGTCAGTGGAGGCACTTTGACTACAATCTGCTTGTCGATAAATTTAACGGTTAAATCTAAGACTGAAGAATGAATTATTTTATTGTCGATGATGATGTTACCTTCAGCTCTATACTTTCTAGAGTGCTTCGGCGTCAGGGACATCAAGTTTTAACTGCAAATAATGGCTCTCAAGCCTTTAGCTTATGTAAAAAGACTGTTGATATTCAGCGTGTAATTCTTGACTTAAAATTAGAACATGAATCTGGGCTAGCCATTTTAAAAAAATCTTAACGTTCTTATCCCAGATGCTAAGATTCTCATATTAACCGGCTATTCGAGCATTTCAACGGCAGTAGAAGCAATCAAATTGGAGGCCGTTAACTATCTTTGTAAACTGGCCTCTGCCGACGAAATTGTATCGGCATTTTCGTCTCTCCAAATTGGCATCAATGAGACGCTAGTTCCATCAGAACCGACCTCTATTAATCGTTTGGAATGGGAACATATTCAAAAAGTACTAAATGATAATGAAGGTAATATCTCTGCTACCGCTAGAAGTCTTGGTATGCACAGGCGAACATTACAGCGAAAGCTTCAAAAGAAACCAACTAAAAAATAATTACTGCTTACATGGCCTCGCCATTACAAGCGCGTCCTCACGCCCTAATCCATGGCGATAATAGTCTTTGCGCTCAGCAATTTTAACAAAGCCTAAACGGTGATACAGGCGAATTGCTCGGTAATTACCTACTCTTACTTCCAGATAAAACTGCTCAATTCGTGTTGGTAAGGCTTGTATCAATCCCTGTAAAAAAAGGCTACCAAAGCCTTTCCCTTGAGCCTCTGGATTGATAGCAATATTATGAAGTTCTGCTTGATTTTCAACTATGGCAATAACTATAAAACCTTGTATTGCGCTTTCTTGGCATAAAACATAGGTCTGATGGATACAGTTTTGCAGTTGCTTATTGGAGCATGGATAGGCCGATGTTAGTTGCTCAATCGCACTAATTTGAGGGAGATCCTTGGAATTCGCTGGTCGAATATAGTGATCTTGATGGCCTACCAACAGTTTGTTGGCATCCGAAAGATCTAAAACCAATGAATGGCTCATATGTTAGCTTGAAGCCTTTTTTTGATCGAAATATCGACAAATAGTCTGCCATGTGTCACGTTTTGACTGTGGCTGATTGAGTATCTCTTCCAAGGTTGGAGCAATTATTGCTGTAACCTCTGGACTTATTGACAGTAATCCATCTTTAATTGAGCCTTTTTGACTGGCAGCAAATAACCAATTTTTTGCTGAGTCACCTAATATCAATAGAAGTTTGGTGGACTTTGCCGCTAACTTTGAGCTAACTAAAGTTGATAGAAACTCTTTGGCCTCTTTCTCACCGCCCTGCATGCTGGCATGTGGCGGCCAATTTACAACATCAAATTGAGATAATACAGAGGCCTGACTATCTATAGCGGCAACTATTTTAGCTAATAGCTTAACTTGAGTGCTATCAGGTAACTGATCTTCGGCCGTTGTAGCAATTAAAAACTCATCTGTGGGCTGCCAAAATACAAACCTAAGAGCCAATGGGGTTGTATTTTGTGGTAATTCAGCAGAAGGTTTAGTCTCTTCGGTTGCGCTTTTATTTGATTTTTCTTCAGTCTTTACTTGCAAAATACTTTCAATAGCTGATTGTTGAGTCACCCCAGATACTGAGGGTTTCTCGTTAGTGTTTTCAATTTTTGGACTTTCAGCGACAGAATCTTCTGGGTTATCGACCACTACTTCATTAGCAAACTCCTTGGGTACATATTGCACTATACCCAAGGTTTGCAAATAGTGGTCGCGTAACTGCCTCTGAGATGCCTGATTATCCGCCACTAAACACCACCCAGTTGAGGGTGAAGCCTACCTGGGTTTCGCATCAGTGTCAGTGCATTAACATAGGCTTTTGCACTGGCCAAAAGAATATCCGTATCAGCACCCTGACCATTGATAATTCGTCCCTCTTTTTCTAGGCGAACGGTGACCTCACCTTGCGAATCAGTGCCCTCGGTGACCGCATTAACGGAATATAACTGCAACGTAGTTTCACTATTAATCAATTTTTCAATGGCTTTAAAAATAGCATCGACCGCCCCGTCTCCACTGGCTTCGGACTGATGATCCTTGCCCTTATAGCGAATGGATATTTTTGCAGTGGGCAATTGACCGGTTTTACTTAAGACCTCAAGATCATTAACTGTTATAGCATCGTCCTCCGCAACTATCTGTACATCGGAAACTAGCGCCTGAAGGTCTTCATCAAATATCTCACGCTTTTTATCGGCCAGCTCTTTAAATCGGACAAAAGCCTGATTAAAGTCATCTTTGCTGTCAAAAGTGATACCCAACTCTTCGAGACGCGAAGCAAAAGCCGCTCGACCGGATAACTTTCCCAGAGATAACTTATTAGTACTCCAGCCAACATCTTCAGCCTTCATGATTTCATAGGTTTCACGGAATTTTAATATCCCGTCCTGATGAATTCCCGATTCATGAGCAAAGGCATTAGCGCCCACAATGGCTTTATTGGGCTGAACAGGAAAACCTGTGACTGAGGAAACCAATCTTGAGATAGGCACAATCTGAGTAGTATCGATTTTAGTTTGCACTGGAAAGATATCTTTACGCGTACGAATGGCCATCACTAGTTCTTCTAAAGAGGCATTACCTGCCCTTTCGCCCAAACCATTAATGGTACATTCAACCTGTCTTGCACCCGCCTTAACCGCGGCCAAGCTATTGGCCACCGCAAGCCCTAGATCATTATGGCAATGAACAGAGAAGATGGCTTTATCAGCATTAGGCACAGTATTTAAAAGCCGTTGAATCATATCGCTATATTCACTGGGGTCGGTATAACCTACGGTGTCTGGCAAATTAATAGTCTTTGCGCCGGCATTAATAACTGCTTCGGTGACACGACACATAAAATCGAATTCTGTGCGACTGGCATCTTCTAGGGAAAACTCTACATCATCAATTAAGCCTCGGGCTAATTTAACCGCAGCTATAGCCTGATCCATTACCTGATCGGGCTCCATTTGAAGCTTGTATTTCATATGTATTGGCGAGGTCGCAATAAACGTGTGTATGCGAGCTGCTTCTGCACCTTTAAGTGCCTCAGCGGCCGCTTCAATATCACCTTTTATCGCTCTAGAAAGACTGCAGATACGACTTTCTTTTACCGTGCTGGCAATTGCTTGCACAGCGTCAAAATCACCCTGACTAGATATAGCAAAGCCCGCCTCGATAACATCCACTTGAAGCTTTTCAAGCGCCTTGGCAATACGCACTTTTTCATCTTTTGTCATCGATGCACCAGGGCTCTGCTCACCATCGCGCAAGGTTGTATCAAAAATAACTAAATTATCTTTTGAATTCATGGTTATGTTCCTGACTCACTGCTATCAGTAAAGAATAACAGTATTGTAAAACTTATTTGCCCATAAGGGCATAGAATTCCGCTCTATAGCTTAACTATTACAAGCAGAAATGAGATTTATTGAGGTGAAACAGATTAGTAGCCCCTCAGGGCAGGAGGCGAACGACAAGAGACACCAAGCTTGTATTTGCTTGGGCATAAGTAACAATAATTGATGAATAGTTTCTAATCATGGCTAGACAATAGCAAACAAAGTAAAAATAATCGAGTTTATGGCGCTAAATAAATTAATCCAAAAAATCTTTTTAGTACTATTTATAAACTAAACTAATATATATATGAATAGTTACTGCCTAAATCAAGGGCAATCATTAAATCAGTGGTCATAGGGATCTTGGCTATCGGCTTACTCAGGGAGAGCGTCATTAAAGCTCAAACACAATCAGATAAAACCCAATTTTTTCATGGTATTTTGTCGCGTAATAGCGCGATGAAAAAGCTTTTCGATAATATCAAAAGAGCCGCTAAATCAGATATTTCAATCTATATATCTGGTGAAACTGGTGTAGGCAAAGAACTAGTCGCTCGCGCTATACATGCTGAAAGTAACAGGTCCAGCCAACCTTTTGTAGCCGTTAATGTGGCTAATTTTTCTAGTGATTTAATTGAATCTCAATTATTTGGTCATAAAAAGGGTGCTTTTACCGGTGCAGTTAATAGCAGCGCTGGTCTTATGCAGGCGGCCGCTAAAGGAACACTTTTTTTGGATGAAGTCACTAGCCTGCCGGTTAATACACAGGCTAAGTTACTTAGAGTACTTCAAGAACGACAGTACTACCCTGTGGGTGACATTAACCTACAGGAATTTTCAGCAATAGTAGTATCCGCGTCAAACTTAAGTTTTGAGGATGCTGTTGAGCACCATCAATTTCGTGATGATCTACGCTATCGGCTTGAAGTAATTCACCTGCATATTCCGCCTTTAAGAGATCGTAGAGATGATATTTTACTCCTGTTCAGACATTTCTTAGAACAGGCATCTGATGTTAAACAATGGACTATTAGTCCTTCTGTAGAATCGCATTTAATTGGCTATGACTGGCCTGGCAATGTTAGGGAATTAGAAAATTGTGCCAATTTTACCGCGGCAATGGCGATCGAAAAAAATTTAAAAGTGAGTGATTTACCAGAAAATATACAATCTGGGCTGAAGGCACAACAGGTTAAACCAAAGCCACTACTAGATAGGCCGCTTATAAAAAAAACCTTGGCTTTAAATAGTGGTAACCGCACCTTAGCTGCAAAAAATTTAGGTATTAGTCGAATGACATTATGGCGAAAAATGAAACTCTATAACCTTGTTTAAAGTTTCTTTGTTACTAGCAATGATACAAATTGTTACATATATAATTCTTTAAAATATAGATATCTCCTATAAAACTTCAGTTATTTCAACGGTTAACAACAAACTATGCATATTGGCATATATCTTGCTGTATTTAATATTGAGTAATTCAAAAATTGTATTTTTTAAAGGAATAAAATTTAGTTAACTATTTTGACAGGAGTCACAACCATGAAAATTTTCAAATTAATTCTCGTCAGCTTTACAAGCTTGTTTTTCTTTTTTTCACAATCAGCTTTTGCCACCTATGGCGTAGATGATGTTTCCAATGACAGTAGCGAAAAAACTACCAACGTTGGTGCGGAGGTAGAGGTCAATGAATTTGTGCTATTAGATGCAATGGAGAGTATCGAGCTCTACTACTTTCCATACAGTGCTACAGATTCTGATTTAGCTAACTTAGAGGATGTACCCGGTGGTGCTGGATCGGTGTATGTTGGTGGCGGTGAAATAAGATGGCACGCCAATATTGATAGCACTATTTCAATTGACGACTTTACCCTAACCAATATAGATACAGGCATCACTGAACGCAATGAAATTGCTGACACCTCTGTTATTGTATACGTAGATCAGAGCTTTTACAGTGGCGCAACTGCAGTTGCAGCTTTGGATTTTGATGAAACTAGTGGCGCTACGCATGCGGATATGAGTGGGGATATGAATGTAGCCTATGCCTTAAGCGGGGATATCTCGTCTCAAGCATTTAATACCGATACAGGTTCCACTGATTTTGCGACTAAATTTTACTTCCGCGCAAGCTTGGCTGCAGATGGTTCTGTTCAGGCAGCTGGTGATTACCGAGCAACAGCAACCGTCAGAGCGGCTGCTACCGTTTCAAGCTAATAACTAATCAGCAACCTATAAAAAGACTAGCGCGCATATGCGCTAGTCTTTTTTATTTATAAGTAAATAGCCCAAAGCTAAATGTGCTATTCTTTTATTTATGGATAATTTAACCAAGGAATAGGTTTTCTAATGAAAATAATTAAATCAAACAAGGTTGCATATAGTTACAGTCTTTTGATCGCTTTTTGGGCTACATTACTTATAGCCCTGCCTATAAATACACATGCTAGCGTGTCTCCAACCCGCATTAAAATTGAAGCTAAACCCCGCGACAAGGTAACTTTTAATCTTGTGGTAAAAAATAAAAAAACCACACCAAGAGACTATAAAATATCCTATTCCTATTACATTCAAGACATTAATGGCTTTCAAAAAGAAGTTAAATTAGATGACCAAGCTAATGAGGGACCATGGGACTGGATAAAATTGGATAGTAGCGAAACATTTAAAATTAACGGCAAAGAAGACTTGCCCATTGAGGGCATAATAAGAATACCCAGCCGAAAAAGTCATGGCTTTCACAATATATTGATCACAGTAACCGAGATGACACCCAGAAAAAAAACCGGTGTTACTTTAAATTACGCCACGGCTAGTTTGATTGAATTAACCGTGACTGGATCGAAGAAACGCCCCAAAAACGCTATTCTAAACCCAGAGATTAAAATGGATGAAGAATCGGGTACGAGCATGGTGCATCTGGACTTTGATAACCAATCTCCTTACAAAGGAAGACTGTTTATGGAGATGCACTTACGTCTCAACAAGCGACTAATTGCTAAAATACCTTTACTCAATGAACAATCTCATAGAAGCGAGATGATATATACCTCCGTTTTTCCCAATAATTTGGTACATGTCACTGGGAAAATCGATAAAAAACTGCAACCAGGCGATTATCAAATGCGCATTGTTGGCAAGTTTAATGACGTGAGACTGAGAAGTTTTAATCACCAGTTGAGCATAGATGAATCTGGCCAATCGGTAGTTGAGGATAAGACTACTGAGAACCCTAGTGATTCTTCACAAAAAGACACAGGATAAGGGCTTATTACCCAATGTAAAGAATTAGCCTTTTGCTCAATGATAACGGTTGAGACTCAATGTCTAGGATTAGCGTGATACAGGAGTGTTTGATCACAGATGATTGTGAAATTCAGCCCAATATATCTTCGCCTTGGTCAGATCATTATTTTGTGCAGTCTTGTACTATTTTCTGCCTGTAGTCATTTAGACATTTACTCAGATACCTATAAGCAGGAAGATACTCTACAGCTTGAATCAGTAAACCCTAAAATTGATAAATTATTGCCACAAAAATCCAATTTATCCAAGGGGAAACCACTTACACCCCACTCCCCTATTTACTGCAGTAAAAGTGGCGAATACCCGCACCAGCTACCTTATATAGCCTTATCCTTTTATGAGGCAAGCGTGCGCGATATATTTGCAGAAATTAGCCTGCTGATTGAATTCCCTATAGTGATCGATGAATTTGTCGAAGGTGTTGTTACTATTGAAGCTGACAATATACGCCTCGATAAGGCGCTCGATCTTATCTCTGCCAGCAGCAATTTAAGCTATAGATTCTTCAATGAGTACATTTTAGTTGGGCTTAATTCTGTCGACACCCCTAGCTGGTCATCGCTATCAGTTAACTGCCGTTACTGGCCTAAATATGTCAGCGCGGAACTATTATTTAATTCAATGGGAGAGATTGAAAAACAATTTGTTTTTTACCCGAAGGGAGCGAATTATTTAACCATCAGTGCACCACCGGGCATTCAAAAAAAAATACAAGAAAGCATCATGGTGTTCGATCATTCGCCTGGACAGGTACTGCTGGAGCTAAGCATTGTAGAAATTACTACTACAGATATTAGCCGCCTCGGTATTCGCTGGCACGACAACAATGCTACATTGGCTCAAGGTATAATTTCCGATCAACCGGATTTAATCAAGCAGTTGCAAATACTGGCGCGCTCTGGGCAAACTCAAATTAAAGCCATGCCATCATTACTTTCGGCTCATGGTAAAAAAGCTAAATTTTCTACCACCCAACAGGCTAATCAGTGGCAAGTGGATGAAGAAGATGAACAATCCACCAACAGCTCACAAAGCGGTAAAGAAGAGGAAAGAGAAGTTTTGGAATATGGGGTTAAGATGGAGATTATCCCCTATATTATTGATAACGAAACGGTAACTTTAAATATTATCGATGCATCAGTGAGTGATATTGTGGTGGGTGGCGATGGCTATTTGCAGCTGATTAAACATAAGGTATCCAATCAGGTTAGCGTAAAAAATGGAGAATTTATTTTTCTAGGTGGCATGATGCAACAATCGGCTATAAAGCATACGGAAGGATTGCCAAAATTAAAAAAATTACCATTTTTAGGCTGGCTATTTGGTCAGGAAAAGCAACGAAACTCTGACTATGAGGTGTGGATAATGATCAGACCCTCCATCCTCAAAAAATATTAACCCTTATTGCTCAATTATAGAATTTTGACCAAACGAATTTGGCTGGAGCATAGAGCGCAAAACTCAGAGCCAGGATAAATAAAATACGCGGTGGATCTATAGTAATCACTACAAATGACATCACTATAGAAAGAATAACCACAAAGGGTACTTTGCCTCGAAGATCTATCTGTTTAAAGCTTGGGTATTTAAAATTAGACACCATTAGCAGGCCTGTTAATGCGATTAAAAATGCACTAAAGCTCGACAGTAAAAAGGACGGCTGCAACGACTGTGCTGACCAAACAAAACCCGCGATTAGTGCTGCAGCGGCTGGACTGGGCAAACCAATAAAGAATTTACCGCTATTGATACCCGATTGAACATTAAAACGCGCTAATCTAAGCGCTGCACATGAGGCATACACAAACGCCGCGGCAATACCTACTTTTCCTAGACTCGTCATACCCCAACCATAGACAACAATGGCTGGCGCAATACCAAATGAAACCATATCGGATAGACTGTCATATTGAACGCCAAAATCACTTTGAGTATTGGTCATTCGCGCAACACGACCATCTAAACCATCAAAAACCATTGCTACGAAAATCGCAATTGCTGCCATTTCGTAGTTACCACTAAAGCCCGATAGAACAGCGTAAAAACCACCGAAAAGCGCACCGGTTGTGAGTAAGTTTGGCAACAAATAAATGCCCTTTCTCGGCCGTGGTGATTCACTGGCTTTTATCTCTGAAAAGCTATCAATTTCAATAATTTTTTCAGAATTTTCAGAATTACTCATAGCGATACACTCAAAAAAGTTATGCTAATTATAGGTTATTCACATATTAAAAGTGAAACGGCCCTATTAAGGGCCGTTTACTATTAATCAAATGTATTAATTAATTTTTATCTTTGTCTACCAATGCGTTCTTGGTAATCCAAGGCATCATACCGCGTAATTCGGCACCCACTTTTTCAATGGGATGTGCCGCGTTATTACGACGATAGGCGGTCATTGAAGGATAGTTTAGCGCACCTTCTGAGATAAACATCTTGGCGTATTCGCCATCTTGAATCCGCTTAAGGGCATTGCGCATCGCTGCACGGGACTCATCGTTGATTACCTCTGGGCCAGTCACATACTCGCCATACTCCGCATTATTGGAGATTGAGTAGTTCATGTTGGCAATACCGCCTTGATACATCAAGTCAACGATCAATTTTAGCTCATGCAGACACTCAAAATAGGCCATTTCTGGGGCATAACCCGCTTCGGTCAATGTTTCAAAGCCCGCTTTAACAAGCTCTACTGCGCCACCACAAAGAACCGCCTGCTCACCAAATAGATCAGTTTCAGTCTCGTCTTTAAATGTAGTCTCAATAATACCAGTACGACCACCGCCGACACCTGAAGCGTATGACATAGCAACCGACTTTGCCTTACCAGAAGCGTCTTGATGCACCGCAACCAAATCCGGAATACCACCGCCATTAACAAACTCATTACGCACGGTATGACCCGGTGCTTTTGGCGCAATCATAATCACGTCTAAATCAGCACGCGGTACAACTTGATTGTAGTGAATTGCAAAACCATGAGCAAAAGCTAGGGTAGCGCCCTGCTTTAGATTTGGTTCTACTTCGTCACGATATAATTGCGACTGAAATTCATCAGGCGTCAATATCATAACCAAATCAGCACCCGCTACTGCACTGGGAACATCTTTAACCTTTAATCCAGCCGCTTCAGCTTTTGCCGCTGAAGACGAACTTTTTCGAAGGCCAACAGTTACATCAACTCCCGAATCTTTCAGGTTGTTGGCGTGTGCATGACCCTGTGAGCCATAGCCAATAATAGATACTTTCATTCCTTTGACAATTGAAAGATCACAGTCTTTATCATAATAAACTTGCATTGATTTCACCTAGTTAATAGTTATACACGTAAAAATTTATCGCCACGAGCGATGCCAGAAACACCAGTTCGAACGACTTCCATAATGCCGATTTCTCGCACGGCATCGATAAATGCATCTAATTTATCACTGTCTCCAGTGAGCTGCACCGTATAGGTCGAGGCCGTTACATCAACAACATGACCTCTAAATATCTCCACACAGCTCTTTAATTCAGCGCGAACTTCAGCATCTGATGCTTTTATTTTCACTAACATCAACTCGCGCTCAATATGAGAACCCACGGTTAAATCAACTACCTTAATGGTATCAATTAACTTGTGGAGCTGTTTTACAATCTGCTCCGCCATCTGATCATCACCCTGTGTTGTAAGGGTCAATCGCGAAAGCGTATCATCATCGGTCGGCGCAACTGTCAAAGTGTCTATATTATACCCTCTTTGAGCAAATAACCCGACTACCCGTGAAAGCGCACCGGATTCATTTTCCAGTAATATTGAAATTATGCGTTTCATTAGGTTTTCTCCGATTTATTAAGAAACAAGTCACCCATTGCACCACCTGGTATCTGCATTGGATATACATGCTCGGACTTATCTACACAGATATCCATAAATACTGTGCGATCTTTTAATGCAAAGCATTCGCGCATTTTCTCTTCAAGATCCTCATAACGCGTCACTTTCATGCCCACATGCCCATAGGCTTCCGCCAAGGCAACAAAGTCAGGCAAAGAATCTTCATAGAGACTCTGAGAGTAGCGACTGCTGTAATTCATATCCTGCCACTGGCGAACCATGCCCAATGCCGAATTATTAAGATTAATAATCTTTACCGGCAAATTATATTGGCTACAGGTGGATAATTCCTGAATACACATTTGGATACTACCCTCACCAGTTACACAGGCAACCTGAGCGTCAGGAAAGGCTAATTGGACGCCCATAGCGGCAGGTAAACCAAAACCCATGGTTCCAAGACCACCAGAATTAATCCAGCGACGTGGCTTATCAAACAGATAATATTGAGCAGCAAACATTTGATGCTGACCTACGTCAGACGTCACATAGGCATTGCCGTCCGTTGCCTTATAGAGCGCTTTTATCGCATCCTGAGGCTTAATTATGTCGCCTGCACTTGGCTCGTAGCGATTGGCGGTATAAATGCCCTTGTCGGCTCGCCATTGATCAATTTTAGTCCACCAATCTTTAATCGCGTCTGCATCTGGCTGTATAGCCATTTCATCGGCAATACTCAGCATTTCGTCTAAAACTGAAGTACAGGTACCAACCACCGGAATATGCGCATTGATATTTTTCGATATTGATGTTGGATCAACATCAATATGAATAATCGTTGCATGGGGACAAAATTTATCGAGATCATTGGTTACGCGATCATCAAACCGCGCGCCCACAGCAAAAATTACATCAGACTCATGCATTGCGGTATTAGCTTCATAAGTACCATGCATACCTAACATACCAATAAACTGACGATCAGTCGCGGGGTATGCCCCTAATCCCATTAGGGTATTAGTTACTGGGTAATTTAGGCGTTGGGCTAATTCAATTAGCTGATCTGAGGCGTTATCTAAGATAACCCCACCACCGGAATAAATAACCGGCTTTTTGGCAGCCAATAGGGTCTTAACCGCTCGCTTAAGCTGGCCGCGATGTCCCTTATTGGTCGGCTGATAAGAACGCATTTTAATATTAGCTGGCCATTCATAGGGTACTTTGTAGTTGGGATCAGTTACGTCTTTTGGGATATCAACAACGACAGGACCGGGTCTGCCGGTCGAGGCAATGTAATAGGCCTTAGCTATGGTCTCGGCGATATCTTCAGCTTGAGTCACCAAAAAACTGTGCTTTACGATGGGACGAGAAACACCCACCATATCAGTTTCCTGAAAGGCATCTTGACCAATTTTAATTTTTGGCACCTGACCAGAGATAACAACCAGTGGAATTGAATCCATATAGGCTGTGGCAATACCAGTAATGGCATTGGTTGCACCGGGACCAGAAGTCACTAGGGCTGTGCCCACCTCTCCAGTGGCTCTGGAAAATCCGTCAGCCGCGTGTACAGCCGCCTGTTCATGGCGTACTAAAAGATGCTCAACATCTTCTTGTCTGTAAAGTGCATCATATATATGCAGTGCCGCACCCCCGGGATATCCCCAAACGTGTTTTACACCTGCATCTTTTAAGGCGCGAATAACAATCTCACCGCCAGATAAATGTTCCATAATTTGTCCTCTAAATACCTATCTCTTAGATATAAAACTAAGAGCGAAAAGAACCTTTCCCAGTGGTGACTAGGCTGAAACATCAATAGGGACGCTACAGAAGTAGCTAACTACAGTCACACCGGTAAGTGTTTTGACCGTTTGTAGGGGCTATGGGTAATAGCTCCATCACTTATGATGACCAGCGGTATGGGTAACACCTGTCTGGTACTTGGACTTAAAATTTAACTCAATACGAGCTAATTCGGCGTCAATTTACCACTTTTTTTCAAGTAGTCAACTAAAACCGTACAAAAAATTGCTTAAAAATTAACCAGCTAGCTGAACGGGAATGGTGTTTGAGGTACGCTCAACGCTATTATCTTTATTGAGATAGACCAATTTTGGCTTGTGTTCAGCCGCTTCCTGTTCGGTAAATTGGCCATAGGTGGCAATAATAATGCGGTCACCCACCTGACAGAGCCGCGCTGCAGCACCATTAATAGATATAGTGCCAGACCCAGCTTCTGCGGAAATAATATAGGTAGTAAAACGTTCGCCATTATCGACATTATAGATGTCAATTTGCTCAAATTCGCGCATTCCAGCCAGTTTGAGCAGATCTGAATCAATAGCACAGGAGCCGTCATACCAGAGCTCTGAATGAGTCACACAGGCCATATGTAATTTAGCTTTTAAAAAGGCTGATAACAAAGCATTGTCCTAATTATCTATCTTATGATTATTATATCAAGAGAGACTATTGTTTGCGAAATTTAGATAGCAATTCTAATCTAAACAGATACTTATATTGTCAATTAGGCGTGCAGATTCTGTATACATGGCACCTAATATGGTTATTTGACGATCGTCTACCGCAGCAGGTTGAAGCGTTTTACTATGACTAATAGTGACATAATCTGCTCTAAAACCCTCACATTGAATGCGTTTTTTCGCTTCCAACTCCAGTTTAAGAAAATCTAAATTACCAGCTTTGATCTTTTGGGCTATTAGCTCTAACACTTCTTTTAGCACTTTGACCTTGGGCCGCTCTTCTTTTTTGATATAGCTATTTCTTGAGCTCATAGCTAAACCGTCAGCTTCGCGATGAATAGGTGCAGCTACGATTTTAACGGGCAGACAAAGATCTTGTGTCATGCGCTTGATGACAGCTAATTGCTGATAATCTTTGATACCAAATATAGCTTCATCTGGCTGAACAATATTAAATAGCTTGCTCACTACGGTGGTAACCCCCTCAAAATGCCCGGGTCGACTAGCGCCACAAAGTACATCAGTCATAGTGGGACAGATAACTCGGCTCTGGGTATCTAAGCCATTGGGGTACATTTCACTATCATCCGGAAAAAATAGGTAATCACAGCCAGATTTATCAAGTTTTGCACAATCGGAGCTGTAAGTTCGAGGGTATTTATCCCAATCTTCATTGAGACCAAATTGAAGTGCATTTACAAATATTGAACAAACCACAATATCATTGGTTTCTTTGGCCTGTTTGATAAGCGCTAAGTGGCCGTCATGTAGGTTTCCCATAGTGGGAACAAATCCAATGGATTGACCATGAGTTCTATGACTAGAAAGGTTGTCTCTAAGACCACTTATTGTGTGAAATACTTGCATTGTTACTCCATTAAAGCGCTGTGTTTAGTACTCAGCGAAGTTATCAACTGCAAGGTTTTCAAAGCGAGTGTATTTACCCATAAACATAAGACGACAGGTACCAATAGGGCCATTACGCTGTTTACCCAGAATAATTTCAGCAGTGCCTTTATCGGGGCTGTCTTCGTTATACACCTCATCGCGATAAATAAAGGCAATAACGTCGGCATCTTGCTCAATGGCGCCAGATTCACGCAAATCTGCGTTAACAGGCCGCTTATTGGGTCGCTGTTCAACATTACGACTAAGCTGAGATAGGGCGATCATTGGGCACTCATATTCTCTAGCCAAGCCTTTAAGCTCACGAGAAATTTGTGAAATTTCCTGAACTCTTCCCTCGGAAGCATTACTTCCGCTCATCAGCTGAAGGTAATCCACCATAATAAGACCAGGCTGGGCTTGCTTGAAGAGCTCATCATTATCCGGTTGGGAATCTGCACCATGTTCTTGATGCCATTGTTGCCGTAATTGCTCTACACGCTCTCGGGTAAACTGTTTAATTCGACTGCGCATCTCCAATGGTGTAATGCCTGCAGAATCATCAATAAATAGGGGTCGGTCTTTTAAACGCTGAGCCGCACTACTTAAACGTGGCCAATCATCTTCTTGAAGGTTGCCCGAACGCATTCTGGTTTGGTCAATCTTACCCATGGATGACAGCATTCGAGTGATAAGCTGATTGGCGGGCATCTCTAAAGAAAACACCAGCACTGGTCGATCCTGATGCAGGGTTGCATGTTCAACCATGTTCATTGCAAATGAGGTTTTACCCATCGATGGACGACCAGCAATAATTACAAGATCGGACTTTTGCCAGCCGGAAGTCATATTATCCAAATCAGAAAATCCGGTGCTCATACCAGTAATATCAGCATCGTTTTTAAAAAGTTCATCAAGCCGAGCAACTGCATCTTTAATTAGGTTATTTACATCTTTAAAACCACCCTGTTTGGGTCGATTTTCAATAATTTCTTGAAGTCTAGCTTCGGCTTCAGCTAAAAGCTTGCCGCTATCCCAACCCACTGGGTTGTAGCTTTTACGGACTATCTCACTTGAGGCTGTTATTAGCTGCCTAACGATAGAGCGCTCTAAGACAATTTGGGTATAAGCTTTAACATTGGCAGAGCTTGGTGTGTTTTGCGCAAGATCCACCAGATACTCTGCCCCGCCTACGGCGCCTAACTCATTGGAATTTTGCAGATGCTCAGTTAAAGTAATGGGATCAAAGGGTTGTCCCTCTGCTGCCAATCCAACCATAGCGTTAAAAATAGACCTGTGATCGGCACCAAAAAAATCATTTTCTCCAAGAACCTCTGCTACTGAATCAAAGGCATCATTCTTTAACATCAGGCCGCCTAAAACCGCCTGCTCCGCTTCAAGGGAATGCGGCAGGGGCTGGCTTATTGTTGGTTCGGCAAAAAGTGCTTCGTTCATAAATAGGTATTTTTCAAGTTATAGGCGTAGATTATAGAGCGACTAGAAGACAAATTAACACAGTAAATTGAAATTATTTTTTTAAAACTAAAACGGCACTGACCCTTTAATGAGTCAATGCCGTTTTGAAGTCTACTTTGGGGTGCTGAATTTAAGTTATTCAGCCTCAACCACAACAGTGATCGCTTGAGTTACATCTGTATGTAACTGAACCTCAACTGAAAATTCACCGACATTGCGAATTGCGCCTTCTGGCATATTAATTTCACTTTTAGCGATATCGCCACCAGCATTGTTAACGGCTTCTTCAATCTCACGGGTGCCAACAGAACCAAACAGCTTGCCTTCATCACCAGCGTTAGCGGCAATCGTAACACTAGCAATTTCAATCAACTTATTAGCACGAATTTGTGCTTTTTCCATTTTATTGGCAGCTGCGGCCTCTAAATCAGCACGACGCGTTTCAAACTCTTCGAGGTTTGCTTTAGTTGCAAACAGCGCCTTACCCTGAGGTATCAGGTAGTTGCGGCCATAGCCTGACTTTACATTGGCTAGATCGCCAATATTTCCCAACTTACCAATTTTTTCCAATAGAATAACTTCCATCTCTTATGCCTCTTTATCTATTAATAAACTCAAGTCTTGGAGTTTTTATACCCTTCTAACCTCGAGCGTAAATCAATTAAACTATCTGTTAAACCCAGTACCAATAAAATTACTGTAACTGGCTTTCCTGCTAAAATAATTCCGACATATAAAAATGCCAACCATTGCCTACCTTGATCCAATAACTTAACCGCAAAATGAACCAATGCAATCCCAGTAATCAGAAGTGGCAATGCTGCTAAATCTGACCATATTTGCGAGCTTTTTGACATAAATTGCCCTGCTAGCAATACTGCAAGTAGTATCACAGCAACCTTTGCTTCTATCTTAAAGCTGTGGAATTCCTTCTGAAATCCACCTGGGTTGTATATACCAGCTTGCCACCATCGCGCTAACATTAAACTCATAATAGAGCCAATCGCTAACAAAGTGGCTACAATTCCTAGCAACATTGACTCTGTAAGATCTAAGCTAACCTGTGCATCCTGCTGTTTGCTATTAATCGCTGCAAACATTTCTTCGACAGTTGTCAAAAATGCGTTTACCTCTGAACCCATTAAAAGGCCAAAACTAAATGCACATGCAACGGAAATCGCAATTGTTGCCAGCAGAGTCCATTGCCATGATGCCAAATGCCTATGCACTTTAGCTGCTATAACCATAATTCCTAGGGAAACTATGGAAACAGCCGCAAGCAACGGGTTATCTGTACTCGCTTGCTGAATAAGCACCAGTATCAAGGAGAGCCAAAGATATAAAAGCATACCTTCTTTGGCACCCTTACATAGGGACACCAGCGCTATTGTAGCCGAGCTAATTAACGGAAAAAAACTTCCAATAAACGCAACTGCTAGCGCCTGCACTCGCCCGCGCAATATAAAATTGGCTAGTGCTATCAATGTTTTTACCTAATTTTAACTATGGCTATCAGTATAGGGCAATAAAGCAACATAACGTGCGCGCTTAATAGCTTCTGACAGCTCACGCTGATAACGTGCTTTTGTACCAGTAATTCTACTAGGTACAATTTTACCTGTTTCAGAAACATAACCCTTTAACGTGTCGAGATCTTTGTAATCAATCTCAGTAGCACCTTCGGCACTAAAACGACAAAACTTTCTTCTTCGAACAAATCTAGCCATTATTTATCTCCTTCCACTGCTTGTGCTTCTTCTACTGGAGCTTCTTCTGCTGGAGCTTCTTCTGCTGGAGCTTCTTCTTCAGGAGCATCTTTTGCTGGAGCTTCTTCTACAGGAGCATCTTTTGCCGCATCAGCCTTAGCCGCTTCTTTTTCTGCAAATTCTTTAGCTTTCGCTGCCTTATGACGTTCACGAGCTTCTTTATCAGCTTTTTCAGCATTTTCTTGTTTCATGATCGGCGATTCTGCAGAGATAGCTTCATCTCGACGAATAACCATACTTCTAAGTACGGCATCGTTGTATCTGAAAGAGGAATTTAACTCATCAAGAATATCTTGATCACACTCTACGTTCATAAGAACATAATGTGCTTTGTGGATTTTATTAATTGGATAAGCCAGTTGACGTCGCCCCCAGTCTTCAAGACGGTGGACAGAACCTTTTCCAGCTTCGATAGCAGAAGTGTATCTTTCTACCATACCCGCAACTTGCTCGCTCTGGTCTGGGTGGACCAGAAACACTATTTCGTAGTGACGCATTGTATCTCCTCATGGATTATAAAGTCTCCCGCAGACACCATCGTGGCGACTCAGTGAGACAAGGAGTGCCTGAGATAAATAAATTTGATTCTCAGACCCTTCAAGCCGCGCGATTATAGAGATATGCAGCCCAGGTTGCAACACTAAGCTTTGCGCTTGTTTACCAAAACTATGACTTATTTTTACTCATTTTAAGAATTGTAAGAATGGAAGCTATATTGGTCTTTGATTTTTTAAGTAAAAATGTAATAGCTACTTCTTCTAGAGCAACAACTACATGTAACACAATTACCGCTCTAAAAAACAGTTGTTCGTCATAAAGTACAAGCCAATAAAAGGCAGGGGCTATTAATAATGCGGCTAGTTTGGCGCCCCAGGTGTGATAGCTTGGAAAACTACCAAAACGAGCCAAGGCAATTAATACCGGCAATATATAGCTTAGTGTGGCCGCAACAAGAAAGGTGAATTGCTGATCAAAAACGGGTGGCCAGATTAAATACAGGCCCATTATCATCATGGCGTATGTCGCCATATCAGCCCAACTATCAAGCTTTGCACCCAACTCGGTTACTTGCTCAAGCTTTCGTGCGAAATAGCCATCAAGCATATCACTGACAAGGGAAATAGCTAGCACCAGGAGGAATAAATTAGCCTCACCTAAGGTGGCCGCTAAAGCTAATACTGGAACAAGGGATAGCCTTAGCATGCTTAAAAAATTTGGTACAGAGCAAAAATTTTGATTCATAGCCACAACTTCTAAAATCCTTTACCATTCAATTAATCTTAGACGCTTAAGAGCCAATAATAAACAAAATAAGCTTAGCTTCGCTGCCTTACTGCTTCGAATAAGCACACGCCCGCTGCTACCGATACATTGAGGCTGCTGACTTTTCCTGCCATTGGCAACTTCGCCAAAAAATCACATTGACTAGTAACTAATTGACGCATGCCTGTTCCCTCAGAACCCATGACCATAATGATGGGGCCTTTCAGATCAATATCATAAATGGTTTTCTCTGCCTCACCGGTGGTTCCCACAGCCCATACACCCTTAGCTTGAAGGTCTTTTAAAGTTCTAGCTAGATTGGTCACCACTACTAGAGGTATTGTTTCTGCAGCTCCGGATGCAACTTTAGATACCACAGACGTTAAACCTACCGAATTGTCCTTGGGCACAATAACCGCTTGAACCCCTGCTCCCTCTGCTGAACGCAAGCAAGCACCCAAATTATGTGGGTCAGTAACACCATCAAGCATTAAGAAGAAACCATTTTGACCCTGTTGTTCAACTAGGTTTGCCAAGTAACTTTCATTATAAGTTTCGCCCTCCTTGCACAGCGCGGCTACTCCTTGGTGACGTCCCTCAACCAGTGCATCTAAATTCTGTGACGTTGACCATTGAACAGTTACTCCATGCTGTTCGGCTAAATTTAGTAGCTTCTGTAACCTTGCATCCTGACGCGCCCTAACTACCCTTAATTCTTTCACTCGCTGAGGTGATGTTTTAAGAATAGACTGCACTGCGTGAATACCGAAAATCCAATCCAAGTTAGCTCTCCTAGAGTATTTAATTTGCCAAGTTATATAATCAATTGCACATTGTACTGGCTTTGGGCAGAATCCTGCTATTATTCTGACACTGAATTTGGAGATTTATTATTAAACCTAGCTTAGAATTTAATCACTTACCGAGTGCAGGTCTTTTTCGCAGACTCGCCGCTTTGGTATATGATGCCTTTTTACTGTTTGCTATCACCTTAGGCTACGGTGCATTACTTTTGATTTTAAAGATGATCGCTTTTGGCACTGAGGGTCTCGAAGATATTCAGCCGAATGCTGCTGTTCAATGGCTTAGTTTATTTGGCTGGATAGCCTGCTTAATGGGATATTACTTTATTTGCTGGCGCAAACAGGGACAAACTTTAGGAATGAAAGCTTGGCGACTTAGACTTCAACAAGCAGATGGTAGCCTCGCTTCGCCTCAGCAATGTTTAAAACGCTGCCCTTTAGCTTTCCTTTCACTGGCTGCAATGGGCTTGGGTTATCTTTATTGCTTGATACCCTCAAAAGTCTGCGCCCACGATCTTCTTACAAGAACACATGTGGTAATTTTGGAAAAAAGTTAATTGGAAATAAGGATGGTTTGCCAATAATAGATAAATTCTCTATCAGCAGGTTCTACCCAGCTCGTCTTAAAAGAATAAGGCCTATAGAAAGGCATATGAGTATGGGGGCTAAAATCGCCAGTATTGGTGGCATCTCAAATACGATACTTAGTGGCCCCAAAATATCTGAAAGTAATTTAAAACTTATCCCAAATAAAACACCCACAAAAACCCTAAAACCCACAGTTGCCTGTCGTAGCGGGCCAAATACAAAGGCAATCCCGACTAATACTAAGCTAAAGATCACCAGCGGCTGAAGTACTTTACTCCAAAAGGCTAATCTATATTTAGCCGAATCTGCTTTACGCTCTTCTAAATAATCAATATGGTTATTTAACGCTCCTGCAGAAAGGGCTTCAGGAGGCAAAATGTTTAAGGTTAAAACCTCAGGCGTTAACTCAGTTTGCCACTTGCGAGTAACCCATTTTCTGGTATAAGTTTGCTGATCGAGAAATATGGTACTTGATACATTTTCTTCAACCCAAAAACCCTCAGTTTTATTAAAGGTGGCTCTAGATGAAAAGCTTGCCTCTTTTAGCTCATGCTGCTCATTTAGTCTATATCGGGTGACGCCAAACAAAACTCCACCTGGAAAAACTGCATTAAAGTGAATAAATTCATCGCCCTCTTTTGCCCAAAATCCCGAGGTAGAATCTAATGCAGACTCACCCTTGCGCAAATATTCTCTTTTACTATCTGCTAGCTGATCTAAATAAGGTGAAAAATATTCGCCAATTAAAGCTGCAATAAAAATAAATAGAACAACCGGCTTAAATACTAAAAATACAATTCGCATTAGCGAAACACCCGCTGCGCGCATAACCACAACTTCGCTGTTGGTTGCGAGCATTCCCAAGCCAACCAAGCAGCCAATCAAGGATGCTAGAGGGATATATTCATAAACAGTGGAGGGTAATTTAGTCGCGGTATAAATTAATACGTCTACAAACTGATAATTGCGTCTAATATCACTCATTTGGTCGATGATGCCAGCAACCACATCTAAGCCAACAATAGCTATCAGTGATACCGCGATGGCCGATAGGACATTGATCCCAATATACTTTGAAAGTGTTTTACTCATGATGCGCCACTTTGAGGAAACGATGCTTTAAGTCGGCGCAAATTGCACAATATTTTTTGTGAAAAAATTAATATCAAAGCAATAAGTAAAAATATCAAGTGGACAGGCATTAAAGTGATGCCTATTGGTAAGCTTCCAGCTTCAATCGCGCCGCGCAAGGTATTAAGTGATACCAAATAAACAAAATACAACAAAACAGCTGGAAGAATTCGTGCAAAACGACCTGATCTTGGATCAATTCGGCTAAGTGGAACGGCTAGTAATGTCACGATCAGCATCATAATTGGAATTGAAAAGCGCCACTGAAGTGCAATACGATGTTCAACCTCGGATGAATTCATTAAATCCCGAGTTGTCATGGCATCAGTGGCTGTATCTTCAGATAGCTCCTCGGGTGGAGCTAGTCTTGTTCCAAACTCATCGAAATAGGTAATTTGATAGTCATAATTTCCCGGAATACCCTCAACTCGATACCCTTTTTCAAGGGTTAAATAACGTTCATCCGTATCCCTAGCTTTAGTTTGTCTACCACTATCAGCAATCACTAGAACTAAACTACCCTCAGATGTTTCTGTAGCCTCTATGGTTGCTGACATAAATACATTATCGAGTTGCCGGTTTTCAGAGATTGAATTCACCCAAGTAACACCTTTTCCTCCCCGAAGAGAATAAAATGTTTTTTCAGATAATCTATCAAGCTCACTTTTCTGCTCTTGAACACTAAAAATTGCCTCGGCTTTTTTGATCCCCACCGGAGTGACATAAAGGCTTAAAAAACCAACAATGAATGATAGAAAAGTAGCTACTACTAGAGTATAGGATAGTAATTTTCGCTCGGAAAACCCGCAGGCTTTAAGGATGCTCATCTCATTTTCAACGTAAAGACGACCAAAGGTTAATAAAACCGCTAAAAAGAACGCTAAGGGTAATGTAAGCTCTAAAAAACCCGGTATACGATAGCCAATTACGGCAAAGATAACCTCAGGATCCATATTGCCCGACATAGCGTTAGCGAGATACTTGACGAAACGCCCGCTAATAAGCACCATCAGCAATACGATACATACAGCGGTTGTCACTGATAATAGTTCACGACTTAAATAACGAAAAATAATCACAAGATTCGGCTTAAACTCTTGGGTACAGTCGGACTAAGTGGTATGGTTCTATTAACATTTTCACTCTTTTAACTTAGCTACCTTATGGATATTTTATGAAGTTTACTGCATCTTGCGCCGAACTGTCAGGTTTAAAAGCAGATTCACTTGTTTTACCCACCGGCTCGGAGCTTGAAAATAGCGCAGAGACTATTAATCAGTGGGCTAACAATATTATTTCATCAGCGATTTTATCTGGTGAATTTTCGGGTAAATCGGGACAGGTTTTAGTATTAAACTTACCTGAATCCGCTATCAAGCGGTTAATTCTTCTTGGAACAGACGGATTAACCAATCAAAGACAGGTTAAAAAAGCAGTCACTGCAGCCTGTGCCGCCTTAAATAAAACCAAATCTAAAACAGCCCTTTGGCTTGAAGGGGGAATAGCTGACACTATTGAAGCTGAGGCCTCAATTGTTGCCCAGTCGATCAACGCCTCCCTTTATAATTACAAAAAATACAATGGTGACATTAAGCCAAGCCTTGAATTGCTAACCTTTTTGACCTCTGATAAATCGGTAACCAGTGCCGTTGATGCCGGACTTTTATACGGTGCAGCTGTTGGCGATGGTATGAATACAGCCAAACAGTTGGGTAACCTACCCGCTAACATTTGTACTCCTAGTTACCTTGCTGATCAAGCAGTCACATTGGGTAAGAAAAAACTCAATAAGGCCAGTATTACTACAGAAATTTTAGATCGTTCGGACATGCAAAAACTTAAGATGGGTTCTCTGCTCTCGGTTGCCGAAGGCTCTGAAGAACCGCCCAAACTGATCGTTATGAACTATCAAGGAACTGACGCATCAAAAAAGCCCATTGTACTGGTAGGTAAAGCCGTCACCTTTGACTCTGGGGGTATCAGCTTAAAACCCGGTCGCGGCATGGACGAAATGAAATATGATATGTGCGGTGGTGCATCAGTTTTAGGTGTAATGAACACATTAACTCAACTTGAATTGCCAATTAATGTTGTGGGAATTATTCCCGCAACAGAAAATATGCCCAATGGCCGCGCAACTAAACCCGGTGATGTAGTGACCAGTATGTCTGGGCAAACCATTGAGATACTCAATACCGATGCCGAAGGGCGATTAATTCTGTGTGACTCTCTCACCTATGCGGCAAAATTTGATCCCGAAACTGTTATTGATATTGCCACATTAACTGGCGCCGTTATTAGCGCACTGGGTAAAGTAGCGTCTGGTGTACTATCCAATGACCAACAGCTAGCTAATGATCTTATCGAAAGTGGCACTCAAAGTGCTGATCCCGTATGGCAACTCCCATTATGGGAAGAATATGACGAACTGCTAAAAAGTAACTTTGCCGATATGGCTAATATTGGCGGCCCACAGGCCGGAACCATTACTGCCGGCTGCTTCCTCGCTCGTTATGCTAAAGACTATAAATGGGCTCACCTTGATGTTGCTGGTACGGCGTGGGTTTCTGGCGCCAACAAAGGGGCTACAGGTCGACCCGTACCCCTATTGATGGCATATATTCGCCAAAAAAGTGAAGCAAACCGTGACTAAGGTAACCTTTTATAAGCTTGCTAACACAGCCCCTACTCTTAAATTTGTTTGTCAGTTGATCAAAAAAGCCTGCGCAGCCAAACAGCAAGTACTGTGCTTGGTAGCAGATGATCAAGCTGCAGAACAACTAGATCAGTTGCTGTGGGAGTTTGAATCTGAGGCTTTTATTCCTCATGGCATTGGTGTCGAACAGCAACCGGTAGCCATTAGCTCAATTGCAGAACCTGGCGAGCACCATCAACTGCTGATTAATCTGCAAGCTGAAATACCCACATGGTTTAGTCGCTTTGAACGTGTGATTGAATTAGTACAACCGGAATCAGAGCATGAGCAGATCAAACGCGAGAACTTTCGCTTTTATAAAGAGCGTGGCTACGCACTAGATTTTCATGATTTGACCCATAGTTTTTCATAAAAATAAAATAGAATAAAAGGCATTTGGCCCTATTAATGAAGTGCGCGGACTAGCCCCAAGTTGTCTCAACACTTATAATTGCCAATCTTAAAAATAACCACCATTTTATAAATTAACTGAGACAAGTAATGGATAAAACTTTCGCCCCCCAAGAAATCGAAGACAAGTGGTATAAAACTTGGGAAGACAGTGGTTATTTTGCCCCCAGTGGTGAAGGTCAGCCCTACAGTATTGTAATCCCACCGCCCAATGTTACTGGTAGTTTGCATATAGGTCATGCTTTGCAACACAGCATTATGGATGCTCTAACTCGCTATCAGCGAATGAAGGGCAAAAACACTCTGTGGCAAGTGGGTACTGACCATGCGGGGATCGCCACACAGATGGTGGTGGAGCGAAAATTAGCGGCGGAAAATCAACCAGGGAAAGATGCGTTAGGCCGCGAAAAATTTATCGAAAAAATCTGGGAATGGAAAGAACAATCTGGCGGCACTATTACTCAGCAAATGCGTCGCTTGGGTAATTCTGTGGATTGGGATACCGAGCGTTTTACCATGGACGATGGCTTTTCTGGAGCAGTTCAGGAAGTATTTATTCGGCTGTATAAAGAAGGGCTAATTTATCGCGGCAAACGCTTGGTCAATTGGGACCCTAAACTCAATACTGCCATTTCAGATTTAGAAGTAGAAAATCGCGAAGCTAAGGGCAAGATGTGGCATCTCCGCTACCCGCTTGCTAAGGGCGCTGTGACTGCAGATGGTAAGGACTATATTGTAGTAGCCACTACCCGCCCTGAGACCATGCTCGGTGATACTGGTGTAGCGGTTAACCCTGAAGATCCTCGCTATCAAAATTTAATTGGTCAATTTGTTGAATTGCCTTTAGTGGGACGCCTAATTCCTATTGTTGCTGATGAGCATGCCGATATGACCAAGGGCACTGGCTGTGTAAAAGTTACTCCTGCTCATGATTTTAATGATTATGAGGTCGGCCAACGTCACAGTCTGCCTATGATTAATATCCTGACCTTTAAAGCGGATATTAGAAAATCAGCTGAATGTTTGAATGCTGATGGCAGCCAAAATACTGATATGGATGATAGCTTGCCGGAGAAGTATCAGGGTATGGAGCGCTTTGCGGCACGTCGTGAAATCGTTGCTGATATGGACGCCTTAGAACTTCTAGTGTCTATTGAAGAAAATGATATGACGGTTCCCTACGGCGATCGCGGCGGTGTGGTGATTGAGCCCATGCTCACCAACCAATGGTATGTTGATGCTAAGAAGTTAGCCGGTCCTGCTATATCGGCAGTTGAGGATGGTCAAATTAAATTTGTGCCTCAGCAATATGAAAATATGTATTTTTCTTGGATGCGCAATATCCAAGATTGGTGTATTTCCCGTCAACTGTGGTGGGGCCACCAAATACCTGCTTGGTACGATGAAGCGGGCAATGCCTATGTTGGTAATAGTGAACAAGCCGTTAGAGAAAAACATAATTTAGGTGATGTGACCCTAACTCAGGATCCAGATGTTTTGGATACTTGGTTTTCGTCTGCACTTTGGAGTTTTGGCACACTGGGCTGGCCCGAGCAGACCGAGCGTCTCAAAAACTTCCACCCTACCGATGTTCTAGTCACCGGATTCGATATTATTTTCTTCTGGGTGGCACGCATGATTATGATGTCGATGCACCTTATTAAAGATGAAGATGGCAAACCTCAGGTGCCATTTCATACGGTATATGTGACCGGCTTGATTCGTGATGAGCAAGGTCAAAAGATGTCTAAATCCAAGGGTAATGTATTAGATCCACTGGATATGATCGATGGCATCAATATTGATGACCTAGTTGAAAAGCGCACCGGCAACATGATGCAGCCTCAGCAAGCTGAAAAGATTGGCAAGCGCACCAGAAAAGAATTTAAAGAGGGTATTGAGCCTCATGGCACCGATGCCTTGCGCTTTACGCTGTGTGCTCTAGCCTCTACCGGTCGAGATATTAACTGGGATATGAAACGCCTTGAGGGCTATCGCAACTTCTGCAATAAAATCTGGAATGCGGCGCGTTATGTATTAATGAACGGTGAAGAACATAGCTGTGGTCAAAATGGCGAGGCCTATAAGCTTAGCTTGGCAGATCGTTGGATTATTTCCCGCTTACAACAGGCAGAAACCGATGTGATTGAAGCGATTGATAGCTACCGTTTTGATCTAGCAGCACAGGCGCTCTATGACTTCGTTTGGAATGAATACTGCGATTGGTATTTGGAACTATCTAAACCGGTACTATGGGATGACAATGCTGATCCAGAACTTCAGCTAGGCACTCGTCGCACACTGGTAAGAGTGCTTGAAACTGTATTGCGATTAAGCCATCCGATTATGCCATTTATCACTGAAGAAATTTGGCACAGTATTGCCCCGCTAGCAGGTATAGAACTGAATAGAGATGGCGATAGCATTATGTTGCAGCCCTACCCTGTAGCCGATCAAACCTTAGTCGATCAGGCCTCCCTTGAAGATATTGATTGGGTAAAACAGGTGATTGTAGGGGTGCGCAATGTGCGCGGTGAAATGAATATATCCCCTGCCACATCACTGGCTATTTATTTCACGCGAGGCGGTGCCAACGATAAACGTCGACTTGCAGAAAATCAGCAATATCTATGCAAACTCGCTAAGCTGGAATCTATTACTTGGTTAGATAATCCCGATGATGCACCACTGAGTGCTACAACACTGGCTGGCGACTTGGAGATCCTTGTGCCAATGGCTGGCTTAATAGATGTTGAGGCTGAACTTAAGCGTCTTACCAAAGAAATTGAGAAGCTTTCGAGCGACGTCAAAAAACTATCGGGTAAATTAAGCAATGAAAAATTTGTGGCCAATGCGCCTGCCGAAGTTGTGGCCAAAGAAAGAGATAAATTAGCCGATATGCAGGGCTCTTTAGAGCAATTAACTGCAAAGCAAAATGCCATTGCTGAAATGGCCTGAATGTAAATGGCCCATACCCTTAATCCTCAGCAACAGGCGGCTTTAAAATATATTGATGGTCCATTGTTGGTATTGGCGGGTGCTGGCAGTGGCAAAACCAGTGTAATTACTGGAAAAATCGCCTATTTGGTCGAGCAGTGCGGCATTCCCAGTCGCAATATCTATGCGGTAACCTTTACCAATAAAGCCGCCAGAGAAATGAAAGATCGTGTGGCTAAGCTAATGTCTGGAACAGATTCTAAGGGTCTCTCGGTTTCTACCTTTCACAACCTAGGCTTAAGTATTATTCGCCATGAAATTAAAAAGCTAGGGTTTAAACCCGGCTTTTCGATTATGGATCAAGAAGACTGCCGTAATATTCTTAAAGAGCTTTTGGTTCGCCACTCGGATCTTGATGAAAAACTGATCGACAACATTCAATATACTATTTCTGATTGGAAAAATTCTCTACTGGAACCTGGGCAGGCGGTCAGTGCCGCTAACAGCACTGGTGAGCAGAGTATTGCAATGCTTTACGAGCGTTATCAACGAGCACTACGTGCCTATAACGCGGTAGATTTTGATGATTTGATCATGATTCCGGTATGCCTATTTCGAGAACAACCCGAGGTTTTAGCTAAGTGGCAACAGCGTATTCGCTATATGCTGGTCGATGAATATCAGGACACCAACCTCGCCCAATATGAATTAGTACGCACCTTGGTAAAAGAAAAACAGGCGCTGACTGTCGTTGGCGACGATGATAAGTCTATTTATGCCTGGCGTGGCGCGCGACCCGAAAATTTAATGCAGTTGCAGGAAGACTTCCCTGCCCTAAAAGTGATTAAACTGGAGCAGAACTATCGGTCTACAGGGCGTATTTTGGCGGCAGCAAATAAGCTAATCGACAATAATCCTCATTTAATTGAAAAAGCCTTATGGAGTGAACTGGGGCCCGGAGATCCACTGCGATTTATCATTAGTGATAATGAAGAACGCGAAGCGGAACGGGTGGTCAATGAAATTATTGATATGCGCCTTAAGCGACGCTGTAAATACAGTGATTTTGCAATTCTTTATCGCGGGAACTATCAGTCGAAATTATTAGAGCTAAAACTGCAAACACAAAATATCCCCTACGATATTACTGGCGGCCAATCCTTTTATGCCAAAACCGAAATCAAGGATGTTATGGCCTATTTGCGGCTTATTATTAATTCCGATGATGATAATGCCCTATTGCGCATTATCAATACGCCAAGGCGTCAAATAGGCCCAACCACCCTTGAGCGATTGGGTGAATATTCCAATAAACGTCAGATATCACTGTTGGCCGCTATCGATGAGGTGGGGCTGAGTGCCAGCGTACCCCGTGCCAATTTACAGCGCCTGCAACAATTTAAGCGATGGATCGAATCTGTACAGCGCAATATTTACGGCAATCAACCCATAAATGCCCTACGCGAGATGCTTGAGGATATTGACTATCAGGATTGGTTGCGCCAAAACGCCAGTAGTGATGCAGCTGCTAATAAGCGCTGGGAAAATATTAATCTACTGATTAGTCAGATTGACTATGCCCTTAAGGATAGCGACAGCGATACCGTCACTGCCGACAAAAATCCTATAGAAACGGCTATTTCAAAGATTATTCTTCGCGATATTCTGGATCGTGAGCAAGAAGAGTCCGCCGAGGATAAGGTGCAAATGCTCACCCTACATGCCGCCAAAGGTCTCGAGTTTTTGCATGTATTTTTGATTGGCATGGAAGAAGATATTCTGCCCCATCGCAATAGTATCGAAGGCGAGCAAATTGAAGAAGAACGGCGTCTAGCCTACGTGGGCATTACTCGCGCCCAACGCACCCTAACCATGACCAGCGCAGCCCAAAGAACCCAATTTGGCGAAACCAGCGCTACCACTCCCAGCCGTTTTATCGATGAACTACCACAGGACGATTTGGTGCGTGTAGGCGGCAATAGCGAAGCCAGTGCCGAGCAAAATCAAGCCGCTGGCGCAGAATCCCTGGATGCGCTTAAATCTCTATTTGCCTAAGAATAAGTTTTAATTTTCTGTCTATAATTAGGACTCTAGAGATTGTTTTATTGAAGTTTTCTATGATGTACAAATTTAATAGTTATGAGGGTTAACTACATTAAATATTAGGAATTAACAATCAGTTATGGATAACCAACTATTAATCAGGGAATTAGCAATGAGAATTTTTCTTATTTTAGCGGCACTTTTAATTCTAACCGCCTGTGGTGAAAGCTCCAGCAAAAATGACCCCTACAACCCTAATGCTAAATGGCAACCTGGTGAGTTTATGCCTTCAAGCTATTATGCCAACCGTTGTATTGACCCCCGCTCTAACCAAAATTATCAAGATCTTATTGGCAGCTATGTGGATGAAAATAATTGGATACGCTCTTGGAGTAATGAGACCTATCTTTGGTATAACGAACTGCCCGATATTGACCCCGCCATTATTCCTGAGCCAATTGATTACTTTAAATTAATGAAAACCAGTTACAAAACTAGCAATGGAACGCCTAAGGATCGATTTCACTTCACTGAAAATACCAAAAAATCTGTCCAATATACTGAAAGTGGCATTTCAGCTGGCTATGGTTTTGATTATAAATTAATAGAAAAATATCCTCCTAGAAAAGCTGTTATTGTTTACTCTGAACCCAACAGCCCTGCCACCGATAACAATATTAAACGTGGCGCGGAGATTATAAGTATTGATGGAACCGCTTTTATTGATGGCGATGCAGATATTTTAAATGCTGGGTTAATACCTGAAACATTAGGTGAATATCACACTTTTGTAATTAAAGATCTGAATGCAACATCTACACGAACTATAGTTCTTAAAAGCAGTGAAATGGCAACAGTGCCCGTATACACTCAAAAAATCATTGAGCGTGAAGATAAAAAAATAGGTTATTTGGTATTGAATACATTTGCTACATTCATTGCCGAACAGCAATTAATCGATGCTATTAAGTTATTTAAAAATCATCCAATTAATGAACTAATTGTGGATTTACGATATAACGGCGGCGGTTTTTTAGGAATTTCAGCAACCCTAGCTACTATGATAGCTGGAAATAATGCAGTCGGAAAAATTTTCGAACAAACAAAATTTAATGACAAACATCCCACTTATAATCCTGTGTCTGGAAATTTAAATACGCCAGAACTCTTTTCTACAACAACCTCAGGAATATTTTCGCCTGTTAAAATAACTATACCAACCTTAGATTTATCCCGTGTCTTAATTTTATCTACCGACAATACCGCCTCTGCCAGTGAAGCACTTATTAATGGCCTGAGAGGAATTGATAAAGAAGTTATTCTTATCGGAGAAAAAACCCATGGTAAACCCTATGGATTTTATGGAACAGATAATTGTGGAACCACTTACTATACTATTCAATTAAAGGGAGAGAATGCTAAAGGTTTTGGCGACTATACTGATGGCTTTATACCCTCTGCCATCGATAACGGTACTAATCAGGTACGTGGTTGTAACGTATTTGATGATTTAACTAGACCATTGGGCGATGAGAATGAACGTATGCTCGCTACCGCCCTTCACTTTGTAGAAAATAATGAATGTCCTATCAGTGCGCACAATTCAGCTAGCAAATCAGAGCATCCATTATCTGCGGTGCGTGGTGAAGTTATTAGACGCTATCCATCAACAGGTTTATTGATCAGATGATACGATTACTTTTTACGGTCACTCATTTAACGCTGCTAATGGGCTGTCAATTACAGGCTCAGCAACCTGCACTGCTTGCTGAGCCTAGTAAGGATAGTTATTCGCAAATAAGGTTAATTGTTGAGGATGCGTTAGATACTAAAAGTGTGTTAATCAGCCAATCTGCTTTTACCCAGAGTAGTCTTTTAATTATCCAAAGACAACCAACTCAGGCGTTCAATGGTCTTCCATTATTCACTGAAACCGAGTTACCTAACCTTTTTATGCTTTTAAAGGATTCAAACGGTTGCTTGATACGTCACAAACAGAGCCAAAAGCAATGGTATTTGAGAGAAATAGACTGTAAAGACGCTGAAGAGCTTTAGGATATCCTAAAAACCATTATTAACCCGATCACGAAGATCTTTGCCCGGTTTAAAATGTGGCACATACTTACCGGTTAGTGTGACGGAATCACCTGTTTTTGGATTGCGACCCGTGCGTGGCGCACGATAATGCAGTGAAAAACTACCAAAACCACGAATTTCAATGCGTTGCTTACTCACTAGCGCCTTAGCCATGCGCTCTAAAATCATACGCACCGCTTGCTCGACATCGCGAGGGGGTAATTGATCTTGGCTAACGGCTATTTTTTCTATTAATTCGGACTTGGTCATGATTCTAGCTATCTATTATCTGAGTATTCTTTGGAATATAGCTCGAGCAAAGCGAGCGGTACTATTTGATTTTATTGAACTTTCAGCTTAATACAAGTATTTATTTACCCTATACTAAATTAAATGCAAAAAAAAGGGTGGCAAAGCCACCCTTTTTACTAAAGTCCAGATTATTTATCCATCTGAGCCTTGATAAGATCACCAATAGTTGCCGGTGAAGAGCTATCAGTTTCAGTTTTGCGATGGGCCTTAACAGCCTCTTTCTCATCTGAAATATCTTTAGCCTTTATTGATAGGTTAATAACGCGAGTTTTACGATCTACATTAATAATCTTAGCTTCAATGCTATCGCCAACAGTTAATTCATTACGTGCATCTTCAATTCTCTCACGAGACAATTCCGACGCTTTCAATGTGGCTTCAATGTCATTGCCAAGATCAATTACAGCACCCTTAGCATCAACTTCTTTAATGGTACCGTTCACAATAGAACCTTTGTCATTAGATGCTAGGTAGCTATTGAATGGATCATCGGAAAGCTGTTTGATACCTAAAGAAATTCGCTCTCTCTCTGCGTCAATGCTCAAGACAACAGACTCAACTTCCTCGCCTTTCTTAAAGTTGCGCACTGCATCTTCACCCGTTTCATACCAAGAGATATCAGATAGGTGAACCAAACCGTCAATACCACCTTCCAGACCGATAAAGATACCAAAGTCAGTGATAGATTTGATGTTACCTGTAACCTTATCACCCTTAACTTTAGTCCCTGCGAAATCATCCCAAGGATTGGTGAAGCACTGCTTGATACCCAGTGATATACGGCGACGTTCTTCATCAATCTCAAGCACCATAACATCAACTTCTTGACCAAGATCAACAATCTTAGATGGATGAACATTTTTGTTCGTCCAATCCATTTCAGATACGTGAACAAGACCTTCAACGCCGTCTTCTAACTCAGCAAAACAACCATAGTCAGTAAGATTAGTAACCTTAGCTTTAGCGCGGGCACCCTGTGGATAACGACCTTTAATGTCGCCCCAAGGATCTTCACCCATTTGCTTCATGCCAAGTGATACACGATTGCGCTCACGATCAAATTTAAGCACTTTAACATCAATCTCATCACCAACATTGATCATTTCTGATGGGTGTTTAATACGCTTCCAAGACATATCAGTAATATGCAGTAGACCGTCTACACCACCGAGATCAACAAAGGCACCGTAATCAGTAAGATTCTTAATAATACCTTTTAATGAAACGCCTTCTTCAATGTTGGCTAGCAATTCTTCACGCTCGGCAGAGTTAGCACTCTCCATTACCGCACGGCGGCTAACAACAACGTTGTTACGCTTAACATCTAATTTGATGACTTTAAATTCTAATTCTGTATTTTCGAGATGAGTAATCTCGCGAAGTGGTCTAACGTCAACCAATGATCCCGGCAAGAATGCGCGCAAACCACGTACATCAACAGTAAATCCACCTTTGACTTTGCCACTGATCATGCCAGTCACAATTTCATCTTTATTATGTGCAGCTTCAAGCTCAATCCAAGATTCTGCTCTGCGTGCTTTTTCACGAGAAAGACGAGTAGCGCCGAAACCATCTTCAACTGCCTCGAGAGATACCTGTACCTCATCACCGACATTGACTTCTAGCTCACCTTTGTCATTGTAAAATTGCTCTGACGGAATAACTCCTTCAGATTTTAAGCCTGCGTGAACGGTAACCCAATCTTTATCAACATCAATAATTACGCCAGTAATAATAGCGCCTGGATTCATTTCTACGGTTTTTAGACTTTCTTCAAATAGTTCTTGAAAATTTTCGCTCATGGATTGTTCCTGAGTATTGACAGAGTCTCGGCAGAGGTATATCTGCGCCGAACTCTTTTTTCCACATGGCCAGTTTATGTGGGTCAGTTAAAGTTAAGTGATTAGCAATAATAGCTGGCAATTGCTAATACACCGGTTATATAAATAGCTAGGCTATCCCGCGAAGAATGGCTAAATTTTGCAGCCTATCTACCGCCTCTTGTATCGATAAGTCCGAAGTATCAACCTCAACTGCATCAGTAGCAATTGCTAGGGGTGACGCTTTACGATTCATATCTCGTTCATCTCTGGAGCGGACTAACTCTTCGAGGGCGCGCAGACTAACATTTTCACCCTGTTCTAGCAACTGTTTATAACGACGGCTTGCACGCTCTTCAATACTAGCCGTTAAGAAAACTTTCAGTTGAGCGTTTGGAAAAACTTTTGTGCCCATATCTCGTCCATCGGCAACAAGGCCTGGACTTTTTGCAAACTCTTGCTGACGAATTAACAATGCGGCTCTCACTTCAGAATTTTCTGCTACTTTTGAAGCCAGCGCGCCTGTTTCTTCAGTGCGCAGTTCATCTGTTACATCCTCACCCTCAAGTAATACTCTATTGTGTCCATTGGGTAGTGCTTCAAAACGTACATCTATATTTTCAGCTAAATGAGTAAGATCACTACTAGGCCCAATTTTTATTCCATGACGCACAGCAACAAGACCCAACAGACGATAAAGGGCTCCACTATCAAGGTAATGGAATCCCAGCTGCTTTGCTAAGATGCGACTTACGGTCCCCTTTCCGGCACCACTTGGCCCATCGACTGTAATAATTTTTACCATTGAACTCTCAAATACTTGTTGTTAGCAGAATTACTATGCCAATTTAATATTGATTCCTACCTGTCTTGCCAGTGAAATAAAATTAGGAAAAGAAGTAGCTACATTATTAGCCTCTTTTATAATAATTGGACCACTGGCTCGCAGTCCGGCAATACTAAATGCCATAGCAATACGGTGGTCATCGAAGCTCTCAACTTCACCAGCGCCAATATCACCACCTTGGATTCGAATTCCATCATCAGTTGCCACCGCGTCAATACCTAGTGTTACAAGACCATCAGCCATGCTTTGAATACGATCACTCTCTTTAACTCGAAGCTCTTCAGCCCCCGTAAGAATAGTAGTACCCTCTGCACATGCGGCTGCCACAAATAATACTGGAAATTCATCGATAGCTAAGGGAACTTGATCCTCAGGAATTGCGATGCCTTTTAGGGGCGCATAACGAACACGTATGTCGGCTACCGGCTCATCACCAACTTGAGCTGGATTAAATAATTCAATATTAGCACCCATTTGACGCAGAATATTAATAACGCCAATACGGGTTGGGTTCACACCTACATGGCGCAATGTAATATCTGATCCAGGCACAATAGCCGCAGCTACCATAAAAAATGCTGAAGATTAAATATCTGCAGGTACGTTTATTCGAGTAGCCGTTAATCGACCACCACCGCTAAGAGATGCCTTGTCATTATCGCTATTCACTCGATAGCCAAAACCACGCAACATACGTTCGGTATGATCTCTTGTTGGCGCTGGTTCTAGGGTTGTAGTCTCACCCTCAGCGTATAAACCTGCTAGAAGTACGCAAGACTTAACCTGTGCGCTAGCCATTGGCATTGTGTAATTTATACCTTTGAGCTTTTGACCGCCCTTAATACGCAGCGGTGGCGTTCCATCTTTTTCAGTTTCAATAACTGCACCCATTTCTCGAAGTGGTGTTGCTACTCGGCCCATAGGTCTTCCTGACAGTGATGAATCACCTTGAAGCTCAACATCAAACGCTTGGCCTGCTAATAAACCACTTAATAGACGAATAGAAGTGCCAGAATTGCCCAGATACAGAGGTTTTTTCGGCGCTTTAAGGCCATGAAGACCAACTCCACGAATGACTAGACGACCTTCATTGGGTCCCTCAATATCAACGCCCATATCGCGAAAAGCTTGTAGTGTAGCTAAACTGTCCTCACCCTCAAGAAAACCCGTCACCTCGGTCATACCATCAGCTAAAGAACCCAGCATTATTGATCGGTGAGACATCGATTTGTCGCCTGGGACGCGAAGATCACCCCGAGCATTACCTCCGGGTGACACAATATAATTTATTACTTTTTCATTCATAGGGCTTTGTAGTCCAGTATCCAATTTATTACTTTCAAGCATACTTCCATAATGATTTCGCACATCGCGAGATCGAGTAAAAAGATTTGTGAGATATTGTTGATCTTCATTCTCAATTGAGGCGCGCATCAAAGACAAGTTATTCATCATTTTATCCATCACTTGAATAACAGCATCTTTGTTAGCTATAGCAATATCTCGCCACATAATTGGGTCGCTAGCGGCAATTCGCGTGAAATCTCTAAAACCACCTGCGGCATAACGAAAAATATCAGTTTTTTCACTCATCCCAGCTAATGTATCGACCAAAGCATAGGCGAGAAAATGCGGCAAATGACTGGTTGCCGCTAAAATTTGATCATGTTCCTGAACGGGCATAGATGACACTAATGCGCCAACCGATTGCCAAAGTTTAGTCGTGCGTTCAACATGGCTATCTAAAGTTGTCTCAACCGGGGTTAAAATCACCCGATGATCCATAAATAATTCAGGGTTTGCAGCGGTTACTCCACTTTTTTCTGAACCCGCAATAGGATGACCAGGCACCAATTGCGGGGGCACGGAACCAAATAGCTCCTGAGCCGAATTAACCACAGATTCTTTAACACTAGCCACATCAGTAATTGTGACCTCAGGGGATAATAATGAAATACATTCTTGTAAAACTATGGGAACACTAAGGGTCGGAACACCGATTACAACAATATCTCCCTCACTCAACTCACCTGCAATTTGCTCTAAATTATCTGCACAGCGATCAACAATTCCGTTATTTAAGGCAATCTCAAGGGTAGACTGTCGTCTTGAAATTCCAATAACCTCTTTGGCCAAGCCTCTGTTTCTTGCAGATGCAGCTAAGCTTGAGCCTATTAAGCCCAATCCGATCACTACTAAACGGTTTACTACATTTGCAGGTTTTTTCTTTGCCATGGGATTACCAGAAATTCTTACTCAGATTAAAAACTACACTTTATTCAAAGAACAGCACAGGGGTATGAGCCCAACACTTTGAGCTCGACGACTTGGGAGTTTAGCTCCTCAAGTACGTTCGCCACCGCTGGGTCATCAATATGCCCCTCAAGATCAATGAAGAACACATAGGTCCACTTACTGCTGCGTGATGGCCTTGACTCAAGACGCGTCATGTCTACGTTGTGGCGCTGAAAGGGTTCTAATAAATCGTGCAGAGCACCTGGCTTATTTCGAACAGAAACTACCAGTGATGTTCTATCTATTCCGCTTTTGGGCACTTCCTCGCGCCCAATAATCAAAAATCTTGTTGAATTGTCAGGATTATCTTCAATTTTCTGATGAAGCTTGTCCAAACTATAGAGTTCACAGGCCATATCGCCCGCTATAGCGGCAGAATTCCACTCACCTTGAACACGCTTAGCGGCTTCCGCATTACTGCTAACCGCCACTCTTTCAATAGCTGGAAAATTAGAGTTTAACCACTGCCTACACTGCGCAAGAGACTGTGCATGGGAGTAAACTCTAGAAATATTCTTTTTATCTGTATTAGTACCCACCATAAAATGCTGATGAATTCGCAATTCAACTTCACCACAAATTTTTAGGGATGAATCCATAAAGCTATCAAGAGTATGACTGATGACGCCTTCGGTGGAATTTTCAACGGGAACTACACCGTAATCGCAAGAACCTGAAAGCACCTCACGAAATACTTCATCAATAGCAGATTGTGGAACACTGACAGCAGAGTCACCAAAATGTTTCAATGCTGCTTCTTGGGTAAATGTGCCTTCAGGACCTAAATAAGCTACTTTTACTGGCTGCTCTAGGGCAAGACAAGCAGACATTATTTGACGAAATAGACGCGCCATATCCTCATTGCCAAGAGGCCCTTGGTTTTTTTCCATTACCCGCCGTAACACCTGAGCTTCTCGCTCTGGCTTATAGTACGCTTGCTCACCTTGATTTTCTTTGACCTCAGCAACTTGCTGAGCACAGCGAGCACGCTCACTAATACTGTCGATCAGTAGCGAATCAATCTCGTCAATTTTCTTTCTTAATGACTCTAAAGTATGCTTCTTAGCCATCATCTAACCTTCTATTAATCTTCTTCTGGTTCTAGCTGGTCATCTTCATCTGGCTCGGCAATTCTTGCCAAGCTTACCAACTTTTCATTTTCCTTAAGGCGGATAACCCTTACGCCCTGGGTGTTACGCCCTACTATGGATACTTCATCACCGCGGGTACGCACCATGGTTCCCTGATCAGAAATTAACATAATTTCATCGCCATCAAACAACTGCGTGACACCTACAAGAGGGCCATTTCTATCACTTGCTTGAATGGCAATCATGCCCTTACCACCTCGACCCTTGGTTGGGAACTCACTAATATGGGTGCGCTTACCGTAGCCATTTTCGCACACGGTTAGTAATAATCCATCAGCCTCAGGCACCACCATAGAAATCACTGAATGATTCTCTGGTAATCGCATACCTCTAACACCCTTGGATACACGACCCATAGCGCGAACGTCGGTCTCTGAGAAGCGAACAGCCTTGCCCTCAGAACTAAATAACATAATATCTTTACTGCCATCAATAATAGCAGTGCCCACTAAGTGGTCGCCCTCTACTAAATCAACAGCGCGCAAACCCACACTTCGCGGTCGTGAGTACTGATCGAGTGAGGTTTTCTTAACCGTGCCATTGGCCGTCGCCATAATTACATACTGATCTGCACTGTATTCTTCTACTGGCAAGATAGAACTGATCCGCTCACCTTCGTCAAGCGGCAAGAGATTAACCATAGGTCGCCCTCTTGAGTTTCTGCCCGCTACCGGTATTTGGTAGACCTTAAGCCAATACACCTTACCCAGATTGGTGAAACATAGAATTGTTGCATGGGTACTAGCAATTAACAGATGCTCAACAAAATCTTCGTCTTTTACCGCTGTAGCTGACTTACCCATTCCGCCGCGGCGCTGAGCTTGGTAGTCAGTCAATGGCTGAGTTTTGGCATAACCACCGTGAGAGATAGTAACTACTCGATCTTCTTCGGTGATCAAATCTTCAACCGTAAGATCATGTTGCGATTCAATAATTTCGGTACGACGCTCATCACCAAACTGCTCTAGCACCGCTTCAAGCTCTTCACGAATGACCAACATTAAGCGAGTGATATTGCCTAATATATCTTGGTAATCAGCTATTTCTTCTAACTTGACGGTGAATTCTTCAATGATCTTGTCCTGCTCCATGCCTGTAAGGCGGTGCAGTCTTAATTCAAGAATATCTTTGGCCTGTTCTGGGCTAAGAAAATACTTACCCTTTCTTAATCCATACTGATCTTCTAGCCATTCGGGACGACTAGCCTCAGGCCCCGCACGATCAAGCATAGCCACAACGGATCCGGGAGCCCAACCCTTACTTACTAAGGCTTCACGAGCGTCTGCTGGAGTCGGTGACTTCTTAATTAAGGCAATAATTTCATCGATATTAGCCAGAGCAATAGCAAAACCTTCTAAGGTATGGGCTCTTTCTCTAGCTTTTTTCAATAAATAAATTGTTCGACGGGTCACCACTTCTCGACGATGACGAACAAAAGCTTCTAACATTTGCTTTAGATTTAAAATCTTGGGTTGGCCATCCACAAGCGCAACCATATTGATGCCAAATACTGACTGAAGCTGAGTTTGTGCGTAGAGGTTATTGAGCACAACTTCGCCCATTTCACCGCGCTTCAACTCAATGACAACTCTTAGGCCATCTTTATCTGATTCATCTCTGAGCTCAGAAATACCTTCAATTTTCTTTTCTTTAACCAGCTCAGCAATACGCTCTATTAAACGCGATTTATTTAACTGATATGGGATTTCAGAAATAATAATGGTTTCGCGCTTAGTCTTTTCATTTACCTCAATATCGGCTTTAGCTCGCTGATAAATTCGCCCCCTACCCGTTCGGTAAGCCTGAATAATCCCCGCTTTACCATTAATAATTGCCCCAGTGGGGAAGTCGGGTCCAGGAATATATTCCATTAATTCATCAATGGTAATATCTGCATTCTCAATAACTGCCAGACAGCCTTTGACCACCTCAGTTAAATTGTGAGGCGGTATATTGGTTGCCATACCCACAGCAATACCTGATGAACCGTTAACTAAAAGATTGGGGATTCGTGTAGGCAAAACATGGGGAATAGATTCTGTTTCGTCATAATTTGGAACAAAATCAACCGTATCTTTTTCCAGGTCTTCAAGCAACGCATGGGCCAGCTTGGTCATACGAATTTCGGTATACCGCATTGCCGCAGCAGAATCGCCATCGATGGAACCAAAGTTACCCTAACCATCGACCAGCATATAGCGCAGTGAAAATGGCTGTGCCATACGAACAATAGTTTCATAGACCGCAGAGTCGCCATGGGGATGGTACTTACCAATAACATCACCCACCACACGGGCAGATTTCTTATAAGCTTTGTTCCAATCATTATTGAGCTCACTCATCGCAAAAAGAACGCGACGATGAACCGGCTTTAGACCATCACGCACATCAGGCAATGCCCGCCCCACGATAACACTCATTGCATAATCAAGATAAGATTGTTTTAACTCATCTTCAATATTTACCGGAAGGATTGCCTTCGCTGGATCAACCATAATTTATCTCTAAATTTTGTATTTTATTTTACTGTTGCAATGCCATCTGGCGGCTCAGATAGATCAGTATAAAAAAGATTTTATCTACCCCCTCTAGCAACAGGATTTAGGCACAATATTCTACCATAGAAAACAAGGTATAACCCATTAATATTGCCGTCTAATTTAGCATTAGTATCATACAGCAAATAATCAAAATTTTTAGCCTTTAAAAGGGTAATTTTTTAATCAAACAACCTCAAAAATCAATAAAAAATGGGTATACTATTTAATCTGACCGAGGAAAAACTATGCCGCCCATTTCAATAGACCTTATCCTTCATTGCCAATGGGTGCTTCCCATTGTCCCCAACAACCAGATTCTGCAATATCACAGTGTAGCTATCGATGGTGGTCGTATTCTTGAAGTACTGCCCACATCGAGCGCTAAACAAAAATATGCCAGCACAGAAACTCAAGAGCTGAGTCAGCATATATTAATGCCGGGGCTGATTAATACTCATTGCCATACTAGCTCCAGACTGATGCGCGGCATTGATAATGCGATGCAGGAAAAACAAGGAGCACAAACAGAATCTTCAGTTTCCGAACACATATATTCTGACACTAAATTTATAACCGATAGCGTCAATATAGCTATTGCTGAAATGATTAAAACTGGAACAACCTGCTTTGCCGAAATGGGAAGTGCTGGTGAGTTGTCCGTTGAAGCCGCCTGCAAAGCGGGCATTCGCAATCAAACAAATTTTACTCTTCACGAAAAAGCATCTGCATACGGCAAAAATGCCGAGGATTATCTTCATCGCGGTCTAAAATTACGTGACAACTACTCTAACCACCCTCTCATCAAAGTTGCCTGCGGAATTTATGATATTGCCGACCTAGAGGACAAAACACTTGAGCGACTGGCGGCCTATGCCAACGAGCTAGACTTGCCGATTCAAGCTCTGTGCAATGAATCTTTAGCCGCCATTGAAGCCTGTTATAAAAAAACCGGCTGTCGCCCACTTCAGCGCCTCAATAGTCAGGGCTTACTGTTACCAGAAACTCAATTAGTTGGAATGAATCACCTCAACTCCGATGACCTCAGCCTCTTGACCAGTACTAACAATCCTGTAGTGATATGCCCAGAGGAAACTTCAAGCCTATCGAGCAATATCGGTTGCTTAGACTCCCTAGTACAAGCCGACATTAATCTTAGCCTTGGCGCATCTGGATCTGCTACCTATAAACATCTAAATCTTATGGCCATTGTTAAAACTGCAGCTATCGCAATACAGCAAATTCAATGCTGTTCTCAATCGGATGCGGCCCATCAAGCATTGCGTATGGCGACTATTAATGGTGCAAAAACACTAGGCTGGGAAAGCCAAACTGGCAGTATCGAACATGGAAAATATGCAGATTTAATTGCTTTAGAAATTGATTCTATTCACCATCAACCCCTGTATAATCCCGCCGCACAATTAGTCTACAGTTGCACTAGCAGCCCTATTACTCATAACTGGGTAGCGGGGCAACCACTACTTAAAGCGGGAAATTTATGTACAGTCAACGAACAAAAACTAATCCAATCGGCTAAAGATTGGGGTAAAAAGCTTATTAACTAAATGGCAAAATCTCACTTAAAGCAGGTAATTCAAAACTAGCATGGCAAATACACAAAATGTTGACCCCAATGAAATTCGCAAATTTGAAGAACTTGCCAGCCGCTGGTGGGACAAAAACAGTGAATTTAAACCGCTTCATGACATCAATCCATTGCGTGCAAATTGGATCGATAATCTAGCGCCTGTAGCTGAAAAAAAGGTGCTTGATGTAGGCTGTGGCGGAGGAATTCTAGCGGAAGCCCTTGCTCAGCGAGGTGCACAGGTTACTGGAATTGATATGGGTGATGCGCCATTAGGTGTAGCCAAGCTTCACCAACTGGAATCTGGCCTATCCATAGACTACCAAAAGTCTACGGCCGAAGATTTTGCCAAAACCCATGAAAATAGCTTTGATACAGTTACCTGCCTAGAAATGCTAGAGCATGTTCCCGACCCTAGCTCAGTAGTGCGCGCCTGTGCCAAAATGGTAAAGCCAGGTGGTCATGTGTTTTTTTCTACCATTAATCGAAACCCTAAGGCATTTTTATTTGCCATTATTGGTGCGGAATATGTCCTGCGACTGCTCCCTCGCGGCACCCATGAGTATGCAAAATTTATAAGGCCCTCAGAACTTGCCAATTGGTCTAGAGAAGCTGAATTACAGGTCAATCAAATGACTGGCTTACTGTTTAATCCGCTGACCAAAAAATACAAGCTAAGTGATTCAGATATGGATGTAAACTATATGATCAGCACACAAAAATGCTAGATTTTAAAGCACTCTTATTTGATCTTGACGGGACTCTCTTAGATACAGCCCCTGATTTTATTACCGCAATCAATACACAGCTCAAAAGGCACGGGCGTAAACCACCAATAGGTGATGTAGTCCGCACCTCTGTTACCCATGGGTCTATTGGCATTATTGAGAATGTTTACAACATCAAACAGGATCATCCAGAATTCGAACCCCTCAAGGAAGAATTCTTAGAACTCTATCTTAGTAATATCTCAGAAAAAACCGGTTTATTTGATGGGTTGAGGCAGGTGCTTGATAGCTGTGAAGAGCGCACTATACCCTGGGGTATAGTGACCAATAAACCCCTGAGATATACCGCTCCATTAATGGCAGATTTAGGTTTAGACAAGCAATCAGCAACCACCATCTGCCCAGACCATGTTGTTAATCCAAAACCTGATCCTGAAGCATTAATTCTCGCCTGCTCACAAATTAAAATTGCCCCCAGTGACTGCCTCTACATCGGCGATCATATTCGCGATATACAGGCAGGAAAAAGTGCCGGCATGAGAACCATAGCGGCCGGATGGGGCTATATCGAAGAATTTGAAAATATCACTCAATGGCAAGCTGATTGGGTGGTTGAGAAGTCAGCTGACTTAAACTCACTTTTGTTCAGTTAATTAAAGGATTACCACATTGTTATCAGCCCAAGAAATAGCCAACTATCAAGCGCAAGACAACTCACTAAAAGATCGAGTAATTTTGGTAACGGGCGCTGGAGATGGTATAGGAAAAGCCGCTGCAATTGCTTATGCACAGGCTGGTGCTAGGGTTATTTTAGCCGGTAGAACGGTAGAAAAATTAGAGCAGGTTTATGACCAAATTATCAGCACTGGGGGGTGTGAACCCCTTATATATCCAGTAGATTTTGAAGGTGCTACTGAAGATGATTTTAATGAGCTAGCCAACCAATGTGATCAGCAATTTGGTCGCTTAGACGGACTACTACTCAATGCCGGTATTCTTGGTCAGCGAACCCCGCTTTCAAGCTACAGACATGATGTATGGACCAAGGTGCTTCAGGTGAATGTAACAGCACAGCATCTAATTACCAAAGCCCTGATGCCTGTTCTAGAAGCATCAGATAATGCATCTGTGATATTTACAACATCCGGTGTCGGTCGTGTTGGTCGGGCATTTTGGGGCGCCTATGCCGTATCAAAGTTCGCTGTTGAAGGTTTGGTTCAAACATGGGCCGCTGAAACAGAGGGCCTGAACTCAGTTCGCATCAATTGCATTAATCCCGGCGCTACTAGCACCCAGATGCGCGCCCAAGCCTTTCCTGCTGAGAATCCAGAAAGTATTGCATCACCACAAGATATTATGCCTGCATATTTGTATCTTATGGGCCCTGAAAGCAGTCAAGTCAATGGTCAATCGATCGACGCACAAATAAAATAATTCAAATATATAAAGCAATTAATCCATTGATTATACGGCTATTTCTTCCAAGGATTACCGCGAGCGCGCAGGCGCTTTTCTTTACGCTGTCTAATATCTTTTAGAACGGTACTTTCATTGAATTTTGGCGCCCTTAAATCAACTGCTTTAAACAGAGAAGCGACTTGTTTGGGCTCTAATTCAATAAACTCTGATCGTCGAATAAATGATGGCAATTCGATTGGGCCGTAACTAATTCGTTTAAGACGGCTCACCTCGACATCTTGGGATTCCCATAGACGGCGCACTTCCCGAGTTTTACCTTCAGCTAATATACAGCGAAACCACTGATTACTGCTGGTTCTTTCTTCAGGATTGCGATGATGCTGGGCTTTTACGGTTTGGAATTTGGCTAGACCATCATCTAAAACAACACCATCCATAAGGTTGTTTAACATTTTTTGATCAACATCACCGTGAATTCGAGCAAGATATTCTCGTTTGATTTCATAGGAGGGATGCATTAAACGATTGGCAAGTTCACCATAATTGGTAAATAACAATAGTCCACTGGTGTTAATGTCCAATCTACCAATGGCGATCCAGCGGCCAGAATTAATTTTGGGCAATACATCAAACACTGTGGGTCGACCATCGGGATCTGACGTGGTACTAACCTCGCCCTCAGGCTTGCTGTACATCAAAACTCTAGGAATTTCATCACGATCGGTTTTAATAACTCGACCATCGACCATAATGCGATCACTTACTTCGGCGCGATCGCCAAGGGTGGCTGTGGATCCGTTTACTGATACTCTGCCGTCCACAATCCATTTTTCTAGCTCTCGGCGTGAACCAAGACCCGCGCCAGCTAGCATTTTCTGTAATTTTTCACTCATTGTTTAAACTATTATCCATTTCTTCAACAGGATGGTTTTGATGATCATCCTCAGACTGTGAATTGATCACAGATTCATCTAGCGGTGCGTTGTGTGACTCAGTTAAATCTTCTGTTTCACCTGAAGGTACAGTTTGAGCAAGAGAAAGCTCTAATGCCGGATCTAGCTCAGTAAGATCTTTAATTTCGCCTAATGCAGGTAAATCATCGAGACTCTTTAAGTTAAAATAATCTAAAAATTGTTTAGTAGTAGCGAAGAGTGCTGGCTTACCAGGTACATCGCGATAACCAACCACACGAACCCACTCTCGCTCTTGCAGTGTTTTAATAATCTCTGAGCTCACCGCAACACCTCGAACCAACTCGATATCACCTCGCGTAAGGGGCTGTCTGTAGGCTATCAGCGATAACGTCTCTAACATAGCTCGAGAGTAACGTTTTGGCTTTTCTTCCCAAAGTTTGTTAACCCAACCCGCCAAATCTTGATGAACCTGAAATCTGTAGCCGCTGGCGGTCTGCTTCAGTTCAAAACCTCGCTCGCGACAGTCAGTATCAATCTCTTCCAGTGCAGCTTTTATCTGGTCTCTAGGCGGTCGCTCTTGATCATCAAACAATCGTTCTAAATGATTTAGATCGAGTGATTTTCCTGCCGCCATCAAGGCGCCTTCTACTATTCTTTTTATTAAATCTGAATTCATGATGTTTTTGCTTTTACATGTATGGGGCCAAAGTTTTCACTTTGAACGATTTCTACTAAGGATTCTTTGATTAATTCCATCACCGCTAAAAAAGTAACCACTACACCTAAGCGCCCCTCTTCAAGCGAAAACAAGGCAACAAAGGGAACAAATTGATTGTTGCGCAAATTTTCCATTACCTGTGACATACGCTCTCGGGTGGATAGTTTTTCCATTTCAATCTGATGACTTTCAAACATTTCTGAGCGCTTTAACACATCGGCTAGTGCGGTAACTAATTCTCGCATATCTACATCTGGATTAGGACGTTGCTGATCTCGATCTGGCGCTTCTGCAGTTGCGCGATGGAGATCGCGCCCCATCCTTGGCAATTCATCGATATCCTCAGCCGCTTGTTTAAACCGCTCATACTCTTGAAGTCGCTTTATTAATTCTGCGCGAGGATCTTCTTCATCCTCTTCTTCTGACTGCTGCCTTGGCAATAACATACGGGATTTTATTTCCGCTAACATTGCAGCCATTACCAAATACTCGGCGGCTAGCTCTAACTGAATGGATGCCATCAGTTCTATATAACCAAGGTACTGCTTAGTAATTTCAGCCACATCAATATCTAAAATATCCAAATTTTGGCGTCTGATCAGATAAAGTAGCAAATCGAGGGGACCCTCAAAAGCCTCGAGAATAACTTCCAAAGCGTCTGGCGGAATATAAAGGTCTTTAGGCAAGATAGTTAATTCTTTACCTTGAACTACCGCAAAGGGCATTTCTTCCTGTTGTGGGGGCACTGATTCAGTCACAGGGGGTAGTACAGAGACCTCGGGCTCCGTTTTCATACCTTGATTTGAGCTGACTTGATCAGACACTTGTTACCCCTTGAATCTTTAAGTTTTGATTATACTCAGATTGTGTAATCTGAACATCATCAAAATTAAATTGCTTTAAAATCACCTGCACCCTGACGCAATAGTTTGGGTGTATCCTCAGTCATGTCGACTACAGTAGTCGGCTCCATTCCGCAGAAACCTGCATCAATGACTATATCAACTCTCGACCCTAAGAACTGATTAATCTCGTAGGCATCAGTCATTGGGTACTGGTCATCTGGCATCATCAAAGTGACGCTCATCATAGGCTCATGCAAACTGTCTAGCATTGCTTTTACTATCGGACTATCTGGCACTCGTATGCCAATTGTTTTTCTCTTTGGATGCATCAGTCGGCGCGGTACTTCTGAGGATGCCTTTAAAATAAAAGTGAAAGGTCCTGGCGTACTTGCTTTCAGCGCTCTAAATGCCACATTATCTACCCGAGCATAGGTTGCTAACTCTGATAAATCTCGACAAATCAGGGTGAAATTATGATGTTTATCAAGGTTTCTAATATCACGAATACGATCCATAGCCTGCTTATCACCAATGTGACAGCCCAACGCATAAACTGAATCTGTAGGGTATGCAATAACACCCCCGCGATGAATGATATCGATAACTGGATCGAGTAGTCGCTGCTGGGGGTTTTCAGGATGTATTGAAACGATTTCGCCCATATTCTTTAATAATCTTGATGGCTAAAATAATAACTAATTATCTCATAGCCGGGGCGTAAAAACCTCCAGATGTTTAAAATAATATGTCTTCCGCTTGATTTGCGCTACTTTTTAATAAGCTAAAATTAATTAGTAGAATTTTTTACCGCAGGCTTCTTTTTCTTTGTTAACTTTTTACTTAAAAATTTAGCGTGAAAAACTTTATTATTTAGAGGCTCTGACACCAAAAAACCTTGAAAAGAATGGCAATTTAATTGCTTTAATATCGCCTTTTGGCCCTCGGTCTCAACACCCTCGGCAACAGTTTCAATATTTAACTCATTGGCTAAATTAACGATACTTTTTACTATAGCCTGATCCTCAGTATTAGTTTCGATACCCTTTGTAAATAATCGATCAATTTTTAGCGTGTCGACAGGTATTTCTTTTAAGTGATTAAGTGATGAATAGCCACTGCCAAAATCATCTAGAGCAATAGTAACGCCTAAATCTTTAATCTTAATAAGCTCAGCACCGATTTTTTCAGGTTTACACATCAGAGCATTTTCAGTAATTTCTAATTCCACCAAACCCCTTGTATCAGGGTATTTTTGCATTATTGATGAGACATTATCATAGAGAAATTCCAATGTTGATCCGCTTAGAGAGATGTTTAACGATAGTGTTAATTTATGGCCAGACTGCAGCCAATAATTGAGTTGTTTTATTCCTTCCTGTAAAACCCAATAATTCATTTTCGTCATCAAATCAGTGCTCTCTGCAATATCAATAAAATCATTGGGTATAAGAGAACCTTTAATAGGATGAGTCCAGCGAAGTAGTGCTTCAGCGCCCAGAAGTGCGCCTGTTTTGAAATCAATTTTGGGCTGGAAACTTAACGTTAATTCATCGCGATCAAAAGCTTTTCGTAAGTCTTTTTGTAATTCAAGCCGTGCACTGATTTCCGATTCCATACCGGCCTTATAAAAGTAAACGCGATCACGGTTTTTTTTTGCTTTGAACATAGCTGTATCAGCATGCTTTAAAAGATCTGATATTTCTTTTCCATCGTCTGGAAATACTGATATGCCAATACTAGTGGTTACTAGTATTTGTCGTCTTAAAAAAACAAAGGGTTTTCTAAATGACTCACATAACTGACCTGCAATTTCCTCTATCACTTTTAAACTTTTAACATCTTGCAAAACAATAGTAAATTCGTCGCCACCAAGCCGAGCAATTAAATCTTGCCCTCTTAAAAAGTCTCTAAGACGATCTGCAACCGCCTTAAGCAAAAGATCACCTACATCATGCCCCATAGTGTCATTGACCACTTTAAAATGATCTAAATCCAAAAACAGCACCGCAAACATAGTTTTTTCGACATTTGACTGATCAATCATTAGCTGTAAATGCTGCATTAAATTAGTACGATTGGGTAATCCAGTCAAAGAATCATGATAGGCAAGTTGTTTCATATATCTGTCTGCCTTATTCGATGATATTAGATGATTGACGCGCTTTTGAATCACAGAGGTGTTTACCGGCTTATTGATAAAGTCTGTAGCATCGACAGAAAATGCCATTGACACAGCATCCTCACTATCTGAAGCAGTGATAATAAGAATGGGGATATCTGCGCCAAATGGCATATTTCTTATAGTCTGACAAAGATCAAATCCATCTAATCCAGGCATAATGGCATCTATTAAAATTAGGTCTGGCATGCAACGCTTACATAGCTCTAATGCTTCTTTTGCTTCCCTTGCCTCATTCACCTCGCAACCACTATTTCGAAGGGCCTCGGCCAACACCACTCTGGACGTACGATCATCATCTACAACTAAAACTAAATCCTTGCTATCGAAGTGATTCACTGAAGTATACTGCCGCTTTAATGACTCTTTTTCTTTCATTAAATCTGAATGTAATAACTCAGCTGCGCTTTCAATATTAGGTAAAATTTTCTTTATATCCTGCATTTCACCACCTCTAACTTTTTCTTCGAGCTGGGCACTCAATCGTACCATTTGTTCAGCTCCAAAATTTCTAGCAGCCCCTTTTAGGGTATGCGCTATGTAGCATATTTCGCTTTCATTATTTTGGCTAATAGCAGAGTGCAAAGTCTGAATATAGATTTTCATATCTAAGCAAAAATCTTTGATGATATTGGTGATTGAGCTACCAACAGTGTTGACTAAACGATCTAGAGCGCGGGGGTTATAGCTTAAGTTATTAACTGGTGGACGATGAATTATTTTGTAGTTTGAATTTTCGCTCTCACTTATTGCTTTTACCGCTCTACCTGCGGGGAAAAATGTCCATCTTGATAGCAGATCCCTTAGGTCGACTAAAGTTATAGGTTTGTCAACAACATCACTCATTCCTGCTGACATACACAACTCTCGGTCTGTATCATTGGTGGCCATACCAATAATTGGTAATTTTCCTGCATCCTGCTCTTCAAACCCTCTAATTTGTCGGGTTGCTGCATAACCACTTAGAACGGGCATATTGCAGTCCATCAAAACCAAATCAAAATCACCATAAACAACTTTTTCAACTGCATTTTTGCCGTTAGATGTCACCTGATGGCGACAATTAAGTCGAATCAACATTGCCTCTATAATCTGCTGGTTGACTCGGTTATCCTCTACAACAAGTACATTTGCAGTGACTGCACTATCCAAATTAGTTAGAGCGCTAATTAATTTAGCATCTGTCTCTGGAGGTAACTGATTAATTAATATCTGGGTAAGAGACGATGAAAGCAGTGGCTTTTCCAAACGAGCAACCTGGAGATCGTCGAGATGATAGGAAGAGAAATAGGGATTAGACAAAATAAGTGCAAAAGTATCGGCAAAAGACAAACCATCCTGTAATAATCCAAAAAATTCAGGAATTGGAATATCTCCAAGATCCTCATCAATAATGACCGCACTATAAAGAGTCAATTCCGAGCCCGAGAAAAGCTTGAGAGCATCTTGACTTGAATTGGATATCGTTATCTTGCCACCTAATGACTCTATGCTGTGAGAGACACTATCTCTAATAACTGGCGAACGAGTAACTAACAAAAATTTCTGGTTAATTAACTCTGTCTTTTTAAATGCGGGGGCTTGCTCTTCAACCAACTGAATTGGCAATCTTAGTTTAAAAATACTTCCGCGACCCAACCTGCTAGTTAAACTGAGCTGTCCTTTCATTATCTTGCTTAATTCGTTGGCGATAGTTAAACCTAAACCGAGTCCCTGATATACCTTTTCTGAGGCTGGATTAACCTGAAAAAAAGGTATAAAAATTTGTTTGTGATGCTGTTTATCTATTCCAATACCTCCATCTTTTACAATAAAAAAAATATTCTGTGTATTTTTATCAAGCTCAACATAGATAGAGACTTCACCGAAGTGGGTAAATTTAATGGCATTGTCTAATAATTGAATCAATATTTGTTTCAACTTACCTGGATCTGTAATAACCACTGGTGGCGTATCACTGGGTAAAACATAGCCTAAGTTAATCGACTTTTTGAGGGTTTTTTCTGCTAATTGAGCAACAACTTCATCCAGTATTTCTGCTAGATAGCAATCTTGCTCAACTAGACTGACTGCTCCAGCTTGGATCTTGGAGAATGTCAGTACCGAATCGATTAGTGTCATTAGTGATCGCCCTGATGAGCAGGCAACCTCTAGATATTCCTTTTGCTTCAAAGACATCGCTGTTGTAAGCAATAAATCGAGCATGCCAAGCATTGCTCCTAAGGGAGCTCTAAACTCCTGAACTAAGGTCTCAGAAATAGCATCTTCAAAAACCTGACGAGGCTCCAAATTTTTAGCCACAGTCTTTTTTTCAGAACAATTCTTTTGATGTCTAATGTTAAGCATCGCAATACCCTCAAATCACTTGTAACAATGTCACTGTTTGAAATCTTTGAAGTCATTGACCAACCTTGACTCCAAAAAAAAACCTAATTTTATTAATTGATAGAACAGCCATTCATTGATTTCAATACTAACTTGAATAGTTTCTTCAGTATTGAGACACAGTTCACACTTTTTGTTCCTTAAATTGCAAAATACAGCTATCTATTAGGAAATTTTGTTGTCCTGCAGTTACAATATTGGACTAGGTTTAAATAGCCCTAACTAAAAAATATGTGATATGAAAAGCCATCAACCAGAAATACACAGCAACAAGCGCGCTGAAAAACAAGAAAGTCTTTTGCTAAATTTACTATGCAATATTATTTTACCCACGCTGATACTAACCAAGCTGAGCAATGAAGATTATTTAGGTATCAAGTTAGCTATTATTGTCGCATTGGCATTTCCTCTTATTTACGGTTTGCATGATTTTATTACTCGAGGAAAACTTAATTTCTTTTCGGGCTTAGGCGTGGTTAGCGTTTCTTTGACCGGCGGTATCAGCCTACTTGAAATGGATGCAATCTATATAGCGATTAAGGAGGCCTCAATTCCAGGCGTACTAGGTGTTGCAACCCTGCTTTCACTGAAAACATCACAACCGTTAATTCATACCTTACTTTTGAATGATAAAGTTTTTGATGTCAGCAGAATTAATCAAGCATTAGATAGTCATAACCGTCAGTCCGAGTTTGATCAACTACTCATTAATGCCTCTTGGATTTTAGCGGGCTCTTTTTTCCTTTCATCTTTACTGAATTATCTACTCGCAGTGATTATTTTAACCGCTGAACCGGGTACGGTTGCCTTTAATGAGCAACTTGGAAAGATGACTGCATTGAGTTTTCCAGTGATTGCACTCCCAGCAATGGGGGTAATGATGGGTAATGTTTTTTATCTTTTTCGAGGTATAAAAAAGTTAACTGGATTAGAACTCGAAAATATAGTGAAACAAAAATAATCTTAATCAGTAATTAAATAGGAATCAATTTACATGTGGTATGCAATTATCAGTGAGGATGTTGAAAATAGCCTTGAAAAACGAGGGAAAGCCCGACCTGCACACTTAGATAGACTTTATGATTTGCGCGATAAGGGTCGCTTACTTATTGCTGGACCCCATCCGTCGATAGATAGTGAAGACCCAGGTGCTGCAGGCTTTTCTGGCAGTCTTATCGTTGCTGAATTTGATTCTCTTGCCTCTGCTGAGGCTTGGGCTGCAGACGATCCCTATATGGCGGCTGGGGTATACGCTGGAGTAACGGTAAAACCCTTCAAGAAAGTTTTACCTTAGGTTAAGTGTTACCTTTAAGTTATTAATCATCTTGAATTACAGGTATGATCTGTTTTTTAATTATTTTGGCCTACATGGGTTTTATCAATGCGTTTTTTAACAATGAGCTTTCCACCAATTAGCTATTTTAAACTGAGCTTTGTTTCAGCAATTATTCTTTTTTCAACTTTTTCTTATTCAGAAACACGTGATGTAGCTGAAGAGCTTTCTACAAATGCTGACATAGGTTTTATTTCTGATGAATTCTATGTGCCCCTTAGAAGCTCGCCTTGCTCGACCTGTAAAATTGTCCACAAAGGGCTTAAGAGCGGAACTAAACTTTTTGTATACGAGCATGAGGAAGACTGGAGTTTAGTAGCAACTGATAGCGGCTACCGCGGCTGGATTAGGCGTCAACATTTAACCGAAAACAAAATTGCACGTGCTATTTTAGCCGAGAATTCAAATGAAATTGAGCGCTTACAAAGTGAAAACCGTAGACTTGAATTAGATATGCAGAATTCCTTTGAATTAGTCGAAAGTTTACGTGCGCAAATTTCTAATATTCAAGGTGATCGAATAAAGCTCTCTAAGGAATTAACTGACATTAAGCTAGTTTCGTCCAAAGAGATTGCTCTTAACGAACAAAATCAGTTGCTGGTTAAGCATAACCATATGCTTCAAGAGGAGCGTGATGTGCTTAACGCAAATGTTGATGATCTGCAAAATAATACCGGTAACCAATCGCTTCTTTATGGCGGGTTTTTGGTGTTTTTAGGGGCTATTTTAACGGCTATAGTTCCTCGTGTTCGCGGCAGAAAACGTCTGTCTGAATGGCATTAATAAAAATAGGATAATCATGTACATATTATTTAAATATTTTGCCTGCATTTCGGCCCTTTTGGTCAGTAGTCTTTGCTTTTCACAAGTAGCTGCACCTAAGGTTTCACTGCAAACTAATGTAGGGGAAATTATTATAGAACTTAACCCTGAGGCAGCACCGATTAGTGTCGAAAACTTCTTAGGCTATGTGAATGAGCGTTTTTATAATGGTGTTATATTTCATCGTGTGATGAAAGATTTTATGATTCAAGCAGGTGGGTTTAGATTTGATATGACTCAAAAACCACCAAATAAACCCCCTATCATTAATGAATCAAATAATGGTTTGAAAAACCTTAAATATTCTGTAGCTATGGCACGTACTCGCATTCCTGATAGTGCCACCAGCCAATTCTTTATTAACCATAAAACCAATGCATTTTTAGATGGACAAGAAGACCGTCCTGGCTATGCAGTTTTTGGCAAGGTTATAAAAGGCATGGATATTGTAGACAAAATTGCTTCTACCGAGACTAAAAACTTGGCGCGCTATGGTAATGTTCCCGTTAAAACTATCAGTATCATTAAGGCACATGTGATTTTAAGTAAACCCGCGAAACCTACCACAAAAGAAGATATTAAAACTGGCCCAAAGAATAAACCAAAGGCTTAGATTAGGCATACAATGACTGCATTGAGTATCAATCTTAATAAAATCGCTCTTATCCGAAATTCTCGTGAGGGCAATTTCCCTAATATTTTGGATTTCGCTGAAACCTGTATCGACTGTGGCGTGGATGGTATTACGGTTCATCCTAGACCTGATCAGCGCCATATAAGACCGAATGATGTTCGTCAGCTTGCTCAACTGGTTGCTCCTCTTGATGAGGTTGAGTTTAATATTGAAGGAAATCCATTCGCTGATCCATTGGGCGAATATCCTGGACTACTTTCACTGGTTGAGGAAACTCTCCCAGAACAGTGCACTTTAGTGCCTGATTCAGATAGCCAACTTACATCGGATCATGGTTTTGATCTCAAGTCACAAGGTGATCGGCTTATACCGATAATTGCTCAAATTAAATCCATGGGCGTTAGAGTCAGTTTGTTTATGGACCCTGATCTTGAACAAATAAAATTAGCGTCCAAATTGGGCGCTGACCGTATTGAGCTGTATACAGGTCCTTATGCTGCGGCATGGGGAACAGACAAGTTAGAGGCAATCTTTAAGCAACATTTTAAAGCAGCTGAGCTAGCCGCCTCTCTTGACCTTGGTGTTAATGCGGGACATGATTTAAATCTTATAAATCTTGGCCAATATGCCAGTATTCCAGATCTCTTAGAGGTTTCGATTGGTCACGCATTTACCGTGGATTCGCTAAATATGGGAATGGTCCCTGCGCTGCGTGCTTACCAAGCATTGTTAGCTTAAAAAGCCTATGAGTAAAAAATCAGGTAACGCCCAAAATAACCAAGACCGCGCTGAGTATTTGGCACGAAAAAAAGTTTTTGATCAAATGATTACTATTTATGGTCGAAACCCGGTGCTTGAAGTACTAAGAGATCCAAGCCTGCAAATCTATAGACTGCATTTGGCTAAATCTAACCGCGATAGCTCGACGGTAAGAGAGTTGAAGGATTTGGCGGCTAAACGTGATATTGAAGTGGCTGTGCATAGCCGTGAGCAGCTTTCTAGAATTTCTCGTAACAATAAGCAAGATCAGGGTGTTGCCTGTGATATTTATTGCCCGGGCTTTCAGCCCTATCAGGAGGCACTAAACGATCTA